>NZ_JBVHDT010000011.1:52372-313675 GCF_055563235.1 Streptomyces sp. NPDC003248 | reverse complement strand
CCCGCGGAGCGGGTAAGAGCCTGCTTCGCAGGCTCCAAAAGAACTCCCGCGCTGCGCGCGGGAGTTCGGAGTGATGCCGCTCCTCGCGTTGCGAGGAGTGGGCTCTGCGCTGCGCTCCGAGCCGTGTTTCCTTCCGTGAGAATTTTCGCTGGATCCGCACGTTGGGGTGATGGTCTTCCGGCTCTCCGCTTACGCTCCGAGCCGGCGACTCCTTCGTCGCTGCGCTCCTGGAAGGACTCTTGAGAGTCCGTCCGCTGCGCTCCCGGACTTGGCCCGCATGCGCGGGCGGCTGGCTACAAGGGTAGATCTGGGTTGGTCGATTGGTTGTTTCCTTCGTCTCAGAACTTTGGATGAATCCGGGTTTGGGTATGTGCCTCCCTGAGCGGGAGATTGCGGTGGACGGGTCTGTGGTGTGTCGGGTGGGAGCACGGAGGGGTGCTCAATCTCTGTGCAGCCGTACCCGCCTGACATCACCTCAGCGTGTGTGTGTCAGGCGGGTATCGGGGATGCCAGTCGTGCTGCCAGGTCACTGCGAGGCCGGCCAGAAGGCCCCGAGGTGGCGGACGGCCCCGGCGAGGAGCGCTGCGGAGACGAGGCGCCGCCACGAGGCGGGAGCAGGCGCACCCTGGTCGTGAGGCGGCGGCGCTGGCCCGGCATCTTCGGCAGGGGCGTGACCAGCGGCCGGCCATGCTGGCGTGGTTCGCCGAGGCCGGGACGCCGCCGGTGCGGCCGGGGACGGCCCGGGTGCCGGAGCCGCCGGTGGCCGCCGTGCGTGAGCCCCTGGTGTGGGCGCTGCAGCGCTCGGCGTCGCAGCGGCTGGTGGAGTTCGCGCGCAGCGCGGCCGGGGCGGGCGAGGAAGGGCAGGACGCGTGGTACGCGGCCGCCGGGCGGCTCATGGGGTCGTACCGCGGGCGGGCTAAATGCCGCGGCGTGCCGGGACGGTCTCGTGCCGGCCGGGAGGGGGCCTTCCGCGTCCACCGGGCACCCGTCGCCGGGAACGGGCCAACGCCCCGGGTACTGGAGATGTACCGGGCCTTGAGCATCTCGGGCGCTGTGATTCAGATCACAAAATAGATCGGGGACGCGGTGTCGGATCGGGTCCGTGCCGGGACCGAGAGGAGAAGGATTGTTCCCGACAAGGAGACGCCCATGGCCACCGAAGACCAGACACCCAGTTACACCATGGTCGAGGACGACGACTCCGTCCACACCGATCTGGCGGAGCGGATCAGCCAGTTCAACTACTTCTCGAATCGCGGCGCGGGGGTCACGGCCTTGTTCCCGGCCCACTGGAGCGAGAACAACGGCGATACCGCGACCCTCCGGGAGGACGGAAGCGTCGCTCTCGACGTGGACGGCACGTTCGGGCTGCCGGAGCCGTTCGACCGTGTCGCCCCTCCCATGATGATCACCACCACCACCGGCATGGCGGTACTCAAGGCCGGCCACCCGGCCAACCAGACCATCGAGTCCGGGTTCCGGACTTTGAACATCCCAGTCCCCGACGTGATCCAGGCACTGAGCGCCCGCGAGGCCGCCCTCGGCGGCGACGGATCCACCATCCGCTCCTTCACATCGGATGTGCTGGGGAGGTGGAGCGGATGGAATGAGCCGGTCTCCACCGCCTTGCTCGGCAACTGGGCGGATTCTCTCTTCGACCAGGGCCGCCTCACCCCTGACGCCCTGCGCAAGCTGAAGTCAGAGGCCAGCGTCATCCACCGGCAGCTCACCCCGGTATGGCGCCGCAAGACCGCCCAGGAGCGGCTGCTGCTGCTCGACACCCCGCTCGGCGACGGACTGACCCTGTACGACCTGATCCCCGCACAGGCCGCCGCCGACACCGGGATCGAGGCCGTCCTCGACAACCCGCGCCTGGCCGAGATCCTGGAGGCCCTCTCCCCGGACGAGCGGACGGTGATGCTCGCCCTCGGCTGTCCCGGGGTCGTCACCTGGGCCGAAGCGGCCATGGTCGCCGGTGCTGCGGAGCCGGAGCGTCAGGGCAATAAGGTCCGCCGGAAGGTGAAGAAGCTCGCTGCGCGCATCACCGGCCGCTCTTCACAGGCCGAGACGGGCACTGTGAGCGGGCGATGAGCGCCCGCCACCTCATCTCAGCCCGCCCGGTCCGGCGACGGGAGGTGGTGCTGCGGTTCGCCCTGCCGCGCCTTCCAGCCTGCACCGCGGTCCTTGGCACCGGCAGCGTCGGCACGGCTCTGGTCTACGGCACCGTCCCGGCCGGGTCCCCGCTCGTGTGGCCGCTCGTAGTCCTCGCCCTCGGCACGATGGCGTACGACATCGCACTCCGTGCCCTGCCCACCGCACCGGGCGACCGCGCTGCCGGACAGCCTCCAGGTTCTTCTCGGCCTGGGTGAGTGCGGCCCACCCCGCGCCTGCCGCACTCTGGCCCGACAGCTCGGGATGCTGGGTCTTGACCACGCGCGTCCGACCCAGCTGGTGGCCGTCGCCTCGAACGCGGCCGCGACCTCGGTGCGGCGTACCCGGAAGAGACAGGGAATACCGCACCCGCCAGCCCGGACCCGGCATC
The DNA here is from genome assembly GCF_055563235.1 of Streptomyces sp. NPDC003248. Classification (NCBI taxonomy): domain Bacteria; kingdom Bacillati; phylum Actinomycetota; class Actinomycetes; order Kitasatosporales; family Streptomycetaceae; genus Streptomyces; species Streptomyces sp. NPDC003248. The sequence continues at coordinate 311,133 of NZ_JBVHDT010000011.1, read as the reverse complement.
AGGAGGCCAGGTCCGGGCCGGCGCGAGTGCGGGCCGGGGGTAGCAGGCGGACCGGGGGTAGCAGGCGGACCGGGGTGGGTCTGCGCGCCGAACGTCCCGGCACGGGAATTCCCGTGCGACCCGGCACCTGACCAGGAGGCCCAGCCTCGCTCGGGCATCACGTACGGATTTTTATGTCGTTGCCGCAAGCTGGCGGCGCTTGGCGCGTTCGACCTGGCGCAGCAGCAGGTCGGCGAACTGGATGATCTCTGCTGCCTCGATGGGGTCGTCGAAGTCGACGGTGCGGTGGCTGGCGGGGTTCTTGTAGGCGCCCATGGCGCCGGCGAACAGGTTGGCGGTGGCCGTCTGTTCGCCGCCTTCGGCTTCCGCGTCGGCAAGGGCGCCGCCGGTCTTGCCGTTCTCGTGCGGTCGGAACGCTTCCCGCATCAGCTTCACGCCGACCAGGGAGTTGTCGAGTCCGGAGGCGTCGCGGACGGCGACCTCGACCGCTTTCACCGCTGCGAAGCACGCCGTCTCGTAGTCACCCAGGTCGAAGTTGGTGCGTACCGTGTCTTCCAGAGCCGGGTGGAGGGGACCCGACAGTCGTTCGCGGGCCTCGAACCGCTTGATGCCCTGCGGATCCTTCGCCAGGTCCATACCGTCGCGGGAGATCCGACGGAACGCCTCGGACTGGCTGGGCTCGCGCGTCAGCAGCGCCTGCCCCTCCAGCCAGCACCAGGCATCGGACAGCCGGTTCACGAGCGCGTTCACATCCGGCTCTTCCAGGAACGCCTGCCGCGCGGAGTTCATGACGCTCGCGTACTGGAGATATCCGGCACCACTGGCGAGGTGCTGCAGAAGAAGGAGGGCGACATCCCGCGTGGGCAGCAGCCGGACCTGCTCCGCCGGAACCGGAGGTATGTACTGAAAGTTCATGAGTCACAACCGTACGGCGCAGCACTGACATTCAGGACTTGCGGCACTGGCGTTCGGGCCCGGGCCTGCACCATTAGTCGGTCGACATGCCGCTTTCGGTCCACCGCGCCTGCGGGAGGGTGGGGCGGGCGTACGCAGTCGACCGGAGCTGTCGGCGGGTAGGAGGCCGCGTGGGTGCTGGCCGTGCGTGCCTGGTCCAGGAGCGGCGAGTCCCAGGGGGTAGCGCGGAAGCCGGCACCGTGGAGGGTGCCGGCTTCTGTGTCGGCGGGCGCGGGCCAACGCGTCTGCCGAGGTCCTGAAGCGGGTTTGGGCTTGCGACCGGGAGCCGTCAGGAGGCCACCTGTAGCTGTTGGTGGCGTACGAGGAGCAGCGTCTTGTTGAAGGGGTCTTGGCCGCAAGTCCGCTGGAACAAACAGTGGGCCGCCGCGGGCGCAGCAGCCGTTCACGTCGTGGTCAACAGGCCCGCTTTCGCGGGACAGGTGCTTTACGGATTGTTCGGCGGATGCGGAACACCACCGGGGCCAGGATGCCGCATATCCGGCAAAGCCCTCACGAGGGTGAGCGGCGCGCAGCTCGGGCGTGGAAGGCTGTGAGCCCGCGCAGCCCACACTCTGGGGCAGGGCCAACTGCCCCTGGACTGCGCCACCTTGCGACCAGTAGCCCGGTCCCCGACGTGTTCGTCGGCGGGCCCCGTCAGGATGGACACCCCCGCACCATGAGCGACCTCCCTGTTCCCCGCCCGGCCGGCCCGGCCCCGGCTCCGGCTCCGGCTCCGGCGTGCAGCTGTGGCGCCGCCGGACGCTTCGGCCCTACGCACGCGCTGATCCTGCTGGTCGCCGTCCTGGTACTGGGCACTGGCCTGTTCCTCGCCGGCAAACAGCTCAGCATCATCTTTACGCTGTTGGGCGGCTTGGGGGCGATCGGCGCGGCCACTCTCACCGCGGCCGGCGGCGGCCGCCGACTGATGACGATCCTCATCGAGGCCGCGGTGCGGTCCTCCGCGGGCAGGTAGGGGGAAGCCGTGACCCGTTCTGCCCCCGCCAGCATCCCGGACGACCCCTTCGCGGCCCTCGCCGAGCACCTCGTCCGCCTACGCAAGGCCGCGCGGCTGACCCAGCGCGCCCTAGCCGAGTCCGCCAACATCTCCCGCGGCACCGTCCAGCGCGCCGAGTCCGGCTCTGCTGCGCCCTCCCCCACCGTCCTCGACGCCTACCTGCGAGCGTGCCGGGCCAGCGCGCCCGACCAGACCCGGGCCCGGCTGCTGCGCAACCGCGGCCGCACCGGGCTGCGCGGGCGGCTCCCCTCTCTCAACGCACCCAAACCCGCGCTCATCCACACCAAGGACGACCTCGGCGCCGCGCTGGCCGCTGCGTACGAGCGGGCCGGTGCCCCCTCCCTGCGGGAACTCAGCCGCAGAGTCCCCCACCGGCCGCCGCTGCCGCCCACCACCGCCTGGCGGATCGTGCACCGCAAGGGCCTGCCGGCCAGCCTCGAGCAACTCGTGACGTTTCTGACTGCCTGCGGCGTCAGCCCGGCCGAGCAGCGGCTGTACGCGGAGGCCTACAACCTCTTCACCGCCGTCCGGGGTGCACGCGTGACCCCTGCGCCCCCGCCCCGGATGGCCCACTACACCGACAAGATCAGCCCCCGGTTCAGGAACCTGCTCGACTCCCTGTCCGCCGGCAGCGTCGAGACCGCCCTCACCATCGGCCTCACCTATGTTCTCGCTGAACGCGTCCGGCGCAACGGCGCCGCCCTGCCCGCGGGCGTGGATCCCGTCTGGTTCTCTTCCAGCCTGCTCTTCGCCGCCGACGACGCCGACGACGCCGACGACGCCGAGTTCCTCAGCGTCCCCTTACCGCCACCCCCAGCACTCGCACATCGCGCCACCTGACGTCCTGCGGCACCGCCCAGGCGCTGCAGGCCCCGTCCCCGAGCGAACGTCTCGCGTACCAACCGCGGGCAGCAGTGAATCCCTCGCCCGGAACAAGCCTGGGCGGCCCGGTCCGGCGTCAGCTGCCGTCGCGGGCGATGTGCCGGCCGACGGTGGTCCAGACCGGCTCGGCCGCTTCTTCGGGTACGGCGCCGGTGAGGCCGTCGAGGTGCTGGACGGCCTCGCGGGTGATGTAGCGGTCGGGGTCTGGGGATTGCAGGTAGCGGCGCAGCAGGTCGGCGTCGAGGTCCTGGCGCTGGAGGTAGGCGGCGAGGGCGTCGGTCAGGGCGTACAGGACCAGGCGCTGCCACTGCTTCATGCTGTCGCCGTGCAGGGTCTGCAGGTGCTGGGCGCGAGCGAGGTAGGCGTTGATGCGACGGCAGTGATGGGTGACCAGCGCCAGGAGTTCCGGTGGCATCGTCGCCCACCGGGCGCGGGCGGCAGGGTGTCGCGGATCTGCTGCAGGCCCGCGTCCTGGTGCGGGCCGTGGGGGATCTCGCTGCGCCGCTAGGGCCGCTTGCGCGGGTGGGTGGAGGTCATGGCCGTGCCGTCCCTTATGGCCGGTCCCACGATCCGGCGCCTGCTGGGTGGCGTACGCCACCACGGGCGGGGCGCTGTGAGTGACCGGCGCGTCTGGGGCCTACCCGTCCGCGTCAGTCGTGGGCTGACGCGGCACTCAGCCGGGCACCGTCACAGCGCGGGCAAGGGGCGGCACCAGCCGGGACAACGACGGGCGGCCTGCCGGGGTCACGGCGCGGCGGCCGGCCTGCCGGGTCCCGGTGCCGGGGCGGCCTGCGACAGGGCCGGCCCCGGGCTGGGTACGCCGTGCGGGGCGGGCAGGCGCATGACCTGTGTCAGGTGACGGTGTATGCGGTCGGCTTCACCACGCACCTGGGCGGGGACGTCGCCGTGCTCGGTGATGAGGCGGCTGTAGATGGGGGTGTCCTGGAACACGGTGGGGCCTGCTCATTTCGTCAGGGGTGGGGGCGAGCGTCTGGGGGCTCAGAGCTGCGGGTCGAGGCCGAACTGGTTCATCACGTCGGTGAACAGTTCTTGTGCGGTCTCCTGCAGGGCTTCGGCCTCGTCGAGCGGGGTCAGTGTGGCGGTGACGGGCTGAATCCGGCGGGGGTGGCGGGCGTGGTCTGGGACCTCGGTGAAGCCGCCGAAGCCGGTGACGACCGGGACCAGGGCGGGCGGCGGCGTCGTGGGAGAGGGAGCGACGGCGGTGAGGGTTGCGGTCAGCTGCAGCGCGCTGTCCACCCGCAGCCGGCGGGCCAGTTCCCAGGCGAGGGTGCACAGGTCGCGGCAGCAGGCGCCGATGAAGTCCTCGGACACCGCGACGCGCGCGTCGGGTATGGCGTCGGTGGCGAGGTTGCGTGCGGCGTTCCAGGAGACGTTGGCGGCCAGCAGCACGGTCCCGTCGTGGTGCAGCTCGGCGTGGACCTCGCGGGCACCCGGCAGAAGGAGAGTGCTGAGGACCCAGCGGCGCAGTCCGGGCCGCGGGTTGCCCGTGACGACCTCCAGACTGGTCAGGGGGCCGGGCCGTATCGGGTCACGGCCCCGGCGGCGGGCGGCCTCGGCGACGGCGGTGGTCTCTTCGCGGGTCAGGCGGGGACGGTGCGCGGCAGCGGGCGCTCGGGGCGGGCCAGGGCGACGAAGTAGGCGGCCGGCTCGATGTGCTGGTCGGATACCGTCTCTTGGGCGTGGGCGAGCAGGCGGTGTGCTTCGTCCTCGGCGCGCTGGGCGCGGGTGAAACGGTCGCGGTAGACGCGTTCGAGTTGGTGCTCGGTCATCCAGGCGGTGTGGTCGCGGTCGCGGTAGGGGGCGACGGCGGCCTGCTGGTCCTTGTCCTTGGCGGCGGTGCCGTAGACGAGGTGCGGGGCCATGGGGCTGGCTGGGGCGTCGGCCACGAGCACGCTCGTGGCGCCGTCGGCCGAGGTGAGGACCGTGAACGTGAGGTCGGGCAGGTAGGGCTGGACGTGGTTGCGGACCCACTGGGCGTACTGCTCGACGTTCACCTTCTCCGGGTCGATGCCGACCAGCTCGCACGTGGCGTCCCGCACGCCGCAGATGATCAGGCCGCCGCGGGTGTTGGCCATCGCGGCGACGTCCTTGGCCAGTTCGTTCCAGCGTCCCTCGACCGGGGACCGGGGAAGCTGTTCCTTCCAGTCCAGGTCGTCGGACTCAGCCAGCCGGTCGGCAGCAGCCTTGGCGACCATGTCGAAGTCCAACGGGCCGGGCGCAGCCCCGAGGTGCTCATGCAGTCGTGTCCAGGAACGGGCCATGCCCGGCACCCTACGGCGCGGCACTGACAACGCCAATTGGTCGAAGGGGAGTTATGGCCTCCCCGGCTCGCCGCAGGGCGTGGGCTGTTGTGGACCACCCGGCGGGGATGGAGGTGGCGGGTTGTCCGTGTTCTGGATCCGCGATGACCGGCAGGGGTGAGGAGCGGATCGGGCGGTCCCGAGGGGTGTGGCTGAGGGGTGTTACCGCCTCGGCTCTCCAGACGGAGCCCCGCCCGCGAGCGGGCGGGGCTCCGTCTGGAGGGCCTCTCGGACGTTGCTGCCGCACCGGAACGAACGCATGGCGTCCATCCCCCGTGCGGTACACGGACACCTCACAGGGCGGGCCGTGCAGGCTCGGGACGCTCCTGCGCCCTAACTGCCACACCTCTCCCCCGGTGTCCGCTGGTGGTCTCAGCTCTCCGGTTCCCTCGGCTCCAGACGGGAGAAGAACTCTTTCGCGGCCTGGGCGTCGAGGTCCCCGTTCGTGATCGCGGACCGCCGTAGCGCTTCGCCGGACACCGGAGCAGGGATGTCGAGTTGCCGGTCCGCCTCGCTCATGATCTCGCCGAGGTACCACTGGGCCGAGGTCGGGAAGTGCTGGATGAACCAGCTGACCATCTTCGCCAGGGGCAGCGACAGCATGAGGTCGAAGCCCTTGAGTTCACCGCCCCGGCGTTTGGCGGTGCGCAGCGAGGTGGTGAAGTCCTCCAGGACGGCGTGGCGGATGGTCGGGCCGAGGGCGTCGGTGGGGATGATCTGCCGGAGGTTGTCGGCGACGTCGAAGGCGAGTTGGTCGGCCACTTCCCGCACGTTCGGCTCGTTGCGGTGGCGCAGGGACCAGCGTTTGCGGATGTCGGGGCGCTTCCACAGGTAGCGGAAGAATGTCTCGCTGAGCCGGTCGCGGATCTGGGCCGCTCCTGGAGCGAGATGGTGGCGGTCGCCGGCCGACATGGCCTCCTTCAGCCCTTCGGAGGAGCGGCGCCGGGCTTCGGTCCAGTCTTCGGCGACCGGGCGGGACCACTGGGCGCGGCCGCCGACAATCGCCTGGGGCAGGGGGATGTCGTTCTCGCCGCGGGAGATGTAGCCGCGCAGGGTGGAGGCCGTGATGCCGCCGAGTGCGGCCATCTCGGGCACGCCGAGCAGCCGGTCTCCGGCGAGTTCGGGACTGGCCAGGTCGACGACGCACTTCTCCAGCGGCAGGGGATCGTCCTGCTTTTGGTGGCGCTGCGCCCACCGGGTCAGGTCGTCGATCCAGTTCTGCGGCGTGGCGGTGGCCGGGTCGAAGGTGGCGACCTTGTGCAGGTGGGCGCGGTCGGGGTGGGCGTGGCCGTCGAGCATGTCGGCGGCGTGGACGGTGGCGGTGGCGCGTGCCGTGTGGCGTGCGTAGTCCTCGGTGACCGGGTCCCAGATCTGGCCGGGCCGGTACCAGGTGTCGCCGTCCCACCAGTATCCGCCGGCCCGGAACAGCAGCGGTGCGCCGGACCAGTAGGTGTGCAGGCTTGCGGTGTCCTCGTCGCGGAGCAGGAGGACGGTGCGGCCGTGCTCGGGGTGGTGGCGCACGGCCCAGCCCAGGTGGTGGGCGATCGGGTCGGTGGTGAAGGCCAGCCAGCCTCCCTCGTGGGAGGTGTCGCAGCGGCCCCACATGCCTTCGCCCTTGTTGCGGCCGACCGCCTCGATGGCTTCGGGGCCGTCGTCGAGCGGCAGGTGCGAGTCGTCGACGAACGGCAGACCGGGGACCGGGTGGTCCGTCCGCAGCCCGTTAGCGAGCGGACGAATGTCGTAGACCAACGTGCTCTCCCCCATCAACTCAAGTGCTGTACCTAGCTACAGCACTATTGATGCCCAGTAGTACACGACTGGAAAGCTGATCGGCACAGCGCTTTCAGGCCACATTTCGCAGCGGTCGATGACGGTGTCCGCCCACGACGTCGACGCAACTGCGAGCGGCCGAGACGCCGCAGAAGACTTCCCGCACACCAGCGGGGACAGGACCTACACCAGGACGGCGGGGACGGCGTCCTCGGCCGTCCAGTCCCCCTCGAACAGGGCGGCGACCAGGCGTACGTGATGGTCCGGGAGCTGGTCGGCGCGGTGCCGGTGGCGGGCCTTGGCCAGCCAGGCGCCGAGCTTGACGGTGTCGCCGTCCACGCGGACCGTCTCCCGGGCGGAAGGAATGCGGCCCTCGCGATGCAGGAAAAGCTCCAGCAGCTGGACGGTCTCCTCGAAGGTGCGGCGGGTACGGCGGGCGTGAGCCAGCGGGTTCGCCTCCGGGGTGAGGCCGAGCGCGGTCATCAGCTGCCGCTGGCCGTCGGCGAGAGCCGACCAGGCGGCGAGCTGGCGCCCCAGCCAGGAGCCGATCTTCACGCCGGCGAGGACGGTGTCGCGGGTCAGGGCGGCGGGGTCGGCGCCGGAGGCGAGGTGGGCGCGCAGCAGGTGGTACTTGCGGTGCCAGTCCGCTCCGTGCGGCAGGCGCCAGTCGGGGGCAAGGGCGGTGAGAGCCTCGGCGCGGGCGGTGTCGAGTTCGCCCTTGGTGGCGAGGTGGCGTTGTTCGGCGAGCCAGGCGCCGACGGGGGTGGTGGCGGGGGCGGCGAGGTGGCCGTGGGCGCGGTGGTAGTCGGCGGCCGCGGCGAGGCGGGCGCGCCAGGCGGCGTCGTGCTTGTCCCAGATCATGCCGAGCGCGTCGAGTTCGGCGATCCAGTCGGCTTCGAGGCGGCCGGCGGTGCGGGCGTCGCGCATGGTGGTGATGAAGGTGCCGAGCCGGTAGCCGGTGGGGTCGGTGTGGTCGGCGGGGACGTCGAGGTGGCCGTACTCGTCGCGGAAGGAGCGGGCGGCGGCCAGCCCTAGGCGGCGGGAGCGGGAGACGGCCGGGTCGCGGGGGTCGAAGGAGGTGAGGTCCATCGCCTGGGCGATGCGCTCGGGGTGGACGGTGAAGTCGAAGTGCCAGCGCCGGGCGATGACCTGGCTGGTCTCCTTCGGCAGGCGGTTGGCCTTGTCGGGGAGGCGTTCGAGGATGCGGTGGTCGTGGCTGGCCAGCGCGCAGGCGATCGCCCACACCGGCTCATACGCGCTGCCGAGGATGTTCTCCGCCTCGGCGCCGGGCGGGATGTAGACGGGGACGATGAGGCTGGCGGTCTTGCCGGAGACGTCCAGGCGCAGGGCGCGGCCGAGGGCCTGGACGCAGCGAATCACGCTGCGGGTGGGGTCGGCGAAGACGACCGCGTCGACGGATGGGATGTCGACGCCTTCCGCGATCAGACGCGAGTTCGCGAGGATCGCGACGTCGGCGGCGGCGAAGGCGGCGAAGATGCCGGCGCGCTGGGCAGGGGTGTGCTCGCCGTGGGCGAAGAACAGCTGCGGGTCGACGCCGGGGACGAGGCCGGGGTCGGTCTTGGCCAGCAGGCGCAGGGTATGGGGCAGTTCGCGGGCGAAGCGGCGGGCGTCGGAGACCAGGTTGAAGTAGACCAGCACCTTCTTCAGGCCGTGCTCGGTCATGGCGCGCAGCACGGACAGGTGCAGGGCCGTGGTGCGCAGCGCACCGTCGTCCTTCGCCTCCTCGCCAGCGGTGCCGCCGGTGGTGGTGCCGGGGGTGGGCAGGTTCAGACGGCGGCGCAGGTCGGTGTCGGTCAGGGTCGGGACCACGATGCGGTAGTCCGCAGCCCGCCCGTCGGCGACCGCGGTCGCGAGGGGATATTCGACGACCTTCTTGCCGTACACCTGCTCGTTGTCCATGGAATTGGCGAACGCATCCACCTCCGGCCCCTGCGGGCGGCGGCGCGGGCGGGTAAGGTCGGCGGACTCCGCCAGCTCCGGCGCGGCGAAGATGCGGGGCGTGGCGGTCATGTAGAGGCGGCGGTCGGCGTGGATGCGCTGCGCGTCGTTGACGATCGCCCACTTCTTGTCCGAGCGGCCCGCGATCCGGTGCGCCTCGTCCATAACCGCCAGGTCGAACGGCGGGACGTCGTAGCGCGTCTTCTGGGTTTGTTCGATCTTGTTTAGGGAGTCGTAGGTGCACACCACTGCCAGGCCGGGCAGTTCGTTTGGGCCGGTGCCGACTGCTGCGAGCAGGGAGGCTAGGAGGTGGTAGTCGGTGACGGAGGCGACGTGTGCTTCGACCAGGGTGTCGTGGGCGGCCGCATCCATGGAGGAGACGATAACGACGGGCTCGCGGTGGTCGTCGTCGCGCAGGGCGAGCGCGGTCTGTGCGGCAAGGTCGAGGGTGGGAACTACGAACAGCAGGCGGCGTGCCAGCTGATGGGCTGCGCGGCTGGCGACGAGGGTCTTGCCGGTGCCGGTGGCCGCCACGTACAGCCCGCGGGTGCCAGGCCGGCGCAGGTGTTTCAGGATGCTGCAGAGGGCCTCTTCCTGGTCCTCGTGTAGTGCAAGCGGTTTGCGCTGTCTGCGGCGTGCCGTCAGCGGCTGGGGGTCGGGCGCCTGGGGGGTGGGCGTGGGCATGGGTTCTCCGGGCGTGCGCGGCCGGCCAGGGGAGCGGAAGCGTTGTCCGATTCTGTCAGTTCTCCCCCGCTGTCACGGCGGTCTCTGCATTCGCCTGGCGTATGGCGTGCACTTGTGTGTGCCGGTCAGTGGCTCTGTGGTGCAGGGGTCGGGGGCTGGGGGGGCACGGTCGGCGTGGGGGTATGCGTGGTCTGGATGGCCAGTTTGCGGTAGCCGGTTGCGGTGATGCTGTGCCACGACAGGTAGAAGCCGAAGGTGGCGAGGGCGCCGAGGATGGTGGTCGCGCTGAGGAGCAGGGGCTGGTGTTCGACCGGGTAGCGCCACAGGGCGAGGTCGGTGGCCAGGGTGAGCAGGATGCTGTCGAGGATCCAGCCGCGGCAGATTCTCAGGCGGGAGCGGGCGTAGTCGGCGCGTGCGGCTAGCGCGGGGATTTCGGTGAGCTTGAGGCGGGCCTGGGCGTAGGCGGTTGAGGTTGGGAAGGACTGGGTCCGCAGTCGTCGGCGTGCTGGGGCGAGGGCGGTGTCGGCGGCGCGGTCGATGAGGATGCCTAGCGCGTAGGCGAAGGCGAGGGCTGCGCCGGCTGCGAGAGGGGTGCCTGCTGCAGGTGCGAGCTGGCGGCTGTTGTCGGGGCCGGCGAGGGCTGCGGCGAGGATGCCCAGGCCGGTGAGGAAGCCGATGCCGATGACGAGGACTTCGACGAACATGGCGGTGGCGGCTACGACCGCGGAGGTTTCGGGCTGCGGCGGTCGGGTCACAGATGGACGCTCCAGATCTCTGCCATGTCGCTGAGCATGGTTTCGGGTAGTTCGTCGTACCACACGCCGCGTAACAACATTTTGGCGGCGGTGAGGCGTTCGAAAATGATGAGGCTTTCCGGTTGGCTGGCCAGTATGTAGCGGCCGTGTTTGAGGAAGAGCGCGCTGGTAGGACCGTAGTCGCGGTAGGCCGCTTCGAGCTGTTGCCGGTACTGTTCGGTGAACTGGGCCAGCCTGTTGGGATAGTCGGGCTCGTTCTCGACGGTCTCGATCAGGACGTCGATGATGTCTTCGGACAGGTCGCGCCGGTACTCGTGCTCGGTGAACGTGCGGTACAGGAACTCTGCTTTGTCCAGGAGTCGGTTGGTGCGGGTGAAGTCAGGGTGCTGTGCCAAGACGTCTACCCCCCGTTCGACCTCGAGGTCGTACAGTTCGACCAGGGCGATCAAACGGTACAGCGACCTACTGACATCGCGAGGTACGTCGGTGGTGCCTGTTTTGTAGAGCAGCCGGTGGGACATGCGAGCCCACAAGTCGGTTGCTTCGGTGCGGATTTGGATCTCGCACTCGTAGGGTTGGCCGTCGCCGTCGGTGAGGTCGCCGGCGGCGAGGACTTGGGCGTGCAGGCGGGGGTACTGCAGCGTGTACTGGCCTTCAACGTCGTCTTGTTCTCGGTAGTCCTGGGGGTCTTCGACCAGTGTCAGGTTGTCCTTGACGACCCTGAGGGCCTGGTCAAGGAAGCCGTGGTGCTGGACGGTGATGCGGACGCCTGCTTTATCTGTGATTTGCGTCCAGGGGTCGGCGTATTTCTTGTGGTATGCCTTGGTGACGAAGCTGCCGATCTCCTTGGCCCGGTGGGTTACTTCGCAGGTGATGTGGGCGCGGGCGGCCTTGCGTCGCAAGAGGGCGGCGGTGAGCTGTGCTGCTTTGCGGATGCTGGGTAGTTCATCCTGGTATCGGTGGAATGCTTCGTTGACTGCGCTCACCCGGTTTTGTCCGCCCCGGGTGCTTGGCCGTCTGTGTGCGGGACGTCGGGTCTGCGGGGGCTGTAGTGGCTGCGCGTGGAGGTGATCTTGCCTTTGACGGTGACCGTGGAGGTGCCGTCGGAGTGATCTTCGATCCTGATGTCCTCGCGTACCCGGTTAACGGGTGCGACGATGGAGATGCCGCTCTTGAAGCCGATTTGCAGCTCGCTGAGGCGCGGAGCAACCCGTTCGGTGTCCTTGTCGAAGCTGCCCGTGGGGACGTCCTTGCTGGCCAGGTAGGTGAGGAAGCTGTCCTGGTCATGCAGGTCGAGATGATTGGCAGCGAAGGTGGTCGGGTTGAGGGCGGGGGTGTTGGAGCGGAGCTCGACCAGGACGGCCATCAGATAGGCGACGCTCTTCTCGGGGTCGTCGACCTTTTGGTCGACCCAGTCGACTGCCGCCTCGTGGAATTTCTGGGTGACGCGCTTGGGGTCTTCCTTCTGCCGGCAGCCGAGGAAGGCCTGCAGCCAGAACTGTGCCATCTTGCCGCCCAGCTGCTTGTCGGCTGCCCACCCCTCGATGGGGCCGTCTTCGGGGATGCCGTCGACGCAGAACAAGGCGGCCTTGTAGATCTTGTTATGCTCGGTCATCAGGAGGTTGGCGAAGTAGTTCATGTCGAAGGTGCGTTTGCCGTCGACGAGGACCTCCTCGACCCGGAACCCGCCCTCCTGCTCCAGTTTCACGATGAGCAGTGCCCTCTTGCCGGCAAGCCTCGCTGAGGCCACGAGGAGCAGCCCGGCGGGGCTGTTGCCGCGCTGGCTCTCGAAGAGGAGCTCGGCCAGGTCGGTGGAGACGCTGACCAGGTCACGCTGCTCGGCGAGGTACTCGTAGACGCGGTCCGGCAGGTTCGACTTCTTGGCTTCGAGCTCTTCTACGACCGGGCGCCCGTGGGATGCGAGCGCGCCGCGGAAGTTGGCCTGGATCTTGCCGCGCACGTCCTCGCTGAGCTGGCACACAGCTTCGCTGAGCTGAATTTGCGCTGGTACCGGGTCGTTCCGCCTGCGCGTCGGGACCAGGTGAAAGATGGTCTCGTCAACCACGAGTTGAGCGAATTCGCCCGACATACCCCACCCCGTAGATCCTTAAGCAGACGCCCAGCAACTGAGCGTCAACCGCATGTCCGCGCCGCGTCGGATCCGACGGGCGTGTGTTGTTCCTGCGGCGTGAACGCCTCTACCGAGTTGCAATGCTGACTCGGCGTCAGGGAAATGATGCGACCATCGTAACGGTCTGTGCACGGCGAGAGGGGCGTTTGCCAGGGAGATATGCGGCTAGCCATCAGAATGACTCAAAATAGGTGAACCTTGTGCCAAACATATGCGTCCGACGGCTGTGGCGGACGCGTCGCGGCTTCCTCGGTGGCACTGCGTGCCACAAAGGCTGGCACTCTCTGTCATCAGCGCACCGGCCTCACTCCCCCGCCTCTCGGGAGACGGACTGCCAGGCTCCCCGTTCTGAAGAAGTCAGGTCAAGGAGGCGCGTGAGTACTTCGTCGTGCTCCTGATAGAGGACGCGTCCTGTTTCCTGCAGCTGGGCGGCCAGCTCGGGATCACAACTGCTCGGGAGAGGGCCGAGCGGGATGACAGACGGCCGGTCGCCTGCTGCACGCACGAGTGCGGTGTCCATGGCGACAAGCACGGCTCCGTAGGTCTGCTGCACGGTGGCGGCGATGTGCAGGCCTGCGGCATCCAGGTCTCCTGCGTAACGCAGGGGTATGCCCTGGTCGAATGCCAGTTGGAGCAGGGCGTGGTCGACGGCCCGGAGCTGGCCGCTGGTGCAGGCCATGGGCTGGGGGCTGACGCACTCCATCGCGGCCTCGAGGACGGAGGGGTTCTCGACGACGGTCAACGGATGCGGAGCCAGCCGGGGCGGAGTGCGGGTGAGATCCAGGAGGTTGAGGGCGACGGGGGTGGTGGCCTCGTTGAGGCGGCGGTCGATGGGGCCGTCGCCGAGAGCTCTGACCTGGTGGAGCAGGACGGTGGCGGAGAGACGGTCGGCGATGATGCCGTGGCTGGCCAGCAGGGCGCGTATGTGGTCGGGGCGGGTGGGTTCCGGGCGGTCTGCGAGCTCGGCGAGAGCGGTAATGAGGCGCTGTCCGGGCCCGGTTACGGGATCGAAGTAGTGCGGGTCGCCGGCGTGGTCGTGGGCGAGTTTGGCCAGGGCCCGGGGCGGCGTGTGGGGAAGGCGGCGGGTGAGGGAGGCGAGGGCGTCGATGAGACGGCGCATCTCGGGAACGGTTTCTTCAGCGGCTCCTGAGGTGAGCCGGGCCCGTAGCCGGGGCAGGTGCGGCAGTTGCTCCTGGGCATAGCGGATCAGTTCTTGGCGCAGTTCGGCGGTGGCGAGGCGGTCGTGCCTGCGGTTGACGACTGCGCGGCCCACGGCCTTCTCGACCAAGGACTGCAGGGTGTCCGGGGTGAGGCCGAGAGTGTCCAGGAGCGGGGGCAGCGGCACTTTGACGCCGCGGTCGGTGTGAGGGACGCGCGTGCGGCCTCGTCGGCGCTGGGCGGATGTGTCGAGCCATGCCTTCAGGGCGGCCACCGCGCCGGGCGTCAGGCCGGGCACGGTGACGGTGGCGATGTCGGCCGGGGTGCTGCCGGCGCTAAGGCGGTCGTGGATGGCCTGCCACAGCGGGGCGAGTTCCGGGTCGGCGGCGAGGAGGGCGTGATCGGCGGTCATGGAGTGTCCTGGGGCTGCGCAGCCGTCACGTCGAGAGTGAGGGGCTGGGGTTCGCCGTGGCCGTGCCATAGCCAGGGGACGGTGATGCGGCGTCGGCCGGCGGTGACGACCTCGTGGACCATGGCGCGCTGGGTCTCCCGTTTGATCATGGGGGTCATGAACGGGGCGGTGGCCAGGACGTCGAAGTCCCAGGATCGCAGCAGGGCCAGGACCTGGCGCAGGTTGCGTTCGTCGAAGGCTGCGTCGATCTCGTCGATGGATAGCAGGCGGGGGCCGGCGTAGCCGGGGGCGGAGTACATCGACCAGGCGGCCGCGAGCAGGGGCAGCATGGTGGCCAGGCGCCTCTCACCGGTGGAGAGGGCTTCCAGCGGGTTGGAGCGGGCGGTGATTTCGCGGAACTTCTCCTTGCCGGCGGCCTCGAAGGAGGCGTGGGTGACGGAGATGGTCCAGTCGTACCAGCTGCGGTAGTCGAAGGTGTGGGCGACGCGTTCGGCCCAGGGCTCGCCGGCCTTTTCGTTCATGCGCTGGCGCAGCGCGTCGTACATCTGCTCGAAGGTGTCGTCGGAGGGCGGCTTGCCGATGAGGTCCACCATGCGGTGGGCCTCGGGGGTGTCGCGGACGTCCCATTCGACTTGGACGCCGACGTGGGCCACGCCCGTGCGGACGTCTTTGAGGGTGTCGTGGATTTGGGCGACCAGGTCGGCGGCTGCTTGCCGGCGCAGCTGGATGTCGCGCTGCAGGCGGGTGAACAGGCTTGTCTTGAGGACCTGCTTGATGTCGGCGCGCAGGTCGTCCTCGAGCTGGGCGGCGGTGGCTTTGAGGTCCTGGACGGTGGTGGGGACGTCTTGGCCTCGCACCGCGGCGGGGTCGGCGACGACGGCACGCCGCCAGGGGGTGTCTTCGATGCCCACCAGCGTGACCTGCCGGTCGAAGCCGGCCAAGTCGGTGCTGGCCTTGCGGGCGGCGGTTTCCAGCAGGGCCAGGTCGCGGTCGCGCTGCCGTTCCAGGACGGTGCGGCGGTCGGTGCCGCCGGGGGCGTCAGCCAGCAGGCGCCTGGCCCAGGCCAGGCCCGCGGTGAGGTTGGCGGGGAGGCCGGGGCCGGTGGTGGGCAGGTCGTCGGGGACGACGGCGAGACGCTCCTCGGCCAGGCGGGCGAGGCGGGCCGTGCAGGCGTCGCGGTTCTTCTCGGCGGCTTCCCGCTGCGGGGCGATCATCGTCAGTGTGGCCTCGGCTGCGATGGCTTGCCCGTCGGCTTCCTGCTGGCGGATGCGGCATTGCTCGGCACGCTCTTCGGCCTGCCGTAGCCTCTCGGCGGTGGCGTCCCGGTGGGCCAGGAGCTCTTGGTACTGGGCGCCGTGCAGAGCGCGCATTTCGGCAACCGTTGCGGCTTCCTCCTCGGCGCGGCGCTGGGCCTGGGCGGCTTCCTGTTCGGCCTGGGCGTGGCGTGTGCGGCGCTCGGCGGCTTCCTGGTGGTCGCCATCGGCCCGTGCGAGCAGTTCGGCGACCCGCTGGGCGGCCGGAGCCCAGGCCTGGATGTGGCCCACGAGTTGAGCGACCGTTTCCCGGCGGGCGTCGAGATGGTCTGCTTCGGTGCGCAGCATGTCGCCTGTGGGAAGGGCTGCTGCGCGGTTGAGTACGCGCAGTGCCTCGCTGACGGCTTTG
The DNA here is from genome assembly GCF_055563235.1 of Streptomyces sp. NPDC003248. Taxonomy (NCBI): domain Bacteria; kingdom Bacillati; phylum Actinomycetota; class Actinomycetes; order Kitasatosporales; family Streptomycetaceae; genus Streptomyces; species Streptomyces sp. NPDC003248. The sequence continues at coordinate 295,430 of NZ_JBVHDT010000011.1, read as the reverse complement.
GAGGCGTCCTCGTGGCGGGCTGCGGCCTTGACGGCTTCGGCGCGTGCTCGGTTCAGGTCCTGCTCGGCTGCGTTCTCCGCCATGTGCGCTGCCTCGACGGCTTCGATGGCCTGGTGCGGGAAGTTTTCGTGTTCGGTGTCGGCGGCCTGCTGGTCCGCTGCGGCGCGGGCCCGTGCGTCTGCGCTGGCCTGGGCGGCAGCCTCCTGCTCGGCTGCGGCATCTGCGGCGGCTTGGGCGGCTTCGGCGGCGCGGGCCTCATTGTGCCGGGCGTGTTCGTGGGTGAGGGCAGCAGTGGCGACGGCGGCGGTGCGAGCGTCCTCGGTTGCCTCGAGTTCGACCAGGACGCGTTCCAGAGCCCGGTCGGCTTCGGTCAGCGCCGCGGTGGTGCTGTGCTTGGCGGCTTCGGCGGCCGCGCGCTGGTCGGCGGCCTGGTCGCGGGCGGCGTCGACACGGTCGGCAGGCGGGAGGCTGTCGCGTTCGGCGGCGGCGTCGGCGATTTCCTGGTGGCGGCGCGCCAGGTGTTCTTCGGCTTCTTGGAGGGTGCGGTGGGCGGCGGCCAGGTCGGCTTCGAGGCGCCTGACACGCTGTTGCCGTGTCCTCTCCCGGGTGGTGCGGCCGATGAAGGCGGCTCGGTATCCGGCTGGGGCGCTGGCGGTGAGGACGCCGTTGGCCAGCCGGCCGGTTGCCGGGTCGCTGCCGGGGGCGTCCAGCGGGATGGCGGCGAGGGTTTCGCGTACTCGGGTGGTGTCGATGGCGGGGGTGTCCTCGACGACCAGCAGGTTGGCCAGGGTGTGTCCCTGGGCAGGGGTGGTGGGGGTGAAGGTGAGATCGCCGTCGCACACCCGGCCGTCCGAGGTGACCAGGGCGTCCAGGAGGCCTGAAACGAGGAGGGCGCCTTCGATGCGGTCGGCGTCGGCGGCGCTCAGGCCGGGGGCGAAGTCGACGAGTGCCCACAGCGGGACGCCGTCCCCCTCGGTGCGGGTGCGCCAGGCCGGAGGGGCCGGGACGGGTGCGGCCTGCTGCGCCTCGTGCAGGTCTTCGGTGAGGGCGGTGACGGTTTCGGTCGCGGCCTGGACCTGCCGGGCCGCTTGCTCTGCCTGGCGTTGGAGGCGCGGTGTGGCCTGGGCGTGTGCACGCACCACCGCCAGGGTGAGGTCGGCGGGCCGCAGCAGGTTCAGGTCGGCTGCCGGTGCGGTCACCTGGGGCAGGGGAAGGTCGGCGGCGGACAGATGAGTGAGGTCGTCTCGCCATCCGTGCACGCGGCCCAGCCAGTCGCGAACCGCCTGAAGGGCTGCCGCATCGGCCTCGGCGTGGGCCCGTTCGGCTGCATCGAGCGCTGCCCGGGCGTCGCGGCGGGTCTGCTGGTGGGCTCGGCGGGCCTGGGTCCGGCGGGCCTCGTCGGCTTCCGCCTCGGCGCGTGCCTGTTGCACGGCGGCTTCGTGCCCGGCACCGGCCTCGTCTGCGGTCTCTTTGGCTGCGGCGTGGTCGGTGCGGGCCTGGCCTGCGGTGCGGGCTGTGGCGTGGGCGAGAGCGGCGTCGGCGGCCGCTTGCTGCTGGTGCCCGGACAGGTCGATGCGGGTGCGGGCCGCGGCAGAGGCGGACGCAAGCCAGGCGGTGAGCCGGCGGGTGTCGGTGCGTTCCTCGGCCTCCGCCGGTTCGGTCAGGTACGACGGCAGCGGTCCGAGCAGCTGCGCCGCCACCTGCCAGGCGCCGAGGCGGGCGGAGAGCTCCTCCTCCGCGTGCCGGCGGTCGCTGGAGGCCTGACCGGCCGCCTCACGGTGTGCGTGTTCTGCATCCTCAGCGGCACGCTGTTCGTCTGTGGCGGTGCGCTGGTTGTCCTGCATGTGCTGGTAGGTGCGCAGGGCCCGGTCGACGGCCTGGATCTGGCGCTGGTGGTCTTCCGCCCAGGCCAGCGGGTGGCTGCACAACCACGCTGCGTCGAGCGCGGTGTCGGCAGCGTGGCGGGCTTGCGCGAGGGCTTCGGATGTCGCCATGAGCTGCTCGCAAGCGGCCTGCGCTCCCAGAGCGGTGGCAGTGGTACGCAGGTCCCCGGCGAGACGGGTGAGTTGGGCCTGGGCGGCCCGGGCGTCGTTTCGGCTGTCGACGGCCTTGCGGTCGGCCTCGCCGGTGTCGGTGCCGGCCGTTTGCGCGCGCTTGGCGGCGGCGTGGGCCTGGGCGGCGAGGTCGCGGGCACGTTCCTCGTGGTGGGGCAGTTCGGCCCCGGCGTGTTCACTCAGCAGTGCATCGTCCGCGGACAGCTGCCCCCGGGTGCGGGAGATGTCGCCCTGCGCGCGGGCATGCTCCTCAGCTGCGTCCTGGGATGCCTGCCGGGCCGTGGCCAGCTGGTCGGTGGCCTTCTTGAGGCTGCGGGCATGGTCGTCGAACTCGGTGTTGGCTGCGGTCAGGGCGGCGGCTTCCACCTGGGCCACGGTGCGCAGATAGCGGCGGTAGCTGCGGTCGGTGCCGTCCAGGAGTTTGGCTTCCTGGCGGGTGCGCTCCAGTTTGTTTTCGAGTTCGGAGATGCGTTCCATCGCCTCGGCGACCTGGGTGAGGTTGTCGGTGTCGAGGGCGGGCAGGGCGTCGGTGAGGACCTGCCGCATCCGGGTGGGGGAAATGGCTTCGGCTGTGCGCACGCTGCGCAGGGAGCGCAGGACGGCGAGCAGTGCCTCGAACTGGACCTCGTTGAGCGGGGCGAACAGACGGGTGCGCACCGTGTGGCGGTAAGAGCGCTCGTCTTGAGGGGTGAGTTGTTTCAGAGAGCCGCGCAGGGCTTTGGAGTCGGTGAACATCTGGCCCTGGCAGGCAGACAGTTGTCCGGCGAGCGCGTCCAAGGCGACGGGCTCGCGTTCCTGTTCCAGGGTCAGGTCGCTGCCCACTCGGCCGGGAGCGAGGAAGAAGGCGCGGTGCAGGTGGCCCGCGGTGGCCCGCAGCCACAGGCCGGTGGTCATGTACCGGGTGCTGCCGTCGGCCGGGTCGTGCAGCCCGTACTCCAGCCACCAGATGCCGGTGCGGTCTTCGCGGTCGTTGAAGTCGGTGTGGCGGCTGGTGAGGGTGCCTGCGGCTTTGCCGGACACCGACAGGGCGGTCTGGGAGGTGTCGGCGTCCAGCAGGACGGTGATCAGCATGGAGGCGGTCAGGGACTTGCCGGAGCCGTTGGGGCCGACCAGGGCGAGCCAGCCGCCGGAGAAATACAGCTGCTCGCTGGCCCAGGCCCAGGAGTTGACGATGCCGGCGCGTGTGGGCTGCCAGCGGCCCTCGGCGGTGGGGGTGCCGATGATCGGCTCGTCGGCTGTCAGGCTCAGGTGTGAGGTGGGGTGCTCGGTGGGTTTCATCCGTCGTCTCCTCGGCGAGCCTGGTGCGCGGCATCGGGGGTGGGGGCGGCCTGGGCCGTCTCGGGCGGCGGGAACAGGGATGGCGCCGGGCCGGAGTCCGGGGTGGCGGCTGGTGAGGGGGGCGGGGTGGGCTGGCGGACGCGGATGCGCCACAGGTGGACGCCGGGTGTGGGCAGCCAGGTATCGGGGTGGGCGGGGTCGGGGGTGAGTAGGCCGACGCTGGTCAGTTCGGCGGCCGCGGCGCGGGCCAGTGCGGGCATGCGGTCGTAGGTGGCTGCCCAGCGGGGCTGGTTGGCGCGTAGCTGGGTGAACAGTTCCGCGATGTCGGTGAGGGGCAGCGGTGCGGTGGGGTCTTCGCGGACGGGGAGGGTGGCCAACAGGGCGAGGGCTGCCTGGCGTTCGGTGCGGCGGCCGTTGGGAAAGTCGATGCTGCTGGACTGGCCGCTGGGGTCGGTGACCTGCCACCAGTCGCGGCGCACGGTTGCGGTGAGTCCGAGGGCGGCGACGGCGTTGAGGGCGCGTTCGCGTCCGGTCAGCGTGTGCAGGTAGGGGGTGGTGTCGGTGTCGTCGTCGAGAGGGTCGGTGGCGGGATCGTCGACCAGGCGGCGGATTGCGTTCAGGCGCCTTTGCTCCAGCGTGGGGGCATCACCTGCGGTGTGGGCGGTGTGGTCCAGGAGAGATTCGGCGGACAGGGCGGCGGCGTGCTGGTCCGGCGGCACGTCGTCGAGTTGCAGGAGGGTGGGTGACAGGGAGGAGAATTTGGTGGCGAGGCGGTCTCGGGAGGCTGTGACGACGAGGTCGCCGTTTTCGTCGGCAAGGGCGCGGTCGAGGTCGGCGTCGACGGTGATGGTGCCTTCCGCGACGAGGATCTTCAGGGCGTCGGCCAGGCTTTGGCGGTTGTGGCGCGCTTCTTTCTTGCTGACGTCGTCGGTGGCGACGACCGGGAATCGAGGCAGGCGCCCGTCGGTGGTGTCGGCCGCGCAGACCTGGGCGATGGCCTGCATGAGTTCGCGCACGCTCATGCGCGGGCGGCGCCACAGCTGTTCGCAGGCCAGGCAGACGAGGATCATGACCAGGGTGCCGGCCAGCGGCTGCTTCTCCCGCACCAGCCTCGGGCCTCGGTCGGCCGGTACATCGTGGCGGCGTTTGTGCAGGCGGATCAGACCGGCGACCTTGTGGACCTCCAGGGTCCAGTTCAGTTCGGTGCGGAAGAACTCCGCCAGGGCCGGGTGGCCCTGCAGGGCCACCCGGTAGTGCTCGGGATCGTCTTCGATGGTGAGGCGGCCGGTCGCGTTGAGGAGGCGGGCGCTCGCGCGCAGGTCGGCGTCGAGCAGCAGGGTGTCGTTCATGCCACGCTCCAGTTGGGCCCTGCCGTCTGCTCGGCTGGGCGGCGGGGAGAGGATGTGTGGTTTTGGGGGGTGACCGACAGTCGAAGGTCGGGCCCGGACAGGCGTCCTTCGGCCAGTTCGACGGTGACCGTGGTGTCGGGCCGGCCGGGCCTGACCGTGACGTCCAGGCCGGCCTCGTCGACGGTGGCCCGCCCCACGTCGTCCTGCGGGTGGTACTGGTTGAGCGCGACCTCGACGGCGTTGAGCAGAATCAGCGCCGCCTCGAACGGCAGTCGGCCAAGGTATTCGAGGCCGACCTCGCCGTCGGTGGCCAGCAGCGCGGCCAAATGGCGGCGACGCTGTGCGGCTGCTTGTGCCTGGGCGTGGGCCGCGGTCCGGTCGGCGGTGGTGTCGGGCACTTTGCGGGGGCGCCCCGTGGTGCGCCCGTGCCGCTCGTGTTCCCGCAAGGTCACCTCGACCTGGTGACGGCCGGCGCCGGACTGGGCGGGAGTGCCGTGGGCGACGTCCTCCTCGGCGGCGCCGATGACCGCGTGCCAGGCGGGCCAGTCCCCAAAGGCGGCCGCGTACACGCGGCGGGCCTCGGTGTCGTCCGGCTGGCGGTACAGGCTGTAGGCGAGGGCTCTGAAATCGACACCCAGGTCGCTGCCACGCCGGCGGGCCATGTAGCGGCGGTCGATGGCGACCAGCAGAGTGTGCACGGCGCCGCTGGCCGAGTCGATCAGCCGGTGCACCGTGCCGTCCGGTTCGAACCAGGCCTCCAGATCGTTCAGGCGGCGGATGCGTTCGTCGACCCAGTGCTGCTGGTCCGCGGCGTCCAGGAGACCGGCGTGCTCGACGGCGGATTCCACCGTGCGGGCGAACCCGGCCGTGCGTAGCTCGGCGAGGGCCCTCTCGACGCGTGGGAGGCCGCGCCCGTATTCGCGGGGGAACTGGCGCAGGGCTTCCACGACGCGGTCGCGGTTCTCGCCGAACACGTCGTTGTCCGTGACGTCGGACTGCACCATCTTCGCCAGTGCAGCGTAGAAGTCGGCGGTCACCCGCTGCAGTTCGTCGATGCGGGTGCGCACGTTCTCCAGGTCGCCCGGCAGCCGGCCGTGGTCCTCCTTCAGGTGGTCGAGGATCTCGCGCAGCGTGTCCTGGACTCCGTCCAGAAGACGGCTGGGCAGCTGAAGGGCGCGTACGACGTCGACGACCGCGGTACGCACGGCGGCCACCACTCCGCGTCCTCGTTGGGTCAGTGCCCACGCCTCCTCGCGCGCCGACAGGCCTTGCAGGCTGCGCAGCGGGGCCGCGTAGTCATGGAACGGTTCGGCGAACTGCCACTGCATCAACTGGTCCAGCAGGTCGCGCAGTTCAGCTTCCGGTAGTGGGTCGTGATAGCCGACCCTCTTCAACTGGACGGTGATGTCGGACAACGTCGCCATCGGCCCCCGGGTGGACAGTTCCTCCAGGGCAGCCAGCAGCGCAAGATAGCGGTCCTTCACGAGTCCCTCGGGTGTCCCGAACACATACCAGTCCCCCGGTACGACCTCCTGCCACCACATCCGCGAACGCAACATCATCTCCCCAGTGCAGACGACGACACCATGAGGCGTCGGCATTGCAGACCAGCGAGAGAGACTGCACTGAACCGCTTTGCCAAGCCGCTTTTGAAAGCTAGACGTCGCCACTGACAACACCTGCCGGGAACCCGGGATTTCGAGGGGTCTCACTGCTCGTCAATGACTCGAATTCGCACCCTTGACACCTCGTCAGGCAGGTGGACGCAAGTCGGAGGACGAGCGCGCCCAGCCTCAATACCCCACGGGGGAACACAAGTTCCAAGAAACACCTCTCACCTGCAACAACGAGCCGTTTAGAGAGACGATCGGCTCCCGCCGCGCTGAGATTCCGGGCCCAGCGAACAACGTCAGCCACCCATGTCGAGATCAGGCAAAATCAAGTCATTGTTCAGAACCGAGGAGCCGCCTCACACCACTACAACTCGAACACGCATTCCCAATAGAAGGATTCCGAGTGCGCGTTCGAATTCGTTCGTGCGCCCGCCTCAACCCGTGACCACCCGCGGAGCGCGGCGGCAGGGACTCACCTTCGATGTCCACGTTCGGCACCGGCCCGGTCCAGCCACTTGGGCAGTGCCCAGGCGTAGCGACCGAGGAGACTGAGCGCGGCGGGCACGATCGTCAGGCGGACCACGAAGGCGTCGATATTCCGCCCCAAGTTCCTGGCGAAGGCGACCATGGCCCGCAAGGCTGCCGATGCCGCGATCAGCGCCACCAAAGCCGCCCTGGTCGAGGTGGGACGCAAGCACGGCCGCGCCGTGCACCTGGTACACCCCGCGCACACCACCATGGACTGTGCGCAGTGCGGAGCGAGAACCAAGCACGCACTACCTCTTTCGATGCGAACGTATGCCTGCACCGCGTGCGGCGCCGTGTCCCCGAGGGACAGAAATAGCGCCCGCGTGATGCTGGTCCGGGCTGGTCTTCAACCCGGCTAGTGCTGATCGTGTAAGACCTGCGCCCCCGCCGAAGGGCAGGCAACGTGAGCTAGGAATCCCCCTCGTTCACTAGGGGGAGGAGTCAACGAAGGGCAAACGGAGGTGGCTGCGTCCACGACATGTCCGGTCCCGGCCACCAGGCGTCGTCGTCCAGGGGGTCCTGCGCGGGCTCCACGGTGAGAGGGGCGGGCTGGAAGACGGGGGCCAGGTCGATGCCGAGCGAGGTGAGCGCGGTGATCTGGGGCGCGGTCATCTGTGCGGTGTTGGTACGGCATTTGCGCAGCCACTGGCCGAGGAGGACTTCGTCTCCGTGGAGGTCTTCGCGGTGAGCGAGGGGGACGTTCAGGTGACCTTCGCGTCGCTGGTATTGGCGGGCCGCTGCCAGGCCGCGGCTGAAGGCGCGGGCGCGCGGTGCGGGGTCGGGCAGCAGCAGCATGGCGTGTGGGTGCAAGTGTGGGTGTTGGGCGGCTAGTTGGGCCAGCAGTCGCATCTGCTGGGGGTGCAGGGTGTGCAGCTGGGTGAGCTGGTGGTCCAGCCAGGTGCCGGCTTCGTGGCCGGCGGCCGGCAGGGGGGTGGCGGGGTCGGGGTGGGGGTGACGGTGAGGTGGGTGTAGTCGTGCTGCCAGGCCACGCCCCAGGGTGGGTTCCACCAGGGGTCGACGGCGTTGAGGGCGTGGATGCGGTCGCTGTGCAGGTTGTTGTCGGCGGCCAGCTGGCGTTGTCGGGCCAGCCAGCGCAGCAGGGGCCGCTCGTTCGGGGTGGGGGCGCGGGTGACGGTCAGGGTGCCGTGGCGGGCCGCGAAAGTGATGGCCTGTTCCAGGCGGCCTTCGAAGCTGTTCTCGGGGTGCGGCCAGGAGATGTTGAGGCTGGTCAGGGCGAGGGCGCGCTGGGTGTCGAGGCTTCCGTGCGCGTAGAGCGAGCGTTGTTGGCCGAGCCAGAGCCCCAGGGGGTATCCGGTGCGGTCGGTGTATTCGCTGGGTACGTCGAGGTGCCCGCGGCGTTCGAAGAAGCGGACGGCGGCCTCCCAGCCGATCTCCCACAGTCCGGTGTCGACGAGGTGGGTGCGCAGCCGGGTGACGGAGGCGACCTCCCCCGCGCGTTCGGGGGGCGGGGGGCGGGGGATGATGCGCTTCACGTCGGTGTGGCCGCCGCCCAGGCGGCGCCAGTAGCGGGAGTCGTGGGTGCGCAGCCCGTTGAGGACTTCCCACAGGATGGCGAACTCCGAGGAGAGCATGGCCTTCTTGGTGCTTTGGCGGGGGCCGATGTAGACGGGGATGATCAGTACGGCGATCTTGCCGGCTCCGGGAGGCTGGCGCAGGGCACGGCCGAGGGCCTGGATGATGTCGGAGGCGCTGCGTTTGGGGTCGGCGAACAGGACGGCGTCCGCGTCGGGCACGTCGACGCCCTCGCCCAGGATGCGGACGTTGGACAGCACGGCCCCATCGACGTGGTCGGCGGGGCCGGAGCGGCGGCGCAGCAGAGGGATGCCTTCGAACTCGGCGAGGAACTGGGCGCGCAGGCGTTGTGGTTGCTCGCTGTACAGGGCGCGGGTCCACAGGCGGTGGATGCGGGTCGTGGCGGCGGCGGCCTCGACGGTGCGGGGCAGTGTCTCGCTGAACTGGCGGGCGTAGGCGATGCGGCTGTGGAAGCTGATGACGCGGCGGATGCTGTGGGTTCGCATCGCGTGGAGCAGGCAGACCTGCAGGGCGGCCAGCCGCAGGCCGTTGGGGCGGCGGGTGGCGTCGTCGGTGTTGAGGATGTCGCGCAGGTCGTCGTCGGTGATGACCGGCGCCACGATGCGGTAGTCGGCGAGGATGCCGCGGTCGATGGCGTCGGCGAGGCTGAGGTTGTAGACGACGGGCCCGTAGATGGAGGGGTCGTCCATCGAGGCCAGCGGTTCGGGCGGCTCGTCGGCCTGCGAGGTGCGGCGGCGGCGCGGTTTCTTGGGGTCTTCGGGCTTCCAGACGCGGGGGGTGGCGGTCATGTAGAGGCGGCGGGCGGCGGGGATCTCGTGGTCGTGGTGGATGAGCGCCCATTGCTTTGTGCTGCTGCCGCTGCTGCGGTGCGCCTCGTCGATGATCACGATCTCCCAGGGAGGCAGCCGGTGGTGCCGGTGGGCGCGGGCGATCGCGGGTAGCGACTGGTAGGTGGCGAACACGACGGCTGGGCCGGATGCGGCGGCCAGGGTGCGCACGATACGGGCCGGGTCGGTGGTCGCGGTGAGACGGTCCCCGGCAAAGCTCACCGTGGCGCCTTTGAGGGTGCAGACGGCGAGCATGCGGGCGATGCGGCTGTCGGCGTGCCAGTGCCTGGCGGTCTGGCCGGCCAGGTTCAGGGAGGGGACGACGACGAGGATGTTTCCCTGTCCGGCGAAGTGCTCGGCGATCCGGATGGCGGTGATCGTCTTGCCGGTGCCGGTGGCGGAGATGATCGTGGCCCGGGGCATGCGGGACAGGGCCCGCACGGCGGCGTCATACGCTTCGCGCTGGTGGACTCGTAGTTGTTTGACCCGTGCCTCGGCCACGGCCTGGGCTCCCTCCGGGGGGACAGAGCAGGCAGCACGCTCCGGGCGCACTCCTGTAGCGCCGGTGCGGCGGGCGCTGGATCGACCTTGCGTCAGCTGCGTTGGCTGTTCAAAGCTGATTCGGAAAGTCGTTACGGAGATCACAGCGAACATCCGCCGGGGGCAGGACATCCGGGCGGGCACGATGTGCGGTGGAGGTGAGTGGTGGAGCGCATACGGCCGCTGCCCTACCGGATGCCGCTGGTGCACGGCGAGTCGACCGGTTCTTTCGTGACGCGGCTGGCCGCCCGTCACGGGCAGTCCGTTTCCCACCTTCTGGCCACGGTGGGCGAGGGCCGCTCCGCCGCCGACATCGCTCCCTGGCAGAGCGAGCTGTATCTCAACGCCGCAGCACGGCAGCGGCTGGCGGCTCTCGCCAGGCGTCCGTTGACGCAGCTGACGGGGGCGCTGGCGAGCCTGCGGGATGAGCATCTGCTGCCCGACGGGTCGGGGGTGCCGGCGTACAAGTGGCCGTGGCGGCCGAACAGCGGCTATGTGGTGCGCGGGTGCGTGCTGTGCGCGGCCCGTCGAGGTGTGCTGGATCCAGTGTGGCTCATCCGTCCAGACCCGTGGCACATATGCGTACAGCACGGGCGTTTCTATGACATTTTTGGCGACGACCGGTCGCCTTTCATCGACCTGTCGCCCGGTCCGCACGTCCTGCGAGCCGAGCTGCGCAGACTCCAGCTGGTGAGGCAGCTGGGCCCGGTGGGGCGGCTGCTGGTCGCCGACGCCTTCGCGGTCCTGGCGCACCCTGCTGTGCACCTGCCACGGCTGGGCAGCAACCGGACCACGCCGCTGCGTCTGCTGCCCACCGCAATCACCGTCGCATGCCGCATGGCCAGGCTCGAGCGGCTGCGGCTGGATCGCCGGCTGGTACACGACGACTACCGCCGCTGGTGCGAGGAGGCCCGCAGCGATCTGGGCTGGCAGCTCGGCATGGTCCTGGGCGTGTGGAGCGAGCGGCATCCGCCGCTGCAGCGTTCTCCGCTGCCGTTCACCCGTGCGGCGCGCGCGCCCTCCCGGTGTTACCGGCAGCCCGGTCTCCCCCACCAGCCCGCGATGCCCGAGATGACCCCCGTCGACAAACTCACCTGTGTCTCCTGGGAGACCCTGGCCCACGGCCCCCGCCCCTACGGCTGACGGAACGCGAGACGTACAGACATCGTGCACCTGCGCCTTCTGCGCGGCCGCGGTCGGCGGAATGCAGGGGATGCAGCGGCCACTGCCCGGTCGGGAGCCCCTGTCCCCTCCGCCCGAAAGCGGCCGCTCGCAGGCGGCATCGCACAGGCGAACTGCCAGGGCGTCCTGCCTGTCGCCTAGCATCAATCCCGCACCGTTCCCGCCGTGGCCTGCGGGAGGGCAGGTGCGGAAGGGTTGTCCTGGGCCGATGGACATACAGGTGCAATACCGCAGCGCGGCAGGGCGCACGTGCCGCGACGAACCCGCTGCGGTGCGGGGCGTACCGCTTGAGGAGCGGCAGCCGTTGTCCGAGCCGCGCGCCTACAAGGGCCGTACCTCCATCCTGACCAAGTGGACTGCGGCCACCACCGGGCAGGCGGTGTGGTGCGCGAGCACGGCGCAGATGGACGCGGCCATGCTCCTCGACTTCGATGCGGACATCGTGTGCTTCCAGTCCCGTGTGGTGCAGGTGCACTGGGAGCTGGAGGGCCGGCGCGGCACCGTGGAGCCGGCGTTCATCGCCCGCACCCGCGATGAGCGCAGGCTGGTCTTTGCGCACCCGCCCCGCGACGAGGCGGGTCTGGAGGAGCGGGCTCTGCGCGAGGCGGCCGACGGGGCCGGCTGGGAGATACGCCCGCTGCGGGTGCCCCAGGGGGTGCTGCGGTCCTCGCTGGCAAGCGCCGCGCACTTCAGCGGACCGGAGTTCGCCGCCGACGATGACGCCCGCCAGGTGCTGCTGGAGGTATTCGCCCGGCCGCGCCCGCTGCAGGCGGGCGCGGCCGCCTCGGGCCTGGGGCTGAAGGCGCCCGGCTATGCCTGGCATCTTGTGTGGACGGGCGAGCTGACGTGTGACTGGACCAAGCCGCTGCTGCCGACCTCGCCGGTGTGGGCCAGCCAGGCGGCTGCTGGCGAGGAGGCATAAAGAGATGGCGACGGCCGTGGCGCAGACAGAAACAGCACAAGAGGACCGGCTGCGGCCCGGGGCCCGGCTGCGCTGGCAGGGCGGCACCTACCGGGTGCTGGTGCTGCAGGGCGCAGAAGTACAGCTGGGCTGCCTGGATGAGGAAGGGGCCGACGCCCGTGCCCTGCTGTCCGTCGTGGTCGGCGCCGACGACTTCGCCCTCCTGGATGAGGACCTGCAGGAACTCGAGCAGGAGCAGGTGACGGACACCAGCGGCCTGTCCCTCTTGCCGGAAACTGAGTTGAAGCTGGTGCGGGACTGGGAGCGTCATCTCCGCGAGATCGACGACGGTGTCCCCCCGGACGCCGGGGAGGGCGCCGTGCCCCGCCCCGGCTACGACCCCGCCCTGTTCACCGTGCGCCAGCGCATTGCCGCCAAGGCCGCGGAGCTGAAAGCGCTGGGCTTCAGGCATGCCTCGGCCGGCACGATCGAGCGCCGCCGGCGCGCGTACCAGGCGCGCGGTGCGTTCGGGCTGACCCGCGAGATCGTGCCGGGCTCGCCCTGGGGGCGCACCGACGAGCGGGTGGTACGGCTGCTGCTGGCGGAGATCAAGGCGGGGCTGGGGGAATCCGACGGGGACGCCAGCCGCCTGTATGAGCGCCTGCAGGCCGCCGTGCGGCGCGCACACAAGGACGACTACGACACGTTGATGATCTCCCGGGCCACGTTCTACCGGCTGCTGGGGCGGCTGGGCATCAAGGTGGCCTCGCTGCACTGGCCCACCGACCGCCGCCTGGACGAGGCCAACGGCGCCGTGCCTCCTTACACGCCGACCCGGGCACAGCGGTTGGGTGAGCAGGTGCAGATCGACTCCACCGGCCTGGACGTCATCGCGATCGGTGACGACGGGCGGCCGGTGCAGGTGGAGTTGACCGCGGCGATCGATGTGGCCTCCCGGACCATCATCGGGGCGATGATCGTGCCGAAGGTGCGGGGCCGCGGACCGAGAGGGCGGCGGCTGGGCGGACGTGCCACCCGCTCCTTCGACGCGGTGCTCATGCTGGCCCAGGCCCTGGCACCGATGCCGGCCCGGCCGGGCTGGTCTGCGCGGGCGCTGGCGGAGCAGTCCGAGATGCCGTACGCGGATCTGGTGGCGTGTGATCCGCGGATGGCCGGTGCGGCCGCCCGGCCGGTGATCCGCCCGCGGATGGTCGTCGTCGACCACGGCAAGATCTTCAACAGCGAGCACTTCGACGACGTGTGCCGGATGCTGGATATCAAGGTCCGCCCAGCGAGGGAGCGCACCGCCACCGACAAGGCTGTCATCGAGAGCACCTTCAACGCGATCAAACGCCGGTTCTCGCAGTACGTCGCCGGCTACACCGGCTCCGACCTGAGACGGCGCGGGAAGCACGTCACCGACGGGCCGCTGTGGAGCCTGAACGAGCTGCAGGACCTGCTCAATGAGTGGATCGCCCTGGACTGGCAGCAAAAACCGCATGACGGGCTGCGCAGCCCGTTCCTGCCCGGCCTGACGATCAGCCCAAACCGCATGTACGCCACGCTGGTGGCCGCCGAGGGCCATGTGCCGCTGGTGCTCACCCCGCACCAGAACCGCAAACTCCTGCCGTTTCTCCACCTGAAGGTGACCGACAAGGGCGTCAGGATCGGCAACCGCACCTACAACAGCCAGGCCCTGCAGGAGTACAAGAACCGGCACACCGGGATCCCCGGACAGGGCAGGCGCTGGCAAATCCGCTACAGCCCCTACGCGCCGCGGTTCGTGTGGCTGTGGGATCACAACAAGGACGACTGGGTGGAGGCGGAGTTCGTCCACCAGCGGCTCATCGGCGACGACTGGACCGAGTGGACCTGGGAGCAGGCCACCCTCAACGTGCTCGAGGACGGCGGCCACAAGGAGGATCAGCGGCGCATCGCCCGCGAGGTGTCCAAACTGCGCGAGCGGGCCCGGCGCGGCCCCGATCCTGATACCCCGCGGGTACCGCAGCTGTTCATCGGGCCCACGCTGGATCTGGACGTGCCGGTGGCCGACCCGTACGAGGGGATCCCCGACCCCGATCCCGCCACCGTGGTGCGGGCGCCGGCGCTGACCATGGCCACCGAACACATCCTGCACGCGCCCCGCCCCGCCCCTCCCCCAGGGCCCGACGACACGGACACGGAGAGGGACTTCGAGCCGGCCGGCGCCGGCCAGCCCGCGGACACCGGCGGCAGCCGTGTCCAGGAACCTACCCGGGCGTACAGGACGGGCGTACTGAGCCTGCGCGGCGGCGCAGCCGATGTATTCGGCATCACGCACCCGCCCGCCCCCCGGCCCCTGTCCCGCCGCGCGGGCGAGTCCGGTGACGAAGAAGACGACCAAGGAGAATCATGAGCCGAGAGAAGCTGATCAGCGTCTTCGGGCCCGGCGTGGCCGAGGCCGTGACGCAGCCCGTCGACCCGCCGCTGCTGACCACCCGGGAGGGCTGGAACCTTTCGGCCTCCCGCCGTCTGGCCCCGCTCGAGCGCGCCGACTGGGCGCCCAAAGGCACCAAGGTCGGGCCCCGGGATCCGCGCCTGATGTACCACGCCGAGATGCTGCCCGTGGTCACCCCGGCCCTGTGGCGGGGCCTGCTGGATGCTCGGCGCCAGCTGCGCAAGAACCGCTTCCGCAGCATCGGCCGCGCCACGGACATGGTCATCGACGGGGACCGGGGTACCGGCAAAACCACGCTGCTGGTTCAGATCGGCCGCGGCTTCCAGGGCCTGATCGAATCGGACCTGGGTCCCGACCCCAACCGCATCCCGGTCATCTACATCACCGTCCCACCGGAGCGGGAGAGCAATCTGCACTGGTCACTGCCTCTTGCAGAGTTCCTGGGCCTCAACCACACCCTCAACCCCGACGACCGCAACCGCCGCACCGCCGACATGACCGAGCCCGTCGCCCACGTGATGCGCCAGGCGAAGACGCGGCTGGTCCTCATCGACGGCATCAACCGCATCCAGGACAACGAGATCGCGGCCGCCTTCAGCTACTTCGAGAACCTGCAGGACCGCACCAACGTCACGTTCATCTTCTGCGGCACCGGTGCCCGCGAAATCGTCCACGAAGCCCGCTACGACAAGCGGCGCAAGAACCTGCCCGACGTGGTCAAGGGCAAGACCTACTTCAGCGACCTGCCGATGCTGTGGGGGCCGGGGTCATCCCCTACGGCAACGACTGGCACAGCGTCGTCCAGGGCTTCGAGGAAGACCTGTGCCTGTACGACCACAAGCCCGGCACCCTGCTGAAACTCTCCAAGTACTTGCACCAGCGCACCGGCGGCTACATCGCCTCCCTCAGCGATCTGATCTGCCAGGCCGCTCAGGAAGCCATCGAAACCGCCACGGAGACCGAACCGGAAGCCATCACCAAGCGGCTCCTCGACGACATCCGCATCGGCCGCGGCGACAGCCGATAGTCCCTGTCTCGGTACGTCCGGCTCTTTACCTCCCGACCGTGCAGCGTGGCGCGCGGCGGTGCCACGGCATGCGTCAGTCCACTCCTCCTGGGAAGACACTGAGCTGGTTCAGCTGCGCTTCCAGATCGTTGAGGCTGGAACTGAGCAAGGCGTGTTCGCTTCCTCTGGGCGCGTCGGGAAGCGAGGGATCAAGAACCAGGCGGATCGCCTCCAGCAGAATCGACTTGCCCACCCCGTTCTCGCCGACGATCGCCGCGTGGGCCGGGAAGTTATCGATGACCAGATGCTGGAAGTTGCGGAAGTTCTTGATCTCGATGCGTGAGATGTGCAGGCCCAAGCGTCCCCTTGCCGGCCTATGCGTCGGTTACGTACCAGGTCAGCATCACAGACCTCGATGCGCGCCGATCGGCGATCGTTCCGTTCGGCCGCCCGTCCGGTGCCGGGCCTCCTGGGTTCTTCTTGCCGGCTGAGCGAGGAGGGTTGCCGTGCCTGGTCCAGCCTCGAACCGCGATTCGTCCTCGAAGGCTCGGACACGTCCTCAGGCTGGTCGGTCGGCATTCGCGGAGCGGTGTCAGTGGGCACGGCTAGGCTCAAGTACCAACGCTATGGGGGAGGTTGTATGACACCGGGTCTACTGACGCCTGATGTGCCGCTCGGTCCGTTCGAGGGCGTTGACGTCACCGTGTGGTCGGCGCAGGGCAAGCAATCGAAACTGCACACCAAATCTTCCTGCTCCTATCTGCGTTCGGCACGCGTCACCGATCGGCAGGTGCGTCTGGACGCTGCGATGGTGGGGCGGTTCTGCCCCCAGTGCGCGGCAGACGGCTCCTGGGCGCGTCCCGGCACGGCTCTGGCCGTTTTCCTGGATGCGGTGACCGGTTTGGGGCTGCTGTATGAACTGGGCCGCTATCACGAGGCGGACGAGGACACATACGGTGACGAGGAAGTGGGACAGGCGGCCTCCGTGCTCCTGCGGGCCTCTGCGGGTAATGCGGAGGATGCCCCCGCGGGCGCTGAAGACGAGGCGGAGGACGAGCGCTGGGAAGAGTGGCGGGACGCCCGGCATGTCCGTGAGGCTGTCTTCGCTGAATGGCTCGGCGCTCTGACCAGTCTGACCCGCGTGTACCAGGTCTTGGGCCTGTTCCCCTGGCTGAGGTCCTGGGCTGAGGCAGGGGTGCAGCGCAAGGCCAGTCACCTGGAGGTGCTGCGCGCCCGGGCCGCGCAACTGGTCGCCCGGGACTCTCTCGTGCTGGCAGCAGCGGTGTCGGCCGTGGAGGAGCCTGGCGTGCCCGGTGATGACCTGGCCTTTGCCCCGCTGGGCGCCCCTGCCGAGGCGGCGGCGAAGTTGACGTCGTTGTGGCGGCGCTGGCGCAGCAAGGTGGAGGACAGCTGGGATCACCCGCGCGAGCAGGAGCACCTCGTCCACGACCTGACGAGCACAATGAGCAGTCGGCACAAGGGATATCACCCCGTGCTGGAGAGAGCCCGGGTGCTGCTTGGCACGTGGGAGGAGGCTGCACGGTCTGTCGTGATCGGCCAGGGTGAAGAGCGCGTGCTGGTCGCACGCGTCGCGGGCGCTGTTGTGGCGGAGCGCGGCAGCCGTGAGGTGTTCGTCGACGGGCTGAGTGAGTGGGAGCGGGGGGTGCTCGCCTCGTTCACGGTCGCCCTGGACTGGGAGCAGTCGGCGGCGCGGCTGGCGCTCACGGTGCGGGTGCCCGAGCCGGTAGCGGCGTGTCTGCTGTCGCGGCGTTCCGTGTTCGACTACGAGGTGCCGGTCCAAGAAGCGCCGGCATGCGGGGCCGTAACGGATCTACCGCCCGGAGCGGACGTGGGGCTGTTGCCAGGGGTGTTCGACGACACGCCGGTCAATGGCCGCCACCTGTTGACCGCGCAGCATCTGCGGGCGCTGCGCAGCACCATGCCGGATCCGGAACAGTTGTATGCGGTGGTTGGTGTCGGCACCGGCGTGGAGGTGGTGGCGCTGAGCGTGCTGGAGCAGCGGTGCGCTGCCGGATGGCAGGGCGTGATCCTCGCCGGCGCCAGTGACCTGCCCGACGCGCTCTTCGAGACCCGCCTGCAGGCCACCTCCGAAGACGATCCTGAGAGCGCAGGCGTGTGGGCTGCCCGTGTACACGACCCGCACGATGCGGCGTTCGGGCGCACGCTGAGCGCGGCGGAGGGCGAGCGGCTGCTGGTGCGGCTGTGCGAGGGCCGCCGGAACGTCGGCCAGGCGCTGAAGTCTCTGGCTCTGGCCCGCTCGGTGACCGATCTGCGCGATCTTGAGGCAGGCGGATACGACAACCGGGGACATCCGCGCAGCCCTTTCACTCCGGCCGTCTGGAACGGTCTGCTGGCGATGGAGCAGCTGGATCTGGAGCCTTTCGAGTCCGACTCGGACAGCGACTGGCCCGGCTCGGGCCTTCCCCTGGGTGTCCTGGCGTCGGTGCAGGCGTACACCACGGACGCGGCCGGCCGCTACCAGGGCCGGGCTCACTCCCCCGGCTGCGCGCATCGGCGCCCCTATGGCGGAGTCGATCGTCACGACGAGATGGTGATCATCGAGGAACTGCTGGGCAACAAGGAGTTCGACCCGTGCAGCAAGTGCGGCGGGTACGCGGTGCGCCGCCTCACCGATCCCCAGGTCGCCTACTACCGGGCCGCGCATCAGCTGCACGACCTCGCACAGCGTGTCCGTGTCACGGTGCGGCACCGGTCCGCAGGCCGAGAAGACCTCGCCACCACGCTGGAAAAGCTCGGCGATCTCGATACGCGAAGTGTTCAGGCGTGGTTCCTGTCCCGTGCCCAGGCTCGTCAGTGGCAGCGGACCGTGGCCGGTCTGTCCCGCGAGCTGCGCGACTGCTCAACCAGGTGACGGGCAGCGTCGAGAAGCCGCTTAGCAGCGGACATTCCGCCCTGGAGGCTTTGCTTTTCGTCACTCCTGATTCACGCCGGCTTCGGGTGATCTCCCTGCGGTCCAGACGTGGAGAACTCGTCATCAGCCAGACTGTGGTCGTTCCCGCTGGCATGAAGGGGTGAAACAGCACCATGCGGAGATGCGCGGTGTGCGGCGTGAACATCAGCCACCGGCACGGACTGGCGAAGTACTGCTCGGACGCCTGCGTCCGAGCGGCCCGCCGACCCACAGTGCTGGTCTGCCAGGAATGTGGTTCCCCGTTCACTCGTCCGGAGCGGGTCGGGGCTCCGCCCCGCTACTGCTGCGAGGAACATCGCGTCGCCGCCAAGACCCGCGCAGCCGCGGCCTACCACTCGGCGCGGCGCGAGAAGCTGCGCGCGGACCGCGGCGACAGATGGTGCCTGGAGTGTGGAGCTGACATCGCTCACCGCAATGCCAACGCCCGCTACTGCAGTGGGGAATGCAGCTATGCATCTCTCGGTCATGTCCCTCGTCAGCCGACCGAGCTACCGCACGAGGAGATACTGCGCAGGCGTCGAGCGCGTCGAGCCGCCCTCAGGCCTGCCTTGATGACGCTGTGGTGCAACACCTGCGGGGGCGGTTTCGACGTTCCTGGCAACAAGCCGGGACGCAAGCCGACGCGCTGTCCGGACTGCCGGGAACCCTCGCGCCCCTCGGGCGTGAGGTCCTGCAAGGGCTGCGAGCGGCCTGTCCCATCGCGCAGAGGTGTGCTGGCGCTCTACTGCTCAGTCGAGTGCCAGGTCGACAGCAACAACCGGGCTCAGGCGGGACGACGCAAAGTTCAACGCATCGAAGCCAAGCAGGGGCGGGAGTGCGCCGTCTGCGGGATGGCGCTCGAAGCCGGTGCCCACGGTCTGCGCAAGTACTGCAGCCACGGCTGCTGGTATCGCGCCAACTACACGCCAGTTACCAGGGTCCAGACTTGCGGCTGGTGCGGCAGCCATCTGTCGCATCGTCGAGCCACCGCCAAGTACTGCGGGCAGGAGTGTTATCTGAAAGCCCAGTACAAGCGAAAAGTCGGGACGGCCCTGCGGTCACGTCCGTGCACTCAGTGCGGCGCGCGTATGCCGCTCAGTACCGCGCACCGGATGTTCTGCTCGGGCAGGTGTTCCAGGCGTGCCTCCTTCGAAGCCGATCCGGAAAAGGTGCGCGCTGCGAAGAGACGAGGGAACCACCAGCGGCGGGCAATGCTGGCCGCCGCTCGCCGTCACCTCGTGACCGCACGTGATCTGGCCCGGCTGTGGGGCCGGTACGCAAACGCGTGCGCCTACTGCGGCGAGTCCTCGGCGTCTCTGCACCAGGAGCACGTCCTGCCCATCTCCCGGGGCGGAGCGGACGGGATCGGCAACCTGGTGCCCGCCTGCCCCGACTGCAACTTGGCCAAGGGCGACCGGACAGTCATGGAATGGCGGCTCGGGAAGAAGGCACCGCGTTACCGCAAGCCGTCTGCCGCGCGCACTGGCCTGTGATCTCTGCGCTTCCAACCCGTGCGCGGCGCATACGCGGTGTGGCCGCCCGACCGGCCGCCAGGCCCCCGTGCCCGCCCGCCGAGGCGAACACCGCGTCAGCTCCGCCCGGTACGGGTTGCCGATCACCGGGTGCGTGCGCCTGGCGCTGTGGCTCCAAGCCTTCTTGCGACACGATTCATGAATCGCTCATCGCCCTGTCGCGAGGGGCGGTAGGTCGCTCTCTGGTGAGCGACGAAGTCCCGGTGGCTGCTGCATTCCGCCCGTTGGGCGTCGCTGTTGCCGCGGCCGGGACCGCTACGGTGGTCGGGTGACTGTCGCGAGCGACCCAACGGGCGGCGCTGCCGGCCGCACCGCCTTCACCGTCTCTGCCGAACTGTCCCTGGCGCTGACCGCTCAAGGGCCTCACGGTGAGCGGGCGTTGAACCTCCTGCGGGATGCGGCGGTGGTCTTGTCCGATCCGGCCCGGTGGAACGCCCCGTACGAGGTCGCCCAGTCCTGCTGCCGGGGGGCGATCGACAGCATTCTCAACCTGGCGCCGCAGGACATCGAGGGCATTGAGGCGGCGAAGAGCGCCGTCACAGACGCCGCCAAGGCGACCGTCGAGGCTTGGCGCGCAGGCGACCAGATCCCCCAAGGGCTGCTGGACGCCCTCGCCGGCGCGGTCGATGCGCTGCGGGCGGAGGAGGACAATCCGGGCGGGCGGCGCGTGCGCCAGATCGGGCACCTGGTGCAGGAGCTGACGCGGCAGGAGATGGGGCTGGCCGAAGCCGAGGCCGTGCGTAACTCCTGGACCCGGTTCTACCGGGACACTTCCGGCGTCCTGCATGGATCGGGCGCCACGCCCGAGGAATCCCGTGAGCGGTTCGAGGGCGTGGTGGCGGCCTTCGAGCAGCTGTTCCTGGGGCTTCCGGAGCGTGCCGAGCGGCTGCGGCAGCTGGCGTTGAGTGAACAGCCCTCGCCGCAGGATGCTGCCGAGATCGCCTCGATGTCGGATCCACGTGCCGGCAGCTACTTCTTCCGTGCCGCGGTGAGCCGGCACTGGCTTGGCCTGCTGCCGCTGGACCGGCTGCTGCCGGAGGCGTCCCGCTGGCCGGCCCTGCCCTACCTGCGGCGGCAACTGGCCGCCGATCCACCGCAGGTGGGCGCGTGGGTGGAGCAGCATCTGGCCGCGATCGAGGCGCGCGGCCCGGGTGCGGTCGGCATGGTGGTGGGCCTGGTGGCCGAGGCGGGCATGACGGCGTGTGGGGTGCTGCAGCAGATCGCCAGGGCAGGGCAGGACCGCCATGTGCTGCTGCGCATCAGTTACTGGGCGCGGGATGTCCCAGTGTCCGAGCGCACCGGGCAGTGGGTCCGCATCGTCGAGGACGTGCTGCGTCAGCCGTCCTTCGGCGCCCAGGAGTCCTGGGAGGCGGCGCAACTGGCAAGCGCTCTGGCCCAAACTGCCCACGTTGATGGCCAACTACGGCCTGACGTGCGAGTGGGGCACCGGCAGCCGCGAGCGATTGCAGATCAAGCACACGGATCACGACCGCGCGTTGTCGGCGGACAGTTTCATCAAGGACAGCCGGGGTCTGCGCCTGGATCTCCTGTTCTCCTCCATCGACCGTGACCTCACCTCACAGCCCGCTACCTCACACCGTCTCGTGGTCCGCGACACGGAGCCGGACGAACCTGATCTGATGCGGGTGCTGCAGCCGGTCAGCAGCGGCATCGACCCGGGGCCGGCGCTGCACGGCCTGGGCAGCAAGCGGTTCCGGTTCGACGCCGCTGCGCTGCGGGCCCACGATCCGTGGAAAACCATGCTCGCCGCTGTCCGCGACGAGGTGCTCCAGCGTGCCTGTGCCTGCCTGATCGTCGACACGGGTGTTGCAGCGTGCTCACTCAACATCCGCGAGCCCGGGCCGGCCGAGACGGCCCTGCTGCACCGCATCACCGAGGAACTCGGTGCCGGACGGCCGCCGAACCGGACCCGTACGGCCGAGGACGTGGCGCTGGCTCTCATCGAGACGGCCAAAGCGGCCCGCAGCCGGACGGGCACCGTGACGGTCGAGGACCTGCTTCCCCGCCTCGGTTTGAAGACCGACTTCGGAGCCGTGCGTGAGGGCCATCCCGTGGACCGTGCCACCGAGGTGACCCGGCCCGCCGTGCTCGCAGAAGTGGTCGCGGCCGTGGAGGACACCGTGCAGCAGGGCGGTGTCGTGGTGGTCACCGGCGCTCCCGGCATCGGCAAGTCGTGGTTGTGCGAGCAGCTCGGCGACGCACTGCACGACACCTGGCTGGCGGTACGGCATCACTGCTGGCTCGGCGCTGCGGATGCCGACCGCGGTGAGCGCGTGCTGACCGAGGTGGTGATCGGCAGCCTGCTGCGGCAGCTGGAGAGCGCCGCACCGGAGGCGGTGGCGCAGGTCAGGCCCCGCTACGCGGCCACCAAGGAGACGCTCGTGGCGGCGGTCACGGCTGTGCGGGGCCTGGCCCCGGATCGGCCCGTCGCGTTGGTCGTGGACGGGATCGATCACGTCAGCCGGGTCCTTGGGCACAGCAGTGGCGGCGCCTTCGGCGGGCCGGTGGATCCGGCGGCCTGCTTGGTCGAGGAACTCACTTCGCTCAGCCTGCCGCCCGGCGTCGTTCTTGTTCTGGCCAGTCAGCCCGGGCCTCATCTGGAGGCGGTCGACGCCCAAGCCGCCCGTTTGACTGTTCCCCCTCTCGACCGCGCCGAGCTGGGTGCGTTGGCGGAGCGTCTGGGTGTGCTGTCGGCGCTGGCGCCGTCGGCTGCCGGTCTGGGGGCTGCCACGGATACTGAGGCCGCTGTCACCTTGATCGAGGAGCGCTCACGAGGGAACGCTCTGTACGCCACGTATCTGTGCCGTCAGGCCGTGGGGCCGGCTCCCGGCCTTGGGACGCCGCTTGCGCCGGGCGCCGTGGGTGATCCGCTTGAGCGGCTGCGCGCGGTTCCGTCATCGGCGCACGACCTGGACGACTACTACGCCTATCTGCTGCGGGCGTTGACGGTCGAGCAGCGTTACGCGGTCAGCACGCTGGCGGTCTGCGACTTCGCTGTCAGCGCGGACGAGCTCGGGGAGATCTTCCCGATGCCGGCGATGATGATCGGTGCCGCCCTGAGCCGGGTGGCACCGATCATCGCGCAGCAGCCGGGGATCGGCGGGCTGAAGATCCACCACGAGAGCTTCAGCCGTTTCGTGCGTCGGACCGAGGGTGACTCCCGGTGGGTGGACCAGGTCCGGACCCAGGCCGCCCAGTGGCTTTCGAAGCGCGGGTTTTTCACGGACGCGCGTGCCTTCCGGCACCTGCCCGAACTCCTGTCCGCGCTGGGCCGTGACGAGGACCTGGCCCTGCTGATCGGGCCCGACTTCCTCTCCCGTGCGATCGCCGGTCTGCAGCCGCCGCAGGCCATCGTCCACACCCTGGCCGTCGTCGCCCGGCGGGCGGCGGCACGCTGTGACTGGCCGACGCTGGTGCGCTGCATCGAACTGAGCCGGGCGCGGTCGACCTATGAGGAAGAAGGCCTGCCGGGTTCCCTGGTGCCGTATGCGGATGTGCTGGTGGCGCTGTCGGAAGCCGACCATGTGGCGGCGAGCCTGCTGTATGAGGGGGTGCCGACGCTGTCGGCGCGGTGGGGCCTGCAGTTGTGCGCGGCGGTCGACCGGGCCGGGTTCGCCGCCCCGTGGGAGGCGTATCTGACGGCCCGGGACAAAGATCGCGGTGGTAAGCCCGGCCACGACGGCTCCGCGGACCATGAGGCGGTGTTCCTGGCGGAGTTGCGGGGACGGATCAGGCTGCCTGGCCATGGCACCGACCAGCGGGAATCGCCGGAAGACCACCCGCTCACGCTCGCTCAGCGGGTGGCCCGCTTCCTTGATCAGGAGGCGTTGGACTCCCCCGAACCGGCGCTCGGTGTGCTGCTGGACTGCCTCGGCGTCGAGCCGCTGCTGGAGAGCGCGGCGCTCATCGAGCGTCCCGAGCGGCGTGCGGCGCTTTTGCTGCATCTCGCCGACGCCCGCGACACTACGGG
Organism: Streptomyces sp. NPDC003248; assembly: GCF_055563235.1. Classification (NCBI taxonomy): domain Bacteria; kingdom Bacillati; phylum Actinomycetota; class Actinomycetes; order Kitasatosporales; family Streptomycetaceae; genus Streptomyces; species Streptomyces sp. NPDC003248. The sequence continues at coordinate 271,706 of NZ_JBVHDT010000011.1, read as the reverse complement.
CAACATGCTGCCGTCGGCGCGCACGCTGGCCGCGGCGGCCTGGGCCAGCGCCCCGTGCAACCCGCGGCGCCTGCTGGACCACGGCGTGCCGGCGGAGGATCTGACCGAGGAGGTCTTTGACGGGGACGTCACCACGGTGCTTCAGGAAGCAACCCACGCGGTGCTGACCGGCCGTTACGGCGACCTGTCGGGGCCGGTCAGCAGGTGGCTGGAACTGCTGGCGGTGGCCCAGGCAGCTGATCCGCAGGCGCTCGCCCGGTTGCTGCCCCTCCTGGACGGCGAGGGTTTCTACCGTGCCTGGCTGCGGTTCACCGTCACCACGCTCGGTCTGGGCCGCGACGTCGATGCGGGCCGCATCCCCGCCGCTCGCGCGTCCACTGCCGCCCGTGTGGCGCTTGAGCAACTCTCCTGGCACGCGGCCGCGTTCACGGGCCGGCCCAATGCCAGCGAGCTCGGGGACATCCACCGGCTCGTGCGGCAGGTGCTGCACGAGGCAGTCGCCCTGCTGCGCGGTAACGACGTCGCCCTGGGCATCACGTCCTTGCAGACCGTCAGCCGAGGCACCACCACATCCCTGATGGGCATGGCCGGATCGGGTCCTTTGATCACCACGGAGCTGCTGTCCCTGCTGGCCCACAGCGTGGGCCAGGCCGGGGCCGGCGTCATCAACGAGCTGATGCGCACGCTGCGCACGGCACAGGCCGACAGCCGGTCCATGTATGCGGAGGACGCCGACTTCGAACTCGAGACGGCCCGCGTGAGTCTCGCCTGCGGCGACCGGGACGAGGCGCAGCGCTGCTGGGAACGTGCCGCCCGCTATATGGGCGCTTACGGCGGCCACAAGGACATCACCATCGAGGAACTGCTGGAACCCCTCCCCCAGCTGGTGCAGGCCGACCCGGTCCAGGCCCGGGTGCGGCTGGCGCGTACGCAGCCGCTTGTGTATCTCGTTGCGCAGTGCACCGACGGGCGGGGCACGGCAGGAACACCACAGGAGTGGTGGCGTCTTCTCGCAGGCCTGGATCCGCGAGCCGCCGCGCAGCTGGCCGCCCAGGTGCTGTTGACCGAGCCGGGACTGCCCGATGCCCGGGTGGACGCCGCCCACCAGCAGCTGCTGGCCATGCAGGCCAACACGGCCGACCCCGTCGTCCTGGCAGCGCTCCGTATCGCCGCCGGCTCCCGTGGCCGCAATCTCGACGCCGATATCGCCCTGTTCGGCCAGCTCTCAGACCTGCCCGGCGACGACGCGGCCCACGCTCTGCGTCTGATGCCGGTGCTCGCCAACGCGATCACCTCCACCTATGACGACCAGACGCTGATCCACGCATCGCACCTGGCCGGGGACACGCCGAGTCCTGCCCTGCGTGCGGCGGCACAGCGTCTGGGCGGTGAGGGCGGCCCGCCCTGGACGCCCAGGCCCGTGACCAGCACATCCTCCCGCAACTGGTCCGGCCCCAAAGGGCATTACCCCACCGGCGCCTTTCTGCACGCCCAGCAGCGCCCCGTGCTGCCAGAGGGCGCGGCCGGTGTTCTCGCCGCAGTCCGTGACTGCGGCAGCAAGGCGTACGACGATCCGCCGGGGCCGCGGTGGTCGGCCGATGCGCTGGCCAACGCGGTCGGATGGCGGCTGGTGGAGATCAGCGAACGCCAGGGTCCCGGCGTGGCCGCCCAGTTGTTGCACCGGATCGCCCAGGAGATGAACGCCTCCGGCCCCGTCGATGTCCTCGCCGATGTGGCCGCCGGGCTTTATCTGCGCCACGGCATCGCCCCCGACGTCTTCGGCCCGCTCGCCGCGACGGCGGGCATGCTCGCCTACACCACGATCCGAGGCGGCGGCGGATGGCGCTCTTTCGCCGGCAACGACCGCCTGGAGCTATGGCAGCAGGCGCACACCGCGGATGCCGCGATCGCGGCCCAGGACCTCGCGGACCAGGTGGCCAACTCTGTCGCCAACCCGTCCTACGGCCGCACCGTCGGCGTCAGCCAGGCCCTGGTCTCGGCGTTCGCCGTCCAGCGCCCGGACGTCTCCCGGCCCCCGGCTGCCGACGCGCTCGCCTGCTGGGACGCCGCGTATGACGTCATCGCCCACCGTCTGCCGGGCGATGCCCGCCTCGGCGACTGCGCCTACCACCCGGTGCCGGAGCCGGCCACACAGCACGACATCGACACCGCCTTGTGCCGCCTTGCCGTGGCCACCATCGCCCTGCCCGAACGCGGCGACAAGCGCCGCGCCCTGCTCGCGGCGACGGTCCTGCTGGCCGCCCGCCCCCTCCAGGCACAGGCCGCGCTGGCGCACGTCTTGTCCTTCGGCCTCGGCGCCGGGCCCCTGACCTGGCTCCTGACCGTCCTGCACAGTCACCTGCCGGACGGGCCCCTGGATGCCGCTCTGCATGAGCAGCTCGTCGCCCTGTGCACCAGCGGCATGCTGTCGGTGCGGGTGGAGGCCTCCGCCGTCCTCACCCGGGCTGGACATCAGCCGCCCTCCCCGCCGGCAACCGCGGCCCATCCGACACTCGCCCGCGCCATCATCGCCGATCTCAGCAGCGAGGACAGCGCATGAAAGACCCCCGACGTTATGCGGCCCGCCTCGTCGACCACTACCTGGGCGCCCGCATCGACGCCGCCGGCCACGCTCCCGGGCTGCGTGAGACCGTCATCGACCTCGTGGCCGCAGCCGTCCCCGGCCATGTCGAGCCGCTGATGCGCACCCAGCTGGACCTGCTGACCCACCCCAGCAGCGACCAGTTCCCCGACGCCTATCTCGCTGATCGGGCCACCGTCGAAGACGCCCTGCAGAGGGCCGCGGCAGGCCTGCGTGCCGCGCTCGCCCAAGCCGGACACCTGGTCAACGCCCAGGCCTTCGAACGCGGCGCGGCCGCACGCCTGCGCGATGATGCCCGACCAGCCCTGCGCGGCGAACTCTCCCGCGTTCCCCGGCCCCTGACCCGCCCCGGGGCGCTGGGCTGGTCACTCGATCCCGCGCCCTGGTTCAGCGACAGCCACCAAAAGCAAGAGCCCTGGCCGCCGCCAGGGCTCGCTTCGGTCGCGGGCCTGCGGTCCCTGCCGGAAGCAGCCCGGACCTTCGACCGGGTGGACGACGGGCCACACGCGGGCTGGGTACAGATCGGACTGATCGAGCGGCAACGCACTCCCGCACGCCGCTACCCCGACCAGCCCGCCCGCCAAGTACTGATCATCGTCGGTCTCGAAGCTGCCGACGACGATCCACCAACCGGTACGTTGCCCGTCTCCCTGGCTCCCTGGCAGCTGTGGACCCGCCCGTTGCAGCGCCTGGCACCTGCCCTCACCCGGGCGGGAGCGGCAGCCGAGCACATCAGCACCACGGACCAGGCCCTGGTGGCCCTCACCGACGCCAGCGCCACGCCCACGGGCGACGCGCCCCCGCGCCGCAGCGGTCCCGGCCTGCCCCCGTACGTCCTCGCACCCGCCACCAGCGTCGTGGCGGCACTTGGACTTCAACCCACAGGCGGCATCTGCGGGTTCAGCCTCAGCGACCCGGCAGGGGAAGCACTCATCTGCCGCCAGTGGCGAGGCCACCTCGTCCACGACGGAAGCTTTGAACCCCTCCTGCCCGTGATCGCGGGAGCGGACCTGCTCATCCGCCCAGACCTGTTCACCCGCCTGCACGCCACCATCGGCCCCTCCCGCTGCCAGGCAGGTATCAACGTCCGCCACATGACAGCAGCCAAGGACGACGACATCCCCGACGACGAGGACTGAGAACACCCCGCGACGCCCGCGTCCCCGCACCCACAGCTCCCCTCCAAAGCGCCCGCTCCGGACTCCCCAGAACCTCAACGACCACTGCGACACCGGAGAGTGGGTGGAGGAGGCGCATGCCGTGCTCAAGAGGCGAGCCAAGGGTGCAGGACTACCGTCCGGTCGCACATACGGGCCCGGGCAGAAGAGCGGATGGCTACGCTGGTCGCAGGTGCGGCGCTCCCCCCGTGGCGCCGCACCGACCCGCTTCCAGGGGCTCGCCCATATCGCTGCGGCAGACGGACATGGGGCGTCTAGCCGCCGCTGGCCCGGTCCCCCTCGCCCTCCCGGCGGACAGGCCCCGCCAGTGCTTCGACCTCCTGCACGAGCCGGTCTGCTGGAGCGAAGTCCCCCAGCTCGACCGCGAGCGCGGCGCGCACGAACGCGGCGAGCGCGATGCTCCCGTTGCGCACCTCGAAGATGCGGAACACCCCCTCCGCATACGCGGCGCGGTGTCGGCACCCGGACTGCACGCAGTAGCCCTCGGCGGCCAGGGCGAGCCGTTTGAAGGCGGCATTCTTCTCGTCGGTGAGCTGGGCTGGACAGCCCAGGTGATCCAGCGTGATCCGGATGTGGGCGCGCATCTCGGCCGGGCGGATGGTGAGGCGGCCGCCGCCGGGCGTGACGTAGCGGCCCGGTGTCACCGGGGCGTACGGGTGGAGCAGCGGCAGATCCTTGTCCACCGCGTGCAGGGCGGGCAGTCCGTCATACTCGAAGTAGGGGCCTGCAATGCCGTTGTGCTCGATTGCCATGCGGTCCTCGTTTCGGTCGCGGGGCGGGCGCGGGCCGCCCGTCACGCGCTGGTTCCGGGCACGTTCCGCAGCAGTGCGGAGGTCATCGCCAGCAGTGTCTCCGCCTGGGGCCGGTCGTGCTTGAAGTCCTTGGTGACCGCGTCGTTGTGCAGGGCGCCGCAGGTCTGGCTGTACAGGGCGTCCTGGATTCGCCACCACCGCTCGGTCTGGTTGCACTGGCTGGCTGGCTTCCTCGATCCGGGGTTGTCCCAGGTGACGTTCTCCCGAACCCACTCCAGCGCCCGTCTGACTCTCCAGGATCGACGCCGGATCTCCCCCACGGTCAGCAGCGCTGCCATCCCCGCAGCGCCGGTCCGATTCTGCCGGGCGAGGCGCCGCATCACCCTGGTTTCCCCCCGGCCACGGGCTGGCCCGCAGACCCAACGGACCCAGCGGCGTCGACCCGGGCTCGGCACAGTCAACTACCGAAACGAAGAGGAACCTTGGCGCCTCCCGCCCAGGGGCCCGCCAGATATGATCACAGCACATCCGACTCACTGCCCTACTTATAGCCCTCTCAATGGGATTGCAGGCTTGTATCAATCCATGCAGCCTTGCAGATCAGAGCACTGTTTAGCCGGTCAGATCCCATCTGATCGCATTCTCATTCTTTTGCAGCGTTGCAGGTCAGAGACCTGCTAGAAGGCCATCAGGCTGCAATACAACTGAGACGACATAATCCTGAACAGCAGCGTCTGCTGGCGGACATCGGCATCACGGCCGAGGCGGCCCGCACCGCTCTGCCGCGGCGGATCCCCATCCAGGCCAGCTTCGAGACGGGGCTGGCGCACGCCAGGTCCTACGCCGCCGAACACGGTTGCCTGGCCGCCGCGGACAAAGACACGCTGTACCAGGGGTATCCGCTGGGGCCGTGGCTCGCACGCCAGCGTCGCAGAGCGCGCCAGAGCCCGGAGCCCACGGAGCGCTCCCGCGCACTCGACGCCATCGATCCCCGGTGGAACCCGCCCTGGGGGCCAGCCTGGCAGCGCTCCTACGCACAGGCGCGGCGGCTGGCGGAGAGCGGAGGCGGGCTCGATGTGAGGGACGGATTTCCCGGGGCCGAAGCAGATCTCGCCTTGTGGCTGTCGCGGCAGTGCGCCGTATATCGGCGGCTGGACCCCGATCAGCAGCGTCTGCTGGCCGACATCGGCATCACAGCCGAGGAAGCCGCGAAAGTGCAGGGCAGGGCAGGGGCACCCGAGGTCGAGACCGAGAACGGGCAGGCTGCTACTGCCGGTCTGTGGGCCTTGGACGGCATGACCAGCGCTCGTTCCTTCGCCGCGGCACACGGGCACCTGGCAGTGCCCTCGGCTACGTGCACGACGGGTTTGCCCTGGGCCGTTGGCTCGTGGAGCAGCGCCGCCAGGACCGCCGGCACACTCAAACCACCGGAGGCGCATGACCGCGGGGCCGGCTGCTGGCCGAACTCGATCCCTGGTGGAACCCCGCCCTGGCCCTACTCCTGGCAGCGGCGCTACCAGCAGGCCCGTAAGCGATGGCAGAGGGGACGGTTGAAGGTGCCCGGCCCTCATCGCGGCGGGGACGAGGACGAGGTGACAGTGTGGCTGCGCCGTCAGTGTGCCCGGCACGACGTACTGCAGCCCGAGCAGCAGGACCTCCTCGCGGACATCGGCATCAACCCTGCCGTCGCCCGCACCGTGACCGAAGCCGGCCGAAGCCCCGCCCCCGTGGACACAGGGCTCGCCCACGCACGTAGCTATGCAGCCGAACACGGGCACCTGGCCGTGGCCGAACAGACCCGCCACAACGACTACCCCCTGGGCAGCTGGCTCCTACGCCAGCGACACCGCGTCGCTGACGGGCGCACCGACCCCGCCCGGATCGCCGCGCTGAACGCCCTCGACCCGCACTGGAACCCGCCTTGGCCCCTCGCATGGCAGCGCACCTACCATCGGGCACGCGCTGCCACGACCAGCGGCAACCTGACCACGACGCAGCGCCGCTGGATCACCACCCAGACACGGCTATGGGACAGCCTCCACCCCACCCAGCAAGAACTCCTGGCCGGCATCGGCGCCGCGCCCGCCACCGAATCCGTGCTGACTCCCACGACGACACGCAGCTACCCACCGGGCGACGGCCTCCCCCACGCCCGCTCCTACGCCGCCGCCCACGGGCACCTCGCCGTGTTCAAACAGACCCAGCACCACGGCTTCGCCCTGGGGCATTGGCTCATCCAGCAGCGACGCAAAGCCCGCGCAGGCCTCCTGTCCGCCCGCACCCTGCAAGAACTCACCCTCCTCGACCCCTGGTGGAACCCGTCCTGGCCCTTCGCCTGGCAACGCAAGTACCACCAGCACCGCACCCTCCACACCACAGGCCAGCCCCTCCCGCCCGAACTCCAGCGCTGGGCCCGCAAACAGACCACCCTCTGGCCCCAACTGCACCCCCACCAACAGGCGCTGCTGAGCACCATCGATATCCGCCCTGAGGTCCCAAGTGGGCAAGGCACCCTGTCTGGAGCGTGACGGCAGGACTTCCGAGAGTGATCACTTAGAGCTACTCTTTCCTCCTTGTAGGTGAGGGGGGTATATGCGGTACGAGCAGCGTGCCTATGCACGGGTTAAGTTCCTTGAGCTCATGGCGGAGTTGTACGAGAACGAGTTCGAAGACTTCTTCCACCGGCTCATGTGCTCGAGGTACCCAGACTTCCTGGACGTGCGCACCGCGGGCAGCCTGGGCGATATGTCGGCAGACGGTCTCACCTTGCACTCCCGCAAGCTGTATGCCTGCTACGCCCCGCAGACGGTGAAGCCGAGCAAAATCCGCGAGAAGTTCAACGGCGACCTGGCCGGCGCGCTCGCCAAACGCAGTGGGCAGTTCGACACGTTCGTGTTCGTGCACAACGACCGACGCGGCGTTCACCCCGAAGTGACAGCAATGCTGTCCGAGGCGGCCACCAGCACGCCGGCCCTGCTGTTTGAGCAGATGGGCAGCCGGCGCTTGTGGCACGAGTGCATGCAACTGGACCAGGTGACGGCGGAAGACGTCCTCCGGTGCGAGATCCCGATCAAGGAGATGACCTTCGGAATCGGGATGGACGATCTCGAACCGCTCCTGAAACAGCTTCAGGAACTCCGGACTTCCTCTGACCCGCTCATGCCTCTGCCAGACGTGCGCATCGAGAAACTGGACTTCAACCGGCTCGAAGGCGAAGTACGCGAGGACCTGCTCCGTGGGATGCGGCAGGCCCACCTCGTGGACGCGTTCTACGCGGGCAATATGCGGGAGCTGGAACACGATGAGGTCGCGCAGGGCTTCCGCGTGTACTACGAGCAGGTTCGCAGGCACTGGGCCGATCCTGAAGACGTGCTGTGGCAGCTCCAGATGTACGTGCTGGGCAACGCACAGCCGCGACCTAAGGTGTTGCGCGCAGCCCTCGTCGTACTCGCGCATTTCTTCGGACGGTGCGACATTTTCGAAGCGCCTCCCACTGGCTGGCAGCCCGGGATCGGGATATCTACGTGATCACCCCTACGAAGGGCATCGCGCCTGCTGAACTTGAACTCGTGATGTCGCCGTCCGGGTTCAGGGGTTGATGGTCAGTCCTGTCTCGGCGAGGCAGCCGTCTATGATTCCGCTTGGTGTCCGCCGCAGCGGACAGCGTGCCGGATTCGTGACGCTCAACGAGGACGTGACCGGGACAGACGACGGTGCCATGTTTCCCCGCGCAGGTGCTGTGGAGCTGCCCGTGGAGCGGTGGACACAGCTGATCGAGCGGGATCTCTTCGATCTGCGCGGTGACCACCCGGGCGTCAGCGGACGGGTACTGCTCTCCTTCCTCGCCCGGCGCATTTCGTCGCACGGCTTCAACGAGCCGACCCGTACCTTCTCCCGACAGTTCGCCCCGGAAGCCGCCTCCAACCTCGCCTACCTTCTGGGCCTGGACTGGCAGCTCGTCGACGAGTACAGACAACTGGCCGCCCGCAAGGCGACGCGTGCCCAGCTGAAGAAAGCGGTCGATGACCCCGTGTGGGGGCGCATCGTGGGGTCTACCGCAGACCTCAGGGGCCAGATCACGCTGGCCGAGGCGCAGGTGGAACGGCTCCGTGCACAGGTTGCAGCCTTTCAGGTTGTCCCCGAGTACGAGCGGCTCAAGGACAGAGCGGACCAGGTCAGCCGGCGCATCAAGCAACTGGCGCAGGAAGATGTGATCGACCAGCACAACCTCGAAGAGCTCCAGGCAGCCGTCACCGAGACCACCGACGTCGAGGTCGACTACCTCGAGCCGGTCTACCGCGAGCTCGGCGTCGTCCTCAACGATCAGGTCCGCCGACGGTTCGAAGATGTGAGGACGTTCCACCACTCAGTGGTCCGCAACCGTCGGCGTTTCCTGGAAGAAGAGATCGCCGAACTCACCGAACGGCTCCAGTCACGCCGCTTGGAGCGAGCACGCTTGGGCGAGGACCAAGCCCGCCTCCTTCGAGATCTTGCCGAGGGAGGCGCCCTGGAGGCTCTGACAGCCCTACAGACGGCCCTTGGACGCGATGAGGCCGCACTCCAGGCGCTGCGTCACCGTTTCGAAGCCGCGCAGACCCTCGAAGCGAGCGCCCGGCAGATCACCGCGAAAAGCGTGGAACTGCAGCAGGCAGTCGACACCGACCTCCAGGAGCGCCGCCGACAGACCGACGAAGCCATCCTGCTGTTCTCTCACTACGCCCAGCGCCTCTATGGGGAAGGGCGCGAGGCCTATCTCGCCATCGAGGCCGGCCGCAACAGCCTGACCATCACTCCGCGCATCGACAGTGACGGCAGCCGTGGCATCAGCAACATGGTCATCTTCTGCTTCGACCTGACCCTTGCGGTCCTGGCACACCGCCACGGCCGTGGCCCCGACTTCCTCATCCATGACAGCCACCTCTACGACGGTGTCGACGACCGGCAAGTCGCCGCTGCCCTGAAACTCGCCGCCGAAGTCACCGAGGAAGAGAACCTGCAGTACATCGTCACGATCAACACCGACAGCCTCGGCATGGCCTCCCAACGCGGCTTCGATCCCGAGCCATACATCCGCAGCCCCCGCCTCACCGACGAACACGAAACCGGCGGCCTCTTCGGATTCCGCTTCAAAACGGCGGGCAAGAGGTAGACCGCCGTTGCCCGGTCCCGGCGGAGCCTTGTGACTGCCGGGACGCGCTGTTCGGGATCTACAGGTCGAACTCGAGGTGCTCGATGTCGGTGAAGCGCACTTCCTCCAGTTGGCCGGCACGGCGGCCGTTGTCCTGGAAGTACACCTCCTTGAGGGCTTCGGCCGCGATCTCCTTGAGCTGTTGCTCCGTTGCGCCGGCTTCCTGGGCTTCGAACAGGCGGGCGGCGTACTGCGGCGGCAGCGCGACGGTGAGGTGACGGAGCCGGTCTTCGTCCGTCGAGCCGATCGGCGCGGTGTAGCCAATCCGGGCGCGGGTGTCGATGACGATGCCGCCGATGGTCGCCGCCTTCTGTCGCGCCTTGGCCCGGATCTGCGGCTGCCATCGCTTCTTCACCTCAGCCTCCAGGCGGGCGGCGAGGTCCGGACGGGGCCTTTTAATCTGGCCTTTGACGTACCGTTCGACGGTGCGCTGGGAGATGCGCAGCATCTGGGCGACCGCCTTGGTGCTCTTGAGCTGCTTGACCAGGTACCGCATCTGCGCGGGCGCGCTCTTGGGCGCCGGGCGGGTGAACGCCTTGTGCACCGCGGCGTCCAGGCCGTCGCCGAACAGGCTCATCGCGCTCTACCTACTCCCCGGTGTCCTGGTCGGTGACGGTGCCGTCCTTGATGTACCGGGCGAGGTTGAGCTCGGGAGCGTCGAACTGCTCGCGCACGCCCTCACCCCACAGCACGCTCTGGGTGCCCTCCCACTTCACCAGGCCCGGGTTCACGCCGAGCTTGAAGCCGCCCGGCAGCGGCTTGCCGTCCCGGTAGGGCAGGAAGTCCAGCGGGGAGGGCCCGTCGGAGGCGTAGACGGCGCAGTCCGACAGGATCGCGACCGGGTACTGCCCGGTGAAGGCGGCGTGCTTGACGATCTTGCGGTGCATGTTGATCCGCGTGCGGGAGATGACGGCCGCGCGGATGTCCGGGCGCCAGGTGGGCCGGGCGAGGGCCCGCCACGGCTGCCCGGGCTTCCAGCCCTCGCCGCGCGGGCGTTCGCGCAGCTTGCCGATGCCGCCCTTCACGGTCGCCTTGATCGCGGACACCACGATCGCCAGCTGAGGGTCACGCTGCCGGTAGCCGTCCATCGCCGCGAGGAAGTCGGCCGGCGGCATGTCCGCGTGCACGCCGAGGTCGGCCATCGTGGCGAGGTAGGCGTCGCGCAGCCGATTGTACCAGCCGTCCAGGTAGCGGCCGTTGTCGTACCGCACGTACGCCTCGATCGGGCGGACGTCGTAGCCGAGCTCCACCGCGTACGCCACCGTCGGGGTCGCGTACCAGGCCGGGCCCTCGGGGCGCTCGCCCTTCGGCGTGAACGGGCTGGGCAGCAGACTCGCGTCCAGGTCCGCCCACTTGTCCTTGGCGACCTTTACCCGGGAGAGGTCGACGTGGGCGAGGTCGACCAGCCAGGAGCCAGGCAGCTTCGGGTCGAACACCGGCGCCTTGATGTGTGTCGGCGCGCCGAGGCCGACGACCAGGCCGTTGGCGCCGGCGGCGAAAGCCATGTTCACGTCGATGCCGACCAGGTGCCGCAGAGTGCACTCAGCATCCGTCATCGGCCGCGCCCAGTCGAACGCCTCCTCGAACAACTTCTCCGCCGGGGTTCGCGTGTGGAAGCGCGGCAGATCCTTGAGGAGCGGGTGTCCGTCGGGGGCCTCGCACGGCGCGCAGTCCACCGGGTCCTTGCCCAGGCTGCCGGGGTTGTGCTCGGAGTGCCGCTTGCCGTCGGCGTCGGGCTCGGACGCGCGGGTCGGCGGGTGCAACGCTGTCATGAGCTCCAGGCCGGTCACGGCGGTCGAGCCGCGCGGCGCCATCACCCGGGACGCGTACACGCCCAGCACACGGGCGAGGTCCGCCGGCGCCAGCTGCCCGGCCTCGCCCCAGTGCCGGGTGTCCAGCGCGTTCCACGACGGAATGCACAGCTGCACGCAGGCGCGCTCCGAACCCTGCGCGGGACGGTAGATCCGCGCCCACGGCCCGAACCCGCGTTTCGTCAGCTTCCACTCCGCGCGGGCCAGCTGCTTGATGACCTTGTGGCCCTCCGGGATCCGTCCGGCGAGCCGCTCTTCGTCCGTAAGGGCGACGGGCAGTCCGTAGCGCTCCAGCGCCGACTCGGTGAGCACGAGCAACGGGTCGGCGTCCTTGCCCGACCCGGACAGCTTGGGCTGACCGTACCGCCCTTCGCGCAGCGCCCACTCCACCAGCGCCGGAAGCGACTTCGCCGGTACGTCCAGGACCAGGGCGCCGGTGCAGTACGCCAGCACCTGGCCGTCCTCGTCGACCTCGACGACGGCGAGCGGACCGTTCTCGAACCGCGCATCAGTGCCGCCTGCGGGGGTGTTGGCCTGGGCCGCCTTCCGCGCGGGCGGGCGGTGCGACGTCGGCTTGGTCGTGGCCGCCGGATGCGGCACAGCGGCGGGGCGGAGTGCGGTGTTCTCGGAAGCAGGCTCCGGGATTGAGTCTGTGTGTTCGGTGCGGGCTTTGGCCGGTTCAGCTCTCGTTGGCGCAGGAGCAATTGGGACGGCAAGCGTCTCGGGGACCGCCGTGTCCGTCGCGGCCGCCGCGGCATTGGGGTCGGCGGGGTAGAGCTGTGCGAGCTGCTTGAGCATGCGAGCGTATGCGTCGCGCTCCGGCGGCCTCGGCTCGGTCTTGCCGGCCTCCCAGCCGCTGACCGTCGCCCGCCGCACCTGCAAGGCAGCAGCCACCTCATCCAGCGTCAGGCCGTGCGCCTGGCGCAGCCGCCTGCGCTCCGCCGGCGGCGGCAACGGGGAACGGGACGCGATGAGTGCGTCGACCGCGTCGAACAGCTCGGACATGCAGCACCTCCAGCCCCGATCCTAGCGTGAAGCGCATGTTTCGCGTACCAAATACGTACGGATGGCGTACGCGTGTTGATCTCGCATGGCTGGGCATCGACCAGGACCAGGGGCGACTCGCCAAGAGCCCACCTGTGTCCTCGCGGCTTGACGGCGCTTGCTGCTGGGCGATCTCCCGGCCCGGCAGCAGTGTGGAAGCGGAGTGGGCAAGACTCGCGCAGACGGCCAGCACGCTTCGATGCCGGCGAGTGTAAACGGCGTCCAGCGCCAGTTGACGTCGCATCAATCGGGGACCGGGGGTGGTGGTCCCCCGTATGCAGTGCGAGTTGCCGGAGGGGCTCCGTAAGTCGACTCACGGAACTTTGGGTAATGCAGTGGCGGCCCATCCCCGCGGGCGCGGGGATGGGCCGCCACTTCAACGAGTCGTCCGGCCTTCTCACGTGAAGGCCTCATGAAGGCTGGTCTACAAAGACTCTCCCGTCTGTGGGCGCGTGACGCGCTGTCGTGTCAGCACCGTGGCCCGCCAGTGGTGTGGTCCAGGTGCGCCAGGAAGTCCTCAATCTCAGACACGAGAGCTTGTGTTGCTTCAGACAGGTCGACTCCGGCTTCCCCCAATGCCCAGTCGACCCTGTCTGCAGCCACGCGAGTACCGGCTGACCGGCACACAAAGCCACTCACGAATGATCTGAAAGACTCCTCAGCGTGTTCTTTCCCGTGTCCGCAGCATGCCGATAGGTTTTCTTCCCTCTCGGCATCAAGGATATGAAGATAGTCCCGCGCGTCCTCGTCACCCTTGAGTGCTGCTTTTTCCCACCAGCTTCGCGCCACATCATCCCTGTCCAGGAACTCAAGGATTTCTGCTACGCGTCGTGTTTCCTGTGGTGTCGCGGAATCATCGATTTCCTTTTTCAGGAGAGTGCGTAGTTCACGGACCGCGCCGATTCGATGGTTTCCGTCCACGATTTCCAGGCAGGGGGCGGGGGCCGGGGGCCAGCCCGAAGGCTGGCCCCCCTCCGCCTGGACAGAGTCCTCGCCGATCCGAGAACCCTTGGAAAACGCCTGCTCAGAGCCTTCGAGCAGGAGCCACAGGGCGAGGAGCCGGATGGCTCCCCGCTCCTCGGGCTGGTGCGTCCAAGCGGACAGGTATGTCATGCGGTGGCCTCCTCGCTGTGCTCGTTGATGGACTTCTTCAGGCTGTTGGCGGCGGCTTTGATGTAGCGCTTCACCGACTCCTCCTTTATCTGGAGGCGCTGCGCAACCACGGCAGGGCTGAGGTCCTGCAGAACACACAGGGTGATGACCTCGCGCTGCCGTTCAGGAAGGCTGGCGACGAGTTCGTCGATACCTTCCTTAATCATTTCGTAGGCGGCCTCGGGGATGCCGATGCCAGATTCCGTCTCGGGCAGTTCACGGACCGGGACCAGGACCATCCGCTCGTTGCGGCGGAACTGGTCGATGACCGCCCGCTTCACCACGGTGCGGCCGTAGGCGGTCAGCGAACCGTGGCCGGCGATGAGCTGATCCCATCGCCGGTACATCTTCAGGTAGGCGTCCTGCACAGCATCTTCCGCGCTGTGCAGATCGCCGGCCTGGGCCCGGGCCAGTCGGGAGAACGCCTCGATGGTCTCAAGGACGAAGGACTCGAAGTCCGCTCCCGGAGCGGCCTCACTCACGCGGCCTCCCGCGTGGTGATGGCCCGGTGACCCGCCGGGCCGGCCGTGTCCTTGCGGAACAGCCAGGCAGGCCGGCCCTCCTCGAAACGGGCGGCAGCGCCGCCGTCGGGCAGGGCCTGCGCCATCGCGACCATGGTGGCGCGCTGCTCGCGCTCCACACGGGTCTCGATATGCGCCTTCACAAGCATCTCCGTGATGCCGCGGGTGCGGCGCATCACGGAGACCAGCAGGAACAGCAGGGGAACCCCGCCCGCTCCCACCCAGTACGACCAAGTCATCGACCAGGCCTCCCAGTAGAGACGAACTCGTTGATGAAGGCCCAAGGGCCTTCATCCCCTTACACGCCGCCGGGGGCCCGGATCCGGATGCCGGAGACCAAGATTTTTTCCCAACTTCCCCCGCTTCCCCGCCTGTCGCATCGTCTTCGCAGGTCACAGGGGTAGCAGACGGACAGGGAAATCGGTCGGGCGGGAAGTCCGGAAAGGCTCCGTCGAATGGGAGCACGGCCCCGGGAAGGAGGCGGAGCCGGGACGTTTATGAGAACGAACCGGCACCACGACCGCCGCTCTGCCTGATCCGCCGGGCATCCGTTGCGAAAGCGCCCGCCCGGCACGGCGAGCACGAGACCGTAATGGAGTGACCCATCACCCCGGCCTGCTGCGGACCGCTCCCCTGCCGAGGGAGACGACCTCGTCACTGATCTGCCGCATCGCGAGCCACTACGGGATGGAAGCGAAGGTGTTGCGGTCGTGCTGGCAGTGGCGCAACTACCCGCCGGGGTACGACGGCGGGGGCGCGCGGGCCGACGCCGAGGTGCTGCTGAACGCGGCCGGACGGCAGCTCCTGGCAGACCTCTGCGGTGTCGAGGAGGACATCCTGGCGCGCGCGTTGCCGTCCTGGGGACAGGAGGACTCCAAGCTGTCGGCCGGAAGAAACGGGGTACCGGCGGCGGCGTGGCGGACCGGCGGCGCGGTCGCCGGGCCGGTCGCCTTCGGCTGCCGCCTGTGCACCGCCCGGCGTACAGGGGCGGTCGTGCGGGTGGTGCGGTACGCGCCGCGATGGGAGCGGGTGTGCGCCCGGCACGGGCGGTGGCTCCTGGACGCGGACGCCGACCAGCCTCTTGAGTATCTGGACGTGCGGGGTGTGCCGGAAGTGGCTGCGGCGCAGCGGCGGTGGGCCAAGGTGGCGCGGCGGGCAGCACGGGCCGGAGTCGAACCGGAGAGAGTGTTCGCTCTGGCGCACGCGATGGTGGCCCGGTGGTGGGAGCAGGCCCTGCACTGGGAGCGCGAGGCGCTCTGGCCGCGGCGGCTGCACCAGGTCGCGGGCGGCAACGCCGGGACAGAGCTGGAGCGGTGGCGGATCGTGGGCCGGGACGCGGTCGTCTTCCCCGAGGTGGTGGCCGTGGCCGACGCGCTGCTGGACCCGGCCATGGCCGAGCTGGCATGGACCGACAGCGGGGCCGGGCGGCCGCGGCCGCTGCCCGCCGACGGGGCGTTCTGCCGCCGGCTGGGCGAGCGGGTCGGGCGGGGGGTGGCTGGGGCCGCTGGCCGCCACCGACTACGGCGGCCCGCTGACCTCGTGGATGGGCGCCGTCATCCGCCTGCGCCGTGGCGCCGGCGGGCCTCCTGGTTACGGCAACGATCCGTGGTGGCTGAGGCAGGAGCACCAGACCGCGTCCATGGCCGCCCAGCTGCGTGTCCTGTCCAAGGAACGCAGCGCGCCCGGCTCGGGCACCACGTGGCGCTCTGCGGTGCCGGCCGAGCAGCGAGCACGGATCACCAGCCTGGTCAACGACGCCGAAGAGCAGCTGACCCAGCTGCGCGGTGCCCAGTACGGCAAGACCGCCGACGCCACACAGCAGTTGCTGGGCAACCTCGGCCATGCCGCCACACTGATCGAGCAAGCCGTACAGGAGACCGCAGCGTCAGCCCTCGGGGCCGGGATGGCCCTGGAGGATCTGGCGCGCTGGGCCCGCCTGCCGGCCGATGTCCTGGCCGAGGCACTCGCGGCCCACCGCAACGGGCGGCCGGGAAAGGAGCGGTGAGCAAGTGCCAGGAGGCAGGCAGGGTGTGCAAGGACCGTGATCCGCAGGGCATACCGCATCGCCCGGCACTCGTGATCAAAATCCGTGAAGCCGCCCGCCAGCGAGGCGGGACGGGCTTGACTGGGGCGCGTGGGCAGCAAGGACGCAGCGGCCGCAGCAGGTGGCCGCTCACAGCACATGCAGACGGACACCGGATCCGAGTGGGAGGCGGTCTTCGTCGACCCCATCGGGCAGGTGGTGCAGCAGCGGTGGGCGGACGCGGTCCTCGCGGTGGCCTTCGAAGAGCTGGAGCCGGTGTCGGCGTTCCCGGTAGTGCCGGGGCGGCGGTGGGGGCCCGGCCAGTGGTGGTCGGCCACGACCGGCCGGCATGTGGCCTGCGGGTCGGCTGGGATGCGGGCGCAGCTGATGGTGCTGGACCGCGACCCTGAGGTGGTCGGCCTGGCCGGGCGGCCGGTCCGTCTGCTGTGGCGGGACGCGCGTGGCCAGGTGCGCTCGTGGGTGCCGCAGCTCTTCGCCCGCCACCGCGACGGCACCGCTGTGCTGGCCGACTGCCCCAGCCACCCGGAGGCCGGCGGCGAGCGGGCGCAGCGGGCTGCGACGGTCCTGGAGGCGGCGTGCGTGCAGGCCGGCTGGAGCTACCGGCGCCTCGAGCCGCTGGAGAAGACGCTTTCGGCGAACCTGAAATGGCTGGCCGGCTACCGCCACCCCCGCAACGCCGGCCGTCCCTCTCTCTCGGCCGCCGTCCGTGAGGCGTTCACACAGCCGCGGCCGCTGATCGAGGGCGCCGAAGCGGTGGGCGACCCGATCGAAGTCATGCCCGCTGTCTTCCACGCCCTGTGGCACGGAAGCCTGACGACCGACCTGGCGACGCCGCTTAACGAGCGGGTCCTCGTCAGCACCGGCACCTGCAGGGTGAACGGCCGTGGCGGCCCGGGCAGCGGGGATGGGTGGTGAGCGTGCGGCGTGGCGGGCGGCCGGTGCTGCAGGTCGGAGCGCACGTCCGCTTCCGTGAGAGCACCTGGCAGGTCATCGCTGTGGCGGGGCAGCAGGTCCACCTCGCCGGTGAGACAGGCGAAGACGAGACGGTCGTGGCCGGGCATCTGTTCGCGGACCCGTCCTTCGCCATCGTGGGCGCCGAGATGCCCCAGGCCGTGACGCAGTGGGGGCTGTTCGAGACTGCGCCCGAGGACGCGCGGCGCAAGGCACTGGCCTGGCAGCGGCACATCCGCGAGGTGGAGTCCGGGCTGCCCGGCGGGACGGACAGCGGCGGGGTGCCCCGGGCCGAGTACGACCCCGACCGGTTCACGCTCGCGCAGCGCGAGGAGGCCAAGGCGGCGGAGCTGACCGCGATCGGCTTCGGACCTGTCTCCCGGACCACGGTGCAGCGCATGCGCCTGGCCTACCGCAAGCAGGGGCTGTGGGGGCTGGTCGACCACCGCACCACCCGTCGGCCCGTGCCTACCGGGCGCACCGACGAACGCGTCATCGCCGCCATCGAGGAAGCGCTGCGCCGCCAGCGCGGCCGTTCCAAGGGCACCGTCAAAGGCCTGACGCCCCTGGTCGCGCAGATCCTTACCGACCGGCACGGGCGCGGCACCGTGCCGATACCCTCCCAGGCCACCTTCTACCGGCTCGTCCACCAGCTCGCCGGTCCCGCCGAACACCCCCACCGCCCCGCCCGAACCCTCCCCTCCCCCACCGGCAGACGGGCGTTCACCCCGACCGTGGCGCTGCGGCCGGGCGAACAGGTACAGGTCGACACCACCCGCCTCGACGTCCTGGCCGTCTTCGACGACGGCACCACCGGCCGGCCCGAACTCACCATCGCCGTCGACGTCGCCACCCGCGCCATCCTCGCCGCCGTCCTGCGCCCCGCCGGCACCAAGGCCGTCGACGCCGCCCTACTACTCGCCGAAATGGCCGTCCCGCACCCCGCCCGCCCCACCTGGCCCGACGCACTGCGCCTCACCCACACCCAACTCCCCCAGCTACAGCGGATGATGGGCCTGGACGAACGCCTTCAGGGCGCAGCCGCCCGGCCGGTCGTGGTGCCCGAGACGATCGTCGTGGACCGGGGCAAGGTCTACCTGTCCACGGCCTTCAGCGCCGCCTGCGAAACCCTCGGCATCAGCGTCCAGCCCACCCCGCCCCACGCCCCCGCCGCCAAAGGCATCGTCGAGCGCACCTTCGGCACCATCAACGCCCTGCTCTGCCAGCACCTGCCCGGCTACACCGGATCCGACGTCACCCGCCGCGGACCCGCCGCCGAAACCGAGGCCTGCTTCAGCGTCCCCCAGCTGCAGGACCTGCTCGACGAATGGCTGATCCACTACCATCACCGCCCCCACGAAGGCCTCCGCCACCCCACCCTCCCGAAAAAGGCGCTCACCCCGAACCAGATGTGGGCCGCGCTGGTCGCCGTGGCCGGCTACGTGCCTCTCCCCTTGAGCGGCAGCGACTACCTCGAACTGCTGCCGGTGCGCTGGCAGGCCATCACCGAACGCGGCATCCGCGTCGACCACCGCACCTACGACCACGATGTCCTCGCCCCCTACCGCGGCCAGCCCTCCCCCGTCACCGCGCGCGGCGGGAAATGGGAAGTCCACACCAACCCCCACGACGCCCGCCAGGTCTGGATCCGCCTGCCCGACGGACACCTGACAGAGATCCCGTGGATCCACCGCGACCACATCCACCAGCCCTTCAACAGCGCAACCTGGCAGCACATCAAAACCATCACCGCCCGCCACGGCGACCGCGACACCCACGAAGCCGACCTCGCCGACGCCCTCGACCAGCTCATGCGCCGCGCCCACACCGGCACCGCCACACCCGCCGAACAGCGCCTGATCACCCGCACCGCACCACTGAAAACACCCCCGCCCCCGACCGCCACCCGCCCTCCGGACCCGCAGCAGGCCGACGGCTCGGACGACGACAGCCTCGACGACCTGGACGGCGGCCAGGAGCAGGCCGACGGCGAGGACGAACCCGGCGACGACAACACCGGCGCCCCCGTCCCGTACACCGGACTCGGCCTCTACGACCCCGCCCAGGAAGCCCTCAACTGGTGACTACCCGCCCGCACACCACGGCCAGCCACTCCCCCAGCCCGGCAGGCCAGCCTGCCCGCACCGCCGCCGATGCCCCGTGGCCCGACGTCCACGAGACCGAACCGCAGTGGCCGATCACCACTTGGCAGGGCTGGCAGCACTTCGCCACCACCCCGCCACCACCCCGCCCCCAACCCCGCCCAAGGCCGGCGATGCGCCCCGCAGCATGGAAGAACGCCTCGCCTACCACTCCGCGTTCGTCACCGTCCGCACCCCTGCCATCACCACCCTTGCCACCCAGGTCCGCACCCTGATGCTTCTCGGCCGCCACCAGCAGACCACCGCCCGCCCCTCGCTGATCGTCACCGGCCCCGCCGCAGCCGGGAAAACCACCGCACTCCTCGAGGTCGGGCGCACCTGCCACCTTGCCCACATCCGCAAGAACCCGGCCCCGCCCGGACGCGCCCACGAGCAGGTGCCGGTCGCGTACCTGCTCGTGCCGCCCGGCGCCACCGCCAAGACCCTCGCCACCGAATTCGCCCGCTACCTCGGTATCCCCGTCACCACCCGCATGACCCAGACCCAGATCACCGAAGCCGTCTGCCACACCTACACCCAAGCCGGCGTCCGCCTGATCCTCATCGACGAGATCCACCGCCTCAACCCGCGTACGACCACCGGCGCGGAGGCCACCGACCTGCTCAAAGACCTCACCGAACGCATCAGAGCGACCTTCGTCTACACCGGCATCGACGTCGCCGCCACCCCCCTGTTCGCCGGAATACGCGGCGCCCAACTCGCCGGCCGCGCCAGCCTCATCACCTGCGGCCCCCTCCCCGCCCGCCACGGAAACACCCGCCCCTTCACCGACCTCATCACCGACATGGAAGCCGCCCTCGACCTGACCCAGCACACACCCGGCACACTCCCCCGCCACTCCGCCTACCTCCACCAGCGCACCGCCGGCCGCATCGGAAGCCTCGCCCGCCTCATCCGCCAAGCCGCCATCACCGCCATCTGCGACGGCACCGAACGCATCACCAAAAAATCACTCGAAGCCATCCAGCTCGACCACCTCGCCGAAGAAGCAAGCCGCCCCCGAACCCGCCAGAACGGCATGATGCGGACATGAAGACAACCACCCAGACGCCGGGCGACGAGTTCGCCGCCCTCTGCCGGCAGGCCTGGGACACCCTGATCCCCGCCCGCGCCAGCTACCTCTCCGACGTCTCACCCCACTACGACGAGGTCCTCCACGACGTCGCGCAGCGCACCGAGCACACCGGCAGTCTCGGCAAGACGGACATCGCAGCCCTCGTCGTCTGGAAACGGCTCTCCGCACAAACCCGCTGGGTGACAGCCCTTATGTCCCTGCCCGACACCCACGTACGAGCCGTCACCGAGCGGGCCACCGCCGCCGTCCGCGACACCACCCTCACCCGCAGCGAAGCCGCCCGCACCGGACGCGGCATCATTGCCGAACTGCCAGGCTTCCGCACCGGCGACGCCCTCGCCTCAGCCATCCTGACCGCAGCAGCACCCACACGGATGGCCGTCTACGACCGCCGCGTCCAACACGCCCTCGACGCCCTCAGCCTCACCCTGACACCCGCACCGGGACGCTACGGCCGCTACCTCCAGCTCCTCGACGACCTCCTCCACCACGGCCCAGCGCACGCTGATGACTGGACCGCACGCGACATCGACACCGCCCTCTACTGGACCGGCGGCAGCCCACTCCAGCCGACACCGGTGTAGGCCCACCCGCACAAGCCCTGACCACGCAACAAGCCGCTGACCAGCACAAACCCGCGTCAGCCCTTTAGATGCCGGACATCATCACCAACACCACACCGCCGTTATCAACGAACCCCCAACAACCAAAGGCCAGACGCCCCATCACCACTCTCTTCAGCGTCCCGTGAGCGCCGGAATCGTTATCAGAGAATCCACAACATCCCAGCTCAAGCCACCCTCACCACACCAACTACGAACCCCGGAATCACACGGGCGGATCCGGGGCGCTGTGCACGGCTGGGGGTCCTTCGCTGTCCCGGGTCTGCGGCATCGCACTGGAGGCGTGTAGGCACTGGGTTCCGGGGCGCTCCCCTGTGGACTGCGTGGCGGCCGGGAGGGGCGGTGAGGCGGGCCAGCTTGGGGTGGGTAGGCGGCGGCCCGCTCTGTCCATACCCTTGCCGTGTGTCCAGCAGCCATCGCGTCACAGAGACGACCGAGTGGATGGAACTGCCCACCGACGCTGACGGATCGAGGAACATCATCCCGTCAGGCACAGTGCAGCTGAAATGCAGTTGCGGTTGGCAGGCACGCGTTCAGCACTTGGAGGTACCGCGGGCCAAGAGAAAACACCTCGAAGGGCAGGAAGGCTGACCGACCGCCTGCTTGGTGTCGACCTCGCCACCGGGGCGGCCTTCCCTTGTCCGTGGTCCGCTCTTAAGAGGTCCTAACAAAGGCGTTGGACGTTTCGGTGGGTGATGAGGCAGGTGGCGAGGCCGAGGAAGGCCTTGTGGATGTCGTCGCGCCGTTCCCAGCGGATCCGCAGGCGGCGGAAGCCGTGCAGCCAGGAGATCGTCCGCTCGACGACCCAGCGGAAGATGCCCAGGCCGGAACCGTGCGGCTGACCGCGCTCGGCGATCACGGGCCGGATGCCTCGCTGCCACAGCAGGCGCCGGTACTTGTCGTGGTCGTAGCCGCGGTCCGCGAACAGCATGTCCGGCCGTCTGCGGGGCCGCCCGACCGCGCCGGCCACCGTGGGGACCTTGTCCAGCAGCGGGACCAACTGAGTGACGTCATTGCGGTTTCCGCCGGTCAGCGACACCGCGAGCGGGACGCCCTGCCCGTCGACCAGGACGTGGTGCTTGCTGCCCGGCCGCGCTCGATCGACCGGACCGGGACCGCTTTTGGGCCCCGCCGGGCCGCCCGCACGTGGGAGGAATCGATCACCGCCCGCGACCAGTCCAGCTTCTTCGCCGACCGCAGCTTCTTCAGCAGCACCAGATGCAGCTTCTCCCACACGCCGGCCTCGTTCCAGGCGGCCGGGCGCCGCCAGCAGGTCATCCCCGAGCCGAAGCCCAGCTCCTGCGGCAGGTACTCCCACTGGATCCCGGTATGCAGCACGCACAGGATCCCGCACAGGGCCTGCCGGTCCGGCACCCGCAGCCGGCCCGCCACCAGCTTCGGACCCGGCTCCGGCAGCAACGGCTCGATGAGCGACCACAGTTCGTCCGACACGATCCACGGCCGCGACTGACGCTTCCCCACGACCCGACCAACGAGCAGACAAGCCGATGGTTACTTGATCAACAACTTCTGTTAGGGCCTCTTACTCCCGGGTGCCCAGCGTCCGGCGCTGGTGCCGGGGGGCCGGCTCTTTCAGCATCTGGTGGCTGCCGATGGCATGGTCCTGGTCGTCGTCGTGCTCCGCCCGCTCAATGGGCAGCAGCCGGGGCGGCCGGCCTGCCTCCGTCGTGGTCCTGGTGCTCATCGGTCCGGTGCCGAGCGGGCGGCGGGGAGTGCTCATGGCGGCAGTCTGCCCGACGCTCCTGGGGATAGCTGCCGGACGGATCCGCGGGGGACGCGCTGCCCCCACTGGGACGTGTTCCGGGGCTGCTTCAGCGGTGGATCCTCGCGCAGGGCGCGCCGTCG
The DNA here is from genome assembly GCF_055563235.1 of Streptomyces sp. NPDC003248. Classification (NCBI taxonomy): domain Bacteria; kingdom Bacillati; phylum Actinomycetota; class Actinomycetes; order Kitasatosporales; family Streptomycetaceae; genus Streptomyces; species Streptomyces sp. NPDC003248. The sequence goes on along the minus strand of NZ_JBVHDT010000011.1, from coordinate 248,737 downwards.
GTCCGGGCCCACTGGATGCACGGCCATACGCCGTCGCGGAACCGACGGCCGCGTGGAGATCCCAGTCTGCCGACGAGGAACGCCGCACGCCGGCCGTCATGGGGGTCGTGTCCCGCCGCCGGGTCAGGGTGGTCCGGCTGCCCCGCTCGACCGTGGAGAGCCGCGCCGCCCGTCCATCCATCCGCCGGCGCGCCGCGCCGACAACCCCTCGCCCCGGACGCTTGAGGCAGACCGCGCTCACCGTGGCCCGCCGGCTGCTTGCCGGAGAGACGGGCGTGGTGGACGAACTGGTGCAGGCGCGTGCGGAGGCGCAGCGGGCGGAGGCCCGTGCGTGGGCCGGTCTGTGGCAGGGCGGCCGCATTCTCGCCACCGGCCGACCGCCCGTTGCCGCGTCCTGGGTCAGCTTGTTCTTCGACCTCGTGCTGTGCCGGTCGGTCGCGCGATGAGGCAAATTGCGATGCGCGCGGGTGGCTGGCTGGTCAGACTTGCGGGCATGGCAGCGGAGATCACGCGGATCAACCCCGAGCAGTTGCATGAAACGCCTGGCTACCACCACATCACCGTGGTGGAGGCCGGCCGGACGGCCTACCTGGCGGGACAGTGTCCGCTCGATCGCAACGGTTCTCTTGTCGGACCGGATTCCGTTGAGGAGCAGGTCGATCAGGTCGTCGTGAACGCGCTCGCTGCTCTCGCGGCGGTGAATGCCCAGCCCCGTCACGTGGTGCGTTCGGTGATCTACGTGCTCAGCGACGACAGAGATGTCCTGGGCATCGCGTGGCGTCGGCTCACAGACTCTGCTCTGGGGCCGGCTTTCGCATCCGCCAGCACGCTGCTGGGTGTTGCGCAGCTGGGCTTCGCGGGACAACTGGTCGAGGTGGATCTTACCGTCGCGCTGCCAGACTGATCCTCTCTCGTCTTTCGAACGGCGTTTCGAACGGCGTCTCGAACTGCTTCGCCCGCTTGGTCGTGTGCCGGACGCCGAGGCGGCCTCCGCAGGCTTCGCCGCTGGCAGACTCGTCCGGCTTCCGCCCCATCACGTCATCCTCATCCGGCTCTTCGCCGATGGGGCATCGTCAAACGGCCGCCTGCCTCATCCTCGACCCTCACCCTCGGCCGCCGCCCTGTTCTGCTTCCGCCGGCGCCGGCCTCCTTGTTGGACGGGCAGATCGACGAACTCCGCGGCTCACAGCACCACGGCGCCCGCTGCCTTCTCCTCCCGGGAGCCGTGACCGGCCGCCACCGCAAACCCGGCCGGAGTGGCGGACCGGATGAGGCACCACGGGCTCCCCATGCGCGCGGCACGCAAACACCGCGCGGATGGAGGCGGTCCTCGACCTGCCGCCCGTCGTCGTTGCCGACCTGTTCGGCATCAGTCCCGCGACCGCCCTTCGCTGGTCCCGGCTCGCCGGCAACGGCTGGGCGGGGCTACCTCGCCGCCGGCGGCACCCACGACCGTAGGCGGCGGGGGGAGCGATGCCCGGGCGGGCCCGGCGGCTTTGAGTTCGGTCGGTGTCGGCGGGCTTGCGCCCCTCCCCTCGGGGGTGCCGCCTGTACGGATGGCCGCACGCAGTTCCTCCCCGCGAGGAAGCCTCTGCCTCTGTGTGCCGCGGGTCATGGCGGCTCCAGGATGTCGGCGGCACGTCGGCTCCGTCCGCGAGGGTCGCCCGCTCCCGCCCGACGGTGCGCCGCGACCGTGCAGGTGCGGGAAGCGGAAGGCCTGCGGAGTCCTTCGCGCTTCCTGCGCCGTCCCGGACGGGTGCCGGTCAGAAACCGGCCATCGTGATCTTGCCGATGGCCTTGCCCGACTCCAGGACGCGGTGTGCCTCGCGCAGGTGCTCCGCGTTGATCTTCCCGAGGTCGGTGGTGGCCGTGGTGGTGAGGATCCCGGCGTCCACCAGCCGGGCGACCTGGTCGAGGATGCGCCCCTGTTCCGCCAGGTCGGCGGTCCGGTGCAGGGAGCGGGTGAACATGAACTCCCAGTGGAAGGAGATGCTCTTGGACTTCAGCAGGCCGATCTCGAGCGGACCGAAGTCGTCGATGGCCACGATGTGGCCGAAGGGCTTGACGAGGTCGGCGTAGGCGGCCAGGTTCCGGTCGGTGGCGGCGGTGCCGAAGACGAAGTCGATTCCGCCGGGGGCGACTTCGCGCACCTGCGGGACGAGGGGCTTGCGGTGGTCGACGGTGTGTGCGGCGCCGAAGCGCCGGGCGAACTCGGCGGTCTCGGGGCGGGACGCGGTGCCGATCACCGTGAGGCTGGTCAGGGCGCGGGCCAGCTGGGAGACCATCGCACCGACACCACCAGCGGCGGCGGTGACCAGCAGAGTGCCCGTCTGCCTGAGGGCGTCGGTGTGCAGACCGAGGTGCTCGAAGAGGCCTTCCCAGGCGGTCAGCGACGTGAGCGGCAGCGCCGCAGCCCCGGTGAAGGAGAGCGAGGCGGGCTTGTGGCCGACGATCCGCTCGTCCACCGCGTGGAAGAGTGAGTTGGCGCCCGGCCGGTCGAGGGCTCCGGCGTAGAAGACCTCGTCGCCCACCTGGAACGACTCGACGTCCTCGCCGACGGCGACGACGCTCCCCGCCGCGTCCCAGCCGAGGACCTTGGGCTCGCCGCCCGGGTCGTTGCTCTGCCGGATCTTGTAGTCGACCGGGTTGACCGCGATCGCCTCGACCCGCACGAGCAGGTCGCGTGGCCCTGGCTGCGGTAGCGGCAGGGTCGTGTCCACGAGACTCTCCGCGTCGTCCACCGGCAGGCTCTTGCGGTAGGCGACGGCGGGCATGGTCTGCGGGAGCTGGCTCATGACTGTTCCTCCTGAGGGTGGCGCGGCGGGCTTCCGATGTGCCACCAACGTAGTTCTGAGGAGGTAGTAACCCGCAAGGGACACTGCTATCTATGGGGAAGTAACCTGGTGGGAGAGGTGAAGTAGGAAGGGGAGACCACATGGTGACGCTCTGCGAGTCCCAGCGGCACGACCATCACGACGTGTACGCCGCCCAATGCCCGTGCCGGGACGTGCTCGACCTCCTGGCCAACAAGTGGTCGGCGCTGGCCATCGGAGCCATGGAGGACGGACCGCAGCGCTTCGGAGCCCTGCAGAGGCGGCTGGAGGGGGTGAGCCCCAAGGTGCTGACCGCGACACTGCGCCGCCTTCAGGACCGGGGCTTCGTGGAGCGGACCGTCTACCCCGCGGTACCGCTGCACGTCGAGTACGAACTGACGGACCTCGGACGCAGTGTGGCGGAGCCCTTGGCGCAGCTGCGCGGCTGGGTGGAGGACCACATGGACGAGATCACCTGACGGGTACCCGCGGTCGCGGGTACCCGGCACGCCCGTCAGCGGTCCAGGAACTCGTTGGCCTCGGGCGAAGTCCTCGTCTGGTGCATGTTCACCCTCAGCGTCGCCTTCGGCGCATGGTTCGTAGCCGGACTGCTGACCCTCCCCCGTGAACCGGCCGCCCTGCGCGGCGGACACGTGCTGCCCGCCGTCGCCGCCTCGCCGATCTCGCCCAGTCGCCGGCGATCACCCCGGCCACCGCGCCGCCGCCGAGCGCTCTCCCGCCGACCTGCTCTCTTGGCTGCTCATCGGCGCGGTCCCGCGGTCCTCCTGACCCGCTTCGTCATGGGGCCCACCACTGCCCCGCCGCTGCTGCCGGCCCTCGCCGTCTTCTCCGCGCCGCCCGCCGTCGCGGGAAACGCCTGGTGGGCGGTGACCGCGGGACAGCCCGGCGCAGTCGACCGGATGCTGCTCGGCACGATGGCCGCCCTGCTGCTGCCCCACTTTTTCCTTCGTTCCCGTCCACCTGCGGCTGCCCTTCACCCTCGGCTTCTGGGCCGTGACCTCCACCACGGCCGCCAGCGCCACGTACGGCATCCGGCTGCTGTCCCACCACGATGGTGTCCTGCGGTCGTAGATCATCGGGTACCTCGGCCCCCGGAACGCGCACCTCGCCGCACTGCCGCCGCTGACGGCGATCTGGTCACTGCGTACGCCAGTCCGGCACTGCTTGAGCCGAACCAGGATCTCGCAGGAGTCCTCCAGGGCCGCCGGATACGGCGCTTCCACGCTCAGCCGGCAGGCCGGCGCCACGACCGCCCGCCCCTCGTCACGCGTCCGTATCGTCCCGCTGTGCACCGGCGCGGGGAGCAGTGATGCGGCGAACCGCCTCCAGGAGGGCGGCCCGGCGCAGCCACGCGCGGCGGCCGGCGACGGCCGGCCGGGGGTGAGGGCGTACAGCTCAGGGCGCGCAGCAGTGAACTCGCCGGCGTGGCGGTGCAGGACCGGCAGGCGCACGCCGGTCGCGGTGGCGACCGCCTCGTCGCCGGCGGGACGCGGCCAGCGCGCCGGCGACCAGGTGGAGGACGTCGTCGGGCATCGCGCCGCCCGTGCGGGCCGGGGCGGCGGCGTACCCCAGCAGGCATTGCAGCGCGCACCGCCGGGGCCGGGCCCAGCAGGACCCCCGCCGGGCCGTGTTCCTCGCCGGCGACCGGGGCATCGGACCGCGCCTCAACCACGGGCGCCGAGGCGGCGGTGCCCGGGCCGGGCGGGCACGGCGGGCCGGCGAGGCGGCGAGGCGGCGGGGCGGCGGGGCGGGGTGAGGGGCCCGGGCGGGACGGTGCAGGTGGTCCAGGACGGCCGGCAGATCGTCGGCGAGGCCGGCGCCGGTGCGCCGCACCGGGGTCAGCAGTCGAACAGCGCCTGGCCGGCGAACGGGGACCGCGGTGGGGGCCGGTCGGCCGGCCGCGGGGCGGGGCGGGGCGGGGCGGGGCGGGCAAAGGTCGGCGCAGCGCGAGGGCGGCCAGTGCCGCCGGGGCCGGGCCGGCCGGGAGGGCGCCGGTACGGTGCGCGGCGGCCGCGGCGGCGGGGAGGTGGAGCGCGCCGGACTCCGCCCGGACCAGGGCGGCGAGCACTCGGGGAACGCCGGCGGTCCAGGCGGCCGGGGCGGCCGCGGCGAGGCGGTGCAGCACGATCGTGCAGCCGCCGGCACCGGCATCCCCTGGCGGCGGCGCGGCGGCGGACCGGATCGCCGACGCGCTCGGCACCCCGAACGTGATCGGCGAGAAGGCGAACGTCACGGCCTTCGTGGTGCGGCGGTTCGTCGACCGCAGCCTGCTGGTCGACCTGAGCGCGAACCCGGACGGGACGCTGCACCACCCCAGCCAGGTCGCGGAGGCCGGCCGCGGCGTCCGCCCGCGGCGAGGCCGGGAACCGCGCGGGCCGGCAGCGGCCCGACGAAGGCCGCCGGGTCACCGAGGCGGACCTCGTCCAGGTGACGCCGAAGAGCAGGTGCCGCGCGGCGGGCGCGGCCGCCTCGCCGCCGCGGCGTACAGCAGGCCCGCCAGTGCCCCGCGCACGGCGCGGGCCCAGCGGAACGGGCCGCAGGCGGCGCCATGGACGGTCACCGCCAACTCCCGCAGCAGACCCGCCACGTCGTGGCCGGGCAGGCCGGCCGTCTGCCGGGCGACCGTCTCCTCCAGCTCCAGGCCGGCGAGTGCCGCGGCGCGCTCAGCGGTGCCGGGCGGGCCGGTGCCGGCCGCCGCCTCCTGGTTGGCGTGCGCGCGCTCCAGCGCCCGCCGGCCTGGAGCCAGGCAGCGGCCGGGCCGGAGCGGAGGAAGTACGTCGGGGCGCGCGGGTCCGCCCAGCCGGGCGGCCTGCACACTTCCGGGCGCGGCTTGCGCACGGGCCGCTGCAACCTGGTGGGCACTACCGTGACCGTCCGCGGGACCGCCGCCGACACCGACACCGGTCTCGTCGCCGTCCGCCTGCGCTGTGAGGACGCTCGGGGCATCACCGTCGGCCCGGGTGAGGTGGACGTCCGGCTGCCGCTCGGCTGACGGGCGCCGGACTCCGGGCCCGGCTGTCTCTCCGGGCCCGGCGGGAAGACCGCCGGGCCCGGACCCGCATGCGCGTTTGGCGCATGCCCCTCCCGGAGCGGCGCGACGGAGGCCCGGGAGACATTCGGTTGCGGTCAGGCTCCCGTGGGCAGCCGGTCCGCCACGTCACCAGGACCGGGGTGCCGTTCCTCCTCGGCCGGCGGTGACTTCTTGCGGGCGTGCAGGACCTCGTTGACGTGCGCGGTGTCGAGGGCCTTCTCCCAGCCGGCGACGACCAGCGTCGCGACACCGTTGCCGGCCAGGTTGGCCAGGGCGCGGCACTCGGACATGAACTTGTCGATTCCGAAGTTCAGCATGATGCCGGCGGCGGGAACGGTGCCGACGGTGGAGAGCGTGGCGGCCAGCGCGATGAACCCGGCGCCGGTGATGCCGCCCGAGCCCTTGGAGGTGAGGATCATGACGGCCAGAAGGCCGAGCTGCTGGCCGATGCCGAGCGGGGTGTCGGTGGCCTGGGCGATGTAGACGGCTGCCAGGGAGAGGTAGAGGGAACTGCCGTCAAGGTTGAAGGGGTACCCGGTGGGGACGGTCAGGCCGACGATGTCGCCTCGGATGCCGAGTCCTTCGAGCTTGGCCATCAGGCGCGGCAGGGCGCTCGCGGAGGACGAGGTGCCCAGCACCAGGACGGATTCCTCGCGCAGGTAGCGCAGCAGCCGGAAGATGTTGATGCGCAGGGCGGCGGTGACGGCGCCCAGGACGACGACGGCGACGAACGCGGACGTGCCGTAGAAGAGTCCGATGAGCCGGCCCAGGCTGGTGAGGGTGGAGATCCCGTACTCGCCGATGGTGCAGGCCATGGCGCCGAAGGCTCCCACGGGGGCGGCGAGCATGACGTAGTGCACGATCTTGGAAGACGACGGTGCTGAGGCGTCGGACGGCGTCGGCGATCGGTTCGCCGGCGGGGCCTACGGCTTTGAGGGCGATGCCGAAGAGGACCGAGAAGAAGACGGCCTGGAGGAGGTCGCCCTCGGCGAGGGCTCCGACCGCGCTGGTGGGGACGAGGTCGGTGAGGGAAAGCCACCCGTCCTGGTCCTGCCCGTCCTTGACGTACTGGCTCGCGTCGCCCTCCCGGTGGAGGGCGCCGGGGTGGGCGCGGACGCCGGCGCCGGGCTGGAAGAGGTTGACGGCGAGGAGGCCGGCCAGCAGGGCGGCCAGGGTGCCGGCCTGGAAGGAGAGCAGGGATCTGAGGCCGACGCGGCCGACCCTGCCGAGGCTGTCCACGCCGCCGATGCCGGCCACGATGGTCAGGAAGACGATCGGCGTGACCAGCATTTTGACGGCGGCGACGAAGGTGGTGCCGGCCGGCTCCAGGGCGGTGCCGGCCGAGGGCCACAGCCAGCCGGTGAGGACACCGGTGACGATGGCGGTCAGGACCCAGGAGTACAGCTGCCGGCACCAGGGCTTCTTCGGCTCGTCGGTGGGGGACGGTGGTGCGGGGGTCGCGGGTGCTGCCATGTCGTTTCTCCTCATCGAGGAACGGGGCGCAGCCGGGACGCGGGCCGGCTCCCTGAGCGGGAGCGGCGGTGGGGGACGCGCGGCTCGCAGAAGGGTGGGGCGGCGGGCGCCCGGGGGCCGCGGCGGCATCGTCCGTGCCACCGCGGCCACCGGTCCGCGGTGGCGGTCGGACCCTGCCGTCGGACCGACGCTCCAGAGCAGTTCGAGCAGTTTGTCGGTGAACTCCGCGGTGGTGGCGGTGCCGCCGAGGTCGCGGGTGCGTACGTCGGTCCTGGCCAGCACGGCGGCGATCGCGTCGGTGATGTCCTCGGCCGCCTGGGGGTGTCCGAGCCTGGGGGTGTCCGAGGTGGTCGAGCAATCATGGCCGCCGACCGGATCGCGCCCAGCGGGTTGGCGATGCCCTGACCCGCGATGCCGGGCGCGGAGCCGTGCACCGGCTCGAACATGGAGGGGAACTCCCGCTCCGGGTTGAGGTTGGCGGCCGGGGCGACGCCGATGGAGCCGGCGACGGCGGCGGCGAGGTCGCTGAGGATGTCGCCGAAGAGGCTGGAGCCGACGACGTCGAAGCGGGCGGGCTCCAGGACGAACTCGGCCGCGAGGGCGTCGATGTGCTCCTGGTGGCCAGGTCACGTCGGGGAAGCACGCGCCGCGTTCGGCGACCGGCCGGCCCCAGAACGGCATGGTGTGCACGATGCCGTCCGACTTGGTGGCGGAGGTCAGCCGGCCCCCGCGCCGGGCGGCGAGGTCGAAGGCGTAGTCCAGTACACGGGTGACACCGGCCCGGGTGAACACGGCCTCCTGTACGGCCATCTCGTCCTCGAAGCCCCGGTTGAGCCGGCCGCCGACCTCGCTGTACTCGCCCTCGACGTCCTCGCGGACCACGACGAAGCCGACGTCGCCCGCCACCGCGCCGCGCACCGGGCCGTCGATGCCGTCGAAGACCCGGATGGGCCGGAGGCTGACGTACTGGCGGAAAGCCGCGGCGGATCGGGATGAGCAGGCCCCACAGCGAGACGTGGTCGGGAACTCCGGGGCAGCCCACCGCGCCCAGCAGGACGGCGTCCTCGTCGCGGAGCTGGTCGATGCCGTCCTCCGGCGTCATCGCGCCTTCGCGCAGGCACCGCTCGCACGACCAGTCGTCGTAGGAGGTGCAGCTGAGGGTGAAGCCGTGGCGGCGGCCGAGGACGTCGAGGACCTGCTGGGCAGGGGGCAGTACCCCGGCGCCGATACCGCCGCCGGGAATCAGGGCGATGCGGTGGTCCGTCACGGCGTCGATTGCAGCAACGAGGACCGTGCGTCCAAGACGCAGATCGGATCTCGCTCACAAGCCGCGCTCACCAGCGTCTGTCAGGGCTCCGCCCGCCACGGCCAGGAACGCCGCCGCGGCCGGGCACAGCGGACCCCGGCGACTGGCCAGGCCGACGTCGAGGGCGGTGGCCGGCTCGATGTCCAGGACGCGGGCGCCCGCCTGCCGGGCCAGCCGGCACCAGGACTCCGTGACCACCGCGAGGCCGACCCCGGCGAGCACCAGGGGCAGCAGGGCCACCCGGTGCCCGGTCTCCGCCGCCACGTCGTAGGCGACACCCCGCTCCCGCAGCGAGTCGACGCAGGCACGCATCCCCGTCCCGGGCCGGCCCACGATCAGCCGCCGTCCGGACAGCTCCTCGCACGCCACGCTCCCCCGCCCCGCGAGCGGGGGAGCCGGGCAGGACGAGGAACACGAAGCGCTGCTCCCCGAGCGCGACGGTGGCGACCTCCTTCTCCGGCAGCCGCCCCGACACGGCCAGCAGACCCACCTCCACGACGCCGGTGCGCACCGCGTCGATGACGTCCCGCGTGGTGAAGACCGCCTTCACGGCGACGACCACACCGGGGTGACGGCCGCAGAAGGCACCGATGAGCATGGTGAGCGGCTCCACCGCCTGGGACGGCACGGACGCCACGACCAGACGGCCGGTACGCAGTTCGTGGACGGAGGCGACGCTCGCCCACGCGGTCCGGTCTCCAGGCAGCGGACAGCAGCCCGGGCCGGTCCGGCCAGCGCCCGGCCCGCCCCGGTGAGCACCGCCCGCCGGCCGAACCGGTGGAAGAGCTCGGAGCCCAGGTCGTGCTCCAGCACCCGCACCGCCTGGGACGCGGACGGCTGCCAGACGTACAGGCGGCGGCCCGGTCGAAGCCGCCCGAGTCGACGATTGCCAGGAAGTACTCCAGCCGGCGGATGTCCATCGGCGCCTCAGCCCGTGCGGGCGCCTTCGCGGCCCTCCAGAGCGCTGATGGCGGTGGCAGTGAGGCTGTGGGTGATGTGGTCGCGCATCAGCTGAGCGGCCTCGGCGGCCCGGCCGTCCTCGACGAGGTCGACGAGCCGGTGGTGTTCCCGGAGGTCGCGGGTGCGGGGCTCGTCGCCGGGCGGGAGGTCGAGACCGAGGCGCCGGTAGCGGTCGGACTTGTCCCACAGGTCGTCCAGCAGACGGACGAGGACATCGTTGTGCGAGGCCCGGTACAGCGCCTGGTGGAAGGCGCAGTGCGCGGTGAGTGCCTCTTCGCCCCACTGGCGGGTGACGGGCAGCAGCCGCACGACGGCGGACCGCATGACGGCGATGTCCTCTCCAGCGCGAGCCCTCCAGTCTGTGCGTAGTACGGCCGGGCCAGTGCCATCGCCTCCTCTGCCCGCCCCCGGCTCTCCAGCAGCTCGGCCCGGGTCCGGGCGGCCGGCCACCAGCCCGTGGCGACGGAGCAAGCACGTCCAACGCCTCGGCCTCGCGGCCCTGGCCACCCAGCAGCCGCGCCCACTCCCGTGCGCAGAACCGTTCCCCACGGCGGGCCTGGAACTCCACCTCCTTGCCGTGATCGAGCTCAAGAAGCCGGGAGACCAGGGGCGGAGGAATACAGCCGGACAACGTCCGGGTCCGGTAGCCAAGATCAGCAGCGTCCATGGCAGCGCACCCTGGCCACCGCCTCCGACATCAGCCTGCTGTCCGGTCCCAGATAAGTGTGGGCAGGTCGGGGCTCTGGCCTGCGGTGCCTACGGTCGAGTGGAACAAGTCGGCGGTCGGTTTTCCGCTCGACCGTAGGCAGCATGATGGTTCACCCGCGGAGCCGAGCCAGTAGGCGCCGCAGAGTTGGTCGCCATGTGCCGGCCGGCGTGGATCGGGGGGCCGATTGGGCTTTCCCGACTTGCTGGGCGAGTCGGTATTCGTCCGCCTCGCGGATGAGTTCGTGAGAGCGGACCTGGTGCAACTCGAAGTGCATGCCGCTCGCTCCTACTGCTGGAGCTCCATGACGTCGGCGACCACGCAGCTGACGTTGTCGGGACCGCCGAAGCCGTTGGCGAGAGCGATGAGTTCGCCGGCCGCCTGCTCAGGCTCGCTGATGCCGGAGAGCACTCGGCGGATTTCTCCGGTCGACACGACGGTGGACAGGCCGTCCGAGCAGAGCAGGTAGCGGTCTCCCTGCTGGGCGTCGTGCAGACGCATGTCGGGTGTGGAGTCGGCTCCCTGGCCCAGGGCGCGGATCAGCAGTGACCGCTGGGGGTGGGAGGCGGCTTCCTCCGGGCTGAGGCGCCCTTCGTCGACCATCGACTGCACCAGGGTGTGGTCGTGGGTGATCCGGAACAGCTCTCCCTCTCGCAGGAAATAGGCGCGGGAGTCGCCGATGTGGACGAGGGCCAGCTGCGAGCCGGTCCAGAGCATCGCGGTGAGCGTGGTCCCGGCGTTCTCGGCGGAAGGGCCGGGTCCGGAGATGCCGTGCACGGCCTGCTTGGCCTGGTCGATCGCGTCTTGGAGGACATTGAGGAGATCGCCCGCCGGGATGCTGCCGGTTTCGAGACCCTTGAGCGCGTCCACAGCGGCGGCGCTCGCGGGGGCACCAGCGCTGCCGTAGCCGTCGGCGACGGCGAGCAGGCGGGACCCCGCGTAGGCGGTGTCCTGGTTGCTCTCGCGGACAAGGCCGGTGTCGGAAAGGGCGGCGTAACGGATGCCCAGGGGCCTGGCGGTGGGGGACATGGCAGGGTCCTTCCAGGAGAGGTGGTCGATGAGGAAGGTGGCCAAGTCCCGCCGTGCGGCCGTGTCGGCTTCGACCTGGGCCCAGAACGCACGGATCTCTTCGGCCGCCGGACCTGCCGCCAGGGTGCAGACCTGCTGGACGCGGGCGAGAGGCATCCCGAGCCGTCGGAGCCAGGCAACCAGCCGGGCCTGATCCAGTTGCTCCGGTGCGTAGAGGCGGTAGCCGGTCACCGGGTCGACGCGAGCGGGAGTCAGCAGGCCGAGCTCGTCGTAAAGACGCAGCGCCTTCGGCGACAGCCGGGACGCCTTCGCGAACATCCCGATGGTCAGCAACTCCATGCTCGTTCCTCCTCATGCCAGGCACGTCGCCTGGCCCCACTGATGCTGTGGGCTCCCCCAAGGTGAAGGTCAACCAAGAGCTCCGTCTGCCCCCGATCGTCTCCCACCCAATCGGAGGCAGCGTGACCAGTCGAGGACGCTGGTCCGTGCCGTGCATGTCTGCAGAAGAGCGCGACTACCTACACATCACAGAGACAGGGCGCCTGCAACGCCCGAGGGCTTCCTTCGATCGGGCACCGCTACCGCCCACGAACGCCATCCGTACGAGACATGCAGGCGTTCCCTGCGTGATAGGTACGGTCATGGGATAGCGGGAGGTGAAGGTGTGCCATGTCCGAGTCGTTCGATGCGGTCGACGCGCTGGTCGCGTCCCGGTCCCCGCTGCCGCCGCCGACGGAGCGCAGGCGGTTGCGGCAGGCGCACGCGCTCACCCTCGCGAGGTGGCTGCCGCGCTGAATGTGCGGCGGGCGACCGTCGGCGGGTACGCGCACGGCCCGCTGCTCGTCCTCGACGCGGACGCCGACCGGAACGTGACCGGCTACGGCGTCGGCGGTCTGATCCTGGACGTGGCTGCCAAGTCCCTGCCCGCACTGATCGAGTGGACGCTGGCCGAGGCGCTGCTCGGGGCGGAGAGGCTGCACGGCTCGGGCAAGGACACCGACCCGCTGCTGGTGCTCACCGAGGCCGCGTGCGAACGCTACGGCTTGCCCGGTGTGCCGGCCGCGGAGCTGGGTGCTCCGCACGAGGAGATGATCCGCCTGGTAGCCGCGCTGACTGGGCCGCCAGCCGGAACTACGCGAACTCTGCGACACCAACACGCTGCGCCGCCGCCCGGTCATCGGCCTGGATACCGCCCGCGCTCTGTGGAAGCGTCCTGGCGATTTTCTGCACGAGGCACTCGACTGGGCCGCGGAAACCTGCGGCGATCACCCGGACCTGCTCAAGCGCTTCGACACGGTCGCTATCACCTCCTTGACCGTCGCTCTGGCCACACCGTGCCGGGCAGCCAGGGAGCGGGGCAGCCTGTCGTCCGAGCGGTGGTCGTAGCGGATAGCTTCGAACAGTTCTGTGCCTGGCTGGGTAACTGATCGAAGGGGTGGGCGAACCCGGGGATCTGGCCGAGGTCCTCCCTGTGGTCGTGCATGCGCTCTGGAGCGGTTCCCTGTCGGCTCCGCTGGATGCCCCGCTGCACGAGCGGGTGACCGTGCCCCCCGCCCGCTCCGGACGGCAGCAGGTGTGAGCGGCGCGATGCTTGGCTACGCATCTCGCAGCGGGAGTCGTTCCGAGGCCTCAGCGGATGTCGCTTGAGTGCGGCAACCACGAACCACGACGAGACCGGATGCCACCCGGAGAGGCAAAGTCGCCTGCGGCAATGCCAAGGTGACTCCCGCCCCCAGTGTCATTGGTCTTGGACGGCGTCCACCGGTGACTCCCGCTTCCGCCTCGGAACGACATCGGTGAAGACCGACACAGCCACCCGCCTCCTGGACGGCGACTGGCACCAGGCAAGGACCTGCTGCAGGAAGCGACCGCCCGCGCCCGGAAACACTTCACCACCGACGACCACGACCACGGCCACGACCCCGTCGCCATCCGCCCCTGGCTGTTCACCGTGGTACGCAACCTGGTCATCGACGACCACCGCGCCCGCACCATCCGCCCGCCCGAGGCCTGCGCCACCGACTACATCAACCTGCCGGTGCACGACGCCGTCGACCGCATCCTCACGTCTCAGACCGTCCTGGAGGCCCTCGACCGGCTCACCACCCAGCAACGAGAAACGCCGGGCTCGGCTTCACCCTCTCCCCCGACGGCATCGGCATCCCCACCCGGCCGGGTTCATCTGCCACGGCCCGCTCAAGGGCTGCAAGTTCTCCGTGAAGCCGCTGCGCACCGGCGTCCAGATGCAGCCGATGCCCACCCCGTAGCCGACAGTTGGTCGTTCACGGGATCCTTCCCGTCCCAGCGCGCTGAACCGGGCCCCACACCCCTGCAGAGACCGCGCCTCAGTCGGCACGATTGCGGGTCGAACTACCGTTTGGGCCGTGGCGTCCGGAACGAGGCCTCCGGACCCGAACGGCCTGATGCCCGCTCCCAGCTCGAGCCCGCCCTCGCAGCGGGGACAGCGAAGCCCAGGAGGCGGCGTAGCCGTGGCGGACACCCCGCCCGAGCCGCCGCCCATCACCGTGGTCCTCCCCGACGGCCAGGAGGTCATCGGACGTCTCCACGAACGCCGGCAGACGCCCGCCGGAGCCCGTGTGGTCCCGGTACGCAGGCCGGAGAACACGTCGTGGACCCTTCACCCCGCAGTCGACGAAAACCACACTTCGGGAAGGGCCAGGCCGGCCGCGACCAGGAGACGGGACGGCGACTCGGCCTGTGACATGTCCGCAACCGGCCCGTGAGGAGACGTGGGTCACACCTCCCCGTGTCACAGGGACGCGGGCCGTCTCGCCTCGGGGAGTGAAAACACCGACGAGCACGGAGGAGCACACGATGGACACGCGACTCGACTACTTCGCCAGCCCGACCGCCGGCAAGACCCTCAAATACTTCCTGACGGCAGGCCGGGAGCTCAAAGAATCACCCCTGTCGTCCACCACGCAGGAACCCGTGGCATTGCGGGTGAGCCAGATCAACGGCTGCGCCGTCTGCCTCGACATGCACACCAAGGAGGCTGCCGCCGCGGGCGAGGCGTCGGTGCGGCTGAACCTGGTCTCGGCGTGGCGGGAGGCCACGGTCTTCACCGAGGCCGAGCGTGCCGCGCTGGAGCTGGCGGAGCAGGGGACCCGGGTTGCGGACGCGGCCGACGGCGTCAGCGACGAGGTGTGGGCACGGGCCGCCGAGCACTACGACGAGGAACAGCTCACCGCGCTGGTGATCCTGATCTCGTTCATGAACACGGTGAACCGGCTGAACGTCATCACCCGGCAGCCGGCCGGGGACTACGAGGTGGGGCAGTTCCACTGAACCACCGCCGGCCCCGGCCGCCGCTTCGCCGGGGAACGGATCGGCGCCCCCATCGCCCGGCCCCACCAGATCCTCGGCATCGGCGCCAACTACCGCACCCCCGGCACCGACGCCCCCGTCCCCGCCGACCCGCTCGTCTTCTCCAAGACACCCAACTCCCTCTGCGGCCCGTACGACCCCGTCCTCATCCCCCGGTGCTCGCTCCACACCGACTGGGAGGTGGAACTGGGCGTCGTCGCCGGCACGCGCAGCCACTACCTCGCCGACGACGCCGCCACCGCCGCCATCGCCGGAAACTCCTCGTCAACGACCTCAGCGAGCGGACGTTCCACAAGGAACGCGGCGGACAGTGACTCAAGGGCAAATCCGCGCCCACCTTCAACCCGTGCGGCGGGCGCGGGCAAAGACCTCGACACGCCCCGCTACCTCTCTCCCGGTGACACGCTCACCTCCGGCAGCGACGGACTGGGCAGCCAGCACCAAGCGGTCATGGCCGCGTCCTGACCGCTCCGGCCGTTCCGAACGCCGGGCCGGCAGCCATGCCTCGTCTCAGTCGTTCACGGCATCGACAAGTGCCTTGGTGACGTCCTCGGTGCAGGCCGTCCCTTCGGCGTCGCGGGTGAGGGCGCCGGCCCCGGTGACGGTCCGATCACCGCGTTCGGCCCGCTGCTGTTCGTTCTGGTCACCACCGCCAGCGTGCAGGCCCCCCACCTCCGGGATGCCTCCGATCAAACGGGCATCCCGAAAGCACCGGCGACTGCGGAAGATCCGGGTCGACGGTGGCCATCGGCAACACCTGCTCGAACGGGCCGACCGGCCGAGCATCGACCTGCCCCCCGGCCGTGGCTTCAGACGTTCGAGGTCGTCACCGCCCGGGGCCGCAGCACACGAACTGGCCCGAGTGCTCGGCATGCACGGTGAACACATCTCCCACCTCCAGCCGGCACCAGGCACCCTCATCGCGGAGCATGGCCCGGACCAGCTCCAGCGCGACCGGAAGGGAGACCTCGGCCCCGTCGTGGTAGCCGGTGAAGTCGGGCGGCAAAACCCGCCGAGGCCATGCCTCTCGTTGGTTTCTCTTCCAGCAGCGTATCCAGGAACTCACGGGCCTCACCCAGGCCCTCTTCGTCGGCCGGGAGGGGATGCGGCAGGGGCAGCACAGTCGATATCCCTCCTTGACCGTCGCTCTGGCCACACCGTGCCGGGCAGCCAGGGAGCGGGGCAGCCCGTCGCCCGCGCGGTGGTCGCGACGGATCGCTTCGAACGGTTCTGTGCCTGGCCCGGCCGCCGGCACAGTTTTTCGGGGAGAAGAGGCGTCCGGGTGCAGAACGGGCGAGGGGTCTGCGGGTGCGGTGTTCAGGCCAACACTTCCCGAAGCCAGGCCCTTTCGGCGCGGCTGGTGGCGCGGGCGATGGTGAGCATGCCGCGCCGGTAGGGGTCGTCGGTGTCGTCGGCGCCCAGTCGGCGGTCACCGGCGTGGAAGAAGCTTGCGGGCTGTTCCAGGAAATCCAGTCGCCGACGCAGTACCACGTGCTGGTCAGCGGTGTCGGGCAGGTGGGACAGGAAGGCCAAGACCGTGAAGTATCGGGTGCTGTCGCTGATGTCCAGACCGTTGGCATCCCGCAGTCGGCGCAGCAGCTCGCAGTGGCCGGCGTCGGTCAGGATCAGGGTGTGCCGCCGAGCGGCCGAGGAGCCCGGTTCGGTCCGCCGGTCGAGCATCCCGGCACTGACCAGCCGGTTGATCGCCGGGTAGAGGCTGCCGTCGCTGACCGGCCGGGCGTGGCCGGACAAGTGCTCTATCCGGTGGCGCAGTTGATAGCCGTGCAGCGGTCCCTCGGCCAGGAATCCCAGGATCGCGAGTTCGAGCATGCTGCTACTCTCGCACATCGAAGCGAGGTACCTCGAATCGAGGCAGGAGCGGGAATGGCGTACACCGAGGAATGGGTGACCACACGGGCGCGCAACGCTTACGAGCGTGGCCGGGCGTCGTTCGACGTACAGCCCGAACGGGCGGCGCTGCTGGTGATCGACATGCAGGACGAATTCGTCCGGCCCGGCTGGAGCCCCTACTGGGTGCCCGCGGCCACCCGGATGGCGCCCCGGTTGCACCAACTGGTCGAAGAATGCCGGACGGCCTCTGTCCCGGTGCTGTGGACCGTCTTCGACGACACCCATCTCGGACTGGACCGGCCGCACGCCTTGCGGTTCCTCCCGCATGCCGACACCGACTGGCGCCGACCGGGCCCTGCCGAGGTGTGGGCCCCGATGGGCCGCCGCCCCGACGAGGCCGTCATCCGCAAGCCGTCCTACGGGGCGTTCTACGACACCCCGCTCGACACGATGCTGC
This sequence comes from Streptomyces sp. NPDC003248, assembly GCF_055563235.1. Lineage (NCBI taxonomy): Bacteria > Bacillati > Actinomycetota > Actinomycetes > Kitasatosporales > Streptomycetaceae > Streptomyces > Streptomyces sp. NPDC003248. The sequence continues at coordinate 231,742 of NZ_JBVHDT010000011.1, read as the reverse complement.
GCAACCTGGACCGCGACACGGTCATCGTCACGGGCACGCTCACCAACTACTGCTGCGGCACCACAGCTCGGCAGGCATACGAACGCGGCTACCGGGTCGTCTTCGGATCCGACGTCACGGCCACCGACGACGAGTCCCGGCAGGAACCTGAACTCGCAGTCCTGCGCAAGGGTTTCGCCCTCGTGCTGACCGCCGACGAGATCACCGCCCGGCTGTCCACGACCACCCCGGCATGAGAGAACGAGTGGCGGGCGGACGTTGCCTGCCGCGGCACCAGCGGCAGGCCGTCCAGCGGCCGCCGACGCACCCGGCCCGGGTGTCGGGGGCGGAGTGCGGGGGGCCGCCGGTGCACAGGGGCTGACGGCAGAAGAACCCGCTCCTGCCGCACACCATGCACAGAAGCAGCGCGTGCGCTCCCCCGGCCAGACAGGTGAAGCAGGCATCCACACGGGGCACGGTGAACGCCACCGGCCGGATCCCGCAGCCGGGACACACCGCAGGCCGGCCCAAGCACCGGGCGAGTTCCTTCACCCGCTCCCCCTCTCCGCGGGCCGCCGGCCCCCAGGCGCGCCCCGCCTCACCCCCGCCGCCGGGCCCGGACACACCATCCGAAACATGACACTGCATCACCCGCTCCTCTCGATCCGACGCCGCGGGCGGGCGACGGACGGATGCACGGCAAGGCGGCGGCCAGGCCGCACCACCCCCAGGCGCCGGGACCGCCCCCACGCCAGGCCGGACCCGGAACCGGGCCCCCGCCACTCCGAGAGCCCGGCCGCGCCCGGGGCCGGAGCAGGGACGGGCACCGGAGAACGCGCCCGCGCCACACCGGAGGAGCCGGAGCCCCGCACCAGGCCGGGGCAGGGCCGCGCCAGGCCGGGGCAGGAAGCCGGGGCCGCCGGGCGATCCGCGCGGGGACCCGTCAGGGCACAGCGCCCGGCACAGCAGCGCGCCGGCGGCGTGAGGTGACGGGCCCGGCTCGCACCGGCGGCAGCGACGGCCGCACACCCCCCTGTGACCGTGCTCCCGCACCACTTCGGCAGCAAGGAGAAAACTGCTGATGGCGGTGCTCCAGGCACGCGAGGAGCGCAACCACCTCAAGGCCCACGGGGCGCGGCGCGGTGCCGCACGACGACGTCCGCGAGCAGTTCCGCGCCGTCCCGGCGCCGACCGCGCACAACCTCACCGAACCGGGCCTCATCGAACTCTTCGCCAGGCTCTCGGCGGAGGCGACCGACGCCGCCCACCGGCCCACGCGTGCTTCACCACCCGCTGCGAAGGAGCCTCCCGCGCCCTGGCCGCGGGCCTGCGCGGAGCGCTCGCCGCCGGCCGGCTCAGGCCCGGGACGGATCCCGGCCAGGTGGCACGTGAGATCCTCGCCGTCTCCGACGGCCTCCAGGTGCAGCGGGCCCTGCCCCAAGGCGGCCTCGGCTTCGTCGCCGACTGCCGCACCCACCCCGACCGGCTGGCGCGATCCTGACCACGGACGGCCGCGGACGCCTACCGGGCGATGGCCGACCGCCAGGTCCTCAAGGCCCTCATCCGGCCCCTGACCAACCGCCTCCACCCGCACAGCGAAGGACATCCCGCTCATGCAGACCGTCACCCGCGACAACGGCGTCGAGATGCCGCTCCTCGGCTTCGGCGTCTACCGGATCCCCGCCGGGGATGAGGCCCGCGCCATCAAGTCCAGCGGCATCCCGCGCGAGGAACTGTTCGTCACCACCAAGCTGTGGGTCAAGGGCGCTCCCGCCCAGGACAACACCCGCCGCGCGTTCGAGACTCCCTGGCCAAGCTGGGCCTGGACCACCTCGGCCTGTACCTGATGCACCAGCCCTTCGGCGACGTGTACGGCCAGTGGCGCGCCATGGAAGCCCTCAACCGCGAGGGCGCGGCGAAGGCGATCGCCGTCGCCACCTTCTCCCCCGACCGCCTGATCGACCTGATCCTCAAGAACGAGACCACCCCGCAGGTCAACCAGATCGAGACCCACCCCTTCTTCCAGCGCGTCGACCACCAGGACCTATGCGCGACCACGGGTGCGGAACCAGTCCTGGGACGGCTTCGCCGAAGGGAAGAACGACCTGTTCAGCAACCCGCTGCTCGCCGAGATCGGCGAGGCATACGGAAGGTCCGTCGCCCAGGTGCGGTGGCCCGTACCGCTGCCCAGGCGGCGCGCCGATCCGCCGCAGCTGCCGGTGGCCCTGTGGTGGCGGGCGGGAGGGAAGGGCGGATCCGGACGCTGTCGCCGAGGAGCTGTACGGGCTGCCGCTGGGCGACTTCACCGCAGCCCGGGACGTTGTGGGCCAAGGCCGCCCGTAGCACCAGAGAGCGGGAGCTGGCCAACCGGGTCAGCTGTCAGGGCTGGACGCCCCGCCGCCTCCCCGGTCCGAGCGCGTGCCACCGAGCGTGTCCCGTACGCGGTCGTAGAGACTCAGCGGCACGCCCAGCAGGGCGTTGCCCGGTGGGCGGCGGGGGACGACCGGGTGGGGATGCGTGGGGGCGGTGCGGCGTACTGTTTCCCAGAGGGAGCCGAGGCGCCGCAGCCGGGCTGTGCCCACCGCGTCCTGCAACCGTGGGAGCAGGAGGTCCTCCTCGTCTCTGATGTCCTGCCGGATCAGCGCGAAGGCCCGCTCCACCTTGTCCTCGCGTTCCGGATCGCCGACGGACAGCCGTTCGATGTCGGCCACGAGATCGTTGATCTGCTGGTGTTCCTCCTCGACCCGGGCGGTCAGCTCCTCTCCGTCCGGGACGGAGCGCCGTACGGCGGGCCACAGCACGGTCTCCTCCGCGAAGGCGTGGCTGAAGACCAGCTGGACGACGTTCTTCAACGCCCTCTCCCGTTCCTGGCCGGCGCTGCGCCGGTACAGCTCCATCAGACGGTCGATCTCCGCGTGATCACGGCGCTGTCGCGCCAGCACACTGCTCTGACCGCCCAGTTCCTGGAGCGTCTGATCCTTGAGGGACTTCGGCATCGCTTCTCCCGGCCCGGCTGGACGACCTCGATGACGTCGGCCCGGGGGCGCACCGCACGAGGACGGTGCACCCCCAGGCGTGGATGCTGCGCTGTGCCGGCCTGTGTCAGCCGTTGCCCATGGCCTTGCGGACGGCGTCCTTGGTGCGGTCCATCAGGGCGGCCACCGGCCCGAGGGCCACGTTGGCCGCGCCGGACTCGACCCCGGGGTGGGGCCGGGTCGGAGCCACGGCCTCGGCGGCCTTGACCGCCTTGGCCATGGCGGCGAGGTTCGTCAGGTCGGTGCTGCGGCGGATGTGGGAGAACTCGTAGCGTTCCTCCGCCCGCGCGTGCTCCTGCACGTCCGTGCGCAGCTGCCTCAGCAGTGGCATGAACTGCGGATCGTCGGTGTCCATCCGGTCCAGGGCCGTCAGCGTCTCCTTGGCGGCCTTCTCCTCGGCAAGACGGTCCTCGACGACCTGCCGGCCGCCGTCCACCGCCCGCCGCACGAACGGGTGCACGACCTCCTCCTCGGCGGTCTCGTGCACGGCCAGCAGGCGGACGAGATGGCGGAACGCCTCGCGGCGCTCCTCGCCCTCGCGCTGCTCGACCTCGTCGAAGAGGTTGCGGATGTCCCCGTGCTGGCGCATCAGCAGTGCCACCACGTCCGTGTCCGCGGCTTGGTCGTCCCCGGCCTGCGGGGTGCGCAACTCGGACATACCCGATCCCCTCACTTCTCGCGCATCGCGGGGTCGGGGTGCTCGCCCTCGGACTCGACGCGGTACTCACGGCCGAACATCTCGCCGTGCTCCGCCATGACCTGCTCGCTGGGCGGTTCCTCCCCGCCGTGGATCCGCTCCTGCATCTTCTCGAACCGCTCGTGCGCCTCGCGCACATAGCCGGCGCCGAGCGTGGTCAGGTCCATCTGGGTGTCCAGCAGCTCCCGCAGGTACTGCTTGTTCGGCTCGAAGGTGAGCACGTTCGGCAACTCCGGCGCCAGCACCTCCTGCGGCTCGCGCCCGTCGTGGCGGCGCATGAGGTCGCAGGCGGTGTGCAGGTGCTCCAGCTCCATGTTCAGGTGCAGCTCCCAGATCGCCTTGACCCTGGGGTCGCTCTCCTGCTCCATGAAGGAGTAGTAGAGGTAGCACTCGTTGTACTCGTGGTTGACGAGCTGCTCCCACCAGGTCTCGCCCGGGTCGACGAGGGACTCGTAGTGGGTGACGTGCTCCTCCTCGATGAGCCCGATCTCCTGGTAGAGCCGGCGGGCGATCGGCTCCATGTAGGTGGGGCCGGTGTTCATGTAGAAGTTCATGGTCTGCTGCTCCGCCGACATGATCGTCAGCGCGTGCAGTTTCGACAGCGGGTCCGTCCCGTCCTTGGCATAGGGGTCGCGGACGTTGTCGACCGGGTCGCGGTGGTGGAACTTCGTCGGCCGGCCGGGCATGACCTCGGTGAGGTTGTCGACGATCGACTCCGCCTTGCGGTGCTCGATCATCTCGTACAGATTGGCGTACCGGTACAGGTGGTCGAAGTCCTCCAGCACGCCGAACTGGTACGCCTGCTTCAGGTACGGGTCCGGCTCCATCCGCGCCACCCACGCCGTCAGGTCCACCGCGACCTGCTCATAGGCGATGGTGGTCTCCAGCACGGAGGACACGCCGGGCAGCAGCCAGTTCACGACCTTCTGCTGCTGCGCCTCGATGTAGCGGGTCCGGGCGAGCTGCCGCTTCACCTCCGGGTCGACGGTGTTGCGGGCGAGCTGGTGGCTGAAGAGGATCGCCTCCACCTCGATGCCGTTCATCGTGATGATGCGGCAGCGGGTGTACGGATCGCAGCGGTCGGGGTCGATGGGCTGCACGTTCAGCTCGCGCCAGTTGCGCAGTTGGCGGTCCAGCGGGATGCCCCGCTGTTCCAGGGGGTTGAAGGTCATGGAAGGCACTCCTTGTGGCAGGACGGGCGGGCGCAGTACCCCCGACGCCGTACTGCATGTCGGGTACCAGGGCACCGCGACCAGGTTTCAGCCATCCGGAGACCGCGGCCACCGCACGCGCCGGGACGGCCGCAGATGTCCGCCGTTCGGACGCGAGGCCGCACGCCGATCGGTCTGGCGGGCACCGGAGCGAGCACCCTCGCGAGCACGGGTCCGCAGGCCCCGTGCTCGCACGCTGCGTTTCCACCGGTCGGGCGAGGGGACTCGCGGTGCGTGGTGGCCTACGGGGCGGAACAGCGGGTGCGGCTGCCGGTGCTGCGGGCGGGCTGGCTGACGCAGACGTTCGTCCACTGGTCGTTCCCGGTGGAGGCGGTCCAGGCGCTGATGCCCGAGCCCCTGGTCGTGGACGAGTACGAGGGCGTGGCCTGGGTGGGGCTCACGCCGTTCGTGATGGCGGACGTACGCCTGCCCGGCGTACCGGCCGGGGTGACCGGGCTGCCCACGTTCCCGGAGACCAACTTGAGGACTTACGTGCGCCACCCCAGCGGCCGGGACGGGCTGTGGTTCTTCTCCCTGGAGGTCGCCTGCCCGCTGATGCTGGCGGCGCGCGGGATCGGCGCGCCGTACCGTCCCGGCGCCCTCGACGTCACCAGGCGGGGGGATGCCCTCGTCTACTCCGGGCGCAGAGGGGCGGGCGGAGCCTCCTACCGTCTGGTCGTGCGCCCCGGCGTCCCCATCGAGCGGCCGACGGAGCGGGACGTGTGGCTGACGTCGCGCTGGCGGGCGTACACGCGTCGGCTCGGCATGCTCTGGCAGACGCCCGTGGAGCACGAACCGTGGCCGCTGGCCAGTGCCGGCGTCGACGTGCTGGAGGAGACGCTCACTGCCTCGGCGGGTCTTCCGGCCCCCACCGGCGATCCGGTCGTGCACTTCTCAGAAGGTGTCAGGCATGTGCGGCTGGGGGCCTCGCTGCCCTGCCCGCCGACGGCCACCGCTACCTGAGAGCGGGGCCCGGTGCGGGTCCGCCTCGGAGGGACGGAGCCGATGAATCGAGGTGACATGTCGGCCGCGCGCCGCCGCAGGCTGCGCTTCGAGGGCTGGATCGCGGGCATCGGCACCTCCTGCGGAACCCGCGTCGTGCTCGGACACTGGCAGCGGTCACCGTTCGGCGCGTTCAGCGACGTGATGCTGGAGCGGGCCGACGGTGAGCGGCTGCTGCTGGCCCCGACCCGGGAGACGGCGGACTTCATCGGCGCCACGTACGTCTTCGACACCGTGCGCGTCGTGCCGGTGCGCGTCGGCGTCGCGGCCCACACGTGGACCGTGACGGCGGGCTCACTCGAGGTGCGCTTCGTCACCGGACGGCGCGGGCCTCTGGGCCTGCTGTTGTGCGCCGTGCCCGGCGCGCTCGCCCGCCGTCCGGCGTGGAGCGCGTTCACGGACCGGCCGGCCCGGTTGCTGCTGCCCGGAGTGCGGACCCGGGGCAGTGCGCGTGCGGGCCGCCGTGAGTGGTACGGCGCCCGGGACCTGCGGCCGATCCGCGTCGTGTCCGCGTTCTTCGAAGGCGTCGATCTGGGGGTGACGGCCCCCGTCGAACCTCCCGTCCGCTTCGGCTTCGGTTCGGTGCCGAGGAAACCCGCGCTCACCCGGGTGACGACGACGGTGGCCCTCGGCCCCGAGTGAGGGGTACGACCCGGCATACCCGGCGGGCCATGGTCGCGAAGGGCGGCGCCGTGGACTGGCTGGACGACAGCGCGGGAATCCAAGGGCATCGTGGTCGCGCACGGCGCATCCGATGTCGTCGGCGGGCCGCGGCCGCTGGTCCGTCTGCGCAGCTTCGAGTGGGTCTTCGGGCGGAAGACCGACGGCTGGCGGCAGATGGCGACGGGCGGCACTGCTGGTCTCCGCGGGGCTCTCCCAGCTCGCGGCGCCATCAAACCCACAGGGCCGGGCCCATGCCCGGCGCATCGGCGTGGGCACCGCGCTGACCCTGCTGGCCGTCGATCTGGTCTACGTGCCCAAGGGACGGATCCGCCTGACGTACCTCTACGACGCCGTCATGCAGATGGGCTGGATCGCCGTTTGGCTGCGCAGCACCCGGCCTACAGGCGAAAGAGCGGGCGGGGTGCGTCGCCCGCGCTCCGATCGGCGGCGCGAGGTCCGCCCGGCCTGGGCGGTCACCGCGTGTGGGCGTCACCGCGGGGCAGCGGGCCGATGTCGCTGCGGCGGCCGTCGCGCAGTGCGGCGTGGGCCTGTCCGGGGCCGGGTCCGCCCCGGGCGGCGAGCGCGTCGGCGACGGCGCCGGTGGTGAAGGCGTAGACGGCCTTGTGCAGGACGTCGACGACGAGTTCCGCGCGCGGCCACGTGGTCGGAGGTGCCCCCACGCCGGTCGCGTTCTCCAGGATCTGGTCGTTGGTGAGGCGGACGACGGTGAACTCGGCGGAGGCGAGCGGCCCGCGCAGGCCGACCTGGGCCATGAGCGAGCGCAGGACGCCGAGCAGGGCGGCCTGGCCGAAGTGCATGGCCCAGTTGGCCGGCAGCGGCTGTGCGCCCGGGCGCTCGGGCCGCCCGGTCAGGCGTTGGAGGACCCGCGCGGGTACATGGGAGTCGGGCCGGCCGGTGACGGCCTGCTCGATCTTCTCGCCGAGGGTCATCACGACGCCCCCGACGGTGCCGGCGACCAGCCCCTGCCTCAGCGCACGTCCGATCATGCGCAGCCGGGTACCCGGCGGTGGCTCCCTTCACGCGCGCCCGGTCGCAGACCCCGCGTCGCGTCGTCGGACAGACGGCTCACCCGCCCGCCGCGCTCGGGCAGGTCCACAGCGGCCGGCGGGTAGGCGTAGCCGACGACCCGACGAGGTTCCCCAGCGATCAGGAAGGCACAGCCAGCCATGAGCGAGCCGGTCCGCCCCTCCCCTGCCCCGCAGGCGCCCGTCGAACGTGCGAGGTCGACGGTCGTGTGCGCGCTGATCGGGGCGGCGGTGATGGCGGCGCTCGACGAGATCGTCTTCCATCAGCTGCTGGGCTGGCACCACTTCTACGACCGGTCCACCACCGGTGTCGGCCTGCTGTCCGACGGGCTGCTGCACACGGCCGAGTTGCTCGGGCTCGTCGCCGGGTTCTTCCTCTACGCCGACCTGCGCCGCCGCCGGGCGCGGGCCCCGGCCCACGCATGGGCCGGGTTCTTCCTCGGGCTGGGGGTGTTCCAGTTGTTCGACGGGATCGTGGACCACAAGCTGCTGCGCGTGCACCAGATCCGCTACGGCGTGGACGTCACCCCGTACGACTGGGCGTGGAACCTCGCCGGCCTCGCCCTGCTGCTCGTCGGAGTGGTCCTCGTCCTGCGTGCGGTCCGCCGCGACAGGGCCGGTACGGCGGCGTGAGGCTCGCGCATGTCCACCCGGACGCGGCCATCGGTCCCGGTGCGGCCGGGCTGTGCATGGTGGCGGGGCTGCTGGTGGCCGCCGCCTACGGGGCGGGAGCAGCGCGGCTGCGGCGCCGGGGAGACGCCTGGCCCCGCGGGCGGGACGCGTCCTTCGCCGCGGGCGTCCTCGCCCTTGCCTGGGCGACGGCGGGACCGACGCCGCGAGGCTCCTTCAGCGGGCATATGGCCGAGCACCTCCTCGCCGGCATGGCCGGCCCCTTTCTGATCTGCCTGGCCCGGCCCCTCACCCTGGCCCTGCGCGCGCTTCCCGCCGGCCCGGCCCGCCGGGGCCTGCTCGCCCTCGCGCACTCCCGGCCCGTGAGGTGCCTCGTCTTCCCGCCGCTGGCGGCGCTGCTGGACGTCGGCGGCCTGTGGCTGCAGTACCGCACCCGGCTGTTCACCGCCACGCAGCACAGCTGCTTCCTGCACGCCCTGGTCCACGTGCATGTGGTGGCCGCCGGGCTGCTGTTCGCCTTCGCCGTGTGCCAGCTCGATCCGCTGCGCCGCCGCTGGAGCCCCGCCGTCCGCGGAGGCACGCTGCTCGCCGCCGGTGCCGCACACGCCGTCCTCGCCAGGACCCTCTACAGCTCACCGCCGCCCGGCACCGCCTTCACCGTCGGCGACCTGCACAGCGCCGCCCGCCTGATGTACTACGGCGGCGACGCGGCCGAAGTGGCCCTGGCCTCGGTACTCGGTATCGGTTGGTACACCGCCCGTGAGCGTCGGGACGGGCGCGTCGCCGCGGCGCGGCGTCCACCGGCGCTCCCTCCCCGGTCCGGAACCTGATCGAGCTCCCAGGCGCCGCATCGGCCGGCCTCGGCCTGGGCGGGAGGCGGTGGTGGCTCGGTCAGCCGTTCCGGCGGTCCGCGTCGCCCGCGCTGCCCGGCAGCGGGCGGTGGCCGGGGTGGACACCGTCGGAGTACCGCCGTTGGGTGCGCCGGCGGTCAGGCCTTCGTCCTCGGCGCCTTCGCCGGAGCCGACAAGCTCCCCAGGAGAAGAAAGACGGCTGCGGTCGTCCGGCCGGATCCCCGACGGCGCGCCCAGCACGTCAGCGCCGCGCGGCTGCGTTCTCCCTGCGGGCTCCCGCGTCCACGAGAACGCTGCTGCGTGCGTCTCGGCGCCTGTGATGCCTTCGGGTTGCTTCTTCGGCGGACACCGGTTCCCACCGCCCGAACCGGGTACCAACCGGTGTCATGAAGCACACTCTGCTCACCGATCCGTGGGTGCTTGCCGGATACGCGGCCGACCATGTGTCGGAGGGCGATCTCGCGGCGGCGCGTGCACAGATGGGTTTCTCCCTCGCCTGGCACATCGTCGTGGCCTGTCTGGGGGTCGGACTCCCGGCGCTGACCCTGCTCGCCGAGTGGTACGGCATCCGCACCGGCAACCCGGCGGTCCGTCTGCTGGCCCGCCGGTGGGCACGCGCCATGGGCGTGCTCTTCGCCGTCGGCGCCGTGTCCGGCACGATCCTCAGTTTCGAGATGGGGCTGCTGTGGCCCGGCCTGATGGGAACGTTCGGCCAGGTGATCGGACTTCCCTTCGCGCTGGAAGGCATCGCCTTCTTCCTCGAGGCGATCTTCCTCGGTATCTACCTGTACGCCTGGGACCGGCTGCCGCCCCGCCGCCATCTGCTGACCGGCCTCCCCATTGTGATCGCGGGCACCGCGTCGGCGTTCTTCGTCGTGTGCGCGAACGCCTGGATGAACCAGCCGCGCGGCTTCACCCTGCGCGACGGCAAGGTCGTCGACGTCGATCCATGGGCGGCGATGCTGAACCCGGCCAGCCCGCCCCAGACCGTGCACATGATCCTGGCCGCCTTCATGGTCGCGTCGTTCCTGACCGCCTCCGTGTACGCCGTGGCCATGCTGCGCGGGCGCCGCGACACCTACCACCGAGTGGGGTTCTTCATCCCGTTCACGCTGGGCGCGATCGTGACCCCGTTCCAGATCGTCGTGGGCGACTGGGCGGCACGCTTCCTCGCCGACTACCAGCCGGCCAAGCTCGCGGCCGTCGAGGGCGTCTACCGCACCGGCTCGCACGTCCCGCTGACGATCGGCGGCATCTGGGACGGCAACGGGCTCAAGTACGGCCTGGAGATCCCCAACGGGCTGTCGCTGCTGGTCGGTTACCGCCCGGACACCGTCGTGCAGGGCCTGGACCGGGTACCGCCCTCCCAGCGACCGCCGGTCACGGGCGTGCACTGGGCGTTCGACCTCATGGTCGCCGTCGGCTTCTTCCTGCTCGCCCTGGGTCTGTGGCTGCTGTGGGCGTGGTGGCGCCGGCGCCGCACCGGCGGCGCGCTGTCCACCCCCCGCCTCTTCCTGGCGTCGGCCGCGATCGGCGGCCCGGCCGCGGTGATGGCCCTCGAGTGCGGCTGGACCGTCACGGAGCTGGGCCGGCAGCCCTGGATCGTCTGGGGCGTGATGAGCGTGCGCGACGCCGTCAACCCCGCACCGGGCCTGGCGGTGGGACTGTGGCTGGTGCTCGGGGTGTACGCCGCCATGACGGTCGCGACCGTCTACGTCCTGCGACGCCTCGCCCGCGGCACCCCTGTGCCACGGGCACCGCAGGAGGAGGACGTCACCGGCTATCCCGTCGTCTGACGCTCCCTTGACCCGTAAACGCCCGTTCCAAGACCTTGGAGGTGACCGTGCTCGCTGACGCGGCGCTCGCCGTGATGTGGGTGGGTCTGACCTGCTACGCCCTCTTCGGAGGAGCCGACTTCGGCGCCGGGGTCTGGGACCTGCTGGCCGGCGGCGCCGGGCGGGGCCGGGCCCGGCGCGCTCTCATCGAGCACAGTATCGCGCCGGTCTGGGAGGCCAACCATGTGTGGCTGATCTTCGTGGTCGTGATGCTGTGGTCGGCCTTCCCGCCCGTGTTCGCCGCCGTCATGTCCACCCTGTACATCCCCTTGACCCTGGCCGCGTTGGGCATCATCGCCCGGGGCGCCGCCTTCGCCTTCCGCAAAGCGAGTACCGAACTGTGGCAGCAGCGGCTGTTCGGCGCGTGCTTCGCACTGTCCTCGCTGCTGACGCCGTTCTTCCTCGGCACGGTGGCGGGCGGTGTCGCCTCCGGCCGTGTGCCGCCAGGGCTCGCCGAAGGTGACGTGGTCACCAGCTGGCTCAACCCGACCTCGCTGCTGGGCGGGGTGCTGGCCGTGGTGACCTGCGCGCACCTGGCGGCGGTGTACCTGTGCGCCGACGCGAACCGCGAGGGCCGGCCGGAGCTGGCCGCGGCGTTCACCCGCGACGCGGTGACAAGCGGCCTGGTCGCGGGGGTCGTGGCCCTCGCGGGCATCGCGGTGCTGCACGCGGACGCCCCCGAACTGTTCCACGGACTGACCCACCGCGCACTGCCACTGGTGATCACCAGCGCGGTGGCCGGTCTGGGCGGCCTCGGCCTGCTGGCCCGGCAGCGTTTCGTGGCTGCCCGCGCCGCCGCGGCACTGGCAGTCGCCGCGATCCTGTGGGCCTGGGGCGCGGCGCAGTACCCGGCCCTGCTGGTCGGGAGCACCACGGTGACGGCGGCCGCGGCGAACGCCTCGGTGCTGTCGGCGGTCCTCGTGGCGCTGGGCGTGGGGGCGGTCCTGCTCGTCCCGTCGCTGTGGCTGCTGTACGCCACCTTCCAACGAGGATCCGCAGACCAGCAGTCCTCCCGGTGAACCAGCACGGCCCGCGCCGACACCGCCCCCGGCAGCAGCTGGAGCCCGCCGCCGACGACGGGCTGCGCGCGTACGCGGCACGGACCCGCGAGAGCGCCGACCAGCTCGCCGCCGTCCTGGAGGACATCGCCGCCAACGGCCTGCCCGCCGTGGACGACTGCACGCCGTGGGAGGAACTGCGCGAGACCCACCTCGCCCGGCTCGCCGCCCAGCGACCGGCCGTGACCGACTCGATGACCTGCCGCAACGGCTTGAACAGGGAGGCTCCGGGCCGCTCCGGCTCGCCTCTGCGGGCCGGGCGCGGCAGCCGGATGTCCTGCACGGCCAGCAAGCCCGGAACCGGCCGCGATGCGACGAGCGACTGAGGGCTGCCCCTCTGGAAGACCGCCCGGGTTCGGTGACTCCTTGCCCCCGTACGAGCGCGCCTCGCAGCGGTCGCCGGCCGGGCGGCCGAGGACGGGTCCGATCTCGACACCGTGCACCTGCTGTGGGCCGCCCCGCAGGTGCCGGCCGGCCGGCAGCTGCTGGAGCAGGCAGGCGCGGATCCGGACCAGCTGGCTGCGGACCTGCGGGAGAACCTTCCCACCGGTACCGGAACCGGCGACCCCGGGCTCACGCCGGCGGTGAAGCGCGCTCTGCTTGCCGCCCACGCCCATTCCCAGGCGACCGGTGCCTCGTACATCGGTCCGGAGCACATCCTCGCCGCGTGCTGGACGATTCCAGCCTCGCACGCACGCTGGGACGCGAGGGAGTGTCCTCCGGTTTGCTGAGTGGCGGCGAAGCCGGCCGGAAGGCGGCGTCGGGCGAGCACAGCGACACCCCGACCTTGGACGCGTACGGCCGGGACCTCACCGACGAGGCCCGCAGCGGGCGTCTCGACCCGGTGATCGGCCGGGCCGAGGAGATCGAGCAGACCGTGGAGGTCCTCTCCCGGCGCACCAAGAACAACCCCGTACTCATCGGCGATCCCGGCGTCGGCAAGACCGCGATCGTCGAAGGACTGGCGCAGCGGATCGTCGGCGAGGAGGTCCCGAAGGCACTGCGCAACCGCCGCGTCGTGAGCCTCGACATGGCCGGTCTGGTCGCCGGATCCAAGTAACGCGGGGAGTTCGAGGTGCGGCTGAAGAAGGTGATCGACGAGGTCACGGATGCCAAGAGCGGCATCATCGTGTTCATCGACGAGCTGCACACGGTCGTCGGCGCGGGCGGAGGCGGCGAAGGGGCCATGGACGCCGGCAACATTCTCAAGCCCAGGAGAAGCACACCGTCTCACGGCTCGTCGGCTCCACGCCCGGGTACGTCGGTTACGAGGAGGCCGGGCAGCTCACCGAGGCGGTGCGCCTCAAGCTGTACAGCGTCGTGCTGTTCGACGAGGTCGAGAAGGCCCACCCGGACGTCTTCAACCTCTTGCTGCAGGTCCTGGACGACAGCCGGCTGACCGACGCCCAGGGGCGCACGATCGACTTCCGGCACACCGTGGTCATCATGACCAGCGACATCGCCTCCAAGCGCATCCTGGACCACCAGGGGGCGGTCGAGGACATCAGGGATGACCTGATGGCCGAACTGCAGGCGCACTTCCGGCCCGAGTCAACCGCATCGCCCCCGGCCGCTGCGCCGCACCATCCAGACGGAGCTCGACAACCGCCTTTCGAACATGCTGCTCAGCGGCTCGGTCCATCCGGGCGACACCGTCATCGCCGATGTCAAGGACGGCGAGCTGGCACTGACCCTCGCTCCGACGGCCGTCTCGGGCGGCGCGGACCAGCCGGGACCGGACACGGCAAGTTCGGCGGAGTAGCCCATCTGAACGGGATTTCTTCCATCATGAGGCGGGGGTGGACAGCGCCGCCACGATAGAAGGCGCGGCTCGGCAGGTCGGTGAGGAAGACGCCGATGTCCCAGTCGCCGTCCTCCTGACGGGTGCCGACGACTTCAGCCACGTCGGACACGTCGACCTGCTCGTCCGCCACCAGGGGCGCTGGCACGGTGTCCGCCTGGCAGCGGATGCCCCTGGCGATGGGGCGGCGCGGTTCCTCCGGTAGGCGGGGGCGAGCCAGGCCGTCTCGGAGGGCAGGCCCGGGTCGGCGACGAGGACGGACCGCAGGTTTCTGGCGTTCGCGTCCGCGCGTCGGGCTACCTCGTCACCCTTGTCCTGCCGCGGGTGGGCCTGGACGATGTCGCGCCTCGCCGCGCCGGGCTGCCACCACGGGGAGGGATCCGCTCGTCCACCCGTTCGCCCAGCACGCCGCGCCCGCAGGCCGGGGCACCCCTAGCATGCTGACTGTGCGACCCATTCTCCCGAAGATCGAGGGCGGCCGGGTACAGGGCCTCCTGCAGCTCATCGAGGATGGCATCCACCTCGTCGTCGCGGCGCTCCTCGTACTGCTCGCGGGGATCCTGACCGTCGGGGTCGTCCATGACGTCATCCGGTCGATCCAGGGGCCGTACCGCGAGGAGACGGTCGTCCTCTCCGCCCTGGACAGCAGCCTGGTGCTGTTCATCGTGGCCGAGCTGCTCCACACCGTCCGCCTCACCATCAGGAACCGGACCCTCGACGCGGAGCCGTTCCTCGTCGTCGGCCTGATCGCCGGCATCCGCAAGGTGCTCATCGTGACGGCCGAGGCGGAGAAATCCTTCCGGTGGAATGTCCAGGGGATCGAACTGCTCATCCTCGCGGGGCTGATCCTCGTGATGGCGACAGCGGTGTACGTGTGGCGGCGCTCCACGCGGCCGGGAGACTACTTCCCGCTCCAGGAGCCGCGGCGCTCCCCGCCGCCGGAGCCCTCACCCACCCCGGTGCGCGCGTCATGATCCGTCACGTGGCCGCCCGCACCCGCTGCTCCTCGCGACCGGCCCCGACGTCCCGTCCCAGGGGTGTGCGGCTCACGGCCATGCGCGGGGTCCGCCGAGGCCCGCCTCCGCAGTTCCGCCCCGTGCCGCACCACCGGGCTCCGGTCGCGGCGGCAGCGCCCTCCCAACGCGGCACTGCGGTCGCTGTCCATGCTCGGTCTGATCCGCGTCGCCTACCGGCTGAGGGGAACGGCCCCCGGCGTTCAGGCAGCGTGCCGGAGTCCGGCAACGCCGACGGGGTGGCCGTGGCGCGGCCGTGCGGTGCGGGCGGGGTGGCGCCGGAGCGGGTGTTCGCGGTGGTGCACGCGATCGTGGCCGGTGGTGGGAACAGGCCCTGTACCGGAGGACGAGAGATCCGGCCGTACCGCCCGCATGCGCTGGCGGGGGCCTGCGTGTCACGCGGCGTCGACGTTACTCGAGGGCACCTGTGGGCACTTGCGATCGCGGGGCCGCCGAAGAGAAGGGTCGAGACATGCGGGTGTCGTCTCAGGGCGTTACGGTCGTGGCTCTCCTGGCGGATCCGGACGTACCGACGGAGATCGCGCAGCATATGGCCCGGGTGCTCCCTGATCGGCTCGCCGGCAAGTCAGGACAGGGGCGGCGGTTCGACGTCGAGGTGGTCAGCGAGCCCTTCACCGCAGGGACCGAGGACCTGTCCACGTTGACGCGCCGGATCATGGACCGCGGGCGTGCGGAACGTTGGGACATCGTCGTGGCCCTCACCGACCTTCCACTGCACTCACACGGGCGCAAGCTCGTGGTGGATCTGAGTCACGAACACGGCTTGGCGCTGCTGTCCCTTCCGTCGCTGGGGGGCCTGCGTTTCGAGAGAAGGGCCCTGCGGGCGGTGGAAGAGGCCGTTCTCAGCTTGGCGAGTCCGCGAGCCGCTGGGGCCGAAGAGCCACCGCGGCGTCAGTCGCTGGGGCATTTCGCCGGTCGTCTTGCGCCGATTCACCCGGGCCCGATCGATGAGGAGGAGACCGCTGATCTCCGGTACGTCGTCAGCGGGCCGCGCGGCTACCTGAGACTGCTCTTCGGCATGGTCCGCGCCAACCGGCCGTGGCGGTTGGTGCCGGGTCTGTCGAAAGCCCTGGCGGCGGCACTCGCCACGGGAGCGGTCGCCACCGTCAACTCGACCATCTGGAGCCTGTCCGAGGCCCTGAGCACGCCACGCCTCGTGATCGCCATGGTCGGGTCCGTCACGCTCATGATCGGCTGGCTGATCGTGGACGCGCACCTGTGGCATCGACCGGACGAGGTTTCGCCGGAGGCGAGGAAGAGGGCGGCTCTGTACAACGCGTCCACGGTCGTGACCGTGGGTATCGGGGTGATCGTCTGCTACGTGGGCTTGCTGGTCATCAACTCGGTGTGGGCGTTCTTCATCCTCAACGACAAAGTCTTCGCCTCGATGACACGGACCCCGCTGCACCCCACGGAGTACTGGACGCTGTCCTGGTTCGTCGCTTCGGTCGCCACGGTGGGCGGCGCGCTGGGATCGGGCCTGGAGAGCGACGAGGCGATCCGGGCAGCCGCCTACTCCAAGCGCGAACAGGAGCGTCGCCGCATGCTGGACGACCACGGTGACCAGTTGGTGACCTGAGTCGGAGAGGCGTCTTCGGCTGGTGGCCGGCCGAGTGTGAAGAAGGGGCTGATCGATCGGCACATGGTTGTTTCGCGTCGGAGGCCGACGGGGACCCGCACGGTGAGCCGTCGGATCGCCGAGGCTCCGCCTGGCGGGCCGGCGGCAGAACCACCGTTCCACCTGATCCGGGCGAACGGCCCGCAGAGGCGTGCCGCAGCAGACCCCGTCGTAGCAACTTCCGAGAGTCGGGCCTTTGCGCCGTCTCATCATCATCGTGCCGCGGTCGTGCCGCGGCACCGAGGGAAGTCATCATGAAGGCAGCGGTATACGAAGGACCGCGAACGGTCACGGTGAAGGACGTGCCGGACGCGAAGATCGAACACCCCTGCGACATCATCGTCAAGATCACCACCACCAACATCTGCGGTTCGGACCTGCACATGTACGAGGGCCGCACCTCCTTCGAGTCCGGGCGCACCCTGGGACACGAGAACATGGGCCAGGTGGTGGAGGTCGGCTCGGCCGTCCGCAAGGTCCAGGTCGGCGAGTACGTGGTCCTGCCCTTCAACATCGCCTGCGGCTTCTGCAAGCAGTGCGAGCAGGGTCTGACCAACTACTGCCTGACCATGCAGCCGGAGCCGGCCCTCGCCGGAGCCGCCTACGGATTCGCCGACATGGGCCCCTACCAGGGCGGCCAGGCGGAGCTGCTGCGCGTGCCCTACGGTGACTTCAACGCGTTGCGGCTGGGCGAGGACGCCGCCGAGCGGCAGACCGACTATGTGATGCTCGCCGACATCTTCCCGACCGGCTACCACGCCACCGAGATGGCCCACGTCAAGCCCGGCGACCAGACGATCGTCTTCGGGGCCGGTCCGGTCGGGCTGATGGCGACCTACTCCGCCCTCCTCAAGGGCGCCGGCCGCGTCTGGACGGCCGACCACCAGCCCGACCGGCTGCGCAAGGCGGAGGAGATCGGGGCCATCCCGATCAACACCGCCGAGCAGGACCCGGCGCAGGTCGCCAAGGAGGCCACCCTCGGTCTGGGCGCCGACAACGGCTGCGAGTGCGTCGGCTACCAGGCGCACGACCCCCAGGGACACGAGGACGCCAGCCTCACGCTCAACGGCCTGATCGAGTCGGTCAGGTTCACGGGCGACATCGGCGTGGTGGGCGTGTTCCTGCCCGAGGACCCCGGCGGCGCCGAGGCCCAGGGGCCGCTGGAGGCGCAGGGCAAGATCCCGATCGACTTCGGCATGATGTGGTTCAAGGGCCAGCACATGGGCACCGGGCAGGCGCCGGTGAAGAAGTACAACCGGGCGCTGCGGGATCTGATCGCCGGCGGCAAGGCGAAGCCGAGCTTCGTCGTCTCCCACGAACTCAGCCTGGACGAGGCCCCCACCGCCTACGAACACTTCGACGCCCGTGACGAGGGCTGGACCAAGGTGGTCCTGCACCCCGACGGACACGGCAACGGCCACAAACAGTAAGGGAGCACAGGGCCGCGGCCCGCCTGTTCCAGCAGGACCGGGCTGGTCCGACGAGCGGCGTCGAACCCCGTCCTCGGCCGGGGCTGGACGGGCCGTCGTCGCCCGTCTTCCGTTCACCTCACCGCACGCGGGGAGCACTCATGAAGACAGACAACAGCTCCACCTCCCGCCTACGGCACGATCCTCTCGTGCGTGGCCTGGGCTGGGCCAGTGCGCTCCTGGGTGTGCCGCAGGTCGTCGCCCCGGCGGGCTTCGCCCGGGCCCTGGGCGTGGACGACACCTTCCGGCACCGCTCGGCCACGACCGCCGTGGGTGTGCGGGAGCTGGCGGCGGCGACCGGGCTGCTGGGACGGCCGCATCCCGTCTGGCTCTGGGGCCGCGTCGGCGGCGACCTCATGGATCTCACGATGCTGACCCGGGCCCTGAGGAACCACAACGGCCGCGGCCTGGGCCGCACCGTTGCCGCGACCGCCGCGGTCACCGCCATCACGGCCACGGACGTCTACGCGGCCGTGACCCGCACCCGTAGGAGCGCCCCCATGGAACTGACCGCGGCCACCACCGTCACCCGATCGCCGGACGAGGTCTACGCCCTCTGGAAAGACCTGAAGCGGCTGCCGGACTTCATGGCGCACCTGGAGGAGGTCCGCGTCACCGGCCCGCACACCAGTCACTGGCGGGCCGGCGCGCCGTTCGGCAAGGCGGTCGAATGGGACGCCGAGACCACGCAGGACGTCCCCGGCCAGTTGATCGCCTGGCGGTCGGTGGACGGTGCCGACATCGACAACTCCGGCGAGGTCCGCTTCGTGCCCGCTCCCGGCGGCCGGGGCACGGAGATCCGGGTGGCCTTGCGCTATGACCTGCCCGGCGGGGCGCTGGGCAAGGCCGCGGCGCGCTACTTCGGCGAGGAACCGCACCAGCAGCTGGACGACGACCTGCGCCGCTTCAAGCAGATCGCGGAGATCGGCGAGGTCGTCCGCTCCGAGGGCGCACCCGGCGGCAAGCGGGCCCGCGGCGAGTTCCCGCAGCACCCGGCCCGACCGCTGACCGAGGACGAACTGAAGGAGGCCCTGGCATGAAGGCGAACTGCTGGACGGGACGCAACTCGGTCGAGGTGCAGGACGTTCCCGATCCGTCGATCCTGAACAGCCGCGACGCCATCGTGAAGATCACGTCCACGGCGATCTGCGGCTCCGACCTCCATCTGCTCGACGGCTACGTCCCCACCATGGAAAAGGGCGACATCCTGGGCCACGAGTTCATGGGAGAGATCGTCGAGGTCGGCCCCGGCGTCAGCGACAAACTCCGCGTCGGCGACCGGGTCGTCGTACCCTTCCCCATCGCGTGCGGCGCCTGCGCGTCCTGCCACGCGGAGCTGTACTCGTGCTGCGAGAACACCAACCCCAACGCCGGCATCTCGGAGAAGTTCTTCGGCCACCCCACCGCCGGCATCTACGGCTACTCCCACCTCACCGGTGGCTTCGCCGGCGGCCAGGCCGAGTACGCCCGCGTGGTGCTCGCCGACGCCAACGTCCTGAAGATCGGGCCGGAGCTCACCGACGAGCAGGTGCTGTTCCTGTCCGACATCCTGCCGACCGGGTACATGGGCGCCGAGATGTGCGACATCCAGGAAGGTGACGTCGTCGCCGTCTGGGGTGCCGGTCCGGTCGGCCAGTTCGCCATGGACAGCGCACGGGTCCTGGGCGCCGAGAAGGTCATCGCGATCGACAAGGAGACCTACCGGCTCGACATGGCCGCCGCCCAGGGCTACACCACCATCGACTTCGAGGACACGGACGTACGGTCGGCACTGCTCGAACTCACCGGCGGCCGGGGCCCCGACAAGTGCATCGACGCGGTCGGCATGGAGGCCACACACGGTGCCTCCCACGTCCACCTCTACGACCGCGCCAAGCAGGCCGTCCGCTCCGAGACCGACCGGCCACACGCCCTGCGCCAGGCCATCCTGTCCTGCCGCAGCGGAGGCGTGGTGTCGGTCATCGGCGTATACGGCGGGATGATCGACAAGTTCCCGGCGGGTGCCTGGATGAACAGGTCCCTGACCCTGCGCACCGGGCAGTGCCACGTGCACAAGTACATGAAACCGCTGCTGGGCCTGATCGAGCAGGGCAAGATCGACCCGACCCGGGTCATCACCCACCGCCTGCCCCTGGCCGAGGCACCGACCGGCTACGACCTGTTCAAGAACAAGAAGGACCGCTGCGAGAAGGTCGTCCTCACACCCTGAGCGGCGCGCCGATGAACTGCAGCACCATGTGTCACTGACGCCGACGAGCCGAGCCGGCCCTGACCGAGCCGGCCCTGACCGAGCCGGCCCGCAACATCATCGGCGACGTCGAGGTCCTCCCTCGGCATGTGACACCGCGGCCGGCCCGCTCCCGGCCGGGTGGTGCGGAGGCTCCCCGGCCCCCGCTCCCGCCCGACACCGGGGTCACACACGCCCGTTCGCGTCCTGGAGGCCCCGACGAGCGAGAAGCCGGCCCGCGCCGGCACCGCCGCCCGGCAGCAGCTGGAGCCCGCCGCCGACGGGCTGCGCGCGTACGCGGCACGGACCCGCGAGAGCGCCGACCTGCTCGCCGCCGTCCTGGAGGACATCGCCGTCAACGGCCTGCCCGCCGTGGACGACTGCACGCCGTGGGAGGAACTGCGCCAGACCCACCTCGCCCGGCTCGCCGCCCAGCGCCCGGCCGTCGGAGCAGGACGCCCCCGGCCGCGGACCCGGCGCTGACCATCGACGCGCCGCCCTGCTCGCCGAGCACCTGCGGGGCACGGCGAATCTTCGCGCCCTCGGCCCGTTCACCCTCTGGACCATCCGCTTGAGCGGCCCCGTGGCGGGAGATGTGTCCGACAGCCGATGTCAAGGCAGGAACGCCCGGTGGGGCATGCCGGGGATCCCTGACTGACACCGGCCCGCCTGGCGGGTGCCCGGGCAGCACCCCTAGGCGGTGGCGCGGTGCCGCCTGACCATGCCTGCGGCGAGCTGTGACCGGTCGAGGTCGCCGGCCCGGATCCGGCCCGCGACCGTGCGCCGGACCAGCCGGTCGGCGAGACCGGGGCAGTGCCGGGCGAGCGCGATCTCGATCCGGCCGCGACGGGTGGTGGCCACGTCGCGCGGCGCCTTGCGGGCGGTGGCGGCACGCAGGATCGCGTCGACCACGCCCTCCAGCGGCTCGTACCGGGAGACGCCGTCGAGAGAGAGTCCGGCGGCGGCCGAGGCGTCGTGGATCGGCGAGGCGACCATGCTCGGATGGACCGTGCTCACCCCGATGTGCGTGCCGACCTCGAGTCGGAGTGCATCGGCGTAGGCGGTGACCGCACGCTTGCTGACGCCGTACCCGGCGGCCAGCGGCAGCGCCATGAAGGCCATCCGGCTGGCAACGAAGACGATCCGTCCGCGCGAGGTCTCCAGCGCGTCGATCGCGGCGGCGGTGGTCCGCCAGGCGGCCAGCAGGTTGACCTCCAACTGCTGGTGGACCGCCGCGTCCGGGGGCAGCTCGGCCGGGGCCGGGCCGCCGACCCCGGCGTTGTTGATCAGGAGGTCGAGTCCGCCGAGGCGCTCCACGGCGGCGGCCACGGCGACCGGGCCGGCCTTCGGGTCGGTCAGGTCGGCGCCGAGTACGGGCACTTCGCCGACCGCCCCGTCCCGCAGGTCGAGCCCGACCACCCGGGCGTCGGCGGCGGTGAGCCGTTCGCACAGCAGTCGGCCGAAGGTGCCTGCCGCGCCGGTGACGATCACGCGGCGGCCGGTGAGAGTGGTCATGCGGATTCTCCCTGGGTGGTGGCCACGGCAGCGGTCGGGGCCGTCGGGCGCGGCGGCGCTCCGTACGCCACCCCGCGGCCCGCGCGACGGCGTCGGAGACCCTCGGCCAGCTCCCGGGCGGCCAGGGCGAGGTAGGCGTCGAAGTCGATCCGCATGGCGGGCCGGCGTCCGCCCCACCGGGCGGTGGCGGCGCGCAGGTCCGCCGCGCAGTCGGCGCGCTGGGCGGCCGGGTCGGGCAGGGCGTACTCGCCGGCCAGATGGGCGGCGACCAGCCGGGCCTGCGCCTCGACCACGGGCAGCGCGGAGCCGGTCGACTGCATCAGCCCGACGAAGAACAACCCGGTGGTGTCGAGCGGGAAGACGTGCCGGTAGAGGTGGAGCGCGTCCGGGCCCGGGCTCAGCAGCGCCGGGTCGAGGAAGGGGATCTCCACCCGGTAGCCGGTGCACCACACCACCAGGTCGACCGGTTCGGTACGGCCGTCGGTGAAGGTCACCGTGGAGCCGTCGATCCGGCTGATCCCGGGGCGGACCCCGATCTCGCCATGGGTGATCCGGCTCAGCACCGTGTCGGAGAGGGTCGGGTGGTCCTGCAGAAATCCGTGGGCGGGGGCCGGCAGCCCGTAGCGCTCGGGCCGCCCCACCGCCGCGGTGATCATGGCCTGGCTGATCCGCTGGCGTACCCGCCAGGGCAGCCGCCGGGCCAGCGCGCCGTTGAGGCTGTCGGAGGGCTTGCCGAGCAGGTACTT
Source organism: Streptomyces sp. NPDC003248 (assembly GCF_055563235.1). Taxonomy (NCBI): domain Bacteria; kingdom Bacillati; phylum Actinomycetota; class Actinomycetes; order Kitasatosporales; family Streptomycetaceae; genus Streptomyces; species Streptomyces sp. NPDC003248. The sequence goes on along the minus strand of NZ_JBVHDT010000011.1, from coordinate 209,325 downwards.
GGGGACGAGCCAGACCCCTCGGCGCAGCGAGAGCAGGGTGGTCGCGGCCGTGTGCGAGGCGTCGACCGCGATGTCCATGGCGGAGTTGCCGCCTCCGACCACCAGCACCCGTTGTCCGGTGAGCTGCTCCGGGCCCCGGTAGTCGTGGCTGTGTATCTGCTCGACCGCGGGCGTCCCCGGGTAGGGCGGCGTGGGGAGCCGGGGGGTGCTGTTGTGCCCGTTGGCGACCACGACCGCCTCGGCGGCCACGGTGACCGGGCCGTCCGGGCCGTCGGCGGTGACCCGCCAGGAGCCGTCGTCGCAGCGGGTGACCTGCCGCACGGTGTGCCGGAAGCGGATCGAGTCACCGAGCCCGAAGCGGTCGGCGTAGCCGGCGAGGTACTCGGCGATCCGGGTGTGGTCCGGATAGTCCGGCCACTCGACGGGCATCGGGTGGTCGGCGAACTCCGTGCGCCGCTTGGAGGTGTTGAGGTGCAGGGTCCGGTACGCGGAGGAACCCGGCGCTCCGAAGACCCACAGGCCGCCGGGCCGGTCGCCGGAGTCGAAGCAGAGCGCGGGCACCCCCCGGTCGGCGAGCGCCTTGAGCGTCGCCAGTCCGGCCGGTCCCGCACCGATCACCACGACCCGGGGCTCCCCGAGCATGCCGGCCTCCCTGACGCACTTGGTGGCAGTTAATCCATCAGTCGTTGGATTGATGGCCCAGGCATCATGCGGCCGCGCCGGCCGGCGCGTCAAGGCACGCTAGGGCCTGTTGTGAAAGTCCCGTCGTCCGCCCGGAGGGCGGGCCTGGCGGCGTCAGGTGCGTGCTCTCGGCGTGCCGGCCCCTGACCCTCGTACTGGATGTACTTGGGTCAGGGGCCGGTGCGGCGAGAGTGCGTGCATGGCGTCGCCAGGCAGGCGGGACTTTCACAACAGGCCCTAGGGGCCGGAAGGGCGGGGCCGGTCGGCGCCCGGCCCGTACATGCGGTCCATCCAGCGGTGCAGGAAGGCCCGCAGCTCCCGGCGCTCCCGCGCGCCCGCCCGCCCGGAGAGCAGGCTCACCACATGCGCGTGCACCGCCCAGACCAGGCTGCGCACGGCGATGTACGGAACCGGCTCGGTCAGCAGGCCCGCCGCGTCCGCCTCCGCCAGCGCCTGCTCGACCTGCCGGTAGAGCGGGGTCGCGTACCGGGCGTCGAACTCCGCGTGCCGCTCCGGCTCCAGCCAGCGGCGCAGCCACAGCGCGGTGGTCTCCGGACGGTCCTCGAGGAAGTCGACGAAGGTGTCGAGCAGTTCGTGCAGGGCCGCGAGTGCGGCGTGGGCCGCCGCGTCCCCGGGGGCCTCACCGTAGGCCGCCACCGCGCCCAGCGCCGCATCGGCGGCCTCGCGCAGTGCGGTCCGCTCGGCCTCGAACACGCGGGCGAAGCAGGCGTCGTACAGCTCGGCCTTGGTGCCCACGTGGTGATGGACGGTGGACACGTCCACTCCGGCCGCCGTCGCGATGTCGCGGACCCCGACCGCATCGAAGCCGTGCCGGGCGAACAGCCCGGTGGCCGCCTCCACGATCAGATCGGCGGTGGCGCGCTGCTCGGCGAGGCGTGGCCGCCCTGGGCGGCGGCGGGGAGTCGTCATAGCCGCCATCTTGCCTTACTATCCAGCGAAACTATCCAGCGAGTGTTGGATTATCTGGCAGGGGTGGAGACGTGTCGCAGGCGAACCGGACAGCGGCGCATGACGCGCCCACGCGCGGGAACCGGCTGCCCCTCAGCGGGCTGCTGATGTTCTCCGGCGGCTCGCTGGCCATGGGGGCCTGGGTCACCGTGCCGGGCCTGCTGCTGCTCTACTTCCTCACCGACGTCCTGGCGGTCGCCCCCGCCCTGGCCGGGCTGGTGCTGCTGCTGCCGAAGATCGCCGATGTGCTGCTCCACCCGTGGGTGGGCCGGCTGTCCGACGCGGACCTGGCCCGCCGCGGCCACCGGCGCCTGCTGATGGCCGCCGCCTGCGCGCTGCCGGTCGCCTTCGCCCTGCTCTTCGCACCGCCAGGCGGCATCACCGGTCCGGCCGCGGCGGCCTGGGTCGCCGTCGCCTTCGTCTGCGGCAACCTGCTCTTCGCCCTGTACCAGGTGCCCTACCTCGCCGCCCCGGCCGACCTCGGCATCGGCTACGCCGAGCGCACCCGCCTGATGGGCTTCCGGATGGTGGTGCTCACCGCGGGCATCCTGGTCTGCGGCCTGGTCGCGCCGCTGATCACCGGGCAGGACGACCCCACCCGCCGGGGTTACGCACGGATGGGCGTGATGCTCGGCCTCGGCATGCTGGCCACGATGGCGCTGGGCATCCGCGGGGTACGTCGTCTCACCGCTGCGGTGCCCGCACCGGTTCCGGCTGCCCGCCCCGGCGGGCTCGGCGCCCTGCGCGGCGCGCTGCGCGACCGCCAGTTCCGGCTGCTCACCGGCTCGTACCTGGCCATGTCCACCACCAGCCACCTGGTGCTCGCCGCCGTGCCCTACTACGCCGAGTACGAACTCGGCCGTCCCCGGCTCACCACTGTCCTGGTCGCCGCCTTCGTGGCGCCGGCCTTGGTGGCCACCCCGGCCTGGGTCGCCGCCGCACGCCGCTTCGGCAAGCAGCCGCTGCTCCTCGTCGCACAGGGGGTCTTCGCGCTCGGCTCACTCATCCTCGCCGTCGGGCGGCCGCTCGGACTGCCCGCGTCGGTCAGCGCGGTGGCGGTGCTGGGTGTCGCGTTCGCGGCGATGCAACTGCTGCCCTTCTCGATGATGCCGGACGTGATCGAGGCGAGCGGGGCCACCTCCACGGCCGGCGCCTACACCGGGGTCTGGACCGCGGCCGAGGCGACCGGCGCCGCGCTCGGCCCCTACCTCTACGCCGGACTGCTCGCCCTCAGCGGCTTCACCGCCAGCGCGGCCGGCCAGGCGGTGACCCAGCCCGGCACCGCCCTCACCGCCCTGCGCCTGGGCTTCGGACTGCTGCCGGCGGCCCTGATGCTGCTTGCCCTCCTCGTCCAGCGCCGCTACACCCTCGACCGTCGCCTGCGCGCGGCGGAGGCCTCGGAACGCCTTGTCCACGACGTCTCCTGACCGCCTGCGCAAGTGCCCGATGACGTTGTCCCCGCACAGCGGCGTACTCCCGTCCGGCCCGCATGGTGTCGCCTCTTGCTGCCCGGCTGGGACCACTTGCCCGGCAGCGGCCGCTGCTCGCCGCCGGCCCACCAGGACGGCCGCTTGCCGAGACCGACGGTCGGCACGGTCGGCCGGCCGTGCCGACGTCGAGGACCGGCACGCCTCTTCACACGGTAAGGTCTAGACCTTCCCGAGCAAGCCGGGAACACTTAGGATCCCTGTCGTGTACCCGTCAATGTGGCGGGTGCAGGAGGGGAGACAACTTCATGTTGGTGAAGTTAAGACGCGGCTTGCCGTCCGCCGTCGTTCTGAGCGTCGCTCTGGCCGCGCTCCTGCCCGCGCCGTCAGCGGCCGCCGGTCCGGTCGCCGGTCCGGTCGCCGACGGTGTCTTCAGCGGCGGAGTCAGCCAAGCGTTCGACTCGGCCGAGACGATCACGCTCATCACCGGTGACGTGGTGACCGTGGCCCATGTGGACGGTCAGCTGACCTACACGATCGACCCGGCGCCCGGCCGCCGCGGCATCGGCTACCGCGAGGAGCGCGGCCCGGGTCCCGACGGGACCGACCACGTCAGCCTGATCCCCTTCGACGCCGAGGCCCTCGTCCACGCCGGGAAACTCGACGCGCGCCTGTTCGACCTCACCGAACTGGCCGCCGCGGGTTACACCGACGCCGACACCGACGCGTTGCCGTTGCTGGTCAGCTACGACCAGCCCGGCGCGACACACCGTACGCTCGCCGGCGGCTCCCACGTCACCCACACCCTCGAAAGCATCGACGCCGTCGCCCTGGACCAGGACAAGTCCAGCGCCGGCGCGTTGTGGGACACCCTCGTCACCGACGAGACGGCATCCACTCTCGACCTCGGCTCGCACGTGTCGAGGGTCTGGCTCAACGGCCGTATGGAGGTGCGGGACGACGTCTCCGTGCCGCAGATCGGCGCTCCGGACGCCTGGGCAGCCGGGTACGACGGTACGGGCACCACGGTCGCCGTGCTCGACACCGGGTACGACCGGACCCACCCGGACCTGGCAGGCCGGGTCGCCGACGCCAAGGACTTCACCGGCAGCCCCAACGGCACCCAGGACATGCACGGCCACGGCACGCACGTGGCCACGACGATCGCCGGTGACGCCGCCGCCTCCGACGGCAAGTACGTCGGTGTCGCCCCCGGCGCCACCGTCATCGTCGGCAAGGTGCTCGGTGACAGCGGCAGCGGCACACAGGCCAGCGTCATCGACGGCATGGAGTGGGCGGCGGGCGAGGGCGCGGACATCATCTCCATGAGCCTCGGCGGCTACGCCTCCGACGGCACCGACCCGGAGTCCCTGGCGCTCGACGCCCTCACCGAGCAGACCGGCGCCCTGTTCGTCGTGGCGGCGGGCAACGCCGGCGCGGCGGAGACCGTCGGATCACCCGGTTCCGCCGACGCGGCGCTGACGGTCGGAGCGGTCGACTCGGGGAACGCGCTGGCGTCGTTCTCCAGCCGGGGCCCCCGGGTGTTCGACGGCGCGATCAAACCCGACATCACCGGACCCGGCGTCGCCGTCATCGCGGGACGCTCCTCGACCGGATCCGCGGGCACCCCGGTGAACCAGTACTACACGAAGATGTCGGGCACCTCGATGGCCACGCCCCACGTGGCCGGGGCCGCGGCGATCCTCAAGCAGCTGCACCCGGACTGGACGGCCAGGCAGCTCAAGCCGTTCCTGACCTCCACAGCCGTCCCCGGCGCCTACACGGTGTTCCAGCAGGGCACCGGCCGCGTCGACCTGACCCGCGGTGTGACGCAGTCCGCGTACGCGTCCCCGGCGAGCATCTCCACGTACCTGGAGTACCCCGCCGACAAGCCCGTGACCAAGACCGTCACGTATCACAACGACGGTGACAGCGACCTGAACCTGGCGTTGAGCCTCGCCGCGAAGAACAACGCCACCGGCGCCGCCACCGACCTGTACGGCCTCGACCGGACCGCGGTGGTGGTGCCCGCGCACGGCACCGCCGACGTCACGTTGACGATGGACCCGTCCGCTGACGACTTCGGCGTGTACGGGGGCGTCGTCACGGCCGTGGACGGCGACACCCGTATCCTCACGGCCGTCGGCGCCTACAAAGAGGTCGAGACCCACACCGTGCACTTTCCGATCACCGCGAAGAACGGTGACGCGGTGTCCTACGGCAGCATCGCCATGAGCCGTCCGCTCAACCTGACCACCGGGAAACGCCACACCCTCGGGATCGACTACAAAGCCGGACAGCTCTACGCCAGGCTCCCGAAGGGCACCTACAGCTTCGAGGGATACGCCTACTACCCGACGGACGAGGAGAACACCAGGGACGTCGGGTACACGCTCAAGCCGAGCGTCGTCGTCGACGACGACATCGACGTCGCCTTCGACCAGTCCGAGACGACCCCGGTGTCCATCAAGGTCGACCGACCCGAGGCATACGACGCCTACCAGACCTTCTACGCCCTCCAGACGCTCAACGGCACGGTGTACGGAGGCGGTGTCCATCTGACCGGGATCCGCGGAACCCGGAACAACCTCACGGCCACCCCCACCCCCGCGGTGACCGACCGGCGGTACGAGGTGTTCTACCGCACGAACAAAATCGACCCGCCGGCCGATCCGTACCTCGACGAACCCGTCGCCGGCCGGTACGCCTACAACCTGATCCACTCCTTCGGCAACCGCGTGCCCGCCAAGGCCACGTTGCGCCGGCAGAACCGGGATCTGGCGGCCGTGCGCGAGAACTACCACGCGCCCGCAACGCCCGCCAGCGCCTTCGGACGGCAGAGCGACTACCCCAGTTTCGGCGGCTATTCGTTCCCCACCCTCCCGCACGTCGTGCCCTACGGCGACGACGTCGTGCACTACTACAGCACCGAGCCCGGTACGTCGTGGGCGAGTCAGGTGAGCTACTACGACGGCGAAGGCGCCCAGCTGGCGTCCGAGAGCACGCCCTTCACGGAGCGAGCGAAGGGAAACAGCCAGGTCGACTGGTTCGGTTCGCCGCAGACCAGTGCGGCGTACGCCAGTCGCGCGGCCGGTGCAGACAGGCTCACCGTGGCGTACGCGCCGTTCTCGTCCTTCACCGCCGCCCACATGGGCACGAGCACGGCGACCAGATCGCTGACCTTGGCGCGGGACGGCGTGACGCTGGGAACCTCCAGCGGCACCTCGGCGAGCTTCACCGTCCCGGCGAGCGCGGGTACGTACACGCTCACCGGCACCGCCACGCGGCAAGCGGCGTGGACGGATCTGGCGACCGGCGTCCACACACGGTGGACGTTCCACTCGGCGCAGGCGGCCACCGCCGCGTACGCGCCGCTGTACACCGTCCGGGCCGACGCGCACACCGACCTCACCGGCCGGGTCCGTGGCCCGTCCGCCACCGTCGACATCACCCTCGACCCCGGGTACGCCACCGGTGAGAAGATCGGGACGGTGACCGCGCAGGTGTCCTTCGACGACGGTGCCACGTGGGCGACGGAACCGTTGGTGCGCATCGCGGCCGGCTGGAGAGCGCACGTACCGCGGCCCCGCGGTGAAGGTCACGTCTCCTTGAAGATCACCGGGGTCGACACCTCCGGGAACTCCGTCGAGCAGACCACGATCCGGGCCTTCGCGTTCGGGTGACTGCCGGATCGTCCGACGGGCTGTGAGGGGCCCTGACGGGCTCTGACGGGCTCTGACGGGCTAGGAAAGGGGGCGCCGCCGATCCCTCGGCGGCGCCCCGAGCGGTTCCGAGCAGGGGCCCCGCGAGACCTTCCACGTCTACGCCGACCGGCTCGTCGGCGTCGAACTCATGAGACGACGCCTCAGGCGCACTGGGCCTCGTACGACACACATGCGCGGCCGGTGGTGCGTCCCATCGCTTCGAGGGAGCCGGGTGCGCACCACCGGCCGTCGTTCAGGCCCGGGTGTAGCCGCCGTCGGCGAAGAGTTCGGCGCCGGTGACGAACGACGAGGCGTCCGAGGCCAGGAAGAGGGCGGCCTCGGCGATTTCCTCCGCGTCGGCCAGCCGCCCCAGTGGCACGACGGCCTCGGCGAACCGGTCGACGTCCGGCCCCGCGGCGCCCAGCAGGCCAGGGGTCCGCGTGGGTCCCGGGCTGAGGACGTTGACCCGGAATCGGCGCTCCCGCGACTGCCGGGCCCAGTTGTGCACGAGGTTGCTCACCGCCGCCTTCGAGGCGCTGTAGACCTCGAGGTGCTCATTGGGCCGCACGCTGTTGCTCGAGCCGACGACGACGACGGAGGCGTTCTCCGCCAGCAGCGGAAGCGCCTTCTGAACGGTGAACAGTGGGCCCTTGACGTTGACGGCGAGCGTCAGGTCGACGTTCGCCTCGGTGTGGGCGCCGAGCGCGGCGTCCGCGACGATTCCCGCGTTGGCCACCAGCACGTCGATGCGGCCGGCCTCCTCGCGGACTCGCGCGTAGAGCGCGTCCAGGTCGGCCAGGACCGAGACGTCGGATCGTACGCCGGTGGCCGCCGGGCCCATCTCCTTGACCGCCGCTTCGAGGCGGGCGATGTCCCGGCCGGTCACGAAGACCCGTGCGCCCTCCCGGACGAAGCGGTGGGCGATGGCCAGCCCGATCCCGCTGGTCCCTCCGGTGATGACGGCCACCTTCTCCCGCAGCACGCCTGGCATGTCGAACCCCCTCGGTTGTGGAATGGATCGTCCATAACGTAGGCGGTAATGGACGATCGAGTCAAGAATGGCTAGGCTGAGACCATGCCGAGACCACGCGCATTCGACGAACGCCAAGTCCTGGAGCGGGCCCGGGAACAGTTCTGGGCGACCGGCTATGCCGGAACCCGGATGGACGACATCGCCCGGGCGACCGGCCTGGGCAAGGGCAGCCTGTACGGCGCATTCGGCGACAAGGGCAAGCTGTTCCACCGCGTGTTCGGCGACTGGTGCACCGCAGTCGTCGAGGTGGCCGAAGCGCGGCTGGCAGGCGGCCCGGACGCAGAGGCCCTGGCCCGGCTGTCGGGATACGTGCGCCTGATGGCGGAGAACACCGCCTCCGACACCGAGCGCCGCGGGTGCCTGTTGGCCAAGGGCGCGGCGGAACTGGCCCAGCACGATCCGACGGTCGCCGGACGGTCGGCCGAGACCATGACGGCACTGCTGACCCTGCTGCGGACGGAGATCAGCGCCGCCCAGCGCCACGGCGACATCGACAGCGCCGCGGATCCGGAGCGGTTGGCGGCACTGCTGCTGACGGTGGTCCGCGGTATCGAGGCGGTGGGCAAGGCCGGCCTGGCCCCGGAGACGCTGCGGAACATTGCAGACACCGCACTGGCGGTCCTGCCCGTGCCCGAGGGGCGGAAACGCCTCGCGACCGAGCGCAGTCCGGCCCACGAGAACTGACTCGGCGCCATCACGGCCACATGATCCGCCGGGCAGTGGCTGATCGACGGCGGATCTGATGATCAAGGGAGACGCCAGAGATGACCGAAGGTGACTCCCGCCGGCCGGAGTTCGCCGACGACGTGGTCGAGGGTCGGCTCGGACCGCGCCGCGGGAAGAGACCCAGGCGCGGGCCGGCTCGTCCGGCACCTCGGGCATCGGGTGGCCGGGGCCGCCGAACAGGTGCGCCGCCGCTCCCTGCGCGATGACCGCTCGGCTCAGGGTGAAACTGTGTCCGGCTCGACGCGCATCACCCCAAGCGGTCACGGCGCTCCTGAGGGACCGTCACCCGCACCCGGCCGCCTGCCCCCTAGGAGGACAGGTCCGGTCAGGCCGCCGCGTTCACCGCGCGGCTGCGCAGCCCCTGAGCCATCGGGCCGTACGGGTAGTCGACGCGGGGCAGGCTGACCCGGTCCAGCAACTCGGTGTCCTCGCGGCCCAGCGTCAGTTCGGCCGCCGCCAGGCTCGCCCGGAGCTGGTCCGCGGTGCGCGCCCCGACCAGGACCGAGGCGACGCCGGGCCGGGCGGCCGCCCAGGCGAGGGCGAGCTGCGCGGGGGTGCGGCCGTGCCCGGCGGCGAGCTTCTCAAGGGCGGCCAGCACCTCCCAGGTGCGCTCGTCGCGGATCTTGCCGCCGAAGACGGCGCCGTACATCGGGTGCGCGAGCCGCGAGCCGGACCCCGGCGCGGTGCCGGGGCGGTACTTGCCGGTCAGCACGCCTCCGGCCAGCGGGGAGAACAGGATCAGGCCGAGCCGGGTGGACTCGGCGGCCGGCACCAGCTCCCACTCCACCTCCCGCACCAGCAGGTTGTACTGCAACTGGAGGGAGACCGGCCCGACCAGCCCCGCGGACCGGGCGGCGTCCACCCCCTGCACGGCGCGGGCGGCGACCAGCAGCCCCGGCTCGTTCACCAGGCCGCCGACCAGCGAGGCGGGCCGTACAGGACCAGGGCGGTGACGAAGGTGCGGCGGCGGCCGGCGAGGTCGGCGGCCCGGCCGCCCAGCAGCAGGAAGCCGCCGAAGGCGACCGCGTAGCCGCTGACGACCCACTGGAGGCTGTGCCCGTCGAAGCCGACCTCACGGCCGATCTCCGGCAGGGCCGCGTAGACGATGTTGCAGTCGATCGCGCTGATGAACTGGGAGAAGGCCAGCAGGGCCAGGAGAAGCCCGGTCCCGCGGCGCTGGGACGGAGACGGCATGACAGGGGGAACCTTCCGGTGGAGCGCGGGAGCGATGGAGCAGGGAGCGGTGGACCGCTTGCCCGAATCGCTCGAAGCGGCGGGCCGCTTGCCTGAGAGGGGGGACGGCCGGGCGGCGGGCGCGCGTGGCCCGCCCGCCGCCCGGCGGGGCGCGGGGTCAGTCGTCGCCGAAGGCCGAGACGGCCGTGTCGGCGCCGCCGCCGAGAGCCTCCATGCCCACCAGCGGGTTCCAGAAGTCGACGTAACGGCTGATCCTGCCGTTTACGGTCGTCACCACCGAGATGTACGTCTGGTGGTACGGCCGGCCGGTGGCGCGGGCGGTGCCCACGCTCTTGAACTCCGCGATGACCAGCGCCGGATCAGTCGTCCCGTGGAAGTGCAGATCGACGAATGCGACGTCGAAGTGCTCCGGGAAGTTCTTCATGTACGCGTACAGCGCCTCCTTTCCCTCCATCCGGGAGGGGAAGCCCTGGGGCCCGTACGGGAACTCCAGGACACCGTCCTCGGTGAACAGCTCCGTCCATTCGCCGATCCGCCCGGAGGACAGGTACTCCAGGTGGTTCCTGAAGGTCCGCCGCGCGGCGGACCGTACGGCGTCGTCGTCCACGGTGTCGCCGTGCGCGGTGGTGGTGATCGTGCCGGTCATGACTCTTTCTGCTTTCTGGGTGAAGGGGTTGGTGCGGCCGTGCCGCCGCATGGCGGCCGGCGGCGAGGTGGGTCGTCCCCGCGTCGGTTCAGGCGGCGTAGCGGAGGGTGTCGTCGAGCCGGTCGGCGATCCGCGCGGAGGCCAGGCGCTGCGCGCCGGACCCAGTCGGGCCGGAAGGGCCGCTTCTCGCGGTGCATCGGGTCGGGCTGGCCGGGGCCGTCGCGGGACAGCGCGTGGTAGCCGTGTTCGCCGCGGATCCGCTGCGCGGTGGTCAGCACCTCGCCGAAGTCGGCGCCGCCGTAGGCGAGGTGGCCGAAGGACCGCAGGGTCTCGAGGCAGAAGGACGGGTTGTCCTCGAACAGCACAGGACGCATCACGGAGCTCCTTAAGGCGAATATTTTCGCGTTAGAACCCTGAAAGTAGCACCGTCCCCACCAAAAGAGAAACCCTTCGCGTTAGCGTGGAGTGCATGGCCGACCCGCCCGGCTCCCGCCGCCGGCCCTGCTTGACCGCTTCGCCGCCCTGCGGGCCGTACTCGACCGAGCCGCCGCCTGCGGAAGCGCGCCCAGCGCACGGGCGTTCTACGAGATCGCGCCGGCGCCGCTGCGTGTCTCACTCGTCTTCGCCGCGCGCCCCGGCAGCGACAGCGGCCCCGAGTCCGCCGCCCCCTCGCCGAGAGGCTCCTCCGGCTCACCGAGACATGGCAGTTGTGAGGGTGCGAAGGGTCGCCGAGTCGGCCACCCGGGGCCGGGCCCCGGTAGCGGCCGGACAGTCAGGGCGTCCCGCCCCGCATTCTTCGCCGGGCGTCGCCCGTTGCCTCAGCCCTGTCCGCTGATCAGGTCCAGCCGGCCGAGGAGCCGGTCGACCGCCTCCAGCCCCTGCGGCTCCGCGCCGAAGAGCAGCCCGGCGATCAGGGGCGCGATGACGACCTCGAAGACCTCCTGCACCGTCGGCGGCTTCTCACCGCGCGCCGCGGCCCGGTCCAGCAGTTCCCCCAGCTCGTCGAACCGCCGACTGAGCGCGGGCGACGACTCGGTCTCCCCGTTCGCCCCCAGGCGCACGGCGACCAGGGTCCGCAGCAGCAACTGCCCCTCCGGCCCGGCCAGATCCGCCGCTGCCTGCCGCGCGTACTCCCGCAGATCCTCGCTCAGCGTCCCGGTGTCCGGCATGGGCGACCGCCGGCTGAGCCGCTCGGTGACGACATCGAGCAGAATCGCGTCCAGCGTGCCCCAACGACGGTAGAGGGTGCCCAGGTGCACGCCCGAGCGTTCGGCGACCTGGGCGATGGTCAGCTCCGCGACGGGCCGCTCCCGCAACAACGACTCCACAGCACCGTACACATCGGCGCGTACGCGGGCGGTCCTGCCACCCGGGCGGGAGGTCTGTGAGCGGTCTACCACGACGGCATTCTAACGCGAAAACCTTTGCTTTTGCCTCTGGGAGGCGGGGAGGGCCTTGCGACGGTGCTGGACGCGGGCCAGAGGCTCCCGAACCGCGCGGACTCCGGAGGACCAGCGGGCCGGGCAGCTCCACGGGTGGCCCGGGTCCGCAAGGAGCCTGCTCACTCACCCGGCCCGGGCGCCGAGTTCAGCATTCAGCCTCCCTGTGGCGGTGCGCCGGGCGGTGATCCCCCGGCTGCCCGTGCGGTGTGCGGGCGATCCGCCGCACGTCTCGCCCCGGGATCCCTCACCCGGCCTCAGCCCCGGTCCGGCGAGCCAGGCGGAACAGGACCCGGGCGTACACGAGGGTGGCCGCCGTGATGATCGTCGGGATGATCGCGAGCGCGAGTATGCCCACCAGGGTGCGGCTGTCTTCGGCGCGTGCGTAGAGTCCCCGGTCGTCCTCCAGCAGGAACCGGTAGCCGAACCACGCCCACATCGCCAGCGACAACAGCATCCACCCGATCGACCACTTCTCGACCTGGTGCCCATCCCGGCGGAACCGCTCCGCGTCTGCCGTCATCTCTCCCCCTCCACGACCGCTGATCAGTAGCCATTTCATCACAGCGCGTACGTGCCCCGTGCCACGCACTCCGTCGAGCCCAGGCGACCGCGCCCAAGCTTGCGTACTACACATGCCATCCGTGCAGCACATGCCATCCGGGCAGCGGCGGGCGCCGCGGTGCTGGTGGCGACGTCGGTGGGTTGCAACGGCACGGACTCGGCGATTTCCGGTGGCCGGCCGTCGAGTTGGAGCAGGACTCGTCCGATCAGCCCCCCCGTCCCGGTCTCGGGCCCAGCGACGCCGGCAGCGGAAGGACGACCCATGGCAGACGAGCTCGTGAAGGCGGAGCCGGGCGAACAGTACCGCCAGCAGCGGGAGGACGCTCTGCCGACTCTTCGTCGTCGACCAGGGTGAGCATGGGCTGACCCTGCGCACACATCATGGTGACGAGGAAGCGGCGCCGAGAGTCCGTCCGGTTGTTCCCGTCCTGGTAATGGATGACATCGCCGCCCCGGCTCCCAGAACGTCTCCCCGGCCTCGATCACACGCTCAGGCTCGCCTGCCTCCAGCGGCGGGCCGGCCGGTCGTGGTTCGGGAGAGCCAGTCGCGGTAGTGAGTGGGGGCGATACGGGCGTCACCCTTGGCGATCAGAGCATCGCCCTGAACGGCGGCGAACATGCCGGCGGTGTCGTCGGTGACGACCGTGCGGCCGTCGGGATGGGCATCGAGGGTGATCCGGCCGAGTTCGTCGAGGGGGAGGACGTCGGGCCCGGCGATGTCGAGGGTGCCGTTCAAAGGGGCACCGGCGGCGACTTCGGCGACCGCGTCGGAGACGTCCTGGGCGGCGATCAGCTGGAGCGGGACGGTGGGCAGGCGGACGGTGTCGCCCTCGGTGGTCCAGGACAGGATGGCGTCCATGAACTCCATGAACTGGGTGGCGCGGACGATCGAGTAGGGGACCGGCCCGGCCTTGAGGACGTCTTCCTGCAGGACCTTGGCCCGGTAGTAGTCGAGGCCGGGTACCTGGTCCGCGCCGACGATCGAGAGGATGACGACGTGGCCCACCCCGCCCTTCTGGGCGGCGGCCAGCAGGTTGTCCATCGAGGTCTGGAAGAAAGCCGGTGAGGCGTCGTCGAAGGTCGGAGAATTCGTCAGGTTGACGAGGACGTCGGCGTCGGCCACCGCCTCCGCCAGGCCCTGCCCTGTGATCACGTCGACACCTGTGGACTGCGAGTGCGGCACGGCCTCGTGCCCGTCGGCCTTCAGCTTTTTCACGACCCGCGACCCGATCAGGCCGGTACCACCGATGACTGCGAATGTCATGGGCCACCTTTCGTCGCGCACCGATACGTCATGCGTCCAGATTGCGACGGTGCGGCGCGCGGCGCACGCGGACCGTGTGCTCCTGGCGTGTCGCGTTCGGTGCGGAGACGGCCGGTGAGGATGTCGGCGCAGACGAGCCTGCCGCCGGCCCAGCGGCGTCACCCGCCCCCACCGTGTCCCGTACGGGCACCCGCAGAGCCGGAACCGTGTGCCGGGCGCCGTTCCGGTCGTGGAAGGCGGCCCCCACTCCCCCGCGTTTGACGACCACCTCCCGTACCCCGGCCGCGAGCAGCGCGTCGACGGCGGCCTCCTCGGCGAGCGGTCGGTGAAGGCTGCGGTGCCGACGGGGAGTTCGTCGTCGGAGGCGATCAGGACGGTGACGTGCTCCAGCAGCGGCAGCAGCGCCGTACCCGCGTCCTCTGCCGTCCAGAGCCGCCGGCGGTGGTCGACGTCGAGGGTGACGGTCCAGCCGTGGGCGTGCGCGTGGGCGGCGGCCGCGCGGACCGTCTCGAGCGGACCGGGGCCGAGGGCGCAGGTGATGCCGGTCAGGTGCGGGACACGGGCGCCGGTGTCCAGGGCGGGTGCGAGGTCGGAGGGGGTGAGCAGGGAGGCGGCCGAGTGGCTGCGCCAGTACTGGACGCGCACCAGGTCGGCGACGCGCCGCTCGCGGAGCATGCCGCCGGTGGGTGCCGCGGGGCGGACGCCGGCGTGGGTGGTGTCGACGCCTTCGCCGCGGAGCGTGCGCAGGATCATGCGGCGGGTTCGTCGTCGCCGACCAGGCCGGCCCAGGCGGCGCGGTGACCCAGCCGGGCCAGACCGATGGCCACGGTGGACCCGGCACCCGCGATGGTGGTGCGGGCCTCGGCGCCGACGGCGAGCGGGCCGGGCAACTGCGCGGCGAGCATGGTCTCGCCGAAGGTGAGCACGTCGGCGGTTCGACGGCGGGCTCGACGTCCGCCGCTTCGTCGGACTCTGCGGCGAAATGGGACTGGCGGTGGTCGCACGGATCGGCCCCTGGGCGCACGGTGAGTGCCGCAACGGCGGCTTCCCCGACTGGCTGGCGGAGACCGGCTGCGTGCCGCGCACCGACGATCCCGCCTATCTGGACCTGGTCCGCCCCTACTACGCCCGGATCGCGCGGGAGTTGCGGGGCCTGTCCCACGACGAGGGCGGTCCGGTCGTCGCCGTGCAGATCGAGAACGAGCTGTACGACCAGCCCGCCCACCTGGCGACGCTGCGGCGGACGGCCGAGGAGGCGGGCCTGCGGGCACCGCTGTGGACCGCGACCGCCTGGGGCGCGGCCGACCTCCCCGCCGACGTGCTGCTGCCGCTGTACGGCGGCTACCCGGAGGCGTTCTGGGAGGACGCGCACGACGGCTGGGCCCGGCACATGCGCCGCCACTACTTCTTCACCCCGATCCGCGACGACCACGCCATCGGCGCCGACCTCAGGTCCCACGCCCCCGCCGGGACCGGTCCGGACGACCGCCGCCATCCGTACGCCACCTGCGAGCTGGGCGGCGGGATGGCCATCGCCTACCACCGCAGGCCCCTCGTACCGGCCGCCGACATCACCTCGCTGGCCCTGGCCAAACTGGGCAGCGGCTCGGTGTGGCAGGGCTATTACCTCTACCACGGCTGTTCCCAGCGCCTGGACCACAAGACGCCGAACCAGGAGTCGCACGACACCGGTTACCCCAACGACCTCCCTGTGGTCACCTACGACTTCCAGGCCCCCCTCGGCGAGTACGGGCAGGTCCGCCCGTCCTTCCACCACGCCTTGCGCGCCCACCACCTCTTCCTGCGGGACTGCGGTGCGGATCTGGCGCGGATGGAACCGGCGCCGCCCGGGACCGGACCCGACGGCCTCGACGACCGCACCACCCTGCGCTGGACCGTCCGCTCGGACGGCGAGCGCGGCTTCCTGTTCGTCAACAACCACCAGCCGCACGAACCCCTGCCCCGCCACGACGGCGTCCGCTTCCGCGTGCGGCTGGCGGACGGGCGCGCGGTCACCCTGCCCGACGGGCCGGTGACCATCCCGTCGGGGGCCCATTTCGTCTGGCCGATCGGTCACGACCTCGGTCGCGGGATCGTCCTGGACTGGGCCACCGCCCAGCCCGTGACCCGGCTCCGGGTGGACGGCGTCCCCACGGCGGTGCTGGCCGCCACCGCCGGCGTTCCGGTGACACTCGCCCTGCCCGCGGGCCTGCGCGTGGAGGGTCCGGCGCACGTGCGGGCGGACGCGGGCGGCACCCTGGTGTCCGTGCCGGAGCCGGGCACGGACGCCCTGCTCACCGTTCACGGACCCGACGGTCACGTGCGCGTGCTCGTCCTCGACGAACAGCAGGCCCTCGCCGTCGACCGGGTCCGCGTCCTGGGAGAGGACCGGCTGGTCCTGAGCGACGGTCTCGTCCTGGCCGACGGCGACGAACTCCGCCTGCACACCACCGGGTCCACCACCTCCCTGGCCCTCCTGCCCGCGCCGGACGCGCTCACCGGCACCGGTCTGGGCACTCCGGCCGCCGACGGCGCCTTCACCAGGTGGCCGCTCACCCTCCCGGACGGCACGGCGGCGCCGGCACTCACCTGTGTGCGCGCCGAAGCCACGGTCCCGCCCGCGAGGACGGGCGGGCCGCACCACCGGGCGTCGGCCCCGCGCGACGAGGACTTCGACTCGGCGGCCGTGTACCGCGTGGCGGTTCCCCGTGCGGCGCTGGCCGGCGAGGGCGAGGTACTGCTGCGGGTGGCGTACACCGGTGACGTGGCCCGCGCCTATGTCGGCGGCCGGCTGATCGCCGACCACTTCTGGTACGGCCCGGACTGGGAGATCGGCCTGCGCCGTTTCGCCGGCGCGGCCGTCGAGCACGGCATCGAGATACGCGTCCTGCCGCTGGCCGGGGACAGCAAGGTGTACGTCGACGCCTCCGTGCGCGACGGTCTCGCGGCGGCCCGGGGCCGGGCCTGCGTGGACCACGTCGGCCTGGTCCCCGTGCACCGGGCCACCGTACGCGCCGCGGACGGAGCCGGCCATGGCTGATCCCGGCCGCAGAGTCCTGCTGCGCCCCACCGTCGGACTCGGCCTCGGAATGCCGGCCGGCCCCGCCCTGTCCTCCTGCGCGACCTCCCCGGCGGCACCCGTCGCGTCCGGGGCGGTGGGCATCTCCCTGTGGACCCGCGGCCCCGGGGACGTCACCACGTACGAGAAGGCGGTCCGGGGCCGGGCACTGATGCGCGGGGCGCGTTTCGACTACCGGATGCGGATCACCAGTACCGAGGTGGCGGTGGGGCGTTACGAGGCCGGCCCCACGGTGGGTGGCGTGGTCAGGTGGGAGCCGAAGAAGTCGACGCCGAGTGGCAGTCGGCTGGTGTCGGCGATGCCGGTCGCGTCGAACCCGGCCGCGATCGTGGGCAGGTCCACGGGGATGCCTGCCGAGATCAGCGGTGAACTGCCGGACACGGGGGCCGCGTTCGTGATGTCGTCGGCCGGATTCCCGCCCAGCTGGGGATCTTCGGTGATGCCGTTGGCATCCGCGTCGGGTGCGACGACCTGCGGGCCGTAGTACGCGTTGTTGCTGAAGCGGACACCGGGGTGATCGGTCCGGAACTCGGCCGCGGCGACGTCCGTGCGCGCGTTGACGAACACGTTGTTCAGGACGTGGTGCGGGTTCTTGGCGGTCAGGTACGTCCCGGCACTGCCCGAGGACTCGAAGAAGCCGACGGTGTCGTCCTTCAGGGGCTGTCGCGTGTTGTACATGAGGTTGTTGTGAATGACGTTCACGCCGCTGTCGCCGTGCGGGTTGACGTAGTTCCTGTCGACGTCCTGGATGATGTTGTAGCGCACCACCGCCGTGCCGAAGCCGAAGCCGCACAGCAGGATGCCCTCACCGGAGTCGTGCACGTAGTTGCCCTGGACCAGGATGTTCGTCGCGCCGCGGTCCGGATCGATGCCGTTGGAGTCGGCGGCGTTGACGCGCGTCTCCAGTTCGGCCACCTCGTTGTTCTGGACGACGACGTTGTCCGCGTAGTACATCTCGATGCCCGAGACCCCCGCACCGTCGATCAGGTTGTTCTCGACGGTCGCGCGCTGGACGCTCGTCAGGTAGAGCGCGTCCCAGCCGTACTGGGTGTCCCGGTTGGTCAGGTAGTTCCCCGAGATCTCGATCTCGTGGTGGGGGCGCCAGTCCGGGTCCTCGGTGACGGTGCCGTCGGTCGCGGCCTTGCCCGCCGCACGGTCGCCCCAGCCGGGTTCGACGTCCTTGTAGCGGTTCGTGCCCATGCCGGAGAACTGCTTGAAGGCGACGTTCGCGAAGGCGGTGTTGGCGATGACGTTGTCCCGCACCGTGATGTCGGAGAGCTGCGAGACCGTGTGCGCGTCGCCCTTGAGTCCTTCGAAGAGGATGCCGCCGGTGCGTTTCGAGCGGTCGAGGCCACTGTTGCCGATCGACCACATGACACCGCCGACGTCGTGGACGAAGACGTCGTGAAGGGAGTAGCCCGTGAGCGTCCCGGCGTTCTCCGCCTGCACGTGGATGCCGCGCAGGTCGCCGGTCTTCGGGTTCTCCTCACCGGGCAGCTTGCCTTCGTTCGCGCCGGGTTCGAACGTCGACGGGTCGAAGCCGTCGGTCACGTTGCTGATCTCGATGTTCGAGATGTCCCAGTGTGACTGGTTGGTCAGTTGCAGCACGTCGTTGACGACGCCGCGGCCGTTGAGCTCGGGGGCGGCGCCCTGGCCGTAGCTCGACAGGACGATGGGCCGGCCGGCCGCACCGGATCCCTTCGGCGCGAGGAGTGCGGTCGGGTCGGGGCCGACGACGTCCGTGGGCTCGCCGTCCGTCCACCGGGTGTAGTCGTAGGCCTCCTTGGCGACCTCGTCGCCCTCGGCCGACCACGAGCTGCCCGCCTTGAGCAGGATCCGGTCACCGGGACGGAACCTCTTGGCGTTGACGTTTGCGAACGTCTTCCATGCGGTCGCCGGCGATCTGCCGTTGGCGGCATCGTTCCCGCCGGCGGAGTCCACGTAGTACGTGGAGCCCCGGCGGCTCGTCGGAGCCGCACCCTTCTCGACGGGAAGAACGCCGTTCTCGACGATCTCCCGGCCTTCGGCCTCGAGGGCGCCCTTGTCGGTGTATCCGGAGAAGGAGGCCGGTTCCGGTGTCTTCGGCGGTGTCTGCGCCGATGCCTCGGGCCCTGCGGCGATGACCATCGCCACACCGGCGGCCGGTAGGAGGAGGCGCGTCGTCCAGCGCCTTGGTCTCGTCATGACTGCTGTTCCCCTCTTTTCGCCGGCGGCCTGCTGGAGAGTGGGCCTCATCGCCGGTCCAGGCCCAGATCGGTGATGCGCACGGGGTGCCCGGTGCGCAGGCTGTGGTTCACGGCGATGCCGACGGCGACGCTGTGCAGCCCGTCGCGGTAGGCGGCCTGCCGGTGCAGCGGATCCGTGCCGGGGCCGCGGAAGATGTCGGCGAGGAGGAGTCTGTCGCCTCCGCCGTGGCCACCGTCGTGCTCCACGACGGCGATCTCCCGGGCGACGTCCCAGTGCCGCTGCACGACGAGGCGGCTGCCGTTCGCGCGCGCACCGCTCCCGGCGCCCTGGGTGCCGGGGGCGACGCTGGGGTCGACCGCGGGGCGCGGTGAGCCAATCCGCGGCACCTCGGCCGGGTCCTCGGCGCGCCAGGCCAGGAGGTGCGTGGCCGCACCGGAGGCGACGTGGGCCCGTTCCACCACATCGAGTTCGGCACGGCCGCGCGTTCCGTTGACACTGACGCGGTAGCCCTCCCAGGGGCTGTGCGCGGTCAGCGCGTAGGTCATGGCGGCGCCGCCGCGGTAGCCGACGAGGACGTTGAGGGTGTCCTCGATGTCGATGCCCTCGTCGAAGACGTCCCGGTCACGCAGGTATCCGTCCTCCGCCTCCGCGTCCAGATAGAGGCCGCGCAGGTGGTCGTCGCCGGACATGTCGAATCCGTAGGGGTCGTCGGCCGCGGCGTGACGGCCGAGGGCGGGGCGTGTTCCGCGGGGGCGTCCGGCCCCGCGCTCGCCGTAGAACCGCAGGCCGCCCAGCGCGTGGACCGTCTCGGGCGCGTCGTCCAGCCACCAGTTGACCAGGTCGAAGTGGTGGGTGGCCTTGTGCACGGCGAGGCCGCCGGAGGCGTCCTTGTTCCGGTGCCAACGGCGGAAGTAGTCGGCTCCGTGCACCGTGTCGAGGAGCCACTCGAAGTGCACGGACAGCACGGTGCCGATGGTGCCGTCGGCGATGATCTGCTTGAGGGCCGCGTTGCGCGGTGAATAGCGGTAGTTGAAGGTGACGGTCAGGCGGGCGTCGGAAGCGCTCGCCGCCTCCTCGATACGGCGCAGCCCCTCCGCGTCCGTGGTCAGGGGCTTCTCACAGACGACGTCGACGCCGGCGCGCAGGGCCGTGCACACCGCGTCGGCATGGGTGTGGTCGGGTGAGCAGACGATCAGGACGTCCACGCGTTCCTCGCGGAGCATCGCCTCCAGCTGTTCGGGGCGGTAGTGGGCGGGCGTCCTGCCCGCGAGGCGGGCCCGGGCGGTGTAGTGGGCCATGCGCCGGTCGTTGGGGTCGCACCAGGCGACGGGCTCGGCCAGGTCGGGGAAGTCGTCCAGCATCGCGTCGACGTACATCGAGGCGCGGTGGCCGGTGCCGTGGACGGCGTAGCGGCGCGGGGCGGGGCCGGTCGTGGGGTGGGCGGGGGTGGCAGGTGCCGACGAGAGGGAACCCATCAGTGTGCGTGACTCCAGTCAGGGAGGCGGCCGAGCGTGCTCAGCCGGCGGAATAGATCTTGTCCGAGACCTCTTTGAGGAAGGCCTTCGCCGCGGATTCGGCGTCGCTCCGGCCGAACATGACCTCTTGGCCGTAGCGGGTCAGGACGGTTTCGACGTCGCTGGCGCCGCTGGGGGCGACCGCCGGGGCGGAGCCGACGGGCCCCTTCTCGACGGACTCGACGAACGCTGCCGCGCCGCGGTCCTCGGGGGTCAGGGACCCTCGGATCTCGGAACGCAGGGCCGAAACCGCCGGGAGGCCCCGCTCGACGCCGAGGATCTTCGCCGCCTCCCGGTCGCCGGTCAGGAAGTTCACCAGCAGGGCGGACTCCGCCGGATGCTGGGTCTGGGCCGAGATCGACCAGTACTGCGACGACTTGACGAACTGGCTGTCGGGGGCCGCGTCCTGGTCGGCGGGCGGGTCGACCAGGGTGAACGTGTCGCCGCCGCTCGCCGCGGCGTACGCGGACAGCTGGTTGGCGAAGATCACCGACATCGCCGCCTTGCCGGTCGACAGCGGCGACTGGTCCAGGGGCAGCGCGGCCGCGTCGGCGAGCTGGGACCGGCTCGGCGTGGCCTTGGCCTCGATGAGCCGGTCGGTCGCGTTCCAGAACGCCGTCAGCGTCTCGGGCTCGAGCACGATGTGCCCGTCCTTGCTGAACAGGTGGTCACCGCGCTGCCGGGCGAAGAGGTCGAGCGCCGCCGAGCCGGTCAGCGGCAGGGTCCCGGCGACCTTTCCGCCGGAGGCCCGAGTCACCTCGGCGGCGAAGTTCTCGTACTCCTTCCACGTCCATGACTTCGTGTCGGGCAGTGTGAGCCCGAGCCGGTCGAGGACCGTGGTGTTCACGGCGAGGCCGACAACGGTGACCGTGCTCGGGATGCCGTAGAGCGATCCCTTGTAGCGGCCGGTGTCGAGCACCTCGCGGGACAGCCGGTCCCGGTCGATGAACTTGGACCGGTCCAGGTCCAGCAGCGCCCCGCGGTCCGCGTACGACGACAGGTAGAGCCCGTCCATCTGGATCACGTCGGGCGAGCTGCCGGCGGCGCTCATGGTGGCCAGCCGGTCCCAGTAGCCCGTCCAGTCGGAGAACTCCATGTCGACCTGGATGGTGGGGTGCCTCTGCTCGAAGAGGCGGACGGCGGCGGCCGTCTTCTTCTGGCGTTCCTCGGCGCCCCACCAGTCCAGGCGGATGGTGACGGACGCCTCGCTGAGCCGGTCGGCACCGGTCTCCCTGCCCACCGCGCAGCCGGTCAGGGACACGGCGGTGAGGGCCGCGGCGAGAAGGAGCGTGACGGACCTGCGGCGGGTGCCGCGCTTGAGCAGCATGTCATTCCTTTCGTGAGGAGGAGTGGGCGTCGCTCACTTGCCGCCGGTCGTGGCGATGCCGCGGATGAGGTAGCGCTGGCCGAAGGTGAAGGCCAGCAGCACGGGGACGAGGGACAGGGTGCTCATCGCGAACAGTGATCCGTAGGACGAGTCCGCCTGGGCGTCGATGAAGGACCGCAGGGCCACCGGGACGGTGTACTTGCCTGGGTCGGTCAGGAAGATGAGCTGGGAGAAGAAGTCGCTCCACGTCCAGATGAACGTGAAGATCGCCGTGGTGGCGAGGGCCGGGGCCATGAGCGGGAGGATGATGCGCAGGAAGATCCGGGGGTGGCCGGCGCCGTCGAGGCGGGCGGCCTCGTCCAGCTCGCGCGGCAGTCCGCGGATGAACTGCACCATCAGGAAGACGAAGAACCCGTCCGTGGCGAGGAATTTGGGCACGATGAGGGGCAGGAACGTGTTGATCCAGCCGAGTTGGGCGAAGAGCACGTACTGCGGCACGATCAGCACGTGGATCGGCAGCATGATCGTGATCAGCATGACGGCGAACGCGGTCCTCTTGAACCGGAAGCTGAGGCGCGCGAAGGCGTAGGCGGTCATCGAGCAGCCGATCAGGTTGCCGATCACGGCACCGAGCACGACGATCGCCGAGTTGATCAGGTAGGTGCTGAAGGGGTGGGCGAGGGCGCTCCAGCCCTTGGTGTAGTTCTCGGCGGCGAAGGTGTCCAGGAGGATCCCGGAGTGGGTGAAGATCTTGCCGTCCGGCCGCAGGGAGCTGACCACCATCCACAGGACGGGGTACAGGGCGACGACCACCATCGCGGTGAAGACGGCGTGCCGGACGATCCGTGACAGGCGCGGGCGCGGGCGGGACCGTTCGGGGACGGCTGGGGGAGGCACCGCGTACGGGCGCGCCGGCTGGGCGGACTCGGCGGCGAGCTGGTCAGTCGTCATAGAACACCCAGTACCTGGAGGCCCAGAAGTTGATGGCGGTGAAGGCGGCCACGATGATCAGCAGCAGCCAGGCGAGCGCGGAGGCGTAGCCCATCCGGAAGGAGCCGAAGCCCTCCTGGTAGAGGTAGAGCGTGGAGAAGAGCGTGGAGTCGGTGGGGCCGCCCGTGCCGCCGGAGACGACGAAGGCCTGGGTGAAGGACTGGAAGGCGCCGATGATGCCGAGCACCAGGTTGAAGAAGATCATCGGTGTGAGCAGCGGCAGCGTGATGGACCGGAACTGCCGCCGGACACCGGCCCCGTCGGTGGCGGCGGCCTCGTAGTACTCGCGCGGGATCTGCCGCAACCCCGCCAGGAAGATCACCATGGGCGAGCCGAAGGTCCACACGTGCAGCAGGATCACGGTGCCCAGCGCGGTGTCCGGGTCGCCGACCCAACTGCGCGAGGCGACGCCGAAGATCCCGAGCACGTCGTTGACCAGGCCCTCGTCACCGAAGATGGTCCGCCACAGCACCGCGATCGCCACGCTGCCGCCCAGCAGGCTGGGCAGATAGAGGGCCGAACGGTAGAACGCGAGGCCGCGCATTCCGCGGTCGAGCAGCAACGCCAGACCGAGCGCGACGGCGAGCTGGAGGGGCACCCCGAAGACCACATAGGCGAAGGTGACCTTCAGGGACTGGTGCAGCCGGGCGTCGTGCAGCATGTGCACCACGTTGTCCAGGCCCGTGAAGTGCGCGGGCTGAAGCAGGTTGTAGTCCGTGAAGGACAGGTACAGCGAGACCAGCATCGGGCCGAGGGTGAGGCCCAACAGGCCCACCAGCCACGGCAGAAGGAAGATGAGCGCCGCCTTGTTGTCCCGCTCGTCCGCGCGGGAGCCGGATCGGGCGGTGCCTCGCGTACGCGGAGAGGTGACGCGTCGCAGTTCCGCGATGCTCATCGGCTGTCCCCCGTCGCGGCCACGGCTCGACGCGGTGGGGTGGAGCTCGGCCACGGGGGGTGCGCACGCCCGGCGGGCGGGGGTGGCGCGCTCGGTGCAGCGGGGCCTTTCACGGCTCTGGTCCCTTCGGATGGGCAGGCTCGTCCGGCTGACGGACTGCGGAGGGGTGGGGCATGCGTCGGCACGCCGGCCCGGGCCGGCTTCCCGATGCCGGCTGGTGTCCTGGTGCCGCTGTAGTCGTGACACGAGCCCCCCTTGAGGCGGGGCTCCCTCCTCATGGGCGGCGGTCCTTCCCTGAGTGAACGGTCACTCTGATTCGTTGGGAGACCGTAGGCTCGACCGAGTACCGCGTCAACACCCCGCGCAATAAAGGGCTTAGATGAATCGCGTGCCACAGCCCCGTGTCGAGTGAACGATCACCTATCGGCTTCCGCGCACGGCAGCCGACCGGTCACGGTGACCGATGACTCGGAGCCGGACGACAGCCGCAGCTCTTGGTAGCCTCAGGCTGTGGAAACCGCGCGCTGCGCCCGTACACGCGCAAGTGGACGGCCGGCCAGCAGATCCCGCGGCGGCTGAGGAGGGGGGGCACGTATGACGAGCGAAGCGCCGACGCGACGGCCGACGATCAGGGACGTCGCACGTCTGGCGGGCGTGTCCCACCAGACCGTCTCGCGCTATCTCCGCGCCGACACCTCCATCAACGACGCCATGCGCGAGAGCATCCGGCAGGCCATCGCACAGTTGGAGTACCGCCCCAACCTCGCCGCCCGCGCCATGCGCAACCGCAAGACCGGCCGCCTGGCACTGCTCATGCCCTCCGGTACCGCCATCAGCTCGCTGGAGATGCTCGCGGGCGCCACCAGCGCCGCCCGCGAGGCCGGGTACTCCGTGGAGGTCGTGATCCTCGGCGCCCCCATGGAGTCACACGGGCAGCGCGTGCTCGAACTGGCCGACTACGGTGTCTTCGAGGGCATCCTCTCGCTCACTCCCCTGCCCAGGCTCCCCCACCGGGCGACCTCGGGCGGCACCGTCATCGTCGTCTCCCCCGACTACGACGACCGGATGCGCAGCATCGGGGAACTGGCCGACGCCACCACGGCGGGCGAGATCATCGAGCGCCTGGCCGAACAGGGGCACCGGAGGTTCCTGCACCTGGCCGGCGACTACTCCCACACATCGGCCCGGGCCCGCAAACAGGTCTACCTGGAAACCGTGCAGCGCCTGGGCCTCGAGTCCCACGGAGTGATCGACTGCGACTGGCTGGCCGCGCGCGCCCGCCGGGCGATACTCGAACTCCCCGCCGACAGCGGTGTCACGGCCGTGATCGCCGCCAACGACCTGCTGGCGACCGGGGCCCTGCGCGGCGCCCTGAAGCGCGGGTGGCGGGTGCCGCACGACCTCAGCATCACCGGGTGGGACAACAATCCCCTGGGCGCGGAGATGATGCCGACACTGACCACGGTCGCCGTCGACCACGAGCGGCTGGGCAGGCGCGCCGTGCAGCGTCTCCTCGCCGCCCTGAACGGCGCCCCGCCACCCGAGGACCGCTCCCTGCTCACACGAGTCGTCTGGCGCGAGTCGACGGCTCCGCCGGGCGGGGTCGACTGCCGGGACGAACAGACTCCGTGAGCCCTTCGGACACCCGGGACGAGGCACCGTGACCGGGGCTCGTACGAAGCGGTAGGGGCCGGTACCGTCGTCGAGCACGCGCCGCGCCGGTCCGGGCGGGGCCGCCCGGTCGCCGGCCGGCGGGGCACCCGGGCCTCCCGAGTGTTCGGCGTCCGGGGCTCGCGTCCACGCCGACCCCTGGAGGCCCTCTGGTCAGGCAGCCGGCGAGAGCGTCGCCGACCCGCGACGACGCCCCTTGCCTTCCCGCCGGTCACGCGTCCGGCGCTACGAGCCCGCCGACGGCTCTGCGGCCGGAAGCTTCGCCCGCTCCGCGTTCAGCTCGGCGAACGCCTTGTCGACCGCGGACCAGATGGCCGGCGGGCAGAACATCAGGGCCGCGGAGAGGTACTCGCGCGGGCGCCAGCGGGTGTGCTCCAGGAGGTGTGCCGCCAGCGACGCGTCCACCGACCGGACCGCCTCGCCGAACACCTCGTAGGCGCGTTCGTCGTCGATGAGCGAGGCCAGGTCGGTCGTCTCCCGGTCGACCGGGGCAGGCGCGCGGTCCTCGGCGAGGGCACAGGTGAACACGTGCCGGCCGGCGGCGACCGCGACGGCGGCCGAGCCGTCCGGGAACTCGACGGTGCCCCGCGTGTTGGGCGGGAGGACGACTTCCAGGCGCAGCGCCCCCCCTTCGCGGTGCCAGGCGCTCTCCGCCCTGCCGTACGGCGTGTCGACGGCGGCGCTCCCCTCGTCGAGGCCCGGGAGCGGGACCGGCCGGGCCCGGACCGCGGACCGTCCTGGGAGCGCGGGCAGAGCCGTCGATCACCGCCCGCGACCGGTCCAGCTTCCCGGCAGGGTGCAGCTCGGTCGGCAGCACCTGGTGCAGCCGGTCCCACACCCCGGCCGCGTGCCGGTCCCGCAGCCGGCGCCAGCACGTCATCCCGGACCCGAAGCCGAGCTCCTGCGGCAGCCACTCCCACTGGGTCCCGGTGGGCAGCACGAACAGGATGCCCGGCAGGCAACCACGGTCGTCCAGTGGCAGCCGGCCGGGACGGCGCGGACGCCGCTGCCTGACCGGCAGCAGCGGCCCGATCCTCCCCCACAGGTCGTCCAGCACCATCACGGAGGACCCAGAGAGTCTTGAGTACTCCGCCCTGCTGCAACTGATCGACGAGCGGTCGGCCGCGTTCCGGAGTGCGGTTGCCTCCACGCCCGGCCTTGACGCGCCGGTGCCGTCCTGCCCCGAGTGGACGTTGTTCGATCTGGTGCAGCACCTGGGTACGGGCCGGCGCTGGTGGGCCGCGATCGTCGCCGCGGGCCCGGCCGAGGCTCCGCCGGCCAAGGATGCCGCAGAGGTGCCGCGCGAGCTCGACGCGCTGCTGGCCTGGTACGCCGAGTCGAACGAGCTGCTGCTGCGTGCGCTGCGCGAGGCCGGCCCGGAGCGCGAGTGCTGGGCGTGGTGGGGCGCCGGCGTGTCGCCGGCGAATGGGCGTTGCCCGGCGCCGGGTGCACGAGGTGCTGGTGCACACCTACGACGCCCAGCTCGCCGCAGGCGCCGTGCAGCCGATGCCGGCGGACGCGGCGATCGACGGCGTGGCCGAGTTCCTCGACACCTGCAACTCCACCCCGGCGCCCTGGCCGCACGAGGCCGCCACCATCCACTACCACGCCACCGAGGGCCACTCCTGGCTCCTCGCGCTGGACGGCACCGGCGCCTGGCCCGCACCCCTCACGGACGACGCCGCGCCCGCCTCCGCCTCGGCCACGGGCACGGCCGAGCAGCTGCTCCTCTTCGTCTGGGGCCGCCTCACGCTGAGCGACCTGACGATCGAGGGCGACCAGCAGGTGTTCGAGCAACTGATCGCCTGGGAGCCCGAGGAGTAGCCAGTCGATACCGCCGGCGAAGGCCTCCTCTCGATCCGACGCCCCCGTGCGGGCGACAGCCGCACGGCAAGGCGGCAGCCGGCCGCACCACCAGGCACCGGGACCGACACCGCACCACACCGAAGCCGCGACCGGGGCCGGAGCCAGGGCTGCGACTGCGCCGTGACCGGAGCCGCGCCGGGACCAGGCCCTGGGGCCGCCAGACAATCCGCGTCCACCCCCGCCCGGGCACAGCGCCCGGCACAAGGCGGATGAGCCCACGATAGTTGTCCGCTCCCGGCCGCCACCACGGTGACCGTCCCGCCCAGTACGAACGCGGGGCACGGAGCCCGTTCGATCCTCGACATCGGCACCGACGTCCCCACCCGCCACCCGCACGAACCTGCACGAGGTCACGCCGAGCACCGATCCCGGCCATCGCCGACTCCCGGCACTACTGGAACACCACGGTGCTGGAGGACGGGACGTTGCGGGCCGAATGCGCGGCCGCGTCCGGATTCGAGGGGCCGCAACTGGAGACCGAGCCGCCGGGCCGAAGGAAGCGGGGGGTCCTGAACGGCGGGTTCGTAGCGCGGCCGAAGCGGTAGAGGCCCGAGCTGGCCTACGGGGCCTGCCCCCATCGGCATCGCGCACGTCAGACAGCAGCAGTATGGCTGCCTGTGCCCGTCAGGGTGGCGGGTCGTGCGAGTGGTGTGGATCAGTGGGCCGTATCAACCGGCTGACGGGGTGAGGCTGGTGCGGTCGAACGGGCCACCGTGCGCGGCGGCGTACGTGATGGCGTCATTGACGGCATCGAGGCCGAACGGCCGGACCCGTTCGGGGGTGAGATCCAGAGTGCCCGAGGCGAGGAGCCGGATGATGCCGACATTGGCTGGGCGCGGGTACATCCACTGCCCGCGCACGGTGATCGAGTTGCGCATGATCCATGGGTACGGGAGGGCGAGGTCGTCGCCACCGAGCATGCCGACGCCGCCCATGAGGACGACGCGGCCGTACTCGCGCACGGTCATGGCCGCCGCACGCGAGGCCGAGCTGGGTGCGCTCGGCGGGAGCAGGTCGATCACCATGTCGATCGGGCTGTCGGCCGCCGCGGACATCGCCGCGCGGTCGGTGGCCTCGTCCCCGGTCAGCGGGACCGGGCGCAGACGCGGACCGAACCGGTCGGCGAGCAGGTCGAGCGCGGCCTTGTTGCGGCCGGGGGCGACCACGCGGCCCGCGCCCATCGCGAACGCGACCGCGACCGCGCTGCTGCCGAGGTTGCCGGTGGCCCCGCTGACGAGCAGCGTCTCGCCGGCCGCGAACTCGCCTGCCAGCAGCCCGCCGTAGGAGATGGTGTGCACGGTGAGCGCGGCCCAGCGGGCCGGATCCTCCCCGACCGCGGCGGGCAGCGGGAAGACGTTCTCTGTCGGGACCCGCATGCGCTCGGCGAACGCGCCGTCGTGCAGGTACTCGGCGAGCCGCGCACCGCCCTCGCCACGCGAACTCCAGCCCTGGAGCGTGATGTCGGGCGTCAGGGCATCGTCCCGCGAGCGCACCGTCGAGTCGCACCACACCAGGTCGCCGGCCTTCAGCCGGGTGGCGTCCGGGCCGACGTGGAGGATCCGCCCCACCGCTCCGACACCGGGTACGACAGGGGGGACAAGGGGGTACTTCCGCTTGCCGCTGAAGACTTCGGCCGCGTAGGGCGCCACGTTGGCGGCGAGGACCTCGACCACCACCTCACCGCTCCCGGCCTCGGGGTCCGGTACCTCCCGCACCGCGAGTGGGGCGCCGAACCGCGTCAGAACTGCTGCTCGCACGTGATGACCTCCGTGTGTCCGTGCTCTTGAGATCGACACTAGAAGCGGGACCAGCATGCAGGAAGCGAGGATCTGGCATCTGTGGTATGCGTATCCCGCATGGACATCTCCAGCGCGGGACTGCGGGTCCTGCGGCAGATCGCCGAGTCCGGCAGCTTCACCGCGGCAGCTGCCCGGCTCGGATACACGCAGTCGGCCGTCTCCCGCCAGGCCGCCGCCCTCGAACGCAGCGTCGGTACCACCCTGTTCGAACGCCACCCGGACGGGGTACGGCTCACTCCCGCCGGCTTGACCCTGCTGCGGCACGCCCACACGGTCCTCGCCTCGCTCGCGGCGGCCGAGCGTGAGCTCACCGGGACCGTTCCACGGACCGAACTTGTACGGCTCGGGGCAGTCCTGAGCGCGGGTTCGGCGATCCTGCCCGCCGCACTCGCACACCTCGCGGCGGCCGACCCGCAGATCACGGTCACCACCCGCGAGGGCACCACGCCCATCCTGATCCGGGCGCTGCGCGCGGGCTCGCTCGACCTCGCCGTGCTGACATCCCGCCCACCCCACCGGCCCTTCGACGGCGACTCGCCGCGTCTGCACCTCGAGGCCGTCGCGGACACCGAACTGGTCGTGGCGGTGCCTTCGACCGGAGAGTTCGCCGGGCGCACCACGGTGCACGTCGACGAGCTGGTCGAGGCCGCTTGGATCGCCACCCCGTCATCAGGCGGTGAGCCGCTGCTCGGCGTCTGGCCCGGCCTGCCCGGACGGCCGCGCATCATCCACTCCGCGCGCGACTGGCTGACCAAACTCCATCTGGTCGCCGGCGGCTTCGGCGTGACCACAGTGCCCTCCCCCCTCTCACCGGTACTGCCGCCGGGGGTAAGCCTGCTGCGCGTCGACGGCGCACCTTCCGAGATCCGTCGTGTGCTCGTGGCACGCCTCGGCGGCCACCCCACTCCGGCGATCACGGCCGTCACCCGAGCGATCACTGCGACCGTCTGAACCGCCGCCACCGCCGGCCTGTTCTTCGCGGTACTGACGCCTGTCTCCGCCGCCGTCACAGCTTGGCATCACGTGCATGCCGGTCCGACCTGCGGATACGCGAGCGAGCTGGTCCGGGCTCGCGGCCTGGGGCGAGCTGCTACAGCGAACTCCAGGTGCTCCACGCTGCCCGCGGCTTCGCCTGAGCAGTTGCGTGGACAGGTCGAGGGGAATCCGGACCACTGCCCTACAAGGCGCAGCGGCTCGAAACCGCCTGTCCCGAAGCCGAAGAATCGGAACGCTCAAACGGCCGACTCGCAGCTCACCGGCAACCTTGGTCGCTCAGTCGCACCAGCCCGGTGCATTCCGGCTGAGGGTCCTGGTGACGACACGCTGCCTTGGTGACAGCTATCGTGCTTCGGCTCAGCGGAACTTCAGGGATCAGGCGTTCACTCCTGATCAGTATTCGATATCCAGGTAGTCGATGTCATTGATTTCCACGTCCGACAGTCCCATGGCGCGACCGCCGCCGTCCTGGAAATAGACGTCCTTGAACCCTTCGGCGATGATCCCACGCATCTGCCGGTCGCTGGCACCGGCATCACGGGCCTCGAACAGACGGCGGGCGTACTCCGGAGGGAGGTGCACGGTGAGTCGCCGGAACCGTCCGTCATCAGTCGTGCCGACCGGCGCGGTGTAGCCGAACCGGGCCCTCGTCTCCACGGTGATCCCGCCCGTGGTGGCGGCCTGGCGCTGCCGGCGCTTGCGCACCTGCGGCTGCCACCGCTGCCGTACTGCGTCGTCGATCTTCGCGGCGACATCGGCGCGGGCGTGCTTGCGGGCGCCGCGCCGGTAGCGGTTGACGGAGTCAGCGGTGACACCGATCTCCTGCGCAACGGCCTTCGCGCTGCCCAACTGCTTGAGCAGGTAGCCGATCTGGCCCTTGAGGGTCTTGGGTGGCTCGCGGGTGAAGCCCTCCCGGTCGGCCCGCTCGATGGCGTCGTGGATCTCCACGGCGGTACTCAGCTCCCTTCGGAGGTGGGGTCCTGGCCGTGGGGGTCGACCAGCCGGAACCAGGTCTCGCGCGTCTCGCGCAGGTCGTGCCACCACAGTCCGAACCGCGGCAAGGTGCGGAGGGTGCGCATGGAAACCCGCAGGGACTCCGTGCACGCCTCCAGGCGGTCCAGGGGCCGCTCCAGTTCCTCGCCGGCCTGTAGCGGCGACCTGCCGCTTCGGACGCATCCGCCCGAAGCGGCGGACCGGCCGGTGTCGGTGGCCACGGGGCTACTCGCCATCATCCAGGACGGCGTCGCCGCCCTTGATATGACGGGCGGGGTTGAGGCCCTTCTCCATCAGGTCGACCGCCCACAGCATCGACTGGACGCCCTCCAGCTTCGCCAGGCCCGGCGTAGGCCCGAGACGGAACCCGCCCGGCTGCGGCTTGCCCGAGGCCGCGTACGGCAGGAAGTCCAGCGGCGAATCGCCCGGCGAGGGGTAGACAACGCAGTCGGACAGCACGGCCAGCGGGAACAGCCCCGTCATCTTCGCCATGTTGCTGAGCTTGCGGTGCATTTGACCCGCGCCTTGGAGATGACGGCGGCACGGATGTCGGGGCGCCAGGTCGGCCGATCCAGGGCCGGCCACCGCTCCCCCGCCTTGTAGGACTTGCCCTGGGGACGCTCGCGGAGCTTGCCGATGCCGCCCTTGACCGTGGCCTTGATCGCCGAGAGGACGGCGGCCAGGGCCGGGTCGGTCTGCTTGTGCCGCTCCATCGCGGCGAGGAAGGCGCGATCGCCCATGTCGGGGGTGACGCCGAGGTCGGCGAGGGTGTCGGCGTAGGCCGTCTTGAGGCGGTCGTGCCAGGGGTCCAGGTAGGCGCCGGTCTCGCGGCGCAGGTACGCCTCGATCGGGTGGACGTCGTAGCCGAGCTGCTGGGCGTAGGCGACGGTGTGCGTCTGGTACCAGGCCGGGCCCGTCGGACGGGTGCCGTCCGGCGTGAACGGCGACGGCAGGCGCGGGTCCAGCTCGATGTGCGAGAGGTCGACCAGCCAGCTCCCGGGAATCTTCGGGTTGAACGTCGGGCCGTGGAAGTGGTCCGGGGCGGACAGGCCGACGACCAGGCGGGCCGCGGCGGCGAGGAAGGCGGTGTTCAGGTCCAGGCCGACCGCGAAGGGCAGGATGCACTCCTCATCGGTGAGCGTGTCCACCGACCGCACCCACTGGTACGCCTCCTCGTTCAGGAACCCTCCGGTCCAGCCGGAGTGCACCACGACCGGGTGCTCCGGGGTGGCCTCCGGCGGCGCCGGGTCCATCGGCTCCGTCCCCAGCGAGCCCGGGTTGTAGCCGGACACCCAGTTCCCGGTCTCCGCGTCGCGCTCCGGCTTGGTCGGCGGGCGCAGCGCCGTCATCAGCTCCAGCCCGGACACGGCCGTGGAGCCGCGCGGGGTGATGACGCGCTGGGCGTACACGCCGACCTGCGCCGAACGTGTGACCGTTCGTTGAGCAGTGCATGACGGATCTGGTCGAACGGCCGCTGGTGCGCGGAATCCCACCGATCCGCTCCCGGCGCGGCCCACGCCGCCGACGCCCGGCCAAGCTCCATGCCGACAAGGGCTACCGACTACTACCACCTGCGCCGATGGCTCCGCAAGCGAGGCATCCGCCATCGGATTGCCCGCAAAGGCATCGAGTCCTCACAGCGGCAGGGTCGTCACCGGTGGGTCGTCGAAAGGACGGTGTCCTGGCCGGCCGGATGCCGACGCCTGCACCGCCGCTATGAACGCAAGGCCGAGCACTTCCTCGCCTTCGCCGGCATCGCCGCAGCGCTCATCAGCTACCGCCGACTCACCACCTGACCCAGCCTGTCAGGCGCTCGAGCCGGTGCGCACGAAGAGGCAGAACGGGTGGCCCGCCGGGTCGCACAGGACGCGTACATCATCCTGAGGCTGGAAGTCCGTCATCGTCGCCCCCAGGGCAAGAGCATGCTCGACGGCTGAGGACAGGTCGTTCACCTCGATGTCCAGATGCATCATCATCTGCTGCTCGGACCGTGTGGAAGGCCACCGCGGGCGGGTGAAGAGCGGCTCTGTCTGGAACGACAGCCCGGCGCTGCCGTCGGGCGGAGCGATCTCAACCCAGCCGGGTTCCTCCTTCCGCATCGGCCACCCGAGCAGGCCTTGATAGAACTGCGCCAACTCATGGGCGTCTGGCGCATCGAGAGTGGTCGCGGCCAGCGTGAAACGCGGTTGGGTCTGCATCCAGTGCTGCTGCCCCGTTTCGCTGCTGCAAGGCCGGCCATCACTCTCTCGGCCGTTACCGATGCCTCGCGTGCCAGGACTGCGACGCCTCGGCCGCCGCTCACCTCGGCCGGCGCCCGGCCGCGACACCGTAGGGCGGACCGTGCGTTAGCTGACGGCCGGGCCGCGCGAGGCAACGGACACCGTCCGGCACTCCGTGGCGGTGCTCGCCGCCCGGGCCCGGCTCCTGCGCGCGCGCCGCCGGCCCGCCGGCGCGCGCAGCCCGAACTCGGGTCGTAGAAGGCCCGGCGGCAGGTACAGCCCGATCCGGAGACGGCCGCTGGGCTGTTCTCGTCCTCCGCCCAAAAGCCAGAGCAACCCAAGGGAGTCCTACCAGGTGACCGGCCAGTTCAGTCCGAGAGGGCGCCCGGGCCGGACACTCACACCGGTCCTTCGAAGGACGCGGCGGCGGGGCGCTTCGACTGTACTACCGGCGCGGTCCCGCCGACGGTGACGACGGGGCGATGCTGCGGGCGTCCGTGGCAGTCGACCGGGCCGCCATGGGAAAGTCCGGTTGGCCCGTTGAGCGCATGGAAGGGACCGGGGAGGGAGTTCGTGCCGCACGTCGGCGGCGACCGGGAGGGGGCGGCCCGCCGGATCGCCCTGTGCCGGCCGGTGTGGTGACGGTGTGTCGGCCCGCCGGTGTCCGGCGGGCCGACGACTCTCCTGGTGGCCGGCTCAGCAGCCGGCGGTCACGTTGCCGCAGTAGATCCAGCCGATGTTGTTCTCGCTGTCCCTCACCCAGTACCACTTGTTGCCGTACTGGTTGTAGTCGTAGGTGTAGCAGAACTGCCGCCCCCGTGCGGTCGAGCCCTGGCAGCGACGTTTCATCCGCCAGGTCCTCGCCGCCGACGCCCCCGGCTCGCCACGGACACGACCCGACCGGCGCGGACACCATCGCGGCCGCGGCGAAGGGGCCGACGCGGCCCGGGAGCGCACTGCGGGGGCGGATGTGCTCCGGGGTTCCTTGCCCCTCCTGTCGGATCCGGCGCCTAGGCTGTTCTCCCCAGTTGATCAAGGAGCAGGGCAGTGCGGATAAAGCGTCATCAGGTGGACGGGGCCGCCGTGTCGGCGGCACGCGAGGACTTCACGAACCGGATCGGCAGTCAGGTGCGGTCCATGTCGCGGGCCGGCCGGATGGCCACCTACGAATGGCAGTCGATCGCCGACGAGTTCCTCGCCTACCTGGGCGCTCTCTCCGTCGAGACACCCGGCCTCGACACCCCGGAGGCCGAGGCCGCCCTCACGGACGCTTCCGAGGCTGCGGCCGGCGCCGTCTGTTACAGCGCCTACCACCCGCACTGCGGCTTCAGGGTCTTCCTGGAGTACGTGAACTTCGGCATGAGCTACGACCCGGGCGAGGACGCCCCCGAGGAGAGCGTCACGGTCGGGGAGTGGACCGACGCGCTCTGCCTGGCGCTCCTGAGGGACAGGGCGAAGGGGCACGGGGAGGCCTTCCACTTCGCCCGGGACAAGTTCGCCAGGCGGGTGCAGGGGACGCCCGCCGGTGAACTCGCCACCGGACTGATGGCCGTGGTCCTGGACGACACCGGCGACGACGAGGAGTATCCGCCGAGCGCGCAGGCCAAGCTCGCCGCCATCGACGCCGCCCTGCACCGCATCGCCACCCGCGCCCAGGAGACCGGCGAGGCGCTGCTGGACCGGCCGGACAGCATGGCGCTGCGCGCTCTGCGCGCGCTGGCGGCCGAGGACCGGGAAGCCTTCGACACCGCACTGGCCGGCCTGCTGAGCAGGTACAGCACCCTGCACGGTCCTTCGGCCTCCCCGAGCAGCCTTCTGCCGCTGGTCCCCATCGCCCTGGCAGCGCTCGCGTACCGGACCCTGGGCTGGGCGCCCGCTGTCCGCACCGAGTACCTCCCGCATGCCCTGATCACCGGCTTCGAGACCCGAGGCCCGCGGGTCGCGGGGTTCGGCCGGGACCGGCGGCCGGACGCGGTCGCCGAGCTCGCCGTCGGCCCGCTGGTGGTGGAGCGGCCCGCCTGCGAGCGGACCGTGCACCCGCAGACCGCGGCCATGTACGAGAACGATGTCCGGGAGGCGTTCACCTCCGCCGACGGAGAACCCCTCGACGTCTCGCGGCTCGGGTGGGTCATGGGCGATCAGGAGCGCCTCTTCAAGTGGCGCGCGGGTGACCCCGGCGGCGGTGTGACGGACGCCCAGCTCGCGAACCTTCGGCTGGCCTCCCAGATGGGCGCGGCCCTGTTCCGCATCGCACTCGCCGAGCCGGGCACCGAGGCCGAGGTGACCATCGGCGGCCGCACGTTGCGCTACCCGGCCGAGCGGGGAGCGGAAGCCTGCGCCGACACCTGGCAGAGGGCCACTGCCCTCGCCCTGATCACCGGCGCGCGCGAGGACCTCGCCCCGCTGGTCCTGACCGGGCCCGCCTTCGCCCGCCCGGACGGCTCCGCCTTCACCGCGTACCGCGAGGCCCTCCACGCCTACCTGAAGGGCGCCGACCCCGAGCCGGCCGCGCGGCGGGCGCTGCAGCAGGACGAGAAGGCCAAGAACTGGGGCTTCGCCATGCCGCCGGCCGTGCTGCTGTCGCAGCTCGTGGAGGGAGACGAGGAGAGCTTCAACCTGGCCCTGGCCGACGCGCTCGAAGCCCACCGCGCCCACTACCAAGTCGCCGACCGCGCCGACGATCCGGATGCCTCCGTCAACCTCGACGTCCTCGCCCTGGCCTGCCACGCCCGCCGCCGCGGCTGGGCCATCCGCGTCGAATCCCCCTACCTCCCGCCGGCCCTCCTGCGGGCCGCCGAACCCTTCTAGGGGCGGTCCGCGGCGGAACGCTCCTGCCGCCCGTAGAACGGACCGTGACGGCGACCGGCACGCCTCCGCCGTGCTGGTCGCCGGCCAGGGGGCGAACCGACGCGGACCGCGCGCCGCCGATGCACAGGTCCTTGTCCACGGTGACGCACCACCTGGCTGTTTCCGTCGCCCGTCCTTCCGCAGCTCCACGGGACGACGCCTCCTCCGCAGTCCCGTGGAGGGACTCCTCGGCGCCGGCGGAGTCGAGCCCACCGGCAGAAGGCCGTGCTCTAGGGCCTGTTGCGAAAGTCCCGCCTGCCCGACGACGCCATGCACGCACTCTCGCCGCACCGGCCCCTGACCCAAGTACATCCAGTACGAGGGCCAGGGGCCGGCACGCCGAGAGCACGCACCTGACGCCGCCAGGCCCGCCCTCCGGGCGGACGACGGGACTTTCGCAACAGGCCCTAGGGGAGGCGGGCCAGCAAGTGGGCATCGAGGAAGCCCCGCTCCGAGGCCGGGTCGTGGAGCAGCCGGGCGAAGGTGACGAGGCCGGCCCCGGCCAGCAACTCGGCGAACCGGT
Organism: Streptomyces sp. NPDC003248; assembly: GCF_055563235.1. Lineage (NCBI taxonomy): Bacteria > Bacillati > Actinomycetota > Actinomycetes > Kitasatosporales > Streptomycetaceae > Streptomyces > Streptomyces sp. NPDC003248. The sequence goes on along the minus strand of NZ_JBVHDT010000011.1, from coordinate 172,772 downwards.
CCACCGGCCAGCTATAGGCGGGCGTCACTTTGTGGTCGAAGCGGACCGGCTCCGGTCCGTCGGTCGCGAAGAACGAGACCAGGAGCAGGCCACCTGGTGCCAGGACACGCGCCTGCTCGGCGAGCAGGGCGGGCAATTCCCCGGGCGGGGTGTGGATCATCGAGTAGTGGGCCAGCACTCCGCCGAGCGCGCCGTCCTCGACCGGCAGGACCTCCATGCGCGCCTCATCGAAGCGCAGCGCCGGATGGGCCCGCCGGGCGTGGTCGACCATGGCCGGGGAGAGGTCGAGCCCGAAGGCGTCCAGCCCCAGGTCGTGCAGCATGGCCGTCAGGTGTCCGGGCCCGCACCCGACGTCGGCTGTCTGCGGGTTGCCCGTCGTGCGCACCAGCTCGGCGAAGGTGCCGATCATGTTCCGCGAGAACGGCTGCGTCTCCAGCCGATTGGCGAACATCGATGCGTACAGCTCGACGACCCCGTCGTAGGCCGCCCTGGTCTCGTCCTGGTGTTCCACCACGGGAAGGAAGTTAACACCCGCGCCGTTCGCAGCCGTTCTCCGGTTCCCCGCTGCCGAATCCCCGCGGCCGTCGTAGCGGACTCGCTCGGTACCACGTCAAGACCACCACCCGGCTCGGCGACGAGACCGGTGGGCCCCGGAGCGATGCGCCGCGGCGGCCCACAGTCCCTCACCAGCTGGTCGGGGTCCTCGGGAACCGGCGACAGTTGATCAGGCTCTTGGCCGCCCACCATCATGACCGAGTGGCACCAGCGCTACCTCGGCCCCGGCGTCATGCTGGTGCACGTCGACACCCTGCTGCTCCAGGACGTCCTCGGCGAGGAGACGTGGCAGAAGCGGCTCGCCGACGCCGGCCGGCCGGCTCTGCTTCGTTGTTCTGGGCCCACGCGAGCCTCTACGGCCGGTTCGAGCCGGAGATGGATTCCCACCTCGGCCTCGCCGCTGTGGCGTAGGCCCGGCTAGGTGGCCTGACCGGGATCGTCGGTCAGAGCAGCCGCGGTCAGGGTGAGGTGCTGGACCAGGACCGCGGCTGCGGTGTCGGCGTCGCGGGCCAGCACCGCCTCCTCCAGCTTGCGGTGTTCCTCGGCGCCGTCCCGGCCGGGGTTGCGGTGCGCCGACCAACGGCGGGCCAGCTCACTGGCGGTCCACAACCGGTCGAAGGTCTCCAGCAGTGCGCGGTTGCCGCACCCCTCCAGCAGCGTGCGGTGGAAGGCCCTGTGCGCCTCGGCCCAGGCGTCGGTGTAGTACTCGCCTTCCTCCGGCTCGTACGCCGGAGTGCGCACCAGACGATGGTGGGCGGCCCGCACACGGGCCTCCCAGTCGACGTCGCCGCGCTCGATGGACATGCGCAGGACGACCGGCTCGACGGTCCGGCGGGCTTCCGCGATCTCCTGCCAGCGGCGGTCGGAGAAGGACGGGACCGCGAAACCGCGGTTGGGCAGCCGGTCGGCGAGCCCCTCGCCGACCACCCGCACGAGCGCCTCGCGCACCACGGCCAGGCTCACGCCCCGCTCCTTGGCGAGATCCTGCGGCTTGAGGGGGCTGCCAGGGGGGTGGTCCCCGCGCATGATCGCGTCCCGCAGGTGTGCGTAGACCTGCTCGGAGAGCATCTGCTTCCCCGGCGGGGTCGGGGAGTGCGCCGTCTGAGTCATGAGCCCATCCTAGACGATCTGATAGACGATCCCTTCGATAATCGATTATCGGTGTTACAGTCGATTAAGCAGCCGATGAGGACGCCCTCGTCCGGAAAGGAACGACCGCCGTGTCTGCCGACGATCCCTTCGCCCGCCTCCCCGAGGCGGCCTCGTTCACCGTCACCAGCACCACCGTCACCGACGGCGCCGCGTGGCCGCCCGAGCAGCACTCCTCCGGCCTGCCCGGCGGGAAGGACACATCCCCGCAGCTGTCCTGGAGCGGCGCCCCGGACGGCACCAGGAGCTACGCCGTCACCGTCTACGACCCCGACGCCCCCACCGGGTCCGGGTTCTGGCACTGGGCCGTCGCCGACATCCCCGCCACCGTCACCGAGCTCCCCGAGGGCGCCGGCGACGACACCGGCTCACAGCTGCCCGAGGGCGCCTACCAGTTGCCCAACGACGCCCGCCTGGCCCGCTACCTCGGCGCCGCCCCGCCGGCCGGACACGGCCCGCACCGTTACCTCGTCGTGGTGCACGCCCTCGACATCCCCTCGACAGGCGTCCCGGCCGACGCCACACCGGCCGTCCTCGGCTTCACCATGGCCGGTCACACCCTCGGACGCGCGGTGTTGACCGCCACTGCCGAAACACCCGCCTGACAGCGCCGCCCGACTCCCGGAGACACCACCGCCATGCGCCTCGACGCCCTTCCCGACTCCGCCCGCCCCGGCGACGGCCCGATGGACCTGGACGCCGTCCGTGACGTCAGTCGCGCCGTCAGTGCCGCCCACCTGTTCATCTATCTCGTCCCCGAGAGCGCCCAGGAGGCGGCCGAGCTCGGCGTGACCGACCGCGGGCCGGCGTATCTGGCCTTCCGGTCGGCCGCGATGGGCGCGGTTCCGTGGCACGTCACGGCCGCGGCCTTCTACAACTTCAGCCCGCGGGCGGTGCGGGCCATGGCGGGCGTGTGGGACGCCGCGCCGCCCGAGCGGTGGCAGGCCGCCCGCTTCCGGGCCGCCGGACGGGCGATGCGGCGCGTCGACGTGCACCTCACGGACGACCACCTCGCCGAGGCGCGCTCACTGATCGACCCGGTCGTCGCCGGTGCCGACCACGCCGGCAAGGTGCTGGCCGCCGCGAACGCCTCGGTCGCGCTTCCCCCCGAGCCTCTTGTCGCACTGTGGCAGCAGATCACGGTGGCGCGCGAGTGGCGCGGCGACGCCCATCTCGTCGTACTCGCCGACAACGGCCTCGGGCCGTGCGACTGCCTCGTCCTGCACACCGCGACCGGCCGCCTCCCGGCAGCTCTCGCGCGAGCGACCCGTCAGTGGAACGACGAGGAGTGGAACGCGGCGACGGCACGTCTCGTCGCGCGCGGCTGGCTCGACTGCCACGGCACGGTCACCGACGCCGGCCGTGCGGCACGCGAGCGCATCGAAGGGGAAACGGACGAGCACTGCGCCGCGCTGTGGGCGCCGATCGGCGACGCAGGTGCCCGCCGCCTCGCCTCGCTCATCGCCCCGATCACCGACGCCTTCACCGCGGCGGGGACGTTCCAGGCCGTTCACGGACGGCCTGATCTCGGGTAGGGGGCTGCGGAGGCGGAGCGATCGACCGGGCCGGGCCTGTCGCGCGTGGCCGGGGAGGGGACGTCGATCGTGGGGAGTTGACGGCGTGGCCGACATCGTCGGTCGTGGCCGTGGCCGTGGCCCGTGAATGCTGGAGCGGCGGCCAGGCTCACGCGTGTCGACTCCGCGCTCCGCCGGCCCCGGTCCTGATCCCGGCCACGCCCGTCACCATCTCAGGGCTTGCGGGCGACGCCGGCGTAGAACAGGTCCGTGGGGCCGGTGGTGGGCGGGGCCGGGGAAGGGTCGGGCCGCCACTGGACGCCGGGGACCAGTCCCGGGTCGATCAGCTCCAGTCCGGTGAAGAACCGGCTGAGCTCGGCGTGGCTGCGGACGGTGAGGAAGACGCCGCGGTCGCGGTAGACCTTCAGCGCGCGGGCCGTGCTGTCCGGGTCGAAGTCGGCGGTGGTGTGGGACAGCACGAGGTAGCTGCCGGGTGCGAGGGCCGCGAGGAGCCGGTTGACGCTGTCGTAGGCGTGGTCGTCGGGCAGGAAGTGCAGCAGGGCGATCAGGGACAGGCCGACGGGACGGGACAGGTCCAGGGTGCGGGCCGCTGCCTCGAGGATGGCCTCGGGGTCGCGGGCGTCGGCCTGGACGTAGTCGGTGGAGCCCTCGGGAGCACTGCGGAGCAGGGCCTGGGCATGGGCGAGGACGATCGGGTCGTTGTCGACGTAGACCACGCGGGCTGCCGGGTCGGTGCTCTGCGCGACCTCGTGCAGGTTCGGGCTGGTGGGGATGCCGGTGCCGATGTCGAGGAACTGCCGCACTCCGCCTTCCTCGGCCAGGAAACGGACGGCGCGGTGCATGAACGCCCGGTTGGCGAGGGCGGGGCCGCGGCCGTGCGGGAGCCCTTGCAGGACGCGTTCGGCGGCCTCCGCGTCGACCGGGTAGTTGTCCTTGCCGCCCAAGTAGTAGTCGTACATCCGGGCCGGGTGCGGCTTGGACGTGTCGATCTCGAATCCTGGCCCATGGGTGTGGTGAGTCATGACGGCCTCGTCGCTTCAGGAAGTGGATACCGGAGAGGGCGAATGTATCTCCCTTTGCAGGCAGAGGAGTTGGCGGGGTGATCCAGGACGGGAAGCGCGGGGACGTGGCCGCGCCGCCAAGGGCTGCCGCGGCCGTCGCCTCGGTGCGGACGGCGAGGTCGTCAGCGGGCCGATGGTGCGGTCGGCGGTCACGGCGGCGAAGACCGCCTCGGCGTGCTGGCGGGCGGTTCGTGGGCCGGTCCGCCTGCTCCGCCGTTGCCCGGCCGGGCGCCTCGGTCGTGCGTCGCCGGAGAGGCTTCAGGCGGTAGGTGATCAGGGACAGGACCGACCGCACCTCGTATCCGACGGCTTTCCCGGCAAGTACAGGACCGGGCGCGGCCCGTGACGGTGCGGAGTGCGCCCCGCGGCAGCTGCGCTCGCCCTCGGAAGAACGCCGGATTCCGAACGGCGGGGACCGGGCCATTCAGCCAGGCCTGCAACGGCGTCCAGGTCGGCCCGTTCCGGCCGCTGCTCGCCGAGTTGTCCCCCGCGAAGTTGTCCGCGGACTCTCCCGGAATGGTCCCTGATCGGTAACGGACGCATCCCCTGGCCGCCGCCCCTCGTCCTGCCAGGTGGTCGCAAGACGACCGAGGACCGGCGAGGAACTGCGGGAAAGCGGGGCGGACATGGCACGGCACGGCGGCGGACGGGGTTGGTACGGCAAGATGGTCGGGGCAGCACTCGGGGTGACGGTCCTGGCCGCCGGCGCCTCGGTGTGGACCGCGCAGGCCGGTACCGTGGACAGCCCGTCGCCCCAGGCGGCCGCGTCGGCCACGCCGGGCGGTGACATCAAGCCGGTGGAGGCGACCATCGTGCACGCCTCCGACCAAGGGGCGCGCGGCGTCAACATCACCATCGACGACGGCCCCGACCCCGTGTGGACCCCTCAGGTGCTCGACGTGCTGCGGGAGTACGGGGTGAAGGCCACGTTCTGCATGGTGGGGACACAGGCGCAGGCGCACCCGGACCTCGTGAAGCAGGTGGTCGCCGCCGGGCACCGGCTGTGCGACCACTCGGTGTCGCACGACACCGCCATGGACCAGGAGTCCCAGGCCTACCAGTCGCAGCAGATACTCGACGCCGAACGCATGATCACCGAGGCGTCCGGGGGCGTACGGCCCATGTACTACCGGGCACCCGGCGGCGCCTTCACCCCCTACAGCCGCGAGCTGGCCGCCTCACGCGGTATGCGCCCGCTGGGCTGGAACGTGGACACCAAGGACTGGGAACGGCCGGGCACCGACGCCATCGTCGCCACCGTCGAACGGGAACTGCCCAACGGGCCCACGCTCCTCTTCCACGACGCCGGCGGCGACCGCTCCCAGACCGTCGAGGCCCTGCGCCGGATCCTTCCCCGGCTCAAGGAGCAGGGTTACTCCTTCGGCTTCCCCCTGCGCTGAACCCCGCCGCTGACATCAACCGCCGCGGCGTCCAGGAGCACGTCGCCCGCCGTCCGGAGCGTCGAGCATCAGGCGGAACATCGGCCGGCGTGCTGTCAGGACCGGGCGGCCGGCTTGAGGCTGTCCTGGCACCACTGGCGGAACCCGGTGGCGGCGGTGGCGCGCGCGTCGCGGGGTTCGGCGTCGTAGATCCCGTTGTTCTGCGCCTCGACCATGTCCGCCATGTCCTGCGCCAGCGCCGGACTCGCGCCGCGCTGCACCATCGCGGCCTGGAAGTCGGCGAGCGGAACCTGGCGGTAGTGGACGGTGCGGCCCAGGGTGTCGGAGACGACCTCGGCCATGGCGTTGGGGGTCAGGTCGTCGGGGCCGGCCAAGGGGACCCGGGCCTGCCCGCTCCAGGAGGTGTCGAGGAGGAGTTCCGCGGCAGCGGCGGCGACATCTCGGGTGGCGACGGTCGGCAGCGGCCGGTCCGCGGCGTTCGCCATGGAGAACGTCCCCTGCTCTGCCATCGCCCGTGCCTGGTGAAGCAGGTTCTCCATGAAGAACGGCAGGGCCAGCGCCCGGTAGTGCGCGCCGGTGCCCTCGATCAATGCGTCCATGGCCAGTGCGGCCGACAGGAGTCCGGCCTCGCCCTGGTGTCCGTGGCCCAGGGAGGTGACGCCCACCACCCGGATGCCGCGGCTCGCGGCCTCCTGGCCGGCGGACCGGGTGAACTCCAGGTAGTGGTCCTTGGCCCTGTCGCTCGTGCGGAATCCGGCCGGGGGCACGAGCCAGAACATCCGGTCGGCGCCCTCAAGCGCTTTCGCGATCGTGTCGGCGTCGCCGTGGGAGCCCTGCACCACCTCGGCGTGGGCGCGCACGTGCGTCGACAGTCGGGAGGGGTCGCGGGCGATCACTCGCACCGCTTCCCCAGCACCCAGGACGCGGTCCACGACCTGCCGGCCGATGTCACCGGTGGGGGTGGTGATGACGATCATGATCTACCTCCGTGAGAAACGGTCGAGAGCGGAATGCCCGGGGGGCGTTGCCGGTTTCCGAGTCAACCTGCGTCGACGACGCAGGTGAAGGACGGACTTGGTCGCCATTGATACCCTGGAGGTATGGGCGATCTGGAAGTGCGGCAGCTCCGGTACTTCGTCGCGGTCGCCGAGGAACTGCACTTCGGACGCGCCGCCGGCCGACTGGGCATGGCGCAGCCTCCGCTGTCCCGCGCGATCCGGGAGCTTGAACGGCAGCTCGGCGTGACGCTGTTCGAGCGGACCACCCGGCAGGTGCGGCTCACCGCAGCCGGGGAAGTCCTCCTGCGCGACGCCCGGACCGCACTGGAGGCGGTCACCGCGGCCGCCCACCGGGCAAGACAGGCAGGCAGCACATCGCCGCGGCTGCGGATCGCGCTCAAGGCCGACATCGACGGCGGCCTGCTGCCGCAGATCCTGGACGCCTACGGCGCCGACGACGCGTCCCTGCCACCGGAACTGGTCCTCGGGGGCTTGGGCGAGCAGCCACAGGCACTGCGCGACGGCCTCGCGGACGTGGGACTCGTCCTGTCCCCCTTCGACGAACGCGGCCTGGACAGCGAGCCGCTGCTGACCGAGCCGGTCATGGTCGCTCTCGCCGCCGCCGACCCGCTGGCCGCCCGGACCCGGCTGTGCCTGGACGACTTGGCCGGCCGGAAGCTGCCCGGCGGCTCCCCGACAAACCACGACCGGGCCGCCGAGCACACCCCTCGCCCCGGAACGGCGAGGCCGGCCTCGAACCTGTCAGAGATCTTCAGCCTCGTCGAGACGGGCAGCGTCGTGTTCTTCGCGCCCCTCTCGGTAGCCCGGCGATACCCGCGCCCCGGCATCGCCTACCGGCCGGTCAGCGACCACCCGGACTTCACCCTGGCCGTCGCCTGGCCCCAGGACGCCCGTTCCCCGGCCGTCGCCGCCTTCGTGCGCGCCGCCTGCACCGTCGCCGCCGCCCAGCACGCACAAGCCCGATCCCTCATGCAGAACACAGCCCCCTGAACTGCACCCGCCCAACCTGGCGCCACCGCCCGGACCGGCACCACCAGCCACCCGCCACCAGCCACCAGCCACCAGCCACCAGCTGAGAATGCGGCAGGCTGGCGCCGTCTGGCCGGCTGATCCCGCGCGCTACGCCCCGATGCTGGTGGAGGACCGCCGGCTCCCCCAGCAGGGCTACGAGGTCGGGCCTCCCCCGTGACGGTGGACACGCGTCTTCGATCGCGTGTCCGGTTCTACGCGGCCGGTGCCGCCAGGCGGAAGCCCACGCCGATCGCTTCGAGATCCGGCTCGTAGGCGCCGTGTCTGCGGGCGCACCGGGCCAGGTCCCGGTCGTGGCGGAAGGAGCCGCCTCGGGTGATGTGCCGGTCGAAGGCCCAGTCCTCGGTGCTCGGCACATCTGCGGGCGCGCCGGGGTAGGGGGCGTAGAGGGTGGAGGTCCACTCGTCGGCGTTACCCGCCATGTCCAGCACCCCGAACGGGCTGGCGCCCTCGGGGAACGAACCGACCGGCATCGTGGTACCGACACCGAGGTCCGCCAGATTGGCCAGGCCGGTGCGGTACTCCTCGCCCCACGGGAACTCCCGGCCGTCGTCGCCCCGCGCGGCGCGCTCCCACTCGTCCTCCGTGGGCAGCCGCACACCGAGGCCGAGCCGTTCCCCGAGCCACCGGCAGTAAGCCGTCGCCGCCTCCCAGACGACCCCGATGACCGGGTGGTCCGCCGGCGCCCGTGGGACCGGTCGGCCGGTGGCCGCCGCGAAGAGTGCCCACTGGCTGACCGTCACCGGTGTGCGGGCGATCCGGAACGCCGGGACGTGGATCTCCACTCGCGGGGCTTCCTTCATGTACCACTCCACCGGCACCCCGGTGTCCGCACAGCGGCGGGCCACTGCCGCCACCTCGTCGGCCGGCGTACCCCGACGCAGCAACCCGGCCGGGACCTCGGCCCAGTTCACCTGCTCCACCCGCATGGCCCCTCCTCGGCTCGAGCGGACAACCCTCATGATCACTTCAGTGGTGGGGGCGGGCATCGGCCGATGGACCCATCTCGACAGCGACCTTGGGCCCAGGCCATGGGGCCACGGACCGGCTGTGCTCCGGCATGGCGAGCGGTGCACGTTCGCGTGTACCAGGTTGAGCATGATGCGTACGCCGACAGGAAGCGAGGAATCGGCAGGCGACGGTCCCCCAGGCGGCCACGGCGGCGCGCCGCGCGGGGTACCCCGCGTGGGCCTCCCGTGCCGTCGCCGAGGAGGTCTCCCCGCGTGGCCGTCCCGCCGGCGCATCGACGTGCTCCCTGGTCTGGAGGCCGGGGAGCACGTCAGGACGACTCGCGCACCACCAGCTCCGTCGGCAGTGTCACCTGCTGTCGGTCCGCGCCGTGCCGGGTGATGTCGATCAGTATCCGGGTCATCGTCCGGCCCAGTTCCTCCACGGGCTGACGCACTGTGGTGAGCGGCGGGCTGGTGTGGCGGGCGAGGATGGAGTCCTCGAAACCGACGACGGCGACATCGTCCGGCACCCGCCGCTTTAGGCGACGGAGTTCGGCCAGGGCGCCGACGGCCATCAGGTCGGAGGCGGCGAAGACGGCGTCGAGGTCCGGCGCGCGTTCAAGCAGCGAACGCATGGCCCGACGGCCCCCCTCCTCGGTGAAGTCCCCCGCCTCGACCAGGGCTTCGTCGGCCCGCAGTCCGGCCTCGCGGTGGCCCTCGCGCCAGCCCGCGAGCCGGCTCCGGCCGACGTCCATGTCGAGTGCCCCGGTGACGGTGGCGATGCGGCGGCGGCCCCTGTCCAGCAGATGCCGGACGGCCGCGGCGGCGCCCCCGGCGTTGTCGCAGCTGACGTAACTGAGCCGCTCCCGCTCGTCGCGGCGGCCGGCCAGCACGGTCGGCAGCCCCATCTCCTCCAGCATCCCGGGCAGCCGGTCACGCGCGTGGACCGAGACCAGCAGCACACCGTCGACCCGGCGGGTGGCCACCGTCGCGGCCAGCTGGTCCCTCTCGAACCGGTCGCGGACGAGCGTGAGTTGCAGCTGGGTCCGCGTCTCGGCGAGCGCACCGCTGACGCCGCGGATCAGGGCGGCGAAGAACGGCTCCGAGCCGAGCCGGCTCTCCGACTCCGGTATCACCAGGGCCACCGCGTCGGTGCGGCTGGTCACCAGGCCGCGGGCCACCGAGTTGGGAACGTAGTTCAACTCTTCGATCGCCGCCAGTACCCGCGCGCGGGCATCGGCGCTGACGAGGTCCGAGCCGTTGATGACGCGGGACACCGTGGTCCGCCCCACCCCGGCACGGGCGGCGACCGTTTTGATCGTGGGCTGGTCGTTCCCTGGCATGTGTCCCTCCCGGCGGCAACCGCGGCGGCACCGGCCGCGGACGTGACCAGCGGTAATTGTGGCAGACGCCACCGCGCCGGCACCGGTCTCCCGGAGTCGCTCACCGACGCGGGGTGTTCGGCCGGGCAACGAATCGCCTTCAGGTCATTGACATAGCCGTTCGCTGCCACGAGTCTTCCAACCGCCGGTGGGCACGTTCCCACCGCCAGTTGGGCACGTTCCCATCCCTCAGGTGGGTACGTTCCCATCGCCTGCCGTGTCCGCCACAGCCCCAAAGCCATCGCATACCCGCCGCCCCGGTGCGCCGGCGCCCATCGCTTGGAGGAAGACACATGAGCACGCTTCGCAGGTCATTACGCACAAGAGCGGCCGGGGTCGTCGCGGCCGCCGGTGCGCTCGCGCTCGTCGTCGGCTGCGGCGGCAGTGACGCATCGGTGACGGGCGGCGGCAAGAAGGACGGCAAGGTCACCATCACCGTGGGGCTGTACGGGGTGATGGGCTTCAAGGAGACGGGCCTCTTCGAGCAGTACGAGAAGGAGAACCCGAACGTCGACATCAAGGCCGAGGTGGCCGGCGACGAGCAGACGTACTACACCGCCCTGCAGACCAGGCTGGCCGCGGGCAAGGGCCTCAAGGACATCCAGGGCATCGAGATCGGCCGGGCCAAGGAGATCGTCGACACCCAGGCCGACAAGTTCGCGGACTTCTCCGGTGTGACGGGCACGGACCACTTCCTGCCGTGGAAGCTGTCCCAGATCACCACCGAGGACGGCAAGGTGCTGGGCCTGGGCACCGACATCGGCCCGATGGCCGTCTGCTACCGCAAGGACTACTTCGAGAAGGCCGGACTGCCCACGGAGCGCGAGGAGGTCGCCGAGCTGTGGGAGGGCGACTGGAAGAAGTTCGTCGACGTCGGCCGCACCTTCAAGAAGAACTTCGAGGGCGGTGACGTGGCGTACACGGACGCGGCCAGCGGCCTGTTCAACGCCATGGTCTACGGATACCCCGAGCAGTACTACAACGCCGAGGGCGACCTGATCTACGAGACGAACCCGGTCGTCAAGGAGGCCTGGAACCTCGCCGCCGACGCCGCCGAGGAGGGTCTGACCGCCAAACTCCGGCAGTTCCAGCCCGGTTGGGATCCGGGCCTGGCCAACGGCACGTTCGCCACGGCCGTCTGCCCGGCCTGGATGCTCGGCCACATCAGCGAGAAGGCCGGCGAGGCGAACAAGGGCAAGTGGGACGTGGCCAAGGCTCCCAAGGGCGCCAACTGGGGCGGTTCCTTCCTCGGTGTGGTCGAGCGGAGCCCGGTGAAGGAGGAGGCCAAGAAGCTCGTCGCCTGGCTGACCGCGCCCGAGCAGCAGGCGCACATCTTCCAGGAGCAGGGCAGTGTTCCGTCCTCGCAGGAGGCCCTGGACTCCCCCGAGGTGCAGAAGGTGACCGCCGAGTACTTCGACGACGCCCCGATCGGGCGGATCTTCGGCGAGGCCGCCCGGGAGATCCCGGACAAGCAGGTCCTCGGCCGCAAGGACGGCACGATCAAGGACACCTTCTCCCAGGGCCTGGCCCTGATCGAGCAGGGGGACGCCTCGCGTGACGAGGCATGGCAGACCACCGCGGAGCGCATCGAGAAGGCGGTCGGCTGACCCGTCGCCCTTCCGGCCGCCCGGGCCCGCCCGCACGTCACCGGCGGGCCCGGGCCCGGCAACCGGCTCGCACCTGAAGCTCTCGAAGGAAGGAAGTCCGGTGGCCACCTCCACCACCAAGGCCCAGGTCGGCGGCGAGGGGCGTCGCGGACCGTCCCGCACGCCGGGCGGCGAAGGCACGGGCCGGCGGCGCGGCGCGCTGCTGCACCGGCTGGACGTCAAGGGCGCACCGTACGCTTTCGTCGCACCGTTCTTCGTCGTGTTCGCCGCGTTCAGCCTCTATCCCCTTCTCTACACCTCCTGGATCTCCCTGCACCGGGTGGAACTGGCCACCCTCGACGTCATGGAGTGGGTGGCGTTCGACAACTACGTCGAGCTCTGGGGCGACGACCGCTTCTGGAACGCACTGGGGAACACCGTCACGATCGGTGTCATCTCCACGGTGCCGCAGCTGCTGATGGCGCTCGGCCTGGCCCACCTGCTCAACTACCGCATGCGCGGCTCGCTCTTCTTCCGCGTCGCCACGCTCGTCCCCTACGCCACCTCGGTCGGCGCCGCCGCCCTCGTGTTCACCATGATCTTCGAACGCGACTTCGGCATGATCAACTGGGCGCTCGGTCTGGTCGGCGTCGACCCGGTGGACTGGGAGGCCGACAAGTGGCCGGCCCAGCTCGCGATCTCGACCATCGTCATCTGGCGCTGGACCGGATACAACGCGTTGCTCTACCTGGCCGCCATGCAGGCCGTCCCCGCCGACCGGTACGAGGCCGCCGCCATCGACGGAGCCTCCCGCTGGAAGCAGTTCACGCACGTCACCGTGCCGGGGATCCGCTCCACCATCGTCTTCACCATCGTGCTCTCCACCATCGGCGCGACGCAGCTGTTCGGTGAGCCGCTGATCTTCGGGCAGGGGCCCAACGGCGTGACGGGTGGCGCCGACAACCAGTACCAGACGCTGGGCCTGCTGCTGTACGAGGAGGGCTGGAAGAACTACCAGATGGGCCGCTCGGCGACCGTCGCCTGGGTGATGTTCCTGCTGCTCGTCCTCGTCTTCGTGACACATCTGCTGATCAAGCGCCTGCGTGCCCGTACGTCCTGACCCATCGACCAGGAGTCTCCATGACCACAGACAGCCTCCCGGTCCGGACGGACGCGTCGGACCGGGCCACCTCGAAGACCGCGTCGAAGACGGCCTTCGTCCGCGGCGGCATCCGGATGCCGGGCCGGCGCGCCGGCCGCCAGCATCACGCGGGCCCGCTCGCCTACGTCCTGCTCGCGATCACGGCGATCCTGTCGGTCTTCCCGCTGTACTGGACGATGGTGGCGGCCTCCACCGACAACACCCGGGTCAGCCAGACGCCGCCGCCGTTCCTGCCCGGCCCCAACCTCTTCAGCAACCTCGCCCGTGCCTGGGACGAGGCGGCGATGGGCAAGGCCATGATCAACTCTACGGTCGTGGCCGGTGTCATCGCCCTGTCCACGGTGATGTTCGCGACGCTGGCCGGGTTCGCCTTCGCCAAGCTGCGGTTCAAAGGCCGCAACGTCCTGCTCATGCTGGTGATCGGCACCATGATGGTGCCGCCGCAGCTCGGCGTCGTACCGCTGTTCATGATGATGTCCGAGCTGGGCTGGTCGCAGGAGCTGCCCGCCGTCATCTTCCCCACCCTGGTGAGCGCGGTCGGTGTCTTCTTCATGCGGCAGTACCTGTCGGAGGCGCTGCCGGACGAACTGGTCGAGGCCGGCCGCGTGGACGGCGCGCACTCGCTGCGGATCTTCTGGAGCATCGTGCTGCCCGTGGCCCGCCCGGCGATGGCGGTCATCTTCATGATCACGTTCGTGCACGCCTGGAACGACTTCTTCTGGCCGTTCGTGGTGCTCGACATGACCAACCCGACGGTTCCTGTCGCCCTCACCCAGCTCAGCGCCGGATACGTCCGGGACCAGTCCCTGATCATGGCGGGCGCGCTGCTCGGCACGCTGCCGCTGCTGGCGATGTTCGTCGTCTTCGGCCGGCAGATCGTCAGCGGCATCATGGCGGGCGCCGTCAAGGGCTGACCCGCCGCACCACCTCAACTCGGAAGGATCCACGTGGTCACCGCAGCACAGCAGCAGACCGCGTCCGCCCCGGACGCCTCCCGCACCTTCCCCGAAGGTTTCCTGTGGGGCTTCTCGACCGCCGCGTACCAGATCGAGGGCGCCGTCGCGGAGGACGGCCGCACACCGTCCATCTGGGACACCTATGCCCGCACCCCGGGCCGGGTCCGCAACGGCGACAGCGGTGACATCGCCACCGACCACTACCACCGCTGGCGCGAGGACGTCGCCCTCATGGCCGGCCTCGGCGTCGGCGCCTACCGCTTCTCCCTCGCCTGGCCGCGCATCCAGCCCACCGGCCGCGGCCCTGCCGCGCAGAAAGGGCTCGACTTCTACCGGCGCCTCGTCGACGAGCTGCTGGAGAAGAACATCCAGCCCGTCGCCACCCTCTACCACTGGGACCTGCCGCAGGAACTGGAGGACGCCGGGGGCTGGCCGGAGCGAGCGACCGCCGAGCGGTTCGCCGAGTACGCGGCCCTGGCCGCCGACGCACTCGGCGACCGGGTGAAGAACTGGACCACCCTCAACGAGCCCTGGTGCAGCGCCTTCCTCGGCTACGGCTCCGGCGTGCACGCCCCCGGCCGCACCGACCCGGTCGCCGCCCTGCGCGCCGCCCACCACCTCAACCTGGCCCACGGCCTGGCCGTCCAGGCACTGCGCGACCGCATCCCCGCCGACGCCCGGTGCCTGGTCAGCCTCAACTTCCACCAGGTGCGCCCGCTCACCGGCAGCGACGCCGACGCCGACGCGGCGCGCCGCATCGACGCGCTGGCCAACCGGGTCTTCACCGGGCCGATGCTGCGCGGCGCCTACCCGGAGGACCTGCTCAAGGACACCGCCGCACTGACCGACTGGTCGTACGTGCGGGACGGCGACCTGGCGCTGATCCACCAGCCGCTGGACCTCCTCGGCGTCAACTACTACACGCCCACCCTCGTCTCCCGGGCCGACGGCAGCGGCAGCCACACCTCGGACGGGCACGGCAACAGCGCCCACAGCCCGTGGCCGGCCGCCGACGAGGTCGCCTTCCACCAGCCCCCGGGCGACACCACGCCGATGAAGGGCTGGGCCGTCGACCCGACCGGCCTGTACGACCTGCTGCGGCGGCTGGCCTCCGACTTCCCCGGGCTGCCGCTGGCCATCACCGAGAACGGCACCGCCTGCGACGACTACGCCGACCCTTCCGGCCAGGTCAACGATCCCGCCCGTATCGCCTACCTGCGCGGCCACCTGGCCGCCGTCCACCGGGCCGTCGCGGACGGAGCGGACGTCCGCGGGTACTTCCTGTGGTCGCTGCTGGACAACTTCGAGTGGGGGCACGGCTACGGCAAGCGCTTCGGCGCCGTCTACGTGGACTACCCGACCGGCACGCGGATCCCGAAGGCCAGCGCCCGCTGGTACTCCGAGGTGGCACGCACCGGCACCCTGCCCGACGACTGACCGGACCCGGTACGGCGTCCCGTTCCCGCTCCGCACGGTGCCGCACCACGAACCCGCCGCCGCGCCCCGGTTCCCCGGGGCGCGGCCCGAGGCGGGTCCGCCAACAACCTCGTCCAGCAGGTGCCGGTGCGGGAGTGGAGGAGGTGCCGGCAGGGTTCGGACCACGGCGACCGGCACGAGACCCCGGCTGCCGGTGCTGGTCAGCGGTGCTCGGGGTTGTCCGCCCCCGACCGACAGCCGGCATCCCACTCCGAGCGTTGATTGCCGTGGGCCGGGATGCCACCGGCCCGCTTGAGCAGGGCCGCGAGGTGCATCAGGTTCCAGGTCATGAAGCTGGTGTTGCGGTTGGTGAAGTCGTTGTCCGGGCCGCCCGAACCGGGGTCCAGGTACGACGGGCCGGGCCCCGCCGCGCCGATCCAGCCCGCGTCCGCCTGCGGCGGGACGGTGTAGCCGAGGTGCTGCAGGCTGTAGAGGATGTTCATGGCGCAGTGCTTCACGCCGTCCTCGTTACCGGTGATCAGACAGCCGCCGACGCGCCCGTAATAGGCGTACTGCCCCTGGGGGTTGAGCAGGCTCGAACAGCTGTACAGGCGCTCGATGACCTGCTTGGTGACGGAGCTGTTGTCGCCCAGCCAGATGGGCCCCGCCAGCACCAGGATGTCCGCGGCCAGAACCCGCTCGTACAGCGCCGGCCAGGCGTCGGTGCCGAAGCCGTGCTCGGTCATGTCGGGATAGACGCCCGGGGCGATGTCCTCGTCGACCGCACGGATGAGTTCCGTGGTCACCCCGCGCCCGTCCATGATCGCCCGGCTCTTGTCGATGAGTCCCTGGGTGTGGCTGAGTCGGGGTGACGGCTTGAGCGTGCAGTTGATGAAGAGTGCGCGCAGGTCGTCGAAGCGGTGACCGTCCTCGGTGGACGGGGCGTGCGGTGCTGCCATGGCGGATCCCCGGGGTGTAGGGCGGGCAGGGGAAGGGGCGGGGAGCCGGTACTCCGCGCCGCCCGGCGGCAGAATCTCGCGGAAAGCGCCCATTGTCCCGCCGCGACACACCGGCAGGCCCGCACCGCACCGAGATCTTCGTGTCCCACCGTGAGGCCCGGCGGGCCGTTCATGGCGGGCGGCTGCTGCAGCCGGGGGCGAAATGCCCCGTCCACGGGCGCGGGGTGCGAACAGGCCCCGAGTGCCCGTCCTGTCCATGGGCCTCCCCATGGGCATGCCCATGCGCCGGCCCTTGCCGCATCTCGTATGCGACAAGGCGGATGGGGCAGAATCGTGCAGAACGCACACCACGCAGTAGCGCTTCGGGGGTACTCATGACATCAGCAGGCCTGCCGTCTCAGGCAAGCGGCGCCCCAGGTCACGCCCAGCCGCGCGGGACGTCACAGGAGATCGCACTGCTCCTCGAGGAATACCGCACACTGCGGGAGGAGATCATCCACCGTGTCGCCGGACGCATGCAGATGATCGGCTTCGCGGGCATCATCTCCGCTTTACTGGTCGTCTCCGACAAGTTGAACTTCGGCGCGCCCGCCTTCTACGTGGCCGTCCTCGTTCTTGTCGTGGCTCTCTTGTGGCTTCGCGGCATCAACCGGGCCATCCAGCGCATCGGCCGGCACCTGCGCAAGATCGAGGAACGCGTCAACGCACTCGCGGCACAGGGGTACGGCAGCACCGACGCGGTTCTGACGTGGGAGACCCTGGCGCAGGAAGGACGGATGCGCGTGCGCGGCGCCCCTGGTCTCGTGGGCCGCTTCGGCGGTTGGTACCTGCGCGTCGGGGGTTGACGTCCGACGGCGGAGAGCGCTCGCCCTACACTCCCCCTCCCATGAGCCAACTTCTGACGGCAGCGCTTCCCGAAGCCGTCGACCGCACAGACCTTCACACCAGCCGGGGGCGCTTCGCCTGCTTGGAAGCCGCCCCCCGACACGGCACCTGCAAAGGGGCAGCGCTCCTGCTGCCGGGCCTGACAGGCAGCAAGGAGGACTTCGCCCCCCTGTTGCCCCTGCTTGCCGCAGCCGGATACCGCGCCGTGGCTGTCGACGGTCGGGGCCAGTACGAGACGGAGGGCCCGAGCTCCTCGTCGGCCTATGCTCCGGCCGAGCTGGCGGCTGATGTCATCGCCCAGACCCGGGCACTGGGGGACGGTGCCGTACACCTCGTGGGCCACTCGTTCGGAGGATTCGTAGCTCGGGAAGCGGTGCTCCTCGGGGCCGACGTCGAACCGGCCATGCCCTGGGCCACTCTGACTCTGCTCAACTCCGGTCCGTCCACGCCGTCCGCCCGTCATCGTCAGCGGATTCAGCTCCTCATCGACGCCCTGGCATCGATGCCGAAGGACGACATCTGGACCTTCGTGCGTCCCGCCCAGGCAGGTCAGGACGCTGAGGAGCTGATGCATGACCGTTGGACACGCACCGCTGCGCAGAGCCTCACCTGTGCTGCTCGATGGATGCTCGATCCCGTCTCGTCCCTCTCCGATCTGGCGAGATGCGACATCCCCAAGCTCGTTCTGGCGGGCGAACCGGACGACTCCTGGTCCGTCCGAGAGCTGGACGGCATGGCGGCACAGCTGAAGGCCGAACGTCTCACCGTCCCCGCCGGCGGGCACTCCCCCAGCATCCACTGCCCCGAGGCGACCGCTGCATCCCTCGTCGAGTTCTGGAACAGGAAGGGCCGACGCTCCTGACACGGTGACCGGCGGCGGCGTTCGAGCCCGTGCGAGATCACCACCTGTGGCGGTCCGCACTCCCCCGGACAGGACAACGGGCCCGGCCCGGGCGCCCCCGCCGCATGGCCACTCCCCGCGCGTGGGGGACCGTCCGGTGAGGTCCCAGGGGGTGGGGGCGTGGTCATGGGGTTCTCCGATCGGTGCGGTGGTTTCAGCGCCGGCGGGTGGAACGTACGACGATCTCGTCGACGTCGGTGTCGGGCGGCTACGCAAGGGCGTAGGAGACGGTGCCGTCGACGGCGATGACGCCGGCCCCGTGTCGGTGGGGCATCGGCCGTCCGGCGGGACTGTCGGTGATCCCTCGGCGATGTGTCGGTGGCCGCTGGAACCGTGGGCGTCGAGTTGCCCGGCAGCCGCCCGCAGCCGTCTTCAGCAGCAAGGGAGTCCCGTCGCCATGCCGTCCGTATCCTCCACCCCGCCCTGGAACGTCCAACGGCTGCCGCGTGTCGAGGGCAGCGTCTTCCTGGTCACCGGCGGCAACGCCGGCATCGGGTACTTCGTCGCGGAGCAGTTGTCGGCGACCGGAGCGACCGTCGTACTCGGCAGCCGGAACCCCACGAAGGCCGAGGTCGCCTCGGCTTCGATACGTGCGCGTGTCGCCGGTGCGCGGGTGCGGACGGTACGGCTGGACCTCGCCGACCTCCCGTCGCTGCGAACAGTGGCGGAATCACTGGAGGTGGACCGCCTGGACGCGGTGGTCCACAACGCCGGCGTCGCGCTTGACGACCCGCCGCGCGCGGAGACGGGGGACGGCCACGAACTCATGTTCGGCACGAACCACCTTGGGCACTTCGCGTTGACCCACTGGCTGATGCCGCTGCTGTCGGCCGCACCGGCGGCCCGCGTCGTGACCGTGGGCAGTTTCGCGGCGAAGTCGGAGCGGCTCGACCTGGACGACCTGCAGTCCTGGAAGGACTACCAGCCCCAACGCACCTACGGGCGTTCCAAGTTGGCGCAGATGTACTTCGGTGTCGAACTCGACCGCCGCCTGCGCGCTGTCGGCAGCACGGTGGCGAGCGTGGTGGTCCATCCCGGCGGCGCGCTGGACTCCCTCACCCCGTCACGGCCGCCGATCCATGTGCAGACGACCGGCGCGCGGCTGAGCGCGGCACCTGCTGCCCTCCTCGTCCAGGGCAAGCATGCCGGCGCGTGGCCCGCGGTCCGGGCGGTGCTCGACCCGGCCGTGCGGGGAGGCCAGTTGTGGGGCCCGCGCGTCTTCGGCCTGCGCGGCGCGCCCCGACGTGAACCGGTGTGGAACCACCTCGCCGACACCTGCGTCGCGACGCGGTTGTGGGACGCGAGCTGTGACCTGACCGGCGTCGGCCCCGGTACCGTCCTCGGCTCACACGGACACCCGTCCGACACTCTCTGAGGTCAGCTCTGCCGGAACGGCCCCGCCGGCAACGACGACACCTTCCTGCTCATGCGCTCTCGGACTCCCCGGAACAGGACGGACGCGGCCCGTCCGGCATCTTCGGCCGCGCCGCCCGATGCGCCGGTTTGAGTCGTCACTCGCGGGCCGGTATGAGTCACATGTCACACACCGTAGGGGTGCACCGGAACAGCGACAGAACCGCTGCATGCGGGGGAAGGCCCGACCGCCCCCGAGGCCGGCCGGAGACCGAACGCAAGACGGCCGCGCCCGTGTCCCATGCCCCGCGCTCCGCTCGAAAGGATCACATGAAGCCTCCACACACGCCCCGGTCGGCACGAGATCTCCCCAAGAGAGTGCCGGGCAGCACCAGACGCGTCGGCTCCGATGCCGTACCCGCCCCGGACGGCCCCGCGGCCGAGGACGCCCAGCCCGCGTCACCTACCGCGCCGGCCGCGCCGGCCGCGTCGGCGAGCGGTGACCGGGCGCCCGATACGGCCGGGGAAGGCACCTCTGTGCCCCGGCTCACCCAGTTCTCCTCGCTCGGGTCGCGGAGGAGTACCGGCCGCTTCCCCACGGCGTCGTCCTCGGCGGCCGACGCCCCGGCGGACGGATCCGCCGCGGACCGGCCCGGCGGCTTCGCACGTCGCGGCGAGGCGGACGGGCGCACCGCCGCGGACATCGTCGTACCGCTCAAGCCGGCGGCCCCGGACACCGGTGGCAAGGCCCGGCGCGAGGGGTTCCGGGGTGCCCTGGCCGTGGTGGGCATCGTGGGGCTGCTGTCGGCGGGCGGTGTCCTGCTGGCCCTGGGCCTGGCCGACCGTGATCAGAGCCCGGAGCGTGACAGGACGTCGGTGGGCGCGGGCTCGAACGGGCACGGCACAGACGTCGTCGACGGGCTCGGCGGCGTGCCGGCGCCTTCCGTGAGCGCGTCCGGCACCGGGGTCGGCAAGGAGCCCGACGGCTCCGCCGAGCCCACGTCGGCCCCGCCGGGGAGCAGTGCGTCGAGCGAGGACTCCGCGTCTCCGGGCGAACACGCCACCGCCTCGGCGCAGGACGAGCCCCGGACGAGGACGACCTCTCCGGCCGCCGCGCCGGGGGTGAACGTGGTCAGCCACGCGTCGCGGCGCTGCATCGACGTCGTGGGCGGCAAGGCCGCGCAGGGCGCGCGGCTGATGATCTGGGACTGCTCTCAATCCGCCTCGCAGCGCTGGACGTTCGCGTCGGACGGAACCATGCGCACGCTCGGTATGTGCGTGCAGCTCGCCGGCGCCTCGACCGCGGACGGGACGGACCTGGAACTGGCGGCCTGCGACGGGAGTCCGGCGCAGCTGTTCACCTTGAACATCCGCAATGACCTGGTCAGTGCTCTCGCGGACAAGTGCACGGACGTACGGGACAACGGTACGGCCAACGGCACCCGGCTCCAGCTGTGGTCCTGCTCCGGCGGCAGCAACCAGAAGTGGTCCAGCGCCTGAGACCCGGCGGCGCCCCGGTACACGAGGCGCCGGACGGCCCGGTCGGGGTCGGCCGTCGCCGCCCTCCGGAGGGCGGCGACCGGAATCCCCCTGCCGGTGGCCACTCGACAGGTACTCTCGGCATCGTGAGCACGACTGCGGACACAGCTGCCATAACCAACCTGATCGCCGAGTACGCGGAACTGGTCGACACCGGAGACTTCGCCGGTGCGGGTGAACTGTTCGCCGACGCCGTGTTCATCGGCAGCGGCGTACCGGTCCAGGGGCGGGACGCGGGAGTGGAGAAGATGCTCCGGGACAGCGTGATCCTCCATGAGGACGGCACTCCGCGCACCCACCACGTCACGACCAACATCGCCGTCGATGTCGACGAGGAGGCGGGAGTCGCCGCCGCCCGGTCCTACGTCACGGTGTTCCAGGCCCTGCCGGGCTTCCCGTTGCAGCCGGTGGCCGCGGGGCGTTACAACGACCGCTTCGAGCGCCGGGACGGACGCTGGCGGTTCACGGAGCGACGGGTCCGTATCCATCTGGTGGGCGACGTCAGCCGCCATCTGCGCGTCCAGGACCGTCCGGCACCCGCTCCGGGCCCTTCCGCACCCGCACCCGCTCCCACTCCGGCTCCGGTCACGCCGAAGACCTTTGCAGTATGAGACCGCGTCCTACGAGCTCGTGACTTGGTCTTGTCGAAGTGCCCTGGTCACAGAGGGACGTGCTGTTCGTCGTCGGCCCCATCGGTACCCGGGCGCCGCAGGAAGGCATCCGATGATCCGCCGGACACACTGATTGCCCGGCTGTTCCCCGGCCTGTGCACGGATGGGGATCTCGGTGATGTCAGCGCGTAACGGGAAGGCTAGCGAGGTGCCGCCAGTACGTCCCGGAGTACGTTCGCCAGCGTGACGCGGGCCAGTTCGCGTCTCAGGGTCTCCTCGATGCCGTCGTAGATGCCCTGCATCGCCGGCTGGATGCCGTAGCCCACCACGCATCCCTGGTCCGGGGTGGTGCGGTGCATCGCGAACAGCGGGCCGGGTTCCACTGCCTCGTACACGTCGAGCAGGGTCATCGACTCCAGCTCGCGCGCCAGCGACCAGCCCGCGCCCACGCCCCGCCGGGACTCCACGAGCCCGGCCCTGCGCAGCTCGCCGAGCAGCCGCCTGATCACCACGGGGTTGGTGTTCGCGCTGGCCGCGATCTGCTCGGAGGTGGCGACCTCATGGCCCTGGCGCTGGTAGAGACCGATCCAGGCCAGCGCGTGGGCGGCAATGGTCAACCTGCTGTTGGCGCTCATGCACCCCTCCTCCCGACCGCAACGCTCCATGTTACGACAGCACAGTCGTAACGCTTATGGTTGCAACAGACTGTCGTAACAATTAGTGTTGCGACTGACGGTATGGGTCAATCAACGAGGTGGGAAGAATGAGCAAGCCACTCACGGGCAAGGTCGCGCTGGTCACCGGAGGGTCGCGCGGGCTGGGAGCCGCGACCGTGCGGCTGCTGGCCGAGCAGGGCGCCGACATCGCCTTCACCTATGTCAACTCCGAGAAGCAGGCGCAGGCTGTCGTCGACGAGGTGCGCGGCAAGGGAGGGATGGCCGTCGCCTTCAAGTCCGACCAGGCGGACACGAGTCGGGCGCCGGAGCTGATCGACGAGGTGGTCGCGCACTTCGGCGGCCTGGACATCCTCGTCAACAACGCGGCGATCTCGGTGGAGCAGGGCCGCACGGTGGACGACCCGGACGCCGACACCGCCGCACTGGACCGGATGCACGCCACCAACTACCTCGGCGTGATCGCCGTCATCCGGGCCGCCTCCCGAGTGCTGCGCGCGGGCGGCCGCATCATCACGGTGAGTTCCGGACTGGGCTCCCGGGTCGGTGCCCCGGGCCTCGCGGACTACTCGGCGACCAAGTCAGGGATCGAGAGGTACACCATGGGGGTCGCGCGGGACCTCGGACCCCGGGACATCACGGCCAACGTCGTGGAGGCCGGACTGATGGAGGGCGGCATGGAAGGGCCGGACCCCGAGACCCTCAAGGCCCTGGTCGGCTCGCTGTCCCTGCAACGCATGGGCCACCCCGGAGAAATCGCCGCGGCGATCGCCTTTCTGGCGAGCCCCGCCGCGTCGTACGTCACCGGCGCGGTGCTGGACGCCCACGGTGGCTACAACGCCTGAACCGGAACCCCTGCCGCACGCCCCGAAGGACATCCGGCGCTCTACCGGCGGACCGCCGAGATCAGTCCGCCGGGCCGCTCCTCGCGCCGCGACGGGGTGCTGAGCGGGCGGCCGTAGGCGGCAGCGCGCTCGCGCAGGGTGTGGCTGTCGGCCTCCCAGCCGTGCCCGGCCAGCCAGTCCACCGGGTCGTCGGGCATCTCCGAGACCCACATGGACGCCGCCGATCCCGGCGCGGCGTCCGCGCCGAAGCGCTCGATCACGCCGCGCGAGGCCAACGTCAGCCCCATCCGACTGCCTGCCGCCGACTGCGTGCCGATCCGGGCCAGCAGCAACTCCACCGCGTCCTCGGGCAGATAGATCAGCAGCCCTTCGGCGATCCATACGGTCGGCATGGCCGGGTCGTGTCCTGCGGCGGCCAGCGCGCCCGGCCAGTCCTCACGCAGATCCACCGCGACGGTGATCCGCTCACAGCGTGCGACGGCCCGCTCCTGGCGCAGCACCGAAGCCTTGAACTCCAGTGGCGCGGCGGTGTCGACCTCGAACAGCCGGGTGCCCTCGGGCCAGTTCATCCGGAAGGCCCGGCTGTCCATGCCGGCGCCGAGCAGCACGACCTGCCGGATGCCGGACGCGGAGGCCTGCCGCAACAGGTCGTCGAGGAACTTCGTCCTGATGACGATGGAGAACGCCACGGCCATCCGGCGGCGTCGCGCGGCCTCGTCACCGGGCAGCGACGGCGAGGAGGGCCACAGGCCGCCGGCGGTGGCGAAGGCCTGTGCCAGCGGGTCGCGGAACAGCGCGTTCTCCCGCTGGGTCTCCAGCGCCCGCACCCTGGCCACCCCCACCGCGGTGGCCCACACGCCCGACGGCCGCACCCGCTCCTGCTCATCCGTCACCGCGCCAGCCTAGATGATCGATTCCAGAACTCAGCAGGCGTGTCCGAGGCCGGGCCGGGCCGGCTCGAAGTAGGCATATCCATGCCAAGGGAGGAGCCCGGCCGGCGTGCGTGCGGCGGTCAGCGCACCAACCGCTCGGGGACCAGGCCCTGGTCGCGCAGCGAGCCGAGCACCAGGTCCGCGTAGGTGGTCGCCCCGTAGGCGGACAGGTGAGTGTTGTCACCGTTCACGTCGGTCAGGTAGAGGGCCTTGGACCCCTCCACGCCGAGGCTCTCGACGAGGTCCTTCGACATCTGTGTGAGGTCGACCAGAGGCACCTCCAGCTCGGCCGCGACCGCACGCATCTCCACCGGCAGGTTCGCCGCCATCACGTGCAGGGCCACCGAGTTGAGCGTGCCGTCGCGGTTGAAACGGCGCCGCACCATCGGGGTGACGAAGACGGGTTCACCGCCGTGCGCGCGAACCCGCTGCGCCATCTCGGCCAGGTTGGCCCGGTACTCCTCCGCGGTGGTCGTCTTGTCGTTGTGGGCGAGCTGGATGAGGACCAGGTCACCGCGCCGGATCTTCGATGCGAGCTGGTCGAAGAGCAGGGGGTTGTCCAGGAAGGAGACCGTGCTCTCGCCGGAGTCCGCGTAGTTGGCCACCACGGCACCCCGGCGCAGCATCTGCGGCAGCTCCTGGCCCCAGCCGAAGTAGGGGGCGGCAGGCTGATCACAGACCGTGGAGTCACCGGCGATCAGGATCTGTCGGGTGTGCCGGGCCGGTGTGACGCGCAGCCCCGACAGCAGCGGTGCCGATCCACCGAAGCGCAGGTCGAGGCCCTCGCTGCCGACCTCACCGGTCGGTTCGCCCTCCGCCGCACGGACGTTGACGGTGAAGCTGCGCCGGACGGGGCGGCCGTCCTCGGTGGCCGTCTCCGCGAGGACGGCCCGGTTCTGCTCCGCGGTCACGTCGGTGCTGCCCGCCCCCTCTCCACCGAGCAGGGCTGTCACGTCGTAGTTCCCGGGCGGTACATCGAAGTGGCACACGATCGGCGCGGTACCGGAGCAGGCCGCGGGCAGTGCGGTCCCGCCATGCCCTCCATGGGCGTGGGCGGGCGCGGCCGGCACGGCCGACAGGGCGGTGAGCGCGGTCAGCAGCGCGACGCTCCCGGTCCGCGCGGAGGACTGGTGAGATGAACGCATGACGGAGGTCCCTTCCCGTACTGGTGCGTCAGAAAAGACGGTGGCGCCGCGTGCGGGAGCGGGGAGGCGTCTCGTGGGCTCCTGCGGCGCCCGCCGCACGGACGCATACGGCGATCCGCGCAACTGCACTGTGGTGCACGGTCTTCACACCGTCAACATGTTCGCTCACATCGGATCAGAATAAATCAGATTGCTGTAGGCGAGAGGAGAGCAGCGCAGTCGACCAGTACCTCGTTCACCAGCAACTTGCGCGCGCCGAGACCGCGTTCTGGGTGATCGCCGAACCATTGACACGGGGCTTGGATGCTTCATAGTCTCCAGATTGGTTCACTTCACAGGATGTCCCCCTGTCCGGGGGCGGCTGACGGTGCTTCGGGCCGTGGTCGGGGCCGTCCTGCGGGAGACCTACACCGTGACCACCACCGGCCGGGAGCCCGTCACGCTCTGCCTCTCCTGCTCCAGCCCCGCCCAGCGCGACGGCAGGAAGGACGACTTCGAGCAGGACCTGGTCGCGGCGCTCCTCACCTCCCCGTCGTCCGGGCGCTTCGACGAGGTGATCCGCACCGAGGCGATCATCGCCACCAGGCCGTAACCCGGCGGACCTGGAGCCCATAGACAGGCGTCTCTGATCACGCACAGCCACAGCGCTTGAGCGTCGGCGTTTCGGCCAATCAGCCAGCGAGCGTGTGCTCTTGCGCGCCAAGGGTCGGTGCACTGAGCACCTTCGGAGAACCGCTCAATCCCGGGGTGCTCAACCCGTCCGAAAGAGCGGGCGTTCGACATCGCGGCGGTGTCGTTGAACACACCGACACCGAACACACCGACACCGCCATCATGTCCACGGAGGGGAACGCATTGACGTAGATCGAACCAGGCAGCGATGCGGAACCGAGAACCTGCCCAAGGCCGCGGCCGCTCCCGCGGCACCCAACCGCCCGATCAGGAGGCGGCGGGCTGACCCACCGGTGCGAGTTCCCCGGCCCGACCCACAGAACCGCCCCCTCACGTCGAAGGCGAGACGACGCTCATGCCACCCAGCTCTTCCGCGATCCGCAGGACCGTCGAGGCATACCTCGGCCGCCGCCCTGACGAGCGTGACGCCCTGGCCGGGCTGCTCACAGCTCTGGACGGCCCTGTCGACGTGACCGCCCGCACGACGCTGCCTGGCACAGGGCGCGGCCGCGCCCAGGCTGGTGGCCGCCGATGCGGGGCTGCCGGCCGTGGTGCTCAACCGCGGTGGGGGGGCCGGTCCCTGCACGGTGCCGTCCACCCGCCCGAGCAGCAGCGCCGGATCTTCCACCGCATCGGGCGGCTCGCAGCTGCCATCCGCCACAGCTCCCCACCCCGTCAGGCCGCCGCCGGCACCGTGCCTCTGGGCAAGCTGGGGCGGCACCTGGGCGGAGCCCGGCCCCATCTCGCTCCCGGGGACGAGGAGTTCGTCCGCGCCACAGCCGACAGGGCCGCCGACCTGCCCGTCCGGGAGGCGGTGCCCACGCACGGCGACTTCCAGCTCCGCAATCTGCGATGGGACGCAGCCGCCGACGCCCTGCCCGTGATCGATTTCGAGAGGTCGGAGGAAGGGCCGGCGGTACGGGACTTCGTGCGGCTGTCCGATGCCTGGCACGGCCGTCCGGACCTTCTGGAGACCGTGATGGACGGCTACGGCCGCCCCTTCACCGCGGAGGAAGAGGCCCAGCTCACGGTCCTCTCCGCCCTGGACGCCGTCTCCGGTGTCTCCTACGGCGCCGCCCACGGCGATCCCGGGCTGGTGGAGCGCGGCCGGCGCACCCCGGCCCGGCTCCGCGCCGCACAACGCCCTGGCCATCACCCCGCTACACGAGGAGCAGCACGGTGACGTACATCGCCCGCGATCGGTGGGAGCAGCACTACAGCGACGGCAAGGGGTTCCGGCGGGTCGGTGAGCGCGAGCGGGATCTGCTCGCCGAGCACGCCCCTGCCCCCGACGGCGGCGGGCGGGCGCTCGACGTGGGCTGCGGGACCGGGGAGATGTCCGTCTGTCTCGCCGCCCTCGGATACACCGTGGACGCCGTCGACTTCGCCGCCAGTGCGATCGCCCGGGCCCGCGCGGAGCACGCCGACGTCGAGGGCGTGCGCTGGCTGCGGCTGGACATCGAGCGCGATGACCCGGCCCCGCTGCACGAGAAGGGGTACGACCTGGTCGTGCTGCGGCTGATGTACCCGTTCGTGCAGGACCGTGGTCGCGTCATCCACGGGCTGGGTGAGCGGCTGCGGGACGGCGGCGCTCTCGTCGTCATCACGCCGGTTGCGGAGCACACGCCTGCGGAGCGGCGCGGCATCGCCCTGGACGAGGACGAGATCGCCCTGGTCGCCGCCGGATGGGAGACGGCGGAGCGGCTGGACGCGGACGGTCTGGCCTTCCTGGTCCTGCGCGGGCCCTGCCACACCGGCACCCGGGCCGTCGAGAAGAGGCCGACCACCGGGCACGCCCTGACCGGAGCCCTCGCCGTCGTCACCGACGAAGCCGGGCGGGTCCTGCTCGGCCGGTCCCGGCACGGCATGCTCGAGCTGCCTGGTGGCAAGATCACCGCAGCGGAGGAGTTCGCCGCGGCGGCGGTGCGCGAACTCGCCGAGGAGACTGGCCTGGTCGCCGATCCGGCGGATGCGCACGTGGTGACGGTGCTGGCCGACGACCGTCACGGCATTGCGCGGCTCACGGCGGTCGTCCGTATCACCGCGTGGACGGGAACCCCGGACAACCGGGAACCGGAACTGTTCGACCGCTGGGAGTTTTTCGACCCGCACGCTCTTGCCTGCGTCGGCGCCGTGTTCGTCCCGGCCGCGCAGGCGCTGGATGCCGTGTGGCCCGGAGTCATTCCCGACCTGCCGCCCGTGGTCTCCTACCCCATCGCCGTCGAGCAGCCGATGGTGCCGGGTGAGCCGGCCGAGGCGGTCCGGTTGCGTCAGGCGATGGCCGAGACGGTGATCGACGGCGGCTGGGCCCCGTCCGAGCCGGTCCGCGACGCGCTGCGGACCGTGCCGCGCCACCGCTTCGCCCCGGAAGCGAACCTCTCGGCCGCGTACGACGGCGGCGACCGGGCCGTGGTCACCCGGCGCGACGAGACCGGAGCGGCGATCAGCTCGGTGTCCTCGGCGTGGCTCCAGGCCGACATGATCGAGAACCTGTGCCTGAAGCCGGGTGCGATCGTGCTCGAGGCGGGATCGGGCGGCTACAACGCCGAGCTGATCGCCCACGTCGCCGGACCCGACGGGCGCGTGGTCACCGTCGACATCGACCCGTGGGTCGTGCGCCGCACCCGCCGGTTCACCACGGAGGCCGGCAGCGGACGCGTCGCCGTCGTGGAAGCCGACGCGGCCCTCGGCGCACCCGCTCACCTCGTGCCCCGCGGCGGCTTCGACGGCAGCGTGATCACCTACAGCTGCTGGGACATCGCCCCGGCCTGGCGGGAGCAGCTGGCCGAGGGCGGACGTCTCGTCCTTCCGCTGGAGATCGGCGGCTACACCCGGGCGATCGCCTTCGAGCGGCGCGGCCAGGTGCTGCACGCCCGCCACTTCACCTACTGCGGCTTCGTCCGCGACCGGGGGCAGCAGGCCCGCACCACCCCGGTCGTCTCCCTTCTCGACGGCGGCCTGACGCTCCGCTTCGACGACGGTGCCGCCGCCCCGACGGCAGGCCTGGAGGAGGCGTTGCGCGGGCCGCGGCACGAGGTCGCCACCGGTGTGGTCATGGGGGCGGGCGTCTTCTTCGGCTCCCTCCAGCTGTACGCGGCGACCACCCTGCCCGCCTTCTGCCGGCTGGCCGCCCACCAGGACCCGAAGGAGGGTGTGACCGGCATCGCGAAGGACCGTGACGCACCCGCGGTCGTCGGCGACGCTTCGCTCGCCTGCTTGATCCACGTCCAGACCCAGGACGGCGAACGCCCGGAGGACAAGGAGTGGGAGTGGGTCGTCCACGCCTTCGGGAAGCAGGGCCCACAGCTCGCCGAGCAGCTGGCGGGCACGGTCCGGTCCTGGGACCGCCACGTGCGCGCCGACGACAACGGCGAACACGCCGACCCCGCCCTGACGGTCCACCCGGCCGGCACGCCCGACGATCTGCTGCCCGCCGGGGACGTCCTGGACAAGGAGCACTGCCGCCTGGTGTTCCGGTGGCCGGGGCGTGACGCGCTGCTGCCCCGCTCGGTTGAGCGCCCCGGGGCCGGCGTCGTGACGGAGGGGGCGTGACGGTGGAACCGGCACTACGCGAGACGGTGTTCACCGCGTCTAAGGAACACGACGACACGGAACGGATGCGGCGCGCGCACGCAACCCCGGCTCAGCGCCCGGCGGTGCCGTACGCCTCGTCGACGCGCGCCCTTGGACGAGGGCGTCGGCCGCCCGGCCGGCCCTCGGTGCGAGTTCGCCGGAGCGGCGGCTTCGGCGAGATTCGCCGGGGTGCGGTACCGGTGGCTCTGCCGGGCACGGTGGGTCCGCCCGACGCTCTCCGACCGGCTGCCCGGGGACGGTGGCCAGCCGTGCCGTCTTCCGAGCGCGCCCGCGCAGTCGGCGAGGGCTGTCGAACGGCGCACCGTTGGAACTCTGTCAGGACTGGGCGGGACTTGTGGTGGCCCGGCAGCAAGTCCGTCGGGCCACCTTCCGGTCAGTGGGCGCCGGTGCGCTTTTCGAGTCGGGTGCCGTGGCGAAGGGTGATCGACATCAGGTCGCTGGGGGCGTTCAGCTCCAGGCGGTGCCAGCGGCCGCGGGGGACGATCACGGCGGTGCCTGCCCGCAACTGCACCATGTCCTCGGCGCCGCCGGGCGTGGTGGGGCGGAAGTGGAGGCGGACGCCGCCGGTCAGGCAGCACACCGCCTCTTCGGCCTCCGGGTGCATCTCCCAGTGGTCGGCGTGGACGTCGGCGTCGGTCTCCACGTGGAACGTCGCGATCTGCCAGGCGCCGGAGTCGCTGCTCGTCATCTGCCGTTCGGCGGGCCGGACCTCGCCGTCGGGGCGGAGTCGCAGCGCGCAGGCGAACAGGTCGATGGGGGTCGTCGTCATGACGGCGTTCCTTCCAGTCGGTTCCTCGCGGGGGCGGCGGGTCGCGGGTCAGGAGCGGCGGCCGGGCGCCGGGGCAGCACGCCGATCGCCACGACTGCCGCGACCACGAAGAGGCCGGCGGTGACGGCCAGCCCCAGGGCGTAGCCGTTGTTGAGCGCGGCGGGGTCGGTGGCCGTGCCGGTGCGGTGTGCGGCGATGGTGGCCAGGGCGGCCAGACCGACGCAGCCGCCCAGTTGGCGGGAGCTGTTGAACAGCCCGGAGGCCATGCCGGCCTCGCGGCAGGCGACCCCGGTGGTCGCGGCGGCGGCGACCGGGGCCAGGACCAGTCCGACACCGACGCCGGAGATGAGGCAGGGGCCGAGCACGTCGGTGAAGAAGCCGCCGCCGGGGCTGATGAAGGCGAACCAGGCCAGGCCCACCGCAGCCAGTACAGCGCCGGGCAGCAGAGCAGCCCGGGGGGTGCGTGCCGCGGTGACGCGGGTCGCGATGACGGTGCCCGCGACCAGACTCACGGAGAACGGCAGGAACGCGGCGCCGGTCGCCGCGGCGCCCATGCCCAGGACCTGTTGCATGTACAGGGACACGAGGTAGAACGCCGCGAACTGCCCGGCCGCGGCAAGGAACACCAGCACGTTGGCGCCGGCCACCCAGCGGCTGCGCAGCAGGCCGAGGCGCAGCAGCGGCGCGGGGGCCCTGGACTCGGCGAGGACGAAGGCGGTCAGGAGCGCGGCCGCGGCGGCGAGCGTCGCCACGGTGCCCGGGGACCCCCATCCCCGGATGTCGGTGCGGACCACGCCGAACACCAGCAGCCCGACTCCGCCGGTCGCCAGGACGGCGCCGAGTACGTCCAGCCTCCCGCGCCGGCCGGGCCGTGCCGCGGCGGGCACGCCCGCCGGAACCAGCGCTAGTGCCGCCGCCACGATGGGCAGGTTGACCAGCATCACCCAGCGCCACCCCGCGTACTCGGCCAACAGACCGCCTGCCAGTACCCCCAGCGCTCCCCCTGCGGCGTTCACCGCGCTCCACACCCCGAGTGCCCGGACCCGCCGAGGGCCCTCGGGGAAGGCGGTGGTGAGCATCCCCAGTGCGGCCGGGGCGGCCGCTGCGGCACCCAGCCCCTGGCCGGCCCGGGCGGCGATCAGGTGCCAGGGCGTCCGGGCCAGCCCGCCCGCCAGCGAGCACAGCCCGAAGACGGCCAGGCCCACCACGAACAGTCGACGGTGACCGTACAGGTCACAAGCGCGGCCCCCCAGTAACAGGAGTCCGCCGAAGGTGAGCGCGTAGACGTGCACGATCCACGACAGGTCGAGCGGCGCGAATCCCAACGCGGTGCGGATCGCGGGCAACGCGACGTTGACCACCGACATGTCCAGCGCGAAGACGAACTGGGCGACGGCTGCTGCCGCCAGCACCGACCGGGGTCGCCCCCATAAGTTTTTATACATGTAAGGAAAGTAGCCTGACGGATCGTCGATGTCGATACCTGGGGGATGATGACGGGCATGCCGCAACCGTCCGCACCGCGCAGAAAAGCCCTCGGGCGACCTCCCCGGATCTCGCGCGAGGAGGTCATCGGGACAGCCCGCCGGATCGTGACCGAGGAAGGCGTGGACCGGCTGACCATGCGGCGGCTGGCCGCGGCGATCGGCAGTACGCCGATGGCGCTCTACCACCACGTCCGCAACAAGGAAGAACTGCTCGTCCTGCT
The DNA here is from genome assembly GCF_055563235.1 of Streptomyces sp. NPDC003248. Taxonomy (NCBI): domain Bacteria; kingdom Bacillati; phylum Actinomycetota; class Actinomycetes; order Kitasatosporales; family Streptomycetaceae; genus Streptomyces; species Streptomyces sp. NPDC003248. Next base: position 140,985 of record NZ_JBVHDT010000011.1, on the reverse strand, counting down.
GCTGGACGACTACGCCGCGCGGGCGCTGCGCCGGCCTGAACTGCCCGACCACCCTCGCGAGCGGGTCGTCGTCGCCGCCGCCGCGATCCACGAGGCGCTCGCCGCCTGTCCCTGGATCGTCGAGGTGCTGACCGCCGACGACCTGATGTCCACCTCCGCGCTCTGGTTCGTCGAGCAGATCATCGACGGCCTGGTCGTGTGCGGACTGCCCCCCGAGCGGGCCGTGCACGGTTATCGCGCGATCTGGTACTACACCGCCGGAGAGATCGTGGTCCGGGCCGCGGCGGCCCGGCGGCGGGCAGCCGATGACCGGGCGACCTACCGGGAACAGGTCTTCGGCGATCTCGACCCCGATGAGCTGCCCCGATTGGCGCAGGTCGCGGACCGCTGGGTGCCGCTCACCGGTGAGGACACCTACCTGGAAGGACTCCGAGCTCTGGTGGATGGCCTCCTCGCCAACCGCTAGCCGCTGCGGCTCATGACGTCGGTGGCCCAGGCCGACGCCGGAACGAAGGTGCTTCGGCGGGCATCGGTCGGGTAGCGTGCGGGCCGTGTCGAGTCCTGAGTCGGACAGGGTGGGGGCTTTCGGTCACGCCGTCAGCCCCCTGAGCCACTGAGTCCACAGTCCTGCCGTCCCGTCGCGTTCCGCGGCCGGGCGGGTGCGCCCTCGGATGCTGACCGCGGTGACGAGATGACCCTCTCGTGCTTCTCCTCACCCCGGAGCCACTCGATGCCTTTCCCGCTGTACCTGCTGGCCCTGGCGGTCTTCGCCATGGGCACCTCGGAATTCATGCTCGCCGGCCTCCTGCCGGACATCGCCTCGGACCTCGACGTCACCGTCGGGACGGCAGCCACGCTCACCTCGGCCTTCGCGATCGGTATGACCGTCGGTGCCCCGCTCATGGCAGCACTTGCCCGCAACTGGCCGGCACGCTCCAGCCTCTTCGGATTCGTCCTCACCTTCCTGGCGGCCCACGCCGTGGGCGCCGCCACCTCGCACTTCTGGGTGCTGTTCACGTCCCGGGTGATCGCAGCGCTCGCGAACGCCGGGTTCCTCGCGGTCGCTCTGACCACCGCCGCCACACTGGTGCCCGCGGACAGGACGGGACGCGCGCTCGCCCTGCTGCTGTCAGGCACCACGGTGGCCACGGTCGCCGGAGTCCCCGGGGGATCGGTGCTCGGCGCCATGCTGGGCTGGCGGGCCGCGTTCTGGGCCGTCGCCACGCTCTGCCTGCCCGCAGCCATCGGCGTCCTCACCGGACTCCCAGCGCGCCGCGGACACACGGACGCGACCGGCGCACCGGCCTTGCGAGCGGAGCTCGCGCAGCTCAGAAGGGTGCGGTTGCTCTCGGTCATGCTGCTCGGCGCGCTGGTGAACGCGGCAACCTTCGCCGGCTTCACCTTCCTCGCCCCCGTCGTGACCGGCACCGCCGGGCTGGGGGAGCTGTGGATCTCCGTCGTGCTGGTGCTCTTCGGTGCCGGCTCCTTCGTCGGCGTCACCGTCGCCGGACGGCTGTCCGACCAGCGCCCCGGCCCGGTCCTCGCGGTCGGCGGTCCGCTGGTGCTCGTCGGCTGGCCCGCCCTGGCCGTGCTGGCCGACCGGCCGGCCGCTCTGCTCGCCCTCGTGTTCGTCCAGGGTGCGCTGTCCTTCGCGCTGGGCAGCACCTTGATCACCCGGATCCTCCACGAGGCGGCAGGAGCTCCCACCATGGCCGGCTCCTACGCGACCGGGGCACTCAGCACCGGCGCCGCCGCCGGACCGCTCATCGCCGCGACCACCCTCAGCACCACAGCCGGGGACCTCGGGCCGCTCTGGGTGAGCGGACTCCTCGTCGCGGTCGCGCTGCTCGTCGCCTTCCCCCTCCGCACCGTGATCGCGGCCGGCCCGAGCAGCGAGGTGCTCCGGTGACGGGCGCGAACGCCCCCTTGCGCATCGAGGGCCGCCGAAGGCCCGTCCAGCGCCGCCGCACCCGCGCGCTCCGACTCGCGGGCCGGGGCGTGCAGGCCGGCGAACGCGCCGTGGACCGGGGCCGGCGCGTTCGGGCGTCAACCACCGCCGGTCCCTCGAACCCGACGAGTCCGCCGACCGGCGCCCGCCGGGACGCACCGTGACCCGCCGCCCGGGCCACATCGTCCACCTGGACACGAAGAAGGCCGGACGCATCGCCGACGGCGGCGGATGGCACGCCCATGGCCGCGACTCCGAACGGGCCGGTTCCACCCAGCGGGCGGAGAACGCCGGCGCCGGTGGCGGGTCCGGTCGCCGAGCACGGCGCCGAGGGCCCGCAGTTCCAGCGGAGGCCGGCCCTCATCGGCGCCGTGGCGAGGACTTCGCCCACGCCGTACCGGGGTGCCGAGTGACGGTTCTTGGATCCGGGTGGCGGGCCCGGGCCGGGCCGGTTGGTTCCGGGCCGGTTGGTTCACGTGCGGCGGACGCCACGACTTTGTTCGCCGCGCGTCTTGTCGAGGTACCGAAAGCCATGTCAGGCTTACTGACATTCCGGGCCCGCCGAAGGGGCCGGGAGCACGTCCGGCGCACCACCCCCTGCCCGCCGCCGCACCACCCCCTGCCGCCGCCGTACCGACACCGCCACGCCACCACGCCGCCACACCGCCACCCACCGTCGCGTCGCTCGCGACGGTCGTCTGCCCGGGTTCGGCATCAGCCTCACCGCCCGCAGGCGGCCGCCCCCACCGGGAGCCGGCCGTTGCGCCTTTCGGCCGCCGTGCCGCCCTGGTCCGGTCGCTTCGGCGGTCCGCGACTGCGGGCGACGGCGGCGCGGCCTCGAGAAACACCCGCACACCCAAGGAATCAACGATGATCCCGTCCGACGACACGTCCTCCTCCGCCCTCGAGCCACCCTGCTCCGAACCCGCGTCCCGCACCGGCGCCACCCACGTGGATTCCGGGCACCGGGCAGGGCCGACGTCCACCGCGCTGACCAGTGGCTTGATCGGAGGCGTCATCGGCGCGGTCATGAGCGCACTGGCCAACTACATCGTCGTCGGAATGCCCGACGGCCCGGCGGCCAACGCAGCCCATCACGCCGTCTCCGGGCTGATCAGCGGCTTCCTCGCCGGGTTCCTCGGCCTCCTGGCGTACCAGCGCAGAACGAGCCCGCACGACAGCGGCGGCGCCGCCAACGTCCTTCGTCCCGGCGGGCAGCCCCTCACGGCGCCGCCAGAAGCCCCCACCCGTTGAAGCAGTGATCTCCGCGACCGGCAGAGTCGCCCCCCCCCTTCGGCCGGGGATTCCCGCCGTGCCCGACGGCAGCCCGCCCGCCTGCTCCCTGCCCCTTCTCTCGTCACCACGACCGTGACGCCCCCACCATGGCCGCGGCAGCCGGCCGTGAACCCCCACGGCCCGCGACCGACCGCACCCGCCCCCGCATCGTCCCCGCCGTCGACGACGGCCGTACGGAAAGAGCAGCCGACATGTGTACTGACCCGTCCCTCCGCTCCGCACCGCCCGGACCGTCACCCGACGGCACGGAGGCGGGAGCCGATGCGTCACCGGTGTCCCGGCGCCGGGTCGTACAGACGGGACTGGTCGTGGCCGGCGGGCTGACGGCGTCTGGCCTGTGGTCGGCGTCGCCCGCCGCGGCGGACACGGCGGCAGCCGCTGACTCCGGCGCCGACCGGATCGTCATGCTGGGCGTCGACGGCGGGCCCGTCGTCAACGTCGGACACGCGAAACCCGCCCTGGCCCTGGTCGCCGGCGGCAGCGTCTACCTCGTGGACTGCGGACTCGACACGGCCCGCCAACTGGTCGCATCGGGCCTGGGATTCGCGCACCTCGAGAACGTGTTCCTCACCCACCACCACGTCGACCACACGTCCGGCCTCCCCGACCTGGTCCTGCACGGCTGGACCTACGCGCGCAGCGCCCTCGGCGGACTCACCCTCTGGGGGCCGCCGGGCGTCAAGCAGAAGCTCACCGGACTCACGACCACGTTCGGTCAGGACGTGCGGCTCTACGAAGCCGCCGGCGGCTTCGCCGACTATCCCAGCCTGCGTGCGCACGAGGTGAAGGTGCCGGGCTCCTCGGCGATCGTCCGGGTCATGGAGGACGACAACGTCGTAGTGGACGCGACCCGCGTCTTCCACGGCCCTGAGGTGAAGGACGCCTACGCCTACCGCTTCACCGTCAAGGCGAGCGGCAAGGTGGTCGTCTTCTCCGGTGACACCGCCGCCCCCGACGCCAACCTCATCCGGCTCGCGCACGACTGCGACGTCCTCGTGCACGAGGTGATGGACAGTTCGCTCATCGACCGGATCACCGCCTCGCTCCCGGAAGCCCAGGCGGAGGACCTGCGCACCCACATGCTCCAGGCGCACTCCGATGTATCGGACCTCCCGCAGGTGGCGAAAGCCGCGGGCGCGCGACGGCTCGTCCTCTGCCACTACACGCCGCTTCCGCAGGCCCCTGCCGTGTTCTCCGCGAAAGCGCGGACGGCTGCCGACGCGATCGGCTACCGGGGTTCGATCATCGCCCCGTCGGATCTGGACGTCATCACCCTCTGACCGCCGACGTGAGTGCTCGTCACATCCCGGCCGCGCACCTCTGCGGCGACGACGAGCGACCAGGCGTGCTGATCCCGAGCGTTGTCGGCGCTCACGGGTCTTGATCACGGCGAGGACCTCCGGTGTGGTGGGGCTGTCCAGGACTGCACCGCACCGGAGGTCTTCGTGCGACCGGCAGCCGCCTGCCGTGAACGGTCAGCCGGGCATCACGGTGGGATCGCCGAGGGCGAGCCGGCCTCGCCGACCGTTCCAGCGGCCCAGGCGGTGGCGCACCCCCGCGAGGGTCGCGAGGGTCCGGAACCTCGGCCGGCCGCCCCAGCAGGCCGGGGGCCTCGGCCCTGCTCGTCCCGCGGACGCCGACCTGCACGCCCTGCTCATCCCGCGGACGCCGACGGGCAGTCCGTCGCCACCCAACCCTGGCGGAAGCCGCTCCGCACCAGCCGCACGCGAAGCGGCCCGCTCGATCACGCACCCTGCACCGCACGAGACCGATTACCTGGAGATCCCAAGTACTGCCGCCAGCGGGCCGGTTGCGGGTTCTGGCGCCGATCGCGACGCGGACTGGCTGGACGGCCTCAACCGTGCCATCGAGGCGGCGGTGCAGACCGACGGACGGATTCGCCCGGCTGGCGGAAATCTGCGATGCGGTGCACACGGCAACCGGTAGCGACCCCGTGGTGATCGATTCGGCCGACCTCGTCACGGCCCCGGCGGCCACGGTGCGCGCGTACTGCGACGCGGTCGGCCTGCCCTTCGTGCCGGAAGCCGTCACCTGGAACCCCCGGATGCCGCCGGATGCCGCCGGATTGGCAACGCACCAGCCGCTGGCACGAACACACCGGCCGTACCACGGGTTTCACCGATCTGGCCACGCGCTACGAGCACACGGTCGATAATCACCCCTTGCTCGCCGAATACCTCCGGTTCCACCTCCCGTACTACCAGCGGCTGTACGAGCGCAGGACGACACAGAGAAGTGAGGCGACAGAAACCATGGCAGCGGAAACGATGACCGGATCGAACTCCCTGAAAATCGTCTGTCCGGCGTGCGAAGGCGTCATCCAGCACGAAGACGACCTCGTGGTCAACGAAATCATCGAATGCGGCGAGTGCCGCAGCGAACTGGAAGTGGTCGGCGTCGAACCGCTGCTCGTGGCCCTCGCTCCGGAAGTGGAGGAGGACTGGGGCGAGTAGCAGCGCCGTCGCCACACGTCCCGACCACCGAGGAGCCGCCTTGCCCGAGAGAACGGCTGGGCCCGCCAGCGATGTGCAGCACGCAGAGAGCCCATATGCGACAGTCCTGCGCCGGCGCGGCGCGAAGACATTCGTCGCCACGGGTGTGCTGTACCGGTTCGACATGTCGATGACCCCGCTGGGGATCATCCTGATGGTGAACGGATACGGCGGCTCCCTGGTCGACGCGACGGTACTGACCGGCGCCTTCTTCCTCGCCGGGGCGATATGCGCGCCCCGGATATCCGGCACGGCCGACCGCCGTGGACAGCACGGCGTGCTGCTCGTCCTGGGAACCGCGTACTTGTGCGTCGCCCTGGGCCTGATCGCGACGGTGATGTCCGACGCCCCCCTGTGGGCATCCGTCTGCTTCAGTCTGCTGGCGGGCGCCACCAACCCCATGGTGTCGGCGATGGTCCGCGCACGCTGGTCGGCGCTCCACCACGGCAGTCCCCTGCTGCGGACCGCCTTCGCCATGGAGTCGATGATCGACGCCGTCGTCATCGCGATGGGCGCACCGCTGGCGACGTTCCTGGCGGCTTTCCTGTTCCCGGCGGCGACCTTGCTGATCGCGGCGCTGACGGCGACGGCGAGTGCCTGGCTGCTGGCGGTGCAACGAGGGACCGAACCGGCCGTGTCGGCAGCGGAAGCCGGCAGAACCCGCGGCAGCGGCTTCCTCCCGCCGAACATCTGGGCCGTCCTGCTGCTGCTCCTGTTCGTAGGTGTGCACCTGGGGTCCTTCGACGTGGCCACGGTCGCTGTGGCGCTCGATGCCGGGCAGCAGCAGTGGGCTGGGTGGACGCTCGCCGCATACGCCATCGGTTCGACCGTCGGCGGCGGGGTGATCGGCTCCCTCAAGGAGACGTACACGGCGGAGCGCCTGCTCGACGTCTCCCTCGCCGTGCTCTCCGTCACGGTGGTGCCCCTGCTGTTCGCCGAGGTCCCGGCGCTGCGGCTCGTCTTCGGTCTCACCGCCGGACTGGCGGTCGCGCCGACGATCATCCTGGCCATGACGCTCGTGGAGAAACGGAGTTCGCCGGGACTCCTCACCACGTCCCTCGGCTGGGCCAGCTCCGCGTTGATCACCGGGAACGCCGCCGGACAGGTCCTCGCCGGTCACGCGGCGGACTGGCAGAACGGTCACGCGGGCTACGCCGTGACGCTGGCCGGAGGAGTGCTGGGCCTCGGCACCGCGCTGTCGCAGCTGAGACCCCGCGCGGGCCGCGACCGCCGAGCCGAGGCGGTGCCGTGCAACCCCGAGGACGCGACATGAAGGGCCGGCTCCATGCCAGTGCACGGTGATCTCTCGATCGTCTTCCACGGCCACCGCGACGGGGAGGCACAGCTCACCTGGGGGCAACGCTTCATCTGGGACATCATCATGCGCCTGGCGCCCCGGGACGAGCACCTGAACCTCGACGTCGTCGTCCCGGTCCCGGACGGCGTGGACATCGAGGAAGTCCGCGAGGCACTGGCCCGGCTCATCGAGACCCATGAGTCCATGCGGACGCGGTACGCGGTGGCGAGCGACGGGAGCCCGCGTCAGATCCTGGTGAGATCCGGAACGCTGCCGGTGGAGCTACGGGAAGCGGCCGGCGAGCCGGACCCCTCGTCCGCCGCGCCGGCCGGGCCCCCGGTGCGCGCCCTGACAGGGCACCGCTTCGGTTTCACCCGTGAACCGCCCGTACGCGTCGGAGTCGTGACCCGGGAGGGCGCTCCGGCCCACGTCGTCATGGCGATGTCCCACATGGCGATCACCGTCGGCACGGCCGGCTGATCCGTCCGCGCCCCGGGGCGACCGACCCACCGCGGCGGCAGTGCTCTGCGGCCGTTTCTCACGGAAGGGCAAGGATGGTCCGGGGCGCCTACGTCGCCTACACGTCAGGCTCGACCGGACGCCCCAAGGGGTGCGTCATCACCCACGACAACGTGCTGGCCTTTCTGAGCGACACGCTGCCCCTCTTCGACCTGTCCGGCAGCGACCGCTGGAGCGTCGTCCACTCCCTGAGCTTCGACGCCTCCATCTGGGAGCTCGGGGGCGCCCTGGCGACGGGAGCGACCGCCTGTCTGGTGCCGTCGGACGTGATCGCCGACCCGGTGGAATTCGTCGAGCTGGTCACGTCGGCGGAGGTGACGGTGGTGTCCCTGGTCACCTCCTACTTCAAGTTCGTCCTGGACGCCTGCAAGAAGTCGCGGACCCTGCGGCTGCTTCCCGCGGTCATGTGCCCTGACAAGTACCTGCTCCTGCCGGGCCTCCCCTACAACGACTCGGGCAAGCTGGACCGCTTCGGCGTGCAGCGGTCCGCTCAGGCAGCACTGACCGGTGCCGCGCGGTCATGGCCGGTGCGCACGTCCGCCGGCGGATGAGTCGCCGTTCGGCACTTTTCGTCGACGAGCCCGTCGAAGGCCGTCAGGGCCGGTCGGGTGCGCGGTAGGGCAGCGTCTGGCTGTAGACGACGCTCGTGGTCGTGCTGCCGAAGCCGGCCAGTTCGTCCACGAGCGTCTCCAGACGCTCCATGGAGGATGCGGCCACCTTCAGCGTGTAGCAGTCGTCGCCGGTGGTGCGCAGGCACTCCAGGATCTCCCGCCGCTCGGCGAGCAGCCGACGCAGCGGCTGGTGGCGGTTGCCGGGGTACTTGAGGCGGACGACGGCGAGCACGGGATAACCGATCTTGGCCAGGTCGACCGCGGCGTGGTAGCCGGTGATGACTCCCGACGACTCCAGATTCCGGACCCGTTCCGTGGTGGCCGACGAGCTGAGGTTCACGCGCCGCCCCAACTCGCTGAGGGAGAGGCGAGCCTCCCGTTGCAGCTGCTCGATGATCGCCCAGTCGATGTCGTCAAGATTCACGGCCACATCGCGACTCTACCGGCAGAACCACGGAGGGTGGCCGTCATCGCCGGGAAGATGCGGTTCCGCATCTGCTGATCACCGGGATAGCTTCGACCCATGCGACTCGGCGTAGACGTACCGGACTTGGGGCCCGGAACCGCCGAGCCACCAGCGGCGGGTGCCGGCAGGGCAGGACGAGCACCGCCGTGCCCGGCCGCAACCTCGTGGTGAGGCCGGCCGGCCAGGACACCCCCTCCCCCTGATGCGGTCGGTCCTGGCGCACCACTCGCTGCCGGCGTTCGCGCCCCGGATCGCCCTGCGGGTGACCGGCACACCGGTCGACGACCGCGAGCGGACCGCCGGTGTCGGCACCATCGAGCAGATCCTCGACGATGTCGACCAGCTCCGTCTGCCCGGCACGGACACCGTCGTACTCGACCCCTGCCACGGAGATCCGGAGGAGACCCGTCGGCCCCACGCGGCCCGGCAGGCGCTCGCCGCCGTGGCCACACACCGGAGGACCCCATCGTGATCACCATGGCCGACGAAACCCTCCTGCGGCGCGCCATCGGCATCGCCGCCCGCGCGGTCGCCTCCGGGGACGCACCGTACGGCTCCCTGCTGGCCGACCCGGACGGCGCGATCCTCGCCGAAGCCCACAACACGGTACGGCGCGACGACGACATCGCCGCCCATCCGGAACTGAAGCTCGCCCGCTGGGCGGCCCGCGAACTCGACCCGGCCGCGGCCGCCCGCACCACCCTGTACACCAGCTGCCAGCCCTGCACCATGTGCGCCGGCGGCATCGTCCGCTCCGGCATCGGCCGGGTCGTCTACGCGCTCTCCACCGCACAACTCGTGGAACTCAACCCGCCGTCGGGCGACTGGCCGACGGTGCCGCAGGACGGTCCGGCCCTGTTCGAGGAGGCGCGCGCCCCCATCGACGCCTACTACCGGCCGAACCGATGACGCTGACCTCGGTGTGTCGAGGCACGGGCCGGTGGTGGCCATGCAGTTGCCGGACGGTTCGCTCGGCAGGTGCTACGCGTACGGCAGTGGCGGGGCGCCCGTCACGGGGCACGGAGTTCAGGGTGCCTCGCGGTTCGTGGACGAATCCTGCTGTGTGGGCGGCTGGTTCGGCACCGTGGCGTCCGTGGGTACGGACGACTTCGGCGCGCCCGGTGATGCGTCCCGCCGCCCGCTGAGCGCCAGGACCGCCATCACCGCCGCGGCCCCCGCCGCCACGCCGAATCCGCCGTGCGCGCCGCTCGCGTCCACCACCCGCCCCGCGACCGCCGCGGCGCCCGCCAGGCCTGCCGCGCCGGCGGAGTTGCCCCAGGTGAACGCCTGGGTGAGGACAGCGCGCGGGACCGCCGACTCCATGAGGACGGAGGAGAGGATCAGCAGGACCGGCACGACGAGTCCGGCCACGGCAAGGGTGACGCCGACCGCGAGGGGCGCGTCGAGGAGAGTCAGCGGGAGGCTCGCGAGGGTGAGGCAGGCGGCAGCTGCGGCCTGGCGTCGCCGGGGTGAGCCGCCGTGGCGCCATACTCCATAGGCCCACCCGCTCACAAGACCGGTGCAGTTGAAGGCGAGATGGAGCAGCGCTGCCGCGTCCGGCGTGCCGCGGCCGACGGCGTACGCGGTGACGGACACCTGCATCGCGCCGAAGAACACCCCGAGCGCGAGACCGAGCGCGACCTGCCGCAGAAACGCGGAGCGGAGCAGGGCGCGTCCGGCGTGCCGGCGCTCGGCGTGGCCGGTGAGGGGCGGCATGGTGCGGCGCTGGGCGGCGAGGGCGAGCCCGCCGCCGACGACGAGCACGGCGGCGAGCAGCACCCCGGCGCCCGGGCGGCCCGCCGCGCCGAGAACGCTCACCAGGGCCGGGCCGACCAGGTAGGACACGCCGTTGGTGAGGGCCTCCAGGGCGAAGGCGGTGGGCAGCGCGGCGGCCTGGTCGCCGGAGAGCAGGGCGGACCAGCGAGCGGCGGACAGGGCGCTGAGCTGGGGCAGCGTCGCCCCGACGAGCGCTCCGGCGACGAGGTCCGGAACGGCGCCGGCGAGCAGCAGCGCCACGGCCCCGGCATGTGCGCCCAGCGCGCAGGCAAGGACCCACGCCTGCCCGAACCGGTCGGCAAGGCGCCCGATTTGGGGCCCGGCGACGGCGTCCGCGACGGCGAATCCGCCGGTGACGAGTCCCGCGGCGGCATACGACCCGGTGCGTGCGTGCACCAGCCAGACGATACCGATCCCCGTCATGGCGATGCCCAGCCGCCCGACGGCGGAGGGCAGGAAGAAGGCCGCCGCACCCGAAGTGCGCAGCAGAGTACGGTAGTTCGCCGAAGCCGAAGGCACGACGCATCCCTTTCGCCGCCCGGCGGGACGCGGCCACACGGGGTCGTCGGCGTCCGGATGTGCCGACCCGTGGCTGCGCCTGAAAGCCGTCCAGTGGTGACGTGGAGCGGGGACGCGCACCCCACGCCGGCTCCGTCACCGGGCAGATGTCATGCGGTGGTTGATGACCTCCTGGAGCCTAGAGGAACGGCGCGCGGAAACGAACGGGGGAGGGCCGATCGACTCGACGGTCCAGGAACCCGGTCCGCCGCTGCCTGGCCCGACCCGCCGGCATCGCCTCGCCTGCGCGGCGGCGGCCGGCGGATGCCGGGGTGCTCAGGGGGCGGCGATGTCCAGGGACTTGGACTTGAACTTGCCTGCGATCAGGGCGTTCATCGCGCGTTTGCCGACCGGGTTGCCGGTCACCTTCTGAACGTGCCGTCACCGTTGCCGAGCGCCACGCCGACACCGCCGGCTGGGGCGACGGAGGCGGTGGCGATGTCCAAGTCGCCGTCGTCGTCGAAGTCGGTGAGGACCAGGCCGTGCGGCCTGGTCACGGTCGCCGCCTCGATCTCGACGTCGAACGAGCCGGTACCGTCGCCCGTGACCGGAGGAGCGTGACGTGGTCATGGCCCTGTGGCAGCGGGCTGGCTCCGACCGGGCGCCGGTGCGGACAGTCCGGTCGGGTCGGCTCCCGGCATGCCGTCGCCGGGGGCCGGTTCGGCGGTCCCGCCGAGGAAGCCGCCCGACTGGTGCTGCCACAGCCTGGCGTAGGCGCCGTCCGCGGCGAGCAGTTCCGCGTGGGTGCCCTGCTCGACGATGCTTCCGCGGTCGAGGACGACGAGACGGTCCATGCCGGCGACGGTGCTCAGCCGGTGGGCGACCACGAGAGCGGTGCGTCCCTCCATCAGCCGCCACAGGGCGTCCTGGACGAGGAGTTCGCTCTCCGAGTCCAGCGCGCTGGTCGCCTCGTCCAGCAGCAGGATCGGCGCGTCACGCAGCAGCGCTCGGGCGAGGGCGACCCGCTGGCGCTGGCCGCCCGAGAGTTTCACTCCCCGCTCCCCCACCAGAGTGGCGAAGCCTTCGGGGAGCTGGTCGGCGAACTCGGTGACATGCGCGGCCTCGGCCGCGGCGTGGATCTCCTCGTCGGTGGCGCCGGGCCGGGCGAAGGCGATGTTGTCCCGCAGGCTGCGGTGGAACATGGCGGGCTCCTGCGGGACGTAGGCGATCAGTGAGCGCAGGTCGGCCTGGCGCAGCCCGCTGATGTCCTGGCCGCCGATCAGGATGCGTCCGCCGTCGATGTCCGCCATCCGCAGCAGCAGCCGGGTGAGCGTGGTCTTGCCGCCGCCCGACCTTCCGATCAGACCGATCCGTGCGCCGCCGGGCACATCCAGGTCGAGGCCCTGGAAGATCGGCTTCGCACCGGCGTGGGCGAACGTGACCGCCTCGAAGCGGACACCGGTGTCCCGCGGCGCGAGCGGTTCGGGCCGGGCCGCGTCGAGCACGGTGGCCGGCTCCAGCAGCAGCTCCGTGAACTGCGCGGCCTCGGTCATCGAGCTCTCCAGGCGCCGGTAGATCTGATTGAACTCGAACATGATCTGGGTGGCGTTGGAGTAGTAGGTGAAGGCGACCACGATTCCCTCCACCCCCAGGCCGGGGCCGCCGAAGGCGACGGCGATCAGCAGGCCCAGCACGTTGGTCAGCACGGACATGGGGGCGACCAGGGTGTCGACGCGCAGGTTGCCGTAGTCCCACGACCTCAGCGTCAGGCGCCGGGAGTCCGCGACGCGGCGGCGGTGCTCCTCGGCCTCCCGCGGCTCGGCCGCGAACGCCCGGATGGTCTCCATGTTCGTGAGGCTGTCGGCGACATGGCCGGAGACCCGGGCGATCGCCGCCTCACGGTCGTTGACGAGCGCCTGACGGCGCCGGATCAGGGGTGTCGTGGCCACCACGGTCAGCGTGATCATCACGAGCAGGCCGGCGACGAGCAGCGGTTCGTAGCGCCACAGCACCACGGCGCCGAACACCAGGGGCACGAGGCTGCCCACGATCCGGTACGTCACCGTGTCGACGAAATCCTCGAAGCGCCTGCCGAAGCTCAGCACCCGTTTGGTCAGGGAGCCGGCGAAGTTGTCGTGGAAGAACGCCGCGTCCCGGGCGAAGAGTTCGTCCATGCCGATGACGTACAGGTGCTCCATACCGAGGGCGTCCACACGGTTCAGGCAGTGCTGCCCGATCCGCCACACGGTCTCGGCGAGCAGCAGCACCACACCGAAGCCCAGCACGTACGGCAGCGCCGAGGCAAGGGTGAGCCCACCGCGGCCGGCGGCCTGCCCCGCCAGCTTGGCGACCAGCAGAGGCGCGACATAACGGGTGCCGATGTTGCCCACGGCCGGCAGCAGCAGCGCGGGGAGGGCCAGCCGTCGCAGTCGGAACAGTTCCCGGCCGTAGCAGCGCAGGGCGAGCACGACCGCGCCCCTGCCCGGCGTCGTCCCAGGTACGTCTTGCTGCCCCATCACACCCCCGGAGGTCGAGACTGGCAAGCTTCCCTTCACCAGCAGCGACCAGTCCAGGCATTTAACTCGGACGGGCGAGAACCGGACATTGCCGCCCGGACGTGCCGCCGGGATCGGGGAGAGGCCGCATCAGACCGTGACCGGCGCCCTGCCGGCGACCGGGCTGCCGATCCGGTCCCCCGGCCGGACGGGAGTTCCTCCAGGTGCACGACGAACGCTTGCGGGTCGTCACCGGGTGCGGGCCGCGCAGGTGACGCCCAGGCCCCGCACCACTGTTCGCCTGGTCCAGCTCGTTCCGGTGACCCGATGGGCAACGCGGCGGTTCACGTCTCGCGCCAGGCCGGTGTCATCTCGCCGGCCGGTCCACGGCTCATGAGGTCGATCACCGCGACGGGATCACCCTGCGGGCGCCCGCGGCCGCCGGCAGTGGGGGCCGTCAGCGGCCAGGGACCGCGGCGACGCCCGCCGGAGGGTCCCCGTGGGCGAGCTTGGCCCGGTAGTACGTCTCGGCCGCGTCAGCGAACGCGTTGACGAAGTAGGCGTTGATCGCGCCGCCGGCCAGCGCTCCGAGGAACGGGACGGTGCCGGTGACCGCCTTGGAGCCGAGCATCATCGAGAACTTCAGCGCCACCTTCTGCGCGATCTTCTGGAGGAAAGGCTTCGACAGCTTCGCCAGCGCCTTGCCCCCGGACTTGCCGACGAGCTTGCCGCCCACCATCGCCGCCCCGCTGTGCGCCCCCTTGGTCATGACCTGGGCCATGACCGCCTGAGCGTAGGTGGGGAACGTCGCGTTGAGCGTGATCAGGCCCGCGGTGCCGGCCGCCCCGGCGGCGGTCAGGCTCAGCGCGTCCGGCTCCAGCGCCCCCGACCACAGGCCGAGGATGACCTCCAGGTCGTCCTCGGCGTCGACGTGGGCGCCCAGTTTGTAGCCGATGCCCCAGCCGCAGACGGCCATCTTCCGTAACAGCACGGCGAAGTCGCCCGCCAGCGCCGCCAGATGGGCCACCGGGACCGCCATCGCGACGGCGCCGGCGGCCGCCGCCTGCGCGGTCTGCGAGGTGCGCCAGCCGCGCAGGGTCGCGTAGTCCGCCGCCGCGGTGCCGGCCGCGCTGCTGTCTCCGCCCACGGTGTTGAAGGCCTTCAGGAACATCTCCGCCGTGATCTCCGCTGCCATGATCCGCCCCTCCCCGACGTCCGTGCCCGCCCGCGGCAGACACCACCGGGTCATGTCCGTGCCCCGCCTGGCGCAAACTCGCCCGTCATTTCCGGACGTCGACCCCCGGCGGACACCGGACCCGGCCCGCTCTCCGTCCGACCGGTGTCCGAGTACGGCGTCGGTCACCCCCCGGGCCCCCAGCCTTGGAGTACGTCACCGGGGACCCGCCCGGGACGGGCCCCTCCGGGGAGGAGAGTCCAGTGATGGACGTAAGTCATCTGTCCCACGCGCTACTTGTCCATCTGACCGATCTCGTACCGTACTTGCAGTTCGTCGCGGCTGCGGGCGGAGCGGTGGCGGCCGTACGCCGCGCCGCCCGGGCCGGCGCCCGCCACCTGCGCCGCCGGCGCGCCGGGTGCCGGAACGGTGCCGGGAACTGAAGCCCCGGCACGGGGCACCGGTCCGGGGGAACGGCGGTGCGGCGACGGCTCCGTTCCTACCATCGACAGGTGACCGACGGCGAGAACGGGCCGGACCCGCACGACGGGTCCGGCGGCGGGCAGGACCCCATCGACTGGTTCAAGGGCCTGTTGCGCGCCCATGTCCGGGAGCAGGGCGGCGGCTCCGTGCGGGAACTGCAGGCGGCCGCCGCCGCGGCGGGCCTGCCGCTGCCCCGGTCCACGATCGGCGACGCCCTGTCCGGGCCGCACGCCCCCGGCCGGGACACCGTACGCAGGCTGGTGACCGTGCTGCACCGGCGCCGCGGACTGCCGGGCGAGCCCGACCTGCGCACCTGGGAGCGGCACTACGAGCACCTCGAAGACCGGCTGTCCGCGGCCCGCACCGGTTCGCGGACGGTCTCGGACGCCCGTGCCTCCGTGCAGGGCCGCACCTGGCCGCGCCGGTTCGGAACACTCCCGGAACCCGCCAAGGCGTTCCTGTCCCGGCCGCCGGTACGGGTGCCACCGGGACCGGGACGGTTCCTGCTCACAGGCGCCGGCGGCGTCGGCAAGACCCAGACGGCCGCCGAGTACGTCCGGGCCCGCCTGGAGGACGGCACGCTGGACCTGGTGGTCTGGGCGACGGCCTCGTCGCGCGAAGCCCTGGTGGCGGAGCTCGCGGCGGCCGCCGAGGAGCTGACCGGCAGCGTCGGGCAGGACGCGGAGAACACCGCCGCCCGGCTGGAGCGCTGGCTGGCGAAGGTACGGCGCACCTGGTGCGTGGTGATCGACGGCCTCGACGCGCCCGAGGACCTCGAAGGGCTGTGGCCGCCGCACTCGCCCGGCGTCACCCTGGTCACCACCCGGCGGCGGGACGCCGCCCTCCAGGCCCGCGGCACCGTCGTCGACCTCTCCCCCTTCGACGCGAGGGAGTCACTGGCCTACCTCACCGCCCGGCTCGGCGCCCAGGCCGGCCCGCCCGCCGACCTCGCCGCCCTCGCCGACGACCTGGGACACCTGCCGCTGGCCCTGGCCCAGGTCGCCGCCTTCCTGCTCGACAACGAGCTGACCGCGGCCGGTTACCGGGAACGGCTGGCCCGGGAGGGCAGCCGGCTCGCGAACCTGGTGCCGCAGGAGGCCGGGACCGTCCCGGACGGCTACTCGCTGCCCCTGTCGGCCGCCTGGTCACTGTCGGTGGAGCGGGCCGACGCGCTGCGCCCCGCCGGGGTCGCCGGGCCGGTCATGCGTGTGCTGAGCCTGCTGGACGGCACCGGCGTGCCCGGGGAACTGCTCGCCACGCCCACCCTGGCCGCGCTCGCCCCGCACGCCCGCGGGGCCGCGGCCCGGGACGAGGTCCACGACGCGCTGCACAACCTGCGCCGGCTCAGCCTGGTCACCCTCGACGGCGCCGCGGAACGGCAGCCGCGGGCCGGCGCGAACCCGGGCGGCCCGGCGGGTCCGCTGGCCGGCACCTCGGTGCGCATCCACACCCTCCCGCAGCGGGCCACCCGGGACCGCCTGGACGTCCACGAGCGGCACACCGCCGTGACGGCCGCCGCCCAGGCACTCGTGGAGGGCTGGCAGCTGCCCGGGCTCCCCGCCCGCCTGGACCGGGCCTTACGGGCGAACGCCCTCGTCCTGGCGGGGCACGCGCAGGAGGACCTGCTCAGCCCCGTCCCCCACCCGGTGCTGTACAGGACGGGCCACAGCCTGGGCGAGTCCGGCCAGGCCACGGCCGCGCTGCGCCACTTCCGCCGGCTGAAGGAGGACGTCACCGCCCGGTTCGCACCCGACGACGAGATCAGCCTGGACACGCGGGGCCACCTCGCCTGGTGGCAGGCCAAGGCCGGCGACCCGGCCGGCGCGGCCCGGTCCTTCGCGTCGTTGTACGAGGACCAGGCCCGGCTCTACCCTCCCGAACACCCCAACCTGCTCCAGACCCGGCAGAGCGCCGCCGTGTGGCGGGGCGCGGCCGGCGACCCGCACGGTGCCGTCGTGGAACTGCGGGCCCTGTACGAGACGCGGATCCGGGTGCTGGGCGCCGGCCACCGCGACACCGTCAGCAACCGCAACCACCTGGCGAACTTCCTCTCCGCGTCCGGGGACCACGAGGGCGCGCTGGTGCTGCACGAGCAAGCGTGGCGGGAGAGCAAGGCACGGCTCGGACCCGGCCACCGGGACGTACTGCGGGCCCGGGCGGCGGCGATGCGGCACCGGGGCGAGCTCGGGGACGTGCCGGCCGTGCTGGGTGCGCTGCGGGACCTGCTGGAGGTCCAGCAGGAGGACGACCCGGACGGGCCGGAGACCTTGGCCACCCGCACGGGCATCGCCGAGTGGACGGGGCGCGGGGGTGATCCGGCGAAGGCGGTGGAGCTGCTGGAACCGCTTCTGGCCGACCGCCTGCGGGTGATGGGCCCCGAACACCCCCATACCCTGTCCACCCGTATGGACCTGGCCCGCTGGCGGACGGCGGCGGGCGACGGGGCGCGGGCGGCGACCGAGCTGACGGCCCTGGTCGCCGACCAGCTGGAGTTCCTGGGCCCGTCCCACCCCGCGGTCCCGGCCACCCGGGCCGCCCTCGCCGAGGCGCTGGAGGCCGGCCCGCCACCGGGCACCTGACGCATTCGCAACCACTGTTCCCCGCCTGCGGCACCCGGGGTGCGCGGCACCGGGTGCTGACCCGCTGTCACCCGGCGCGGCTCCCACACCTGGACCGGGCGACCGGCCGGGCGACACGCCGCTACGAACGCCGACCGGCATCTGGTGTCCGACGGGCACGAGGACGTCAAGAAGCTCGGCCGGCGATCACGTTGATCCGGGCGAGGATCGCGCCGGGACGGTGGATCAGCCCACCGCCGTGCGCCCGGCGCGCCCCCTCAGCCGGTGTGAGGGCTGCGGGCGCCAGGGGCAGGCCCACGCGCCCACGGCCGCGCGGGCGACACCGAGGGCGCCGGCGTGGCACTCGCTCGCTCGGGGGCGAGAGCCTCAGCCGGTGGGGAACGGCACCTTCGTCAGCTCTTCGGAGACCTGCCAGATGCGCCGGGCGTCCTCGGTGCCGCGGAGGCGGGAGTAGAGGTTCTGTTCGCCAGGACGGCCGCCGAGGTGACCGGGTCCGCTCGGTCCGTAGAGCCGGGCGCCCTGGGCGTCGGCGGCCGTCGCGGCGTAGAGGGCCGGAAGCTTCGCCGTCTCGACGGTCCCGAGAAGGATGCCGCGGGCGGACAGGGCGCTGATGAGCTTCCTGCCGCCGGTTTCCCTGTCGCGGCCGACCTCGGGACGCGCGGCGAGCAGGTTCGTCGGAGCGACCCCGGGGTGGGAGAGGTTGCTGGTGATGCCCCAGCCGCCGGCCTGACTGCGACGGTCGAGTTCGAGGCCGAAGAGCCCGAACGCGATCTTCGACTGGCTGTACGCCTTCATTCCGTCGTAGGAGCGTTCCCAGTCCAGGTCCTGCCAGTTGATGGCGCCCCTGTTCGCCGCGATGCTGATCTGCGAGGTCACGCGTGCGTGGCCGGCGCGCAGCAAGGGCAGCAGCTGGGCCACCAGCGCGAAGTGGCCGAGGTGGTTGGTGGCGAACTGGAGCTCGAACCCGTCGGCGGTCGTCCGCCGGTCGGGCGGCGTCATGACGCCGGCGTTGTTGATGAGGATGTGGATCGGTTCTCCCTGCGCTCGCAGGGTCTCGCCGAGGGCTGCGACGGAAGCGAGCGAGGACAGGTCGAGAGCGTGGAGGGACACGTTCGCCTGGGGCGTCGTCCGGCGGATCGCGGTGATCGCGGCCTGGCCCTTGTGTGGATTGCGCACCGGCAGGAGCACTTCGGCCCCGGCCGCGGCAAGCCTGGTGGCGAGGCCGAGCCCGATGCCGTCGCTCGCTCCGGTGACGACGGCGCGCTTGCCGGACAGGTCGGGGACGGTGATGTCGATGGGCCTGCGTGACATGTGTTCACTCCTGGAGGCGGTGTCGTTGCGTCCACCGTCGTGGAAGACGGCGGCGTTGTGCAGGGCTGGTCGATCCGCTGATACGGAGAGCCACACCCCGGCCGGAGCCGTGTCGGGGGATGCGGGCCCCGGGCAGCGATCGCCCGAAGGATCACCGGAGGGCAGGTGCCCGCCTGTGCAGCGACACGCTCGCCAAAGGGGGATCGCCAGGGCGTGGATCCGTGGATCCACGGGCGGTAGGAATGAGGCAGCGCCGAAGGAGGCACGCATGATGATCGACCGGAGCGGACTGGCGGAGTTCCTCAGGCGCCGCCGGGAGTCGTTGCAGCCCGAGGACGTCGGTCTGCCGCGTGGCCGGCGCCGCAGGACGAGCGGGCTGCGGCGGGAGGAGGTGGCCGCGCTCTGCCACATGTCGACCGACTACTACGCGCGGCTCGAGCGGGAGCGTGGCCCTCAGCCGTCCGAGCAGATGATCGCCTCCATCGCCCAGGGACTCCATCTCTCCCTCGACGAGCGTGACCACGTGTTCCGGCTCGCCGGACACAACCCGCCCGCGCGGGGTGAGGTCGGCGAGCACATCAGCCCCGGCCTGCTGCGCATCTTCGACCGCCTGCACGACACGCCCGCGGAGATCGTCACCGAACTCGGCGAGACGCTGCGACAGACCGCACTGGGCGTTGCGCTCACCGGCGACCAGACCGCCTTCACGGGCCCGGCCCGCAGCATCGGCTACCGATGGTTCACCGACCCCGCCACGCGACGGCTCTACGCTCCCGACGAGCACCCGTTCCTCACCCGCATGTTCGCCTCGGGCCTGCGCGGGGTGGTCACACTGCGCGGTCCCGGTTCCCGGGCGGCGCACCTCGCCGACCTGCTGCTCACTCGGAGCGAGGAGTTCCGGAAGGTGTGGAACGACCATGAGGTCGGCATCCGCCCCAGAGAGGTGAAGCACTTCACCCACCCCGTGCTCGGCGCGCTGGAGCTGACCTGCCAGACACTGCTCGACCCGAACCAGTCGCACGCGCTGCTCGTCTACACCGCCGTTCCCGGCAGTGAGAGCCACGAGAAGCTGCAACTGCTGTCCGTCATGGGAACGCAGGTGCTCCGTTAGCTTGATCTTCGACCTGTGCGGCGGGGCCGTGGGGGCGGCACCGGCCGGGCGGGAGCGTCCGGTCCAGCCCGGCCGGGCGGGAGGCGTTCAGTCCAGCAGCCCCAGCTCCCAGGCCGAGCGCAGTGCCATCCACACCTCGGTGAACGCCCCGGTCGAGAGCAGGTCGCGGCCGGTGAGGGCGCTGAAGCGGCGCAGCCGGTAGGTGAGGGTGTTGGGGTGGATGTGCAGGGCGGCCGCCGCCTCGTCGGTGCGCCGGTCGCGCTCCATCCAGGTGCGCACCGACTGCACCAGCCGGGCGTCGTGCTCGGCGTCGTAGCGCAGGGCCGCGCCGATGGTCTGCTCGACCAGGGCGTCCAGCGCGGCCGGGTCGTCGGGGAGCCAGCGGCCGACCGGGTCGCTGCCGTAGCGGACCAGGGGCCGGCCCGAGGCGGCGGCGTGCGAGGCCGCCCAGAGGGCCTCGCGCCGCGCGATGCGCAGGGACGCCCCGCAGGGCAGCGGCCGGCTGGTGCCGGCGGCCGCGCCGGGCAGGCCGGCGACCGTCTCGGCCACGTCGGGCGCGCCGAGCAGATACCGCTCCTCGCCGCGGTTGAGCAGCAGGAAGGGCTCGTCGTCCAGGGCGCGCAGCAGGTCCTGTTCGGTGACGCCCCGGACCACGGTGAGCTCGACGGTGCCCGTCAGGGAGTGACGGACCAGCCGGCGGGCGGCGGCCTCCTGGTCCAGGGTGCCCTGGAGCATCTCGGCGAGGATCTCGGTGCCCTCGCGGCGCAGGGTCTCGCGTTCGGTGCGGATCACCGCGAGCTGGAGCGCGGCCACCGTGGCGATGTGCTGGACCACGGCGAGGCCGGCCGGGCGGGCGCCGTCGCGCTCCAGGGCGATCAGGAAACCGGCCGCGCCGACCGGCGAGGGCACCGGCAGCACGAAACCGCCCGGGATGGTGGGCGGGGCGTCCGCCGAAGCGGGGACCAGCGCCGGGGCGGGCACCGGCACGCCCGGCAGCAGGGGCCGGCCCTGCGGGCTGCACAGCCGGATGTCGTACCCGGAGAGGTTCTCCAGGCGGCGGAAGAGCGTCGCGGTGTCCAGTTGCTCGGCGGCGAGCCAGCGCAGCGCGCCGAACACCTGGAGCTGGGCGCCCAGCCGGTGCCGGGCGTCCTCCTGCACCGCCGCCGCGACCTCCTGCGCGACCACGATGAACGGCACGGCGAGCGGCACTTCCAGGACCGGCATGCCGCGCTCCTCGGCGGTGTCGAAGAAGGCGCGCCGCAGCGGTGGCATGTGCAGCTGCACCGAGACCGCGAGCGCCGACACCCCGGCGTCGTCCAGCCGTTCCAGGTAGGCGCGCTGCGCGGCGGCCGACCGGGGCAGGGCGAGGCCCGTGGTCATGATCATTTCGGCGCCGAGCAGCCAGGGGGTGGGGTCCTCCAGTTCGCTCGCGTGGGCCCAGGACACCGACCGGTCCAGGCCCGCGCCGCCGGCCAGCAGCCGCAGCTGGAGCGCCGGGTAGGACAGCACTTCCCGGACGCTGACCCCGCGCTTCTTGTCGCCTTCCGGACGTCGTTTGTCGCCTTCCACAAATTCACCTCAGCTCTTTGTGCCTGTCACGATTGTCTCCCGGAGGGGGCGGCGCCCAGACTCGGCCCTGCCGGTACCCCGGCGCGCTCCGCCGGAGCAGGTGCCCGGCGCAGTCGAGCGCAGCGAGCAGGAAGGCAGCAGGCCATGACCGACCCACGTGGGCCCCTAACTCCCCGCGGACCCGTCGACTCCTCCCGGGTGCCGCGTTTCGCGGGACCGGCGACCTTCGCCCGGCTGCCGCGCCTGGACGAGGTCGAGCGGGCCGACGTGGCCGTCGTCGGGATCCCCTTCGACGCCGGAGTCTCCTACCGGCCGGGCGCCCGCTTCGGCGCCACCGCCGTCCGTGAGGCCAGCCGTCTGCTGCGCCCCTACAACCCGGCGCTGGACGTGTCGCCGTTCGCCACCCAGCAGGTCGCGGACGCCGGTGACATCGCCTGCAACCCGTTCAACATCGACGAGGCGATCGAGACCATCCAGGAGGCGGCCTCCTCGCTCCAGGCCGACGGCACCCGGCTGGTCACCCTCGGCGGCGACCACACCGTCGCGCTGCCGCTGCTGCGCGCCGTCGCCGAGCGGCACGGCCCGGTCGCGGTGCTCCACTTCGACGCGCACCTGGACACCTGGGACACCTACTTCGGGGCCGAGTACACGCACGGCACCCCGTTCCGCCGGGCGGTCGAGGAGGGCATCGTCGACACCTCCGCGCTCTCCCACGTCGGCACCCGCGGCCCGCTGTACGGCAAGCAGGACCTGACCGAGGACGAGAAGCTGGGCTTCGGCATCGTCACCTCCGCCGACGTCTACCGGCGCGGCGCCGACGAGGTCGCCGACCAGCTCCGCCAGCGCATAGGCGACCGCCCGCTGTACGTCTCCATCGACATCGACTGCCTGGACCCGGCGCACGCGCCCGGAACCGGCACCCCCGAGGCGGGCGGCATGACCTCCCGCGAGCTGCTGGAGATCCTGCGGGGCCTGGCCGGCTGCAACCTGGTCGGCGCCGACGTGGTGGAGGTCGCCCCGGCCTACGACCACGCCGAGATCACCGCGGTGGCCGCCTCGCACGTGGCCTACGACCTGGTCAGCCTGCTGGCGCTGGAGGCCTCCGGATGAGCGGCAAGGCCCCCGCGCTGAACGAGGTCGAGCAGTTCGGCATCGAGCGCATCCCCGACGCCGACCGCACGGCCAGGCCCCTGGACCTGTTCCGGCTGGCGTTCGGCGGCGCCAACACCTTCGCCACCTGTGTCCTGGGCGCCTTCCCGATCCTGTTCGGACTGTCGTTCCGACAGGCCCTGGTGGCGACCGTGCTGGGCCTGGTGGTCGGCTCGCTGATCCTGGCGCCGCTGGCCGTGTTCGGCCCGCGCAACGGCGTCAACAACGCGGTGTCCTCCTCCGCTCACCTCGGCGTGCACGGCCGTATCGTCGGCTCGTTCCTGTCGCTGCTGACCGCGGTCGCGTTCTTCTCGATCTCGGTGTGGTCCTCGGGCGACGCGCTGGTGGGCGGCGCCCACCGGCTGGTCCACCTGCCGCAGAACGACGTCACCTTCGCCCTGGCCTACGGCGTCTTCGCGGTGCTGGTGCTGGTCGTGTGCGTGTACGGCTTCCGGTTCATGCTGTTCGTGAACAAAATCGCGGTGATCGCGGCCTCGGCGCTGTTCGTGCTGGGTTTCATCGCCTTCGCCGGCGACTTCGACTTCGGTTACCAGGGTGCTTTCCCGTCGGTGTCGACGCCGGGCTTCTGGCCCTCGTTCATCGGCTCGGCGCTGATCGTGCTGTCCAACCCGGTGTCCTTCGGTGCCTTCCTGGGCGACTGGGCGCGCTACATCCCGGCCGAGACGCCGCGGGTGCGGGTGGTCGGCGCGGCGTTCGCCTCGCAGATCGCGACGCTGCTGCCGTTCCTGTTCGGCCTGGTCACCGCGTCGATCATCGCCACCAAGGCGGCGGCCTACATGGACCCGGCGGCGCCCAACTACGTCGGCGGCCTGCTCGCCACCGCCCCCACCTGGTACTTCCTGCCGGTCTGCCTGCTGGCGCTGATCGGCGGCCTGGCCACCGGCACCACCGCCCTGTACGGCACCGGTCTGGACTTCTCCAGCGTGTTCACCCGGTTCAGCCGGGTGCAGGCGACCGTGTTCATCGGTGTGCTGTCGATCGCGTTCATCTTCTTCGGCCGGTTCGCGATGAACCTGACGCAGTCGATCTCCACCTTCGCCACGCTGATCATCACCTGCACCGCGCCCTGGATGGTGATCATGATGCTGGGCTGGCTGACCCGTCGCGGCTGGTACGACGCCGACTCCCTCCAGGTGTTCAACCGGCGCCAGCGCGGCGGCCGCTACTGGTTCGCCCACGGCTGGAACTGGCGCGGCATGGGCACCTGGTTCGCCTCGGCGATCCTCGCCCTGCTCTTCGTCAACCTGCCGGGCCAGTTCGTCGGCCCGCTCGGCGACGTGGCCGGCGGCGTCGACGTCTCCCTGCCGGTCGGCCTGGTGCTGGCCGCCGTGCTCTACCTGGCGCTGCTGCTGCTGTTCCCGGAGCCCCGGGCCGTCTACGGGCCGGACGGGCCGCGCCTGGTGCGCAGCTCCGACACCCCGGTCCCGCCGATCACCGGCGGCGACCCGTCGGCCCCGGTCGCCGCACGGGCATCGGTCTGACCCGCTTCCCCGGCGGCGGGAGCGCCCGCCGCCCCGCCGCCGGGGTCCTCACACGTGTACGACACCGGGCAAAGGAGCCCCCCCATGACCGAAGAGGTCCTGCGCGCCGCCGACGAACTGGTGGCCGCCTTCGCCGAGGGCCGGCTGGACGACTACTTCGCCGCCTTCGACCCGGACGCCACCTTCGTCTTCCACACCGCCCCGGAGCGGATCGCCTCCACGGCCGACTACCGCGCGCTGTGGGAGCGGTGGGTCGCCGAGGACGGCTTCCGGATCGTGGACTGCGTCTCCTCCGGCCAGGTCGTCCAGTGCTTCGGCGACACCGCCGTCTTCAGCCACGACGTGGCGACCACGGTGAGCACCACGGCCGGCACCGAGTCCCTCTCCGAGCGGGAGACGATCGTCTTCCGCCGCGCCGGGCAGGGCCGCTGGCTGGCCGTCCACGAGCATCTGTCGCCCGCCGCGGCGGCCTGACGCCCTCCGGCGCCCAGGCCTGTCGTTCGGATCAGGTCGCAGGGACCTGACAGCGCCCTGTGAGCGCCGGTGAGCGGGGGGCTGGTGCGTGCAGCTGCACGGCGGAGGGCGTCGATGCGGAGCATCGGCAACCGACGACAACGCCGCAGATGCGCGTGCCGGACCCCGCGTCTGCGGCGTGATCCGAACGACAGGCCCTGAGGCCCCGGCGCACCGCGAGCAAGAAACACCCCACCACCCCGGCCCCCGCACCACCAGGGCCGGGGCGAAGGAACACCCCGCACCGGCCGTGTCACCCGCCGGGGGCGGACGAAAGAGGAAACAGGTCATGAGCGAGCTTCTTGCGCTGCGCAACCACATCGACGGCGCGTCCGTGGACGCGGCCGACGGCCGCCGTCTCGACGTGGTCGATCCGGTCACCGGCGAGGTGTACGCCCAGGCGTCGCTGTCCGGCGCGGCGGACGTGGACGCGGCGATGGCCGCGGCGGCGCGCGCCTTCCCCGTCTGGCGGGACGCCACCCCCGCGACCCGGCAGCGGCTGCTGCTGCGGATCGCCGACGCGGTGGAGGCCCGGGCCGGCGACCTCGCCGACGCCGAGTGCCGCGACACCGGCAAGCCGCGCGCGCTGACCCTCACCGAGGAGATCGCCCCGGCCGTCGACACCATCCGCTTCTTCGCGGGCGCGGCCCGGATGCTGGAGGGCCGCTCGGCCGGCGAGTACACCGAGGGCATGACCTCGATCGTCCGGCGGGAGCCGGTCGGGGTGTGCGCGCAGGTGGCGCCGTGGAACTACCCGCTGATGATGGCGGTGTGGAAGTTCGCGCCGGCGATCGCGGCCGGCAACACCGTGGTGCTGAAGCCGTCCGACACCACCCCCGCCTCCACCGTGCTGCTGGCCGGGATCGTCGGCGAGGTGCTGCGCGAGCTGGACCTGCCGGCCGGGGTGTTCAACGTGGTGTGCGGCGACCGGGACACCGGCCGTCTGATGGTGGAGCACCCGGTGCCCGCCATGGCCGCGATCACCGGCTCGGTGCGGGCCGGCATGGAGGTCGCCGCCTCGGCGGCCCGGGACGTCAAGCGGGTCCACCTGGAGCTGGGCGGGAAGGCGCCGGCGCTGGTCTTCGCGGACGCCGACCTCACCGCGGCCGCCGAGGGCATCGCCGCGGGCGGCTACTTCAACGCCGGCCAGGACTGCACCGCCGCGACCCGGGTGCTGGTGCACGCCTCGGTGCACGACGCGTTCGTCACCGAGCTGACCAAGGCCGCCGAGGCCCTGCGCACCGGGGGCGGCACGGACGACGAGGACATGTTCTTCGGTCCGCTGAACAACGCGGACCAGCTGGCCCGGGTGGCCGGGTTCGTCGAGCGGCTGCCGGGGCACGCCACCGTCGCGACCGGCGGCCACCGGGTGGGCGGGCGCGGTTACTTCTACGCCCCGACCGTGGTGACCGGGGTGCGCCAGGACGACGAGATCGTGCAGAACGAGGTGTTCGGTCCCGTCGTCACCGTGCAGTCCTTCACCGACGAGGAGGAGGCCCTCGCCTGCGCCAACGGCGTGGAGTACGCGCTGGCCTCCTCGGTCTGGACCCGCGACCACGCCCGCGCGATGCGGATGTCCCGGGCCCTGGACTTCGGGTGCGTGTGGATCAACACCCACATGACGCTGGTCTCGGAGATGCCGCACGGCGGCTACAAGAAGTCCGGCTACGGCAAGGACCTCTCCGCCTACGGCTTCGAGGACTACACCCGGATCAAGCACGTCATGACCGCGCTCTGACGCATCCCGGTACGCCCCCGCCGTCGCCCGCCGCGGCCCTCCAAGATGGTGGGCGCGGCGTGGCGCACGGCGGGGGCGGTCTCCTCGGAGAACGACGAACCTGGCCGGTTGCCGTCCCTGCCCGGAGCGGGGCAGGGACGGTTCCGGGCAGGGCCACCACGGGGTTCGGGTCTCAGGCCGCCGCCGCGGCCGTCCGCTCCGCCCCGTCCCGGTGGATCGGCGTGCCCGATCCGGTCAGCGGCAGCCCCGTGCCGCCCCGCCGGACCGCGACGATCTCCGCCGCGATGGACAGCGCGGTCTCCTCCGGCGTGCGGGCGCCGAGGTCGAGCCCGATCGGCGAGTGCAGCCGGGCCAGCTCCGACTCGGTCAGGCCCACGTCGCGCAGCCGCCGGTCGCGGTCCTCGTGCGTGCGGCGCGAACCCATCGCGCCGACGAACGCCACCGGCAGCCGCAGGGCCGTCTCCAGCAGGGGCACGTCGAACTTGGCGTCGTGGGTGAGCACGCACAGCACGGTGCGCGCGTCGGTCGGCGTGCTCCGCAGGTAGCGGTGCGGCCAGTCGACCACGACGTCGTCCGCCTCGGGGAAGCGGGCCGGGGTGGCGAAGACCGGCCGGGCGTCGCACACGGTCACCCGGTATCCCAGGAACTTCCCCGCGCGGACGAGCGCCGCGGCGAAGTCCACCGCGCCGAACACGATCATGCGCGGCGGCGGCACGCTCGACTCGACCAGCAGGGTGAGACCGCCGGGGCAGTGCGATCCGTCCTCCGAGAGGCCGACCGTACCGGTGCGCCCGGCCTCCAGCAGGGCGTGCGCCTCGGCCGCCGCGGTGCGGTCCAGGTGCGGGTGACCGCCCAGCGCGCCCTCGTACGAGCCGTCGGGGCGCACGAGCAGGGCGCGGCCCAGGAGGCCGGCCGGGCCCCGCACCACCCGGGCCAGGGCCGCCGGCCGGCCCCGGGCGGCGGACGCCAGCGCCGCGGCGAACACCGCCCTGACGGGTGCCTGCGCGGCGACCGGGGTGACCATCACCTCGACGGTCCCGCCGCAGGTCAGTCCGACCGCGAAGGCGTCCTCGTCGCTGTAGCCGAACCGTTCGGTCACCGTGCGGCCGTCCCCCAGCGCCTGGCGGCACAGGTCGTACACCGCTCCCTCCACGCAGCCGCCGGAGACCGAGCCGATCACCGTGCCGTCGCGGTCTACGGCGAGGGCGGCGCCGGGGCCGCGCGGCGCGCTGCCGTCGACGGTGACGACGGTGGCCACCGCGAAGTCCCTGCCCTGAGCGACCCAGCGTTCCAGTTCCTCGGCGAGGTCAAGCATCCGGCGCTCCGCCGGCGGCCCGCAGGACGCGGTCGGGCCGCAGGACGCGGTCGGGCCGGATGGGCAGGTTCCGGTGGCGGATGCCGGTCGCGTGCCAGACGGCGTTGGCGACGGCGGCCGCGGCGCCCACGACGCCGATCTCGCCGACGCCCTTGATGCCGACCGGGTCGTCCGGGTCGACGTCGTCCACCCAGTCGGCCTCGACGCGGGTCACGTCGGCGTGCGCGGCGAAGTGGTAGCCGGCGAGGTCGGCGCCGACGTGGGCGCCCAGGTCGCCGTCGCGGACGGCCTCCTCGTGCAGGGCCATGGAGATGCCCCAGATCATGCCGCCGACGAGCTGGTTGCGTGCCGTGAGCGGGTTGACGATACGTCCGGCCGCGAAGATGCCGAGCATGCGCCGTACGCGCACCTCGCCGGTCGTGACGTCCACGGCGACCTCGGCGAACTGCGCCCCGTAGGAGTGCCGTTCCACGGGCGGCAGCGCGCCGACGGCGGCGGAGGTGTCCGAGCGCGCCGTGATGCCCTCGGGCGGCACGGTGCCGCCCGGGACGAGCCGCTCCCGCAGGTCGCGTGCGGCGGCCTCGACCGCCCACGCCCAGGAGCGGGTGCCCATGGAGCCGCCCGCGATCATCGCCGGGCCGAAGTCGCTGTCGCCGATCCGCACCCGGACGCGGTCCCGCGTGGTGGCCAGGGCGTCGGCTGCGATCAGGGTGAGCGCGGTGCGCGCGCCGGTGCCGATGTCCGCGGCGGCGATCCGCACGGTGAAGGTGCCGTCGGCCTCGGCGGTCACGGCCGCCGTGGAGGGTGCGGCCCCCGCGCCGAAGGAGGCCGCCGCGGTACCGGTGCCGAGCAGCCAGCGTCCGTCCCGGCGCAGGCCGGGGCGCGGGTCCCGGCCCGCCCAGCCGAAGCGGCGGGCGCCCTCCCGGAAGCAGGCGACCAGGTTGCGGCTGCCGAACGGCAGTCCGGAGACGGGGCCCTTGTCGGGCTCGTTGCGCAGGCGCAGTTCGATCGGGTCGACGCCGCACTTCTCGGCGAGTTCGTCGAGCGCGGCCTCCAGCGCGTACGAACCCGGCGCCTCGCCCGGCGCGCGCATCCACGTGGGGGTCGGCACGTCGAGGCGTACGACCCGGTTGGCGGTGTGGTGGGCGTCGGCGTCGTACATCACCCGGGCCACCCCGGCGCTCGGCTCGACGAACTCGTGCACCGTGGAGGTGACGCTGAGCGAGGTGTGCTCCAGGGCGCGCAGCCGTCCGTCCGCGTCGGCGCCGAGCCTGACCCGCTGCACGGTGGGGCTGCGGTAGCCGGCCAGGGAGAACATCTGGCGGCGCGTCATGACGAGCCGCACCGGGCGCCGCAGGACGGTCGCGGCCATCACCGCGCCCACCTGGTGCGCGCGTACGCCCTTGCTGCCGAAGCCGCCGCCGACGTGCTCGGAGCGCACCCGCACCGAGGAGGGGTCGAGCGAGAACATCCGGGCCAGCTCGTTCTGGACCCAGGTGGTGCCCTGGTTGGAGTCGACGACCTCGAGCCGGCCGCCGTCCCACAGGGCGGTCGCCCCGTGCGGCTCCATCGGGTTGTGGTGTTCCTCCGGCGTGGTGTACTCGGCGTCCAGGACGACGGCGGACGCGGCGAGCTGTGCCTCCAGGTCCCCCTTCTCCGTCACCGCCGGCATGTGACCGTCCACCGGGTGGGCGTCCGGGTGGTCTCCGGTGAAGGCGACGTCGTGCGGCTGCTGTTCGTAGTGCACGACCAGCGTCTCCGCCGCCTCCCTGGCCTGTTCGGGCGTCTCCGCGACGACCAGGGCCACCGGCCAGCCCGCGTGCGGCACGCGGTCGTGCTGGAAGAGGGCGGCGGTGGGGTCCGGCCGGGTCCCCAGCATGCTGACGAAGTCGATGTCGACGCGGGGGGCGTTGCCGTGGTGCAGGACGGTGAGGACCCCGGGCATGCGCAGGACGGGGCCGTCCTCCACGGAGCGGATCCGGCCGCGGGCGACGGTGGAGAGCACCAGCCAGCCGTGGGCGAGCCCGGCGAAGGGGATCTCGCCCGCGTAGCGGGCGGCTCCGGTGACCTTGTCCCGGCCCTCCACCCGGGTGTGCGCGGTGCCGACGGCAGGGTGCGCGGTCGCGGCCGCGGTGGTGGTGGTCATCGGGCGGCCTCCTCGGTGAGTTCGCTGAGCACGGCGACCACGAGGTTGCGCATCAGGGTCACCTTGTACGCGTTGTGGGGCAGCGGCCGGGCGGCGGCCAGTTCGGCGTCCGCGGCGGCGGCGAAGGTCGCGGCGTCGGCCGGTGCGCCGGTGAGAACGCGCTCGGCGGCCGTGGCGCGCCAGGGCCGGGACGCGACCGCCCCGAGGGCCAGGCGCGCCTCCCGTACGACGCCGTCCCGGACGTCGAGCGCGGCGGCGACCGAGCCGACGGCGAACGCGTAGCTGGCGCGCTCGCGCACCTTGCGGTAACGCGAGTGCGCGGCCACGGGGGCGGGCGGCAGCGTCACGCCGGTGATCAGCGCCCCCGGCGGCAGGGCGGTCTCCCGGTGCGGGGTGTCGCCCACGGGCAGGTAGAACGCGCCGATCGGCGTCTCGCCGGGCCCGTCGGCGGTCTCGTAGGTGACGACGGCGTCGAAGGCGGTCAGTGCCACGCCCAGGTCCGAGGGGTGCACGGCCACGCAGTGCTCGGAGGCGCCCAGGACGGCGTGGTTGTGGTGCTCGCCCCTGACGGCGGGGCAGCCGCTGCCGGGGACGCGCTTGTTGCACGGCTTGGTGGTGTCGGTGAAGTAGCCGCAGCGGGTGCGCTGGAGCAGGTTCCCGCCGACCGTGGCCATGTTGCGCAGCTGCCCGGAGGCACCGGCGAGCACGGCCTGCGCCAGCGCCGGGTAGCGGCGCCGGACCTCGGGGTGGGCGGCGAGGTCGCTGTTGGTGACGGTGGCGCCGATGCGCAGCCCGCCGTCCCGCGCCGGCTCGATGTCGTCCAGCGGCAGTTCGCGGATGTCGACGAGGCGGCCGGGCCGCTCCACGCCGGTCTTCATCAGGTCGACGAGGTTGGTGCCGCCGCCGACGTACCGCGCGTCCGGATCGGCGTCGAGCAGCGCCACCGCGCCGGCGACGTCGTACGCGCGCTGGTAGCCGAACTCCCTCATGCCGCGCTCTCCTCACCGGCCGCGACGCGCTCACCGGCCGCGACGCGCTCACCGGTCGCGACGCGCTCGTCGGCCGCGGCCGCCCGGGCGACCGCCCGGACGATCGACACGTACGCGCCGCAGCGGCACAGGTTGCCGCTCATCCGCTCGCGGATCTCGTCGTCGGTCAGCGGTGGCGGCCCGGCCTCGGGGCGGACGTCGCCGGTGGCGGCGCTCGGCCAGCCCGCGGCGTGCTCCTCGATCACGGCGATGGCCGAACAGATCTGGCCCGGCGTGCAGTAGCCGCACTGGTAGCCGTCCAGGTCGAGGAACGTCTGCTGCACGGGGTGCAGCCGGTCGCCGTCGGCGACCCCTTCGATGGTGGTGATCTCCCGGCCCTCGGCCGCCACCGCGAGCTGTAAACAGGAGACGGCCCGGCGGCCGTCGATCAGTACCGTGCAGGCGCCGCACTGTCCCTGGTCGCAGCCCTTCTTGGTGCCGGTCAGGTCGAGGCGCTCGCGCAGCGCGTCGAGCAGGGTGGTGCGGTGGTCGACGGAGAGCGCGTGCTTCTCGCCGTTGACGTTCAGGGTGACGGCGCTGTACGTCGACGTGGTGGGCGGGGCCATGATCAGCCTTCTTTCGCATGTCCGGAGCGCGTCGGCGGGACGGTCCGGCGGGCGTGAACCTGGGCGGGGTGGCGCTGTACGGGGCGGTGCCGGCTTGTCATCATGCGGACACGGGGAAGGAACCCCGGGGCGGCCGTCCGGCCCGGATCGCGTCCGCCCCTGAACTGGACTCAAACGGACAGTTGTCCGTTAATGAGAAACGTAGCGGACAACTGTCCGCTCAGCAAGGCCGGTTCGCGGAACCGGGCTGACGAGGAGGACGAGTGCGGCAGAACAAGGACGCGCCCCTGCGCTCGGATGCGCAGCGCAACCGCGAGCGCATCCTGGAAGTGGCCCTGGCCGAACTGACGCGTTGCGCGGACGCCCCGTTGAGCCTGATAGCCAAGAAGGCGGGCGTCGGACAGGGCACGTTCTACCGCAACTTCCCCAACCGCGAGGCCCTGGTCCTGGAGATCTACCGCCACGAGATGCAGCAGGTCGCCGACTCCGCGGCCCAGCTGCTCCAGACCCGGGAGCCGGACCGCGCCCTGCGGGAGTGGATGGACCACCTCGCCCGGTTCGCCATGGCCAAGGCCGGCCTCGCGGACGCCATCCGCCAGGTCACCGGCGCCCCGGGGAGCCCGGAGAAACCGGCCCCCACCCCCGTGGCCGACGCGGCCGAGGCCCTGCTGCGGGCCGGCGAGGAAGCCGGCACCATCCGCCCGGGAGTGACCGGCGAGGACTTCCTCCTGCTCATCGCCGGCCTCTGGATGATCGATCCGGGCGGCGAGTGGCAGCCGCGGGTCACCCGCCTCCTGGACCTCGTCATGGCCGGCCTGCGGACGGGAGCGCCCTCCTAGGGCCCGGAGGCCGGCCGGACATGACCCGGACCGCCACGCGGCCGGGGCGGGAGCGGACCGAGCGGGGCCGGGTCGCGGGGGACGGCCGAAACGAGAACAGACCGACCGCACCCCACCCAGGCCGCGAGGGACGACCGAAACGAGAACAGACCCACCGCACCCCAGGCCGCGAGGGACGCCCCGGTGCGCCGCTCGACGTCACTCCCCCGGCATCCGGAACCTCCTTACCCGGGCGGGAGCGGGGCCGGTCGACTCGCGCGGGACATAGGCGGTGTGGAGGGTGTGGCGGCGGGTCCGGGCCGTGGAGCCATTGATGCGGCGGACCAGGATGTCGGCCGCCAGCCCGCCCAGGTCCTGGACCGGTTGGCTGACCACGCTCAGCCGGGGCCGGACGAGGGTGGCCCACTCCGCGTCGTCGAAGCCGATGACGGAGACGTCGTCGGGGATGCGGGCTCCGAGGTCGAGCAGGGCGTCGAGGGTCCCGAGCGTGGCCACGTCGTCGGTGGCGAACAGCGCGGTGGGCCGGTCGGGTGAGCTCATCAGCTCCATGACGGCGGAGCGCGCCCAGGTCCGGTCGTATCCGGTGTGCCGGATGAGTTCCGCCCCGCGCGGGATACCGGCGGCACGCAGCGCCTTGCGGTAGCCGGTGAGTCGCTCGGTCGTGGTCCAGATGTCCGCGCCCGGCGCGAGCAGCGCGGCGTTCTCGTCGGGAGACGCCGAGGTGATCACCGCGATGCGGGTGTGCCCGGCATCCGTGAACCTGGCCACCGCGGCCTGGGCGGCACCGCGGTTGTCCACCACCACCGTGTCGAGCGCGGCGCCGCTGACCACACGGTCCAGAAGGACCACCGGGATGCCCGCGGCGACGGCCTTGTCGAGGTGGTCGTGATCGGCGGCCGCGGGTGCCACGACCAGGCCGTCCACGCGCCGCTCGATGAACATCTGCACCGCGGCCTTCTCCGTCTCGCCGTTCTCGTCGCTGTTGGCGAGGACGACCTGGAGGCCGGCCTTGGCCGCGACGTCGGTGACCCCGCGCACGGCGCGGGCGAAGTAGGCGTTCTCGATGTCGGCGACGACCACGCCCAGCGTGTGGGTGCGTCCGCTGATCATGCTCCGGGCCACCGCGTTGGTGCTGTAGCCCAGTTCGGCGGCGGCGGCGAGCACCCGTTCCCTGGTGGCCGGGCTCGCCGAGCCGTATCCGCCCAGGACGCGTGCGGCGGTGGCCTGTCCGACGCCGGCGTGCCGGGCGACGTCGGGGATGGTGACGCGGCGCGGCGGCCGTGGAGTGTTCGGCATGGGCGGTCTCTTCGTGAGGGGCGGCTCGGTGGACGCTGGGGAACGGGGCGATGAAATCCGGCGCCATTCAACCATTGACGGACGGCGGCTGCCGGTGGGTAAGGTACGGGTCCGTTGGTAACGTTATCAACTCTCACCGGCACCCGCTCGCCTGCCTTTTCCCCCGGGCCGACCACAGCACGCCCCTGCCCCTGGCGGCCCCGATCCCACGCCCCGAACACCGGAGGTCTCACGGATGGCAACCGACACCCTTTCGCCGCCACCGGCCGCAGGACCGGCCATCGCGCTCGTCGACGTGGCCAAGGACTTCGGCGGCACCCGGAACGCGGCAGCCGTCCGCGGCGTCGACCTCTCCATCGGCGAAGGGGAGTTCTTCTCGCTGCTGGGCCCCTCCGGCTGCGGCAAGACCACCACGCTGAGGATGATCGCCGGCTTCGAGGAACCGACCCGCGGACAGATCCTGCTGCACGGCCGTGACATGGTCGGCGTGCCGGCCGACAAGCGCGACGTCAACATGGTCTTCCAGTCCTACGCCCTCTTCCCGCACCTCAGCGTCGCCGACAACGTGGCGTTCGGGCTGCGCCGCAAGCGCGTGCCCAAGGACGAGGTCCGCGACCGGGTCCAGAAGATCCTGCGCACCGTCGAACTCGCCGACAAGGCCGACCGCCGCCCCAGCCGGCTCTCCGGCGGCCAGCAGCAACGCGTCGCACTCGCCCGCGCCCTGGTCAACCGCCCCCGCGCGCTGCTGCTGGACGAGCCCCTCGGCGCCCTCGACCTGAAGCTCCGCCAGTCCATGCAGCTGGAGCTCAAGCGGATCCAGCGCGAGGTGGGCATCACCTTCATCTACGTCACGCACGACCAGGCCGAGGCCCTGACCATGTCCGACCGGATCGCGGTGATGAACCACGGCCTGGTCGAGCAGGTCGCCCCTCCCCGGGAGGTGTACGAACGGCCCGCCACCGCGTTCGTCGCCGGTTTCATCGGCACGTCCAACCTGATCGGCGGACGGCTGGCCTCCGTGGAAGCGGAGACCGGGGTGCTCGACCTCGGCGACGGCCAGCGCGTCACCGTCCCCCTGCGCGGCTCCCGCACCGCCGGGTCGGCCGTCGAGCTCACGGTGCGGCCGGAGAAGATCACGCTGACCGCCGGGCCGGCCGACGCCGCGAGCCGTATCCGCGGCACCGTCCGGGAGGTGGTCTACCTCGGTACCTCCACCAGCTACACGGTGGACACCGCCGCGGGCGCGGAGATGACGGTCTTCCAGCCCAACGACGGCACCGCGTCCGTCAGCCCCGCCCGCGGCGACACCGTCTGGCTCTCCTGGGCCGTCGACCACTCCTACCTGCTCACCACCGCACCCGCACCCGCGGCGACCGCCGCGGACCCGGCTTCCCTCACCCCGCGCTGACGACAGGCAGACCACCATGCCCGAGCACTCCACCCCCTTCGCGCCCCGGCGGCGCGGACCGGCCCCGCACGGCTGTACCCGGCGCGGTCTGCTGCGCGCCGCGCTCGGCGCCGCCGCGCTGGCCCCGCTCGCCGCGTGCAGCGTTCCCGGCGCCCGCGTACACGTCCCCACCGGCGAGGCGGAGATCGCCGCGGCCGTCAGCGACTTCTGGACCGGGAAGAAGAAGTCCGGAAAGCTGGACTTCGTCAACTACACGCAGTACATCGACGTCGACCCCGCCGACCAGAGCAGACACCCCACCCTCGACGCCTTCACCCGCGCCAGCGGCATCGAGGTCGCCTACAGCGAGCTGATCGACGACAGCGCCTCCTGGTTCGGCAGGATCCAGCCCGAGTTCGCCTCCGGCCAGGGCATCGGCTACGACCTGATGGTCGTCGGCGGCGACAGCTACCTCACCAAGTACATCCAGCTCGGCTACCTCGCACCCCTCGACCACAGCCGGCTGCCGCACTTCGCCGAGTACGGCGGGGCCGCGTTCAAGAACAGCTCCTTCGACCCCGGCAACGTCTACACCGTCCCCTGGCAGTCCGGCATGACCGGCATCGGCTACGACCCGGCCCAGGTCGGCCGGGAGATCACCAGCTGGCAGGACCTGCTCGACCCCAAGCTGCGCGGCAGGGTCGGCATGTGGAACGACGCGGTGCAGATGGGCAACGTCGCCCTGCTGGCCGTCGGTGTCGACCCGGAGACCTCCACCCCCGCCGACTGGCGCAAGGCGGCGGCCTGGCTGCGCGGGCAGCGCGACGCCGGCATGGTCCGCTCCTACAGCACCGCCACCTACCAGTCCTCGCTCCAGCGCGGCGACCTGGCGGCCTCGCTCGTCTACTCGGGCGACGTCTTCCAGGCCAACCAGAGCGGCTCGGCGCTGGAGTTCGTCATCCCCGAGGAAGGCGGTCTGCTGTGGACCGACAACCTCTGCATCCCGTCGACGGCCGCCCACCCCGTCGACGCCCTGACCTACATCGACTACGCCTACCGGCCCGAGGTCGCCGCGCGGATCAGCGAGACCGTGCAGTTCGTCTGCCCCGTCCCCGGCGCGCAAGCGGTCGTCGCCCGCGACGCGGCCGCCGCCACCGGCGAGCGGCGCACCGTGCTCGAGGCGCTGAGCACCAGCCCCCTGGTCTTCCCGACCGAGGCCGACGAAGCCAGGCTGCGCCACCTGCGGGTGCTCGACGAAGAGGAGGAGAAGCAGTGGAACGCGCTGTTCGAACCGATCTACCAGGCCTGACCCGGCGCCGCCGCGGGCGTCCCGCGGCCGCACTGGCCCCCTACTGGATGATCCTGCCGGGCTGGCTGTGGCTGGCGGCCTTCTTCGTC
Source organism: Streptomyces sp. NPDC003248 (assembly GCF_055563235.1). Classification (NCBI taxonomy): domain Bacteria; kingdom Bacillati; phylum Actinomycetota; class Actinomycetes; order Kitasatosporales; family Streptomycetaceae; genus Streptomyces; species Streptomyces sp. NPDC003248. Next base: position 104,462 of record NZ_JBVHDT010000011.1, on the reverse strand, counting down.
ACCCCCGTGATCGTGATGGTGTCCCTGTCGCTCCAGACCGGTGACTTCATCGACGGCTTCCGCCAGACCTTCCACTTCCAGACCTACGCCGACGTGGTGCGCACCTACCACGTACAGCTGGTGCGGTCCCTGGTCTACGGCGCCGCGGCCACCGTCTCCTGCGCCCTCATCGGCTACCCGGTCGCCTACTGGATCGCCTTCCGGGCCGGCCGGCACAAGTCGGCGTTCCTCTTCCTGCTCCTGCTGCCGTTCTTCGTCTCCTTCGTCATCCGCACCCAGTCCTGGAACGTGGTGCTCGCCGACCACGGCGTCCTGCTCGGACCGCTGAAGGACATCGGCCTGCTCCCCGACGACTTCCACCTGCTGGCCACGCCCTACGCGGTGATCGGCGGACTGACCTACAACTTCCTGCCGTTCATGGTGCTGCCCGTCTACGTGGCCCTGGAACGGGTGGACCCCAAGGTGATCGAGGCCTCGACCGACCTGTACGCCTCCCGGGCGGCGACCTTCCTGCGCGTGGTGCTGCCGCTGTCGCTGCCCGGCGTCTTCGCCGGAGTGCTGCTGACCTTCGTGCCCGCCTGCGCCGACTACGTCAACGCCGGCATCCTCGGCGGCCCCTCCACCACGATGATCGGCAACATCATCCAGACGGAGTACTTCACCAACCTCGACTACCCGAGCGCCGCCGCCCTGTCCTTCGTCCTCATGGGCGCGCTGCTGCTCGCCGTGTTCACCTACGCCCGTGCCCTGGGCACCGACGAGGTCCTGGAGGTGGCCGCGCGATGAGCACACGAACCGCCGCCCCCGCGGCCGGCCCGCCCGCCGCGCCGCGGTCACGTCCCACCCGGCGGGTGCGCCGCCGCCCCACGCTGGCCGTGTACACGGTGCTGGTGCTGGGCTGGCTGATGCTGCCGATCGCCGTGATGGTCCTGTTCGGTTTCAACGACACCGGCAGCAAGGTGAACTTCACCTGGCAGGGCTTCACCCTGGACTGGTACCGGCATCTGTTCGCCATCCCCAACCTGACCGCCGCACTGGTCAACAGCCTCACCATCGCCCTGGTCGTCGCCGTGGTCGCCACGCTCCTGGGCACTCCGATCGGGCTGGCGCTCGGCCGCTACCGCTTCCGCGGCCGGGGATCGGTGGACCTGCTGATGTTCGCCGCCATCGCGGCACCGGAGATCGCGCTCGGCGCCGCCCTGCTGTCGCTGTTCATCGTCACGGGCGTGCCCCGCGGCTACTGGACGGTCGTCGTCGCGCACGTGGCGTTCTGCATCCCCTATGTCGCGATCACCGTCCGGGCGCGCATGGCGGGCCACGACCCGACGCTGGAGGAGGCCGCCCGCGACCTGGGGGCGGGTCCCTGGACGGCGTTCCGGCTGGTCACCCTGCCGGTCCTGCTGCCCGGCGTGGCCTCCGGCGCCCTGCTGTGCTTCGCCCTGTCGATCGACGACTACGTCATCACGAGCTTCAACGCCGGCCGTACGGTCACCTTCCCGCTGTGGGTCTACAGCGCCAGCCGTACGGGCGTGCCCCCGCAGGTCAACGTCATGGGGACGCTGATCTTCGTCGGCGGCCTGATCATCGCCGGAGCGAACGTCCTGTTCTCCCGGCGCCGCGCGGTCTGACCGATCCGGTCCACCGCGCCTCTCGGACACCGGCTCACCGGCGCCCGCCGGCCGGTACGGAACAACCTCCAAAGGAAAGATCACCGTGCTCAAGTTCAACGAAGCCGAGTTCGTCTCCCAGACGGAAAGCCTCGTGACGCTGCGCCCCCGGATCGAAGAGCTCGTCGACCGCCTGATCGACGACGGCTACGACAACGTCCTCCTCGTCGGCGCGGGCGGGACGTACGCGCAGATGTGGCCCTACGAGCACCTCGCCCGCCGCACCTCGCTGCTGCCGGTGCGGGCCGCCGTCGCCGCCGAGCTGGTCGTCTCCGGCGACGCCCGCCTCGGCGAGCGCACCGCCGCCGTCTTCACCTCCGTCTCCGGCACCACGGAGGACAGTCTCCGCGCCATCGATTACTGCAAGTCCCTCGGCGCCCACACGATCGGCTTCACCGGCATCCCCGACTCCCCCGTCGCCCAGGCCGTCGACACCGCGCTGATCTCCGAGCCCAAGGCCTGGCCGTTCGACGTCCAGATGCTCCTGTTCATGGGCCGACTGCTCTCCCGGCGGGGCGAGTTCGAGGGCTACGAGCGCCTCGCCGACGAACTCGCGGGCCTGCCCCGCGTCCTGGTGGACGTCGCCCGGCAGGCCGAGCCGGTGGCGGCGGCCTTCGCGGAGGCCCACAAGGACGACGCCTACCACTTCCTCATCGGCGGCGGAAACCTGTGGGGATTCACCTACCTGTACTCGATGTGCATCCTGGAGGAGATGCAGTGGCTGCGCACCACCCGGGTGCACAGCGCGGAGTTCTTCCACGGCTCGCTGGAACTGCTGGAGGAGGACACCAGCGTGATCGTCTTCCAGGGGGAGGACGAGACGCGGGCCCTGACCGACCGGGCGGAGGCTTTCGCCCGGCGCGTCTCCAAGAACGTCACCGTCTTCGACACCCGCGACTACCCCCTGGAGGGCATCAGCCCACGGTTCCGCGGGCTCCTCGCCCCGCTGGTGCTGGACACCGTGATGGACCGGGTCAGCAAGCACCTGGAGCGGGTCCGTGACCACTCCCTCGACCTGCGCCGCTACTACCGCGTCATGGACTACTGACCCGCCCGACCGGTTCCCCTCGTCCATCCACCCCGCGCGCCGGTGCCCCGGCACCGGCGCGCCCATGGCGGGCGCCGCGCTTCCCCGCGCGCCGCGTCCGCGCCTCGGGAGACCCTGATGAACGTCCTCGGCTTCGGCGACAACACCATCGACCGCTTCGTGGACCGCGGCACCGACTACCCGGGCGGCAACTGTGTCAACGTCGCCGTCTACGCCCGCCGGCTCGGCCTGGACGCCGCCTATCTGGGGGTGTTCGGCGACGACGGCCTCGCCGCCTTCCTGCGCGCGGCCGTGGCAGCGCAGGGCGTCGCCGTGGACCGCTGCGTCGTGCGCCGCGGCGCGACCTCGGTCTCCACCCTGCACGTGCAGGACGGCGACCGGGTCTTCCTGGACTACGCCCCCGGCGGCGACGCCGTCCGCGAACCACTCGTCCTCGACCCCGGCCTGCTGGCCTACGCGGCGTCGTTCACGCTCGTGCACTCCAGCGTCTACTCCGGCACCGAGGCCGAACTCCCCCGGCTCGCCGCGGCCGGACCGCTCGTCGGTTTCGACTTCTCCGACGAGGACGAGTACCGCACACCCGCGTACCTCGAGCGCGTCTGCCCCCATGTGGACCTGGCCCTGTTCTCCTGCTCCCACCTGGACGAGGCCGCCACGGGCGCGCTGCTCGCCGAGGCGGTACGGCGGGGCGCGGGCATGGCTCTGGCCACCCGTGGCCTCGACGGGGCGATCGCGCACGACGGCCGCGTCACCGCCGCCGCACCGGCCCGCGCCGCGGACCCCGCGGCCATGTCCGACACGATGGGCTGCGGAGACGCCTTCCTCGCCGGGTTCGTCGTGTCACTCCTCCACGACGGATGGTCCCGGCGGGTTCCGCCGGGCCCCGCGGCACTGCGACATGCCCTGCACCAGGGAGCACAGGCGGCGTACCAGCAGTGCTTCGTGGAGTCCGCCTTCGGCCACGGCCGGCCCGCACCCACGGCACGGGCCGGCGAACGGGACACGAGCAGGCCCGCATCCCACTGACCGGCTGGCCCGGACGACAGAACACGCCGCACCACAGGTCGAGCTCGCCGGTGCCGTCGGTGACGCCGGCGATCAGCGGACCGCTCGGGCGACCGCGCACGCCGCTGCCGGCCGCCGTTCGCCGCGGCGCGGTCGCCGAGGGAGTGCCCGGCCGGGCCCTTGTGCCGGCGGCTCCTCAGCACGGCCCCGGCGTCCAGGACGGGTCGCGGCCGAGCAGGGCGAGCAACCGGTCGCCCGGCGGGGCGTCGTCGGGCACCGCGATCCGTCGGCGGAACGCGGCACCGGCCCCGCGGCCCTCGTCCGGGACCAGGGCGGCGACGCGCAGCGCGGCAGCGGTGAGTTCGGCGGCGGGTTCCCACGGGGCGCCGATCGTCACCGCGACGTCCCAGGCGTGCACCACGTAGTCGAGCAGGTGGAAGCCGATCGCCGTCCGTCCGGGGACAGCGAACCCCTCCCCCACCTCCGGCAGCGCGAACGGCCGCTCCAGCACCTCGTCCTGCGCGAACGCGGCGGTGACCTCGCCCACCGACGCCTCATACGCTCCTGCCGGGTCATCGCCGAGGTCGCCGGCGTGCCATACGGCCCACGGCTCACCCGCGCCGCGAGCGGAGGCGGCGAACCCCTGGTTCTGGCTGACCAGATGGCGAAGCAGGCCGTACAGGGTCCAGTCCGCGCACGGCGTCGCCCCTCTCAAGTGGCCGGTCTTCACCTGGGAGACCACCTCCCCGGTCAGCAGCAGCGCCTGGCGGTCCAGCCGTCGTATGTCCATGGCCGGAGCGTAAAAGCACCCAGTGGTTCGGTTCCAGGGCCAATCAGCTCCCCCATGGTTGAGCCAATTGCCGGACTGGGAGCGGGCGACTGCCGTGCTGGAAGGCCGAGATGGACGTGTACGTCTGGCTTGACGGGCAGCGCGACCTGTCCGGCCAGATCTGCCGCCAGTTGCGCACCGCGATCCACGAGGGACTGCTACGGCCCGGTGATCCGCTGCCCCCAGCGCGGGAGTTGAGCCGCCGCCTCTCGCTGGCCCGCAACACCGTCGGTGTGGCCCAGGAACGGCTCGTCGCCGAGGGCTACGCGGACAGCAGGGTCGGCTGCGGGACCTACGCGCGTTCGACGGGCCTGCCCACGCAGGGGGCCGCGACCGCCGCCGGCACCACCGGCTCCGGACTGCGCCCCGGGCATCGAGCCGGGCCTGCACCGCGCACCCGGCCCGCCGCGGGACCGGAACGCGGCAGGAAGCGCCCCCACCCGCGCCCCCGATTCAGCATCACCACGACGACCTTCCGGCGCGTTCCATGCCCTGCGTATCCGGGTCAGGAGGCGCTGCCGACAGGTCGGACGGCAGAGCGAATCCCGGTCATGCCGACGACCGCCCCGCCGGAACTGGAGGCCGGTCAGCGGGCTGTGCGTGCGGAGCGGGGCCGATCCGGGCCGGCCGGCTCGATACAGCGGAGCTGGACGTGCTCGTACACCAGCGTGGTCTGCACGTCGACGACTTCACGGCGTTCGGTGAGGCGGTCGATGACGAAGGCGTACACGCCGTCCACATCGGGGACGGCCACGTGGAGGAGGAAGTCGTGAGTGCCCGAGGTGACGAACAAGCCGATCACCTCGGGCAGCCGCGCTGCCCATTCCCGGAACCCCTCGATGACGGCGCGTGCCGGAGGCCGGATGCGCACGGAGATGAGCGCTTGGACGGGGCGGCCGGCCGCATCGAGGTCCAGGGCAGCGTGGTACCCGGTGATCACACCGCGCTCGCGGAGCAGTCTCACCCGCTCCAGCGACGTGGAAGGCGAGACCCCCGCCTTCCCGGCGAGGTCGCGGTTGGTCTGCCGTGCATCGTTCTGCAACTCTCGCAGCAGGACCCGATCCAGCGCATCAAGTTCCACGGAAACGACTATATGCCGAACGAAATGCGGAGCGCAGGTGCTCCGGTCACACTTCTGCCTAGTCTCGCCGGTCATGGACATACGGAAGAACAGCCCGGCGGCCGGCGCGGTTCTGGTGCTGTCGGCGGCAGTGCTGTGGGGCACTGTCGGCCCGGCCCAGGTGCTGGCGGCCGGCACCATGACGTCCGCGGCCCTGGGCGGCTGGCGCCTGCTCGCGGGCGGACTGATCCTCGGGGCGTTCACCCTTCGTGCGCGAGCTGTCCGGGCGCTGGCTGCGCGCGACGTCATGCACCCACTGCTGATCTGCGCCTTCTCGACGGGTATCTACCAAGCGGCTTTTCTGTCCTCGGTGGCGCGGACCGGCGCGGCTCTGGCCACGGTGATCGCCCTGGGCACCGCCCCCGCCGCGACCGGTCTGTGCGCCCGGTGGGTGATCGGTGAACGGATGGGGACCGCCTGGATGGCCAGCACCGGCGCGGCCGTCGCCGGCTGCGCCCTCCTGCTGGCACCGGGGAGCACCGGCGTGGATCCGTTCGGCCTGCTCCTGGCCGTGGCCGCCGGTACCTGCTACGGCCTGTACACCGTCTTCGCCAAGAAACTGGCCGCCGCCACTCCCTCCGCCCACCTGCCCGCGCTCTCCGCCCTCTCCCTGCTGGTGGGCTCCCTCCCGCTGCTGCCCTGGATGATCAAGGATGCCGCCCCGGTGGGTGACGCCACCACCCTCGCCCTGATCGGCTGGCTGGGCATCGTCACCACCGCCGCCGCGTACTGGCTGTTCACCCTAGGTCTCAGCCGAGTGCGGGCGACCACGGCCGGGACGTTCAGCCTCGCCGAGCCCGTTGCTGCGGCCCTGATCGGCGTGCTCCTCCTCCACGAACACCTCTCGCCCTCGGCGTGGGCCGGCTGCGCGCTGATCCTCGCCGGAATGATCACCATGTGCCTGGCGCCGATGCCTCGCGGTCGCGCTTCCGCACGGGTGCGGGTGGATTCGCGGGCTCGCCGTGACACGTTCACCGACAGTTCCGGACTCTCCGACGAGCGGAACGCAGGAGAGCCGCTTCCTTTCCTCAAGCAGAACTAGGGTCAGCGCGAAGGCGTCCGCGCAGCGGGGTTCGCGGCTGCCGGGCGAGCGGCCCCTGCACGAGGGGAGTTCCTCCGCCGTCCGGCCGGCCCGGCGTCCCCCGGCCGGAAGCTGACCGCCGGTCACGCTGACGGCCGTTGCCCGGCTCGTCGCGGGCAGGAGCACGGTCGCGGATCAGAGCCGCAACCCGCCGTGGTCCGTGTGCCGGTCACGCCGGACGGAGTGCGGGTGCGGTGTGCCGGGAAGCCCGGGTGGTGCCGGCGACCACGCCGATGCCGGCGGCGAACCCTTGCGGCACCGCGGGATGGACCACCGCCCGGGACGGGCAAGGGCGTGTGCGGAGCGCACACGGAAGGGGCGGGACCGCGGGAAGCGGATGCCCGGCGCCGCCCGCGGGAACGGCCCGGGGGCCGGATCACCCACACCCCCACCGCCCTCCGCCCCCCGTCCGGCCGACCTCGCCCCACAGGAATCCTTTGACACTCTCAAACGCATACGTATACCGTCCGTGCCCAGTTGGGCATTTCTAGTGGACGCCCTGGCGAACGGATAGGTGGTTCCCGTGCTTTCGGAGCCGGACGGACAGATCGGGCGGCGCGTCATGCTGCGCACGGCGGGAGCGGGCATCGGCGTGCTCGCCGCCTCGGCGATCCTCTCGGCGTGTTCGCCCCCGCCCCGGGAAGCGGACGCCGGCTCCGAGGGCGAGACGGCCACGCGGGGCACGGACACCCCCATCGACACCCTGACGCTGGCTCTGCCCTCCTCCATCTCGACCCTGGACGTCAGCCGCGAGTCGGGCATCCTCAACTACGTCGTCGCGGCCCTGGTGCAGGAGTCCCTGCTCTCGGTCGGCCCCACCGGCGAACTGAAGCCCGCCCTGGCCGAGTCCTGGAAGCAGCCCGACGCCAGGACGTACGTGTACACCCTGCGCCGCGACGCCCGGTTCTCCGACGGCACCACGGTCACCCCCGACGACGTGCTCGCCTCCATCCAGGCCGCCCGGGACGACTCCAGCGCTCTCGCCTACGCCTGGGCCGGTGTCACCTCGGTCAAGGCCACGGGCGCGCGGGAGATCACCATCCGCCTCGCCGAACCCGACGCCGCCTTCGCCTGGACGCCGACCCCTGGCACCCTGCTCATCAGCAGCAGGGCGTTCCTCACCCGGAACAAGGGCAGCGTGGGCACCCCCAAGACCCTGCTGCTGGGGTCCGGCCCCTACAAGGTGACCTCCTTCGCCGCCGACGACCACGTCGGCCTGGAACGCAACGACGCCTGGTGGGGCGGCGAGCCGTCGCTCAAGACGTTGAAGCTGTCCTTCATCCCCGACGCCGGCACACGCCTCGTGGCCATGAAGTCCGGCTCCGTCGACGGCGCGCTGGACCTGCCCTCCGACGAGGCACGCACCTGGGAGTCGACCGCCTCGGTCACCTACACCGGCGACCGCTCCGTGGTCGCCCTCGCGTTCGACACCTCCCGGGCGCCCTTCGACGACGTCCACGTCCGCAAGGCGTTCGCCCACGCCGCCGACCGGGCCGGCATGACCAGCGGCATCCTGCACGGCAAGGCGGAGGTGGCCGCCACCCTGGTCTCGCCCGACATGTGGGGGGACCTGCTCACCGCCGACCAGGTGGCCGACGCCTACAAGGCCCTGCCCGCCTGGGACTTCGACCTCGACCGGGCCAAGGCCGAGCTGGCGAAGTCCGCCCACGGCGACGGCTTCACCCTCGACCTCAGCTACCCGAGCAGCGGCCCCCAACTGGGCAAGGCCGCGCTGGCCCTGGCCGCCTCGCTGAAGAAGCTCGGCATCACGCTCGACGTCAAGGAGGTCACGCTGGAGCAGTGGATCGCCGACCTCGTGCCCGGCCGGAAGCCCTTGCAGTTCCTGTGGTACTTCCCCGTCACCGGCGATCCCGCGGAGCTCACCAACGCCTACCTGGACGCCTCCGCCACCGCGACCAACCTGCCGCGTTACGACGACACCACGGTGAACACCGCCCTGGCCGCCGCCCGCCGGACCACCGACCGGGCGGAGCGGGGCAGGCACCTGATGACCGCCGTCGAGACGTCCGCCGCCGCCCTGCCCTACCTGCCGCTGTGGTGGGCGCAGACCGCGACCGCCCTGTCGAAGGATCTCGTACTGGAGGAACCCGGCCCCTTCGCCCTGATCGGCCCCTGGGCGGCCAGGATCAAGAAGGCCGCCGCCGGCTGAAGCCGGCAGGCCGTGGCCAGGATCGAGCAGGCCGTCACCGGGGGCGGGAAGGCGGCGCCGCCACCTCGAGCGGGCCGGCCTGCGGTGGTCACGACCGGTCAGGCCCCGGCCCGAAGCGCGACGGCCGCCACCTCACGACCGCGTGCCGGGCGCATGTCCCCCGGTCGCCCGGCACGCACTCCCCGCCCCCCACATGCAGTCCCGCCCCCGGGGCGCACCCCCGCCGACAGTCCCGGCCCCGGCACCCTCCACCCCGACAACCGGCCCCGGCCGGCCCCACCTCACCGGGCCGCGGCCCCCGCGCACCGGGCCCGGCCGCAGCACGAACGGAACCAGCATGACCAGTCCCACCCCGCCGCCCGGCCCCGGCCCGGATCCGGTCGCGGCGGTCCGCCGGGTCAGGCGGGCCATGTCCGACCTGACGGCGCCGCTGGATGCGCGGATCAGTCCCGACGGACGCCAGGTGGCGGTCACCGTGACCGGACCGCACGGCACCGACGTCGTCCTCGCCCCGGCGCACGGCCCGGCGACGGCCCTACCCGCCGTCACCGGCGCCTGTCACACGCCGCGCTGGCTGCCGGACTCCCGAACCCTCCTGCTCATGAGGGAGACGGAGGAGACGAGGGAGGCGGGGGCACCGGACGGCGCCGGCCTGCCGGTGCTGACCGCCTGGGACACGCGCACCGGTGTCCGCCGCGATCTGGTGTCCGTCCCGGGCGCCGTGGAGGACGTGCTCGTCGCCGCCGACGGCTCGGAGATCCTGCTGCTGGTGGCGGACGACGGGGCCGAGCGCGACGGCATGAACCTGGGGCTGCCCGTCCGGCTGGGCGCGGCGCCCGACCCCGACTCCCACCGCCCCGGCACCGGCCGGCGCCGCCTGCTGCACGCGCTGCTCCCGCCTCCCGGGACCCTGACCGGTCCCCGGCCCGCCGCACCGGTCGCCCTGCGCGACGCCGGGCCGCCGGAGCTGACGGTCTGGAACGCGGCCTGGCGCGGCGGCCGGACCGCCGTGGCCACCGTCTCCGAGGATCCGCTGCCCGCCGGCTACTACACCGCGTGGCTGGCCCGCGTCGACCTCACCGACGGGAGCACCAGGGTGCTCCACCGGCCCGAAGGGCAGCTCGCCGCACCGGCGCTCACCCCGGACGGCCGCAGCGCCGTCGTCGCCGAGGGCATCTCCATCGTGGCCGGCCGTCCGGTCGTCGTGGACCTCGCGGACGGCACCGTGACCACCACGAGCGCGGTCGAGGACGTCACCTGGCTGCTGCCCGACCCACGGGATCCGGGCCGGCTGCTCACCGCCGGCTGGAGCGGCACCGGGAGCCGGCTCGCCGCGGTCCGCCTCGGCCGGGCCGCACCCGACGGCACCGAGGTCACCGTACTCCGCGAGGAGCAGGCGGTCCTCACCGGCGCCGGCTTCCGGCCGGCCCTCACCCTGAGCGCGGACGGCCGGACCGCCGCGACCGTCCGGGACGCGCCCGGGGAGCCACCGCAGGCCGTGGTCGCGCCCACCCACGGGCCGCACGCCTGGGCCTGGCGCCCGGTCACCGCCCCCGACCCGGCCGCCGCGCCCCGCGCACACGGCGGCCACCTCGGCCTCGCGGGCGTCCGCACCCGCCCCACCGCGTGGACCGCGTCCGACGGCCGCACCGTCCACGGCCTGCTGCTCGACGCACCCGCCGTGCCCGCACCCTGCGGCCCGCACTCCGAGGACCGCGAGACTCCGACGCCACCGCTACCGCGGGCGCGTCCACGCCCGTTGGCCGTGGTGCTGCACGGCGGCCCCTCCTGGCAGTGGTCCGCCGCCCACGCGCCCGCCGACGTGCTCGGGCTGGGTCCCGCGCTGGCCGCCGCCGGATGGCTCGTCCTGCTGCCCAACCCCCGCGGCAGCAGCGGCTACGGCCTGGACCACGCCCGCGCCGTGGTCGGCGACGTGGGAGAGGGCGACCTCGACGACGTCCTCACCGGCGTCGCCCACCTCACCGCGCACGGCGCGGCCCTGCCCGGCCGTGCCGCTGTCCTCGGCCACAGCTACGGCGGCTTCCTCGCCGCTCTCGCCGCCGCCCGCACCGACGCCTTCCGTGCCGCGGTCGTGGTCTCCGCGCCCACCGACTGGCTCAGCTTCGCCCACACCTCCGTGATCGGAGGCGGCTACGAGCGGACCTACGGCATCGGCGACGCCGCCACCGCCGAGGGCCGCGCCGCCCTGCTCGCGCGCTCCCCCGTCTTCGCCGACGGCGGCACCGGCACCCCCACCCTCGTCCTGCACGGCGAGCAGGACCGCGTCACCCCGGCCGGCCAGGCGCACGAGCTGTACCGGGCCCTGGCCCGACGCGCGGCGGCACCGGTGGAGCTGCACCTGTACAAGGGCGAGGGCCACGAGTTCACCCGTCCGGACCACCTGCTGGACGCCGCCACCCGCGCCGCGGCATGGCTCACCCGGCACGTCACCCCCGAGGCGGCGCGGACCTACGCCACCGGAGGCCCGGACGACCGCCCGCCCGCCGGTCCGCCCCGGCCGGGCGGCTCCACCCCGGCCGAAGGACCGGACGACCGCCCGCCCACCGGTCCCGCGCGGCCGGGCGGCTCCACCCCGAAGGAAGCACCGTGACCGACCCGAGCCCGCGCCAGGGCGCCGTGCCGCCACCGCCGGCGTGGCACACCCGGCTGCGCACCGCCCTGCCCGCCCGCTTCGTACTGCGCCGCCTGGCCGGCACCGCCGGGCTGCTGCTCGTGCTCTCCGTCGCCGTGTTCGCGCTGCTGCGGCTCGCACCCGGAGACCCCGCACGCACCCTCCTCGGCACCCGCGGCGCCACCCCCGACGCCCTGGCCTCGGTACGCGCCGCCCACAACCTCGACGACCCCCTCGCCCTGCAATACGTCCGGTGGCTGGCCGACGCCTGCCGAGGCGACCTCGGCACCTCCATCCGGACCGGCGAGGCGGTCTCCGCGGCCCTCGGCGGCCGGCTGGCGCTCACCTGCCAACTCGTCCTGACCGGCTTCGCGGTGGCGCTGCTCCTCGGGGTCCCGCTGGGCGTCCTGGCCGGACTGCGGGCACGCGGCGCGCTCGACCGCGCCGTGCAGAGCCTCGGCGTACTGGCCCTGTCCACCCCCGCCTTCGCCGGCGGCCTGCTGCTCATCTACGTCTTCTCCCTGATGCTGGGCTGGCTTCCCGCCTACGGGCCCGGCACCGGCGGCGGCGACCGGCTGCTGCACCTGGTGCTGCCCGGCATCACCCTGGGCCTGGCCGTGACCGCCGTGCTGATCAAACTGACGCGCGCCGCCGTGGTGCGCGAACTCGCCCGCGAGCACGTCACCTTCGCCCTGGCCCGAGGCGTTCCCCGGCGCACCGTGCTGCGCCGGTACGTGGTGCGCGGCACCGCCGTGCCGGTCACCACCGGTATCGGCCTGGTCCTGGCCTACCTGCTGGCCGGCACCGTGATGGTCGAGCAGGTCTTCGCCCTGCCCGGGCTGGGGCAGCTCCTCGTGCAGTCGGTCACCTTCAAGGACGTCCCCGTCGTGCAGGCGGAGGCGCTGCTGATCGCGGGGCTGATCTGCCTGGCGAACCTGGCCACCGACCTCACCCACCCCCTGACCGACCCCAGGCTGCGCACGGCCCGCCCCCGGCGCGCCCCCGCCTCCGCGGGCCCGGCCGGCACGGTGAAGGAGCAGGCATGACCACCGACACCTCCCTGACCCCCGTACCGCCGCGCGGAACCCGGAGGCGGCGCGGCGCCGGCGTCCTGAACGCGGTCTGCGCGGCGATCGGTGCGCTGCTGCTGGTCGCGGCCGTCGCGGGCCAGTGGGTGTTCCCCGACTGGGACCGGCAGGACCTGCTGTCGACCGCCGCGATGCCCGGGGCCGGCCATCCGCTCGGTACCGACGAACTCGGCCGGGACATCCTGCGGATGCTGGTGGCCGGCGCGCGCAGCACCCTGGCCGGCGCCGCTCTCGTCGCCCTCGGGTCGATGCTGATCGGCAACGTCCTGGGAGTGGCGGCCGGCTATCTCGGCGGCCTCACCGACACCGTGGTCCGCCGCCTGGCCGACCTGCTGCTCGCCCTGCCGGCGCTGCTGGTGACCATCGTGGTGGCGGGCATCGGCGGTGGCGGGTACGCCCTCGCCGTCGGCGTGCTCGTGGTCCTCACCTCGCCGGGCGACATCCGGCTGGTCCGCTCGGCCGTCCTCGAACAGCGCCACCGCGCCTACGTCGAGGCCGCCCGCAGTCTGGGCCTGCGGCCGGCGACCGTCATGGTGCGGCACGTCTGGCCCAACGTGCTGCCGGTCGTCGTGGCCAACACCATGCTCAACTTCGCCGGCGCCATCGTCGCGCTGTCCTCGCTGTCCTTCCTCGGCCTGGGCGTGCCGCCCGGCGCCCCCGGCTGGGGGCGGATGCTCGCCGAGAACCGCACGCTGCTCTACGACAACCCGTCGGCCGCCCTCGCCCCCGCCCTCGCGGTCATCGTGTCCGCGGTGGTGCTGAACCTGCTCGGCGACCGGCTGTTCGAGGTCTTCTCCGACCGGAGGTCCCGATGACCGACGCACCCCGCACCGCCTCCGGCACCGCGGCCCCCGCCCCTGGCACCCCCGCGGACACGGTGCCCCTGCTGGAGGTCACCGGGCTGCGGATCACCGCGACCGGGGCCGCCGCGTCCGCGACGGTCGTCGACGGCGTCGGCCTGCGCGTGGCGCCGGGTGAATGTGTCGGCGTGGTGGGCGAGTCGGGCAGCGGCAAGTCCCTCCTCGTACGCGCCGTCGCCGGCCTGCTGCCCGAGGGCGTCGCCGTCACCGGCGGCAGCGTCCGGCTGGCCGGCCGGGAAGCCCTGGGACTGGCGGACGGCGAACGGCACGCGCTGCGCGGTCGCCGGCTCACCCTGCTGCTCCAGGACCCGTTCACCATGCTTCACCCGCAGCTGACCTGCGGCCGCCAGATCGCCGACGGGCTGCGCGACGACCACCCCGCCCTCGCCGCCGCCCGCGGCCGCCGCGCCCGGCACACCGCCCGGCGCGCCGAAGTCGTACGCCGGCTCGCCGAAGTAGGACTGGAAGCGGCGGTCGCCGACCGGTATCCGCACGAACTGTCGGGCGGCATGCGGCAGCGCGTCGCCGCCGCGGCGGCCCTGGCGGGCGACCCGGACCTGCTGGTCGCCGACGAGCCGACCACCGCGCTCGACGCGGCCAGCCGGCGGGCCCTGCTGGACCTGCTGCGCGGCCTGCAGCGGCGGCGCGGCATGGGACTGCTGCTCATCACCCACGACCTGTCGGTCGCCTTCTCCACCTGCGACCGCGTCTACGTGCTGTACGCCGGATCGGTACTGGAACAGGGAGCGGCGGCCGACCTGCGGCGCGAGCCCCGGCACCCGTACACGGCGGCGCTCCTGGCCGCCGAGCCGTCCGTGCGCACCCGCCACGAACGCCTGCCCACCGTCCCCGGCTTCGTGCCGCCGCCGGGCAGCCGCGGCGCGGGCTGTCCGTTCGCCGACCGCTGCCCGCACGCGGCACCGGAGTGCCGTACCGAACCGCTGCGCCTGCGGGTTCCGCCCCGCGCGCGGCCGGACCGTGAGGCCGAGGGGGAGCAGCGCCTGTCGGCCTGCGTGCGCCTGGCCGCGCTCGGCGAGCACCTGGTGCCGACCGCCACCGGCACGCCCGGGAGGGCCCGCGCGGAGACGGCTGCCGACCGGCCCGACGCTCCGCGAACGGAGCCGCACGACACCCCGCCCGCGCTCCCCGCGGCGTCCCCCGAGGCCCCGCCCGCCCTGCGTATGACCGGGGTGCGCCGCACCTTCCAGGGCGGCGGTGAACCGCACCCGGCGGTCCGCGACGTGACCTTGACCGTGCCGGACGGCAGGATCACCGCGCTGGTCGGGGAGTCGGGGTCGGGCAAGACGACGCTGGCCCGCATCGCCGTGGGCCTGGAGAGTTTCGACGCCGGGCAGGTCGACGTGGGCGACGTGTCCCTGAGCGCGGGCCGCCTGCCCGCCGGCGCACGGCGCATCCGGCTCGCCTCCCGCGCGCAGATCGTCTTCCAGGACCCCTTCTCCTCCCTCGACCCCCTGCGCACCGTGGGCGCCACGCTCGCCGAGGCCCTCACCGCGGCCGGCCGCCTCCCGGACGGCAGGCGCCGGGAACGCCGCCTGCGTCTGCGCGCACGGGTCGAGGAACTGCTGACGCAGGTCGGCCTGCCCGCCGCCCACGCCCGCCGGCGGCCCGCGGGTCTGTCCGGCGGCGAACGCCAGCGCGTCGCCATCGCCAGGGCGCTGGCCGTACGGCCCCGGCTGCTGGTCTGCGACGAGGCCGTGGCCGCGCTGGACGTGTCGGTGCAGGCCCAGCTGCTCAACCTGCTCACCGAACTCCAGCGGGCCGAGGGCTTCGCGGTGCTCTTCATCACCCACGACCTGGGCGTGGTACGGCAGATCGCCGACGAGGTCGCGGTGATGTACCGCGGCGAACTGGTGGAACAGGGCTCCGTGTCCCGCGTGCTGGACCGGCCCGGCCACGCGTGGACCCGCCGCATGCTGGACTCGCTGCCCGATCCGGCGCGGACCGATCCCGCCCCCGCGGCAGACGGGCCGGTCCTGCCCATCACACCCGACAGCCCTGCCCCGACCACCTAGGGCCTGTTGCGAAAGTCCCGCCTGCCCGACGACGCCATGCACGCTCCCCCAGCCTCCGGCCGGGGGGACCCCCACTCGCCGCACCGGCCCCTGACCCAAGTACATCCAGTACGAGGGCCAGGGGCCGGCACTCCCCCAGCCTTCGGCCGGGGGGACCCCCAGAGCACGCACCTGACGCCGCCAGGCCCGCCCTCCGGGCGGACGACGGGACTTTCGCAACAGGCCCTAGACTGACGCAGATCCACCACGAGCCGCCGAGGAGGACAGGTGCCGCTCACCTCCGCCGTTCCCGCCCAGCCGGACGAGACACCCGCCTCGTCACCGTCGGCCGCCCGGGGGCCGCTGCGGCGGGCCGCGGGCGACGTCACCCGTCCCGCACCGGTCGGCGACCCGGTGCGGGACGCCCTGTCGGTGAACATCAACCGCCGTCGGCTCCTGCGTGGTTGGAGCCTGCGCGAACTGTCCGCCGCGACCGGCGTCAGCAAGGCCCTGCTGTCCCAGATCGAACGCGGCGAGGCCAACCCGACCCTGGACGTCGTTTCGCGCATCGCGGCCGTGCTCGACACCGACCCTGTCGACCTGCTGCGCCGCTCGCTGCGGGAGCCCGAGATCCTGCGCGCCGACGAACTCGTCGAACCCGACGGGGAGACCGCCGTCAACCTGCTCTTCGAGGGGCACGGCCACAGCCGCTTCGAGGTGTACCGCTCCCGGCTCCACCCACACGCCCAGAGCCAGGTCAGCTCGCACGGCACGGGCTCCGTCGAGCACGTCATGGTGGTCGCCGGCCGGGTGACGCTCGTCGTCGACGAGGTGCCGTACGACCTGCGCGCCGGGGACAGCGCCCGCTTCGACGGCCGGGCGAGCCACTACTACACGACCGACGACAGCGCGGCCACCACCCACAGCATCGTCGGCTACCCGCCGGCCTGACCAACTGTCCGCTCACGAGGTGGAAGTGACTGCGCATCGGGTGATCCGGTCGTGGCCGGTCGTGCTCCGCTGCCCGGTCAGGCGATGTCGAGCAGCAGGCCGCTGAGCTCCACGGGCATGGTGACCATGGCGTCGTGACCGGTCTTCAGCTGGTGGATGCGGGACGGCTCGCCGTTGGGCTGAGTCTTCGGCAGGGGCCGCCGGGTGACGCCTTCGGGCTCGCTGCCGACGCAGAGAATGTGGACCCGCGGGATCGCGGCCTGGGCGGGGTTGTCCGTCTCGGCCGGCTGCTGGAAGCAGAGGGCCGACTCATCCGCGAGCGTGGTCCTGAGCCAGGCGATGTCCTCGGGGTCGGTGACGCCGAACAGGCCGAGCGGCGCGGGCAGCTCCGGCAGCGGCGGAATGCGCCACGGCTCGGCGGTGTCGGCGGCAGCGTCGATCAGGGCCTGGGTGAGCGGCATGACGTCGATGGCGTTCTCGCCGTGCATCGGCACCATGGCGTCGAGGTACACCAGGTGCGAGATGCGCTCGGGAATGCGGTTCGCCACGCTGGAGATGACCATCCCCGCGTAGCTGTGACCGACGAGGACGACGTCTCTCAGGCCGTGGCCGAGGACGAGGCCGACGATGTCGTCGACGTGGGTGGTGAGTCCGACCTCGGGGCCGAGCAGGTGGGCCTTGTCCCCGTGGCCGGTGAGGGACGGCGTGAGGACACGGTGGCCCCGGGCGGTGAGCAGCGGGGCGACGCGGTTCCAGCACTGCCCGTCGTGCCAGGCGCCGTGAACGAGGACGTACGTGGTGGGGTGGGACATGGATGCTTCCTCGTGGTGAGAGTGGATCTGTGGCCGGGGGAAGGGGCAGGCACGCGGAGGCGTGTCCGGGCCTGCACGCGAGCGCGGGACGGACGGTGGACCAACCCCCTGGTGGGAGCGGACACCGAGTCCGGCTTCGGCGGCCGTCGGACGGTGCGCCGCATGTCTTCGACAGTAGGCAGCCGACAGGAACCTGAAGGTACCCTTCGGCGCGTGAGCCTCCGCCCCGGAACCGTCTTCCTCGCCGACTGCCCCGCCCGCCTGGCCGTCGACATCATTTCCGGCAAGTGGGCCGTGGTCACGCTCTTCGCGCTGAGCGACGGTCCCTTGCGGCACGGCGAGCTGGTCGAGCTGATCGGAGGCATCTCGCGCAAAGTGCTGACGCAGACGTTGCGCGGCCTCCAGGACAACGGCCTCGTCGAGCGGCGCGTTTACGCCGAAGCGCCACCACGCGTGGAATACAGCCTGACCGAACTCGGGCGCACCCTCGAGGAGCCCATCGCGAGGCTGACCGAGTGGGCGAGATCCAACGGCGCGGCGATCGTCGCTTTCCGTGAGACGGCCGAGACGGAGGACACCTGGAACCACGCTCCGGCCGCCGCGCCCCCCGGCCTCGGTTCACGGCGGCACTGACAGCAGCTAATTCCGGCCGTGATCTTTCCTGTGGCTGAATTGTGGTGCATGGTGGTGCGCACGGGCCGCCCCTCTCCCCCCCAGGCGGCGCCCGTTGCCGGGCCCTGCCGTCTTCCCCCGGACGGCAGGGCCCGCCGCGCCTCCCGGCTCCCCACGGGAGGCATGCGGCTGCCCAGGAGCCGCCTCGGGCATGCCCATCGCCAGGAATGTCGGGCAAGGTTGTCCAGATGAGCGCTGTCTGTCACCGGCAGCGAGCAGAGGAGGATCGGTGTCTCCGGCTCCGGCGGTCCGCCAGTCGCTGAGCTGTTCAGCGATCCCGGTGGAGACAGAAGCTGTGTCACGGCCCGTGTGCCGGGCCATGACGCACGTCGCCTCGGCCGGTCACAGACCGGCTACGTCTCCGGCCCTCTTCAGGACGGAGTCGAGCGCGTCCACCACGGCGTTGTGCCGCCTGGCGCGCGCCGCCCGGTCCGTCGGGACCAGCCGCGCGGCGGCCTGCACGGCGTAGTCGTCCGGGTCGCCGAAGGCGGTCTGCGGGTGCTCTCCCGTATCCGCGCAGTGCGCCGTGACCTCCTTGACCGCCTGGAGCACGACTGCCCGGTCCACGCCCGGCTGCATCGCGAGCCGTACCTGGAAACGCGCCATCCACTTCTCGCGGTCTTTCTCCTTCGCCGCGTCGGTCGTCTGGTTGCTTTTCGCCATGTGCTGCTCTCCCGGGTGATCGGCAGTCGTCCGTCATGGAAGGGGACGTCGGGGCGTCGAAGTGGGTTGCGCGGACCCGCGCACCGAAGGTGCGGTGATCCGGGCCGGGGGCGCGGGGGTCTGTCCCCCGTGAGAGCTACGTGCAGGTGTCCACTGTGAGGTGACGATTCTCGATCGCCGTTTCCCTAGCGTTCGGTTCAGCCGCGGCGCCCCGGCCGCGGACCGGACGAGGAACCGGAAACGGAACCGGAGAAAAGAGTCGTCATGAAAATGGTGTGGCAGATCCTGGCCGTGGTCGCGGTCGCTGCGGTCGGCGGTCAGAGCGTCACCGCGGTGCAGGGCAATCCGTGGCTCTCGGTCCTCCTGGGCGGCCTGACGGTCGTGCTCTCGGTGTTCGTCTACCGGTGGGTCGTGGGGCGCACCGAGCGGCGCCCGGTCACGGAGCTGGCCCGGGAGGGAGCGCGGGAGTCGCTCTTCCGGGGCCTGGTCATCGGTGTCGCGATGTTCGGGTGCGTCATCGCGAACATCTACTTCCTCGGGGACTACGAGGTCCACGGCTTCGGCTCGCTGACCGGTGCGATCGGGCTGGTCGGCTTCATGGCCGGCGCCGCCGTCACGGAGGAACTGATGTTCCGCGGCCTGCTCTTCCGGCTCGTGGAGCGAGGTCTGGGCACGTACATCGCGCTGGCGCTGTCCGCTGCGGTGTTCGGCGCGGCCCATCTGTTCAACGAGAACGCCACCCTGCTGGGTGCCGTCGCCATCGCGATCGAGGCCGGCGGCATGCTCGCCGCCGCGTACGCCGCCACCCGCTCCCTGTGGCTGCCGATCGGCCTGCACTTCGGCTGGAACTTCGCGGAGTCCGGCATCTTCGGCACCGAGGTATCGGGCAACGGCGACACGCACGGACTGCTGGACGCCTCGACGTCGGGCGCCCAGCTGATCACGGGTGGCGAGTTCGGCCCGGAGGCCAGTGTGTACTCGATGGTGTTCGGTGCGCTGCTGACGGTCGCCTTCCTGTGGCTGGCCCGCCGGCGCGGCACCATCGTTCCCCGGCAGCGTGCCGAGCGCGTCGACGCCCTGGCTACACTCACCCGGTGATGAGCCTTCAGAGGGCGGGCCAGGTGTGGCGCCGGCTCGACGTCACCGTCCGCGACCTTCCGCTCGGAACACTGTTCCTGGTCGCGTCGTTCCTGCCGGGACTGCGCGGCCACGGGACGGAGGTCGGGGACCTGCCGACCCGCCCCTTCGACGCCCTCGCCGTCGGGGCCCTCGCGCTCGAAAGCCTTCCGCTCGCGGTGCGCCGGCGGTGGCCCGTCGTCTGTCTCGCCCTGGTGACGTGCGGCTTCGCTCTCGACCAGCTGCGCGGCTACCACTCGGCCGCCGGCACCGCACTGCCCATCGTGCTGATCAGTGCGGGGTCCCATCTGGAGCACCGCCGGCGCGCCACCGTGATCCTCCTCTCCGTGGCGTACGTGCCGCTGGCGGTCGCGCTCTCCCTGCTCGGTTCGGGCGGTGAGACACCGGCGGAGTTCGTGACGTTCTACCTGGTGCTGGCCCTGGCCTGGGGAGCCGGGGCGTGGCTGCGTTCCACCCGGGTCGCCGAGGCCGAACGCCGCGAGCGCGTCGCGGCGGAGACCCGTACCGCCGAACGCACCCGGATCGCCCGCGAACTGCACGACGTGGTGACCCACCACGTGACCGCGATGGTCGTGCAGGCCGAAGCCGCCCGCTATCTGACCGCCGCACCCGAGCGGCTCGAGCAGTCCCTGACCGCGGTCAGCGACACCGGCCGCCGCGCCATCACCGACCTGCGCCACCTGCTCGACCTGCTCAACCCCGACCACGGCACCGGCACCGGCACGGCGGAGGCCAAGGAGCTCAGGACACCGGCCGTCGGCAGGGTCCTCACCCTCGTCGAGCAGACCCGCCGGGCCGGACAGCCGGTGGACTTCACGGAACAGGGCACACCGCCGGCATCGACCGGCAGCGCCGACCTCGTCGCCTACCGGGTGGTGCAGGAAGCTTTGACCAACGCCCTCAAGTACGCTCACGGCAGCCGGACTTCCGTCGAGGTACGGCACGGCGAAGGGGAGATCACCGTGGAGGTCAGCACGGACGGAACCGGCTCACGCACCGCCGCCGCCGTCGGCAGCGGACGGGGCCTGGCCGGCCTGCGCGAACGCGTCGACGTCCTGGGCGGCGACTTCAGCGCCGGCAGCAGCACGGACGGCGGCTTCACCGTACGGGCACGCATCCCCGCCGGCAGCACCTCGTGAGCGCACCGATCCGGGTCCTGGTCTGCGACGACCAGATGCTGGTCCGCACCGGCCTGGTCACCATCATCGACGCCCAGCCCGACATGGAGGTGGCGGGCGAATGCGGAGACGGGCGGACCGGGGTCGAACTCGCCCACGAGGTACAGCCTGACGTCGTCGTGATGGACATCCGCATGCCGGTCCTCGACGGCCTCGAAGCGACCCGCCTGCTGGCCGGCGCCGGAGTACCGCACCCCGTCAAAGTCCTCGTGGTGACCACGTTCAACCTGGACGAATACGTCTACGAGGCACTGCGCGCCGGCGCCAGCGGCTTCCTCCTCAAGGACGCACCCCCGGACCGGCTGCTCCACGGCATCCGGACCGTGGCCACCGGCGCGGCCCTCCTCGACCCCGACGTGACACGCCGGCTCGTCGGCCGCTACGCCGCCCGCATCCGCCCCACCGAGAACACCTCCCGCGACATCCCGCTGACTCCTCGCGAACTGGAGGTCCTCCGCCTCATCGCGGACGGCCTCTCCAACAGCGAGATCGCCGCGGCCCTCGTCATCAGCCAGGAGACCGTCAAGACCTTCGTCTCCCGCATCCTCACCAAGCTCCAGCTCCGAGACCGCGTCCAGGCCGTCGTCTACGCCTACCGCCACGGCCTGGCCACCTGACGCCGCCGTGCGGGCGGCGGCACACCGGGAACGTGACGTCCGAAGTCCGCCGCCTCGGCAGGGTGTTGCTCATCTCCCCGGGCGGATCACCGCGGCCTCGGCGACCGTCCCGGCGGACCGCTCGGCCCGGGCAGCACCGGACCTGGGCCGGCGCGAGCGAGCGGTGTCCGGCGGACCGGACCCGGGCTCGCCGGTCGTAGGGGCGGCGGTCCGTGGTCGCGCCCGCGGTGTCACGCTTCCGGGACGATGACGACCTTGCCGGCGACGGTGCGGGACTCGGCGAGTTCCAGGGCCGCGGCGGCTTCGGCCAGCGGGAACCTCGCGGCGATCTGCGGACTGAGAACGCCGTCGGCCACCAGGCGCAGCACCTGGGTGAGGTCCGCGGTCATCCGCCGCTGCCAGGATGCCCGGCAACGGCGCCTGCCGGCCCAGAAGTTGTAGAAGTGCGCGCTCCTGCCGTTGGGCAGGGCGTTCCAGGCGGCGAGCCGCGCGAACAGCTTCAGCACCGGCAGCTGTGAGCTGCCTTCCTCGTCCTTGGTGGCCGCCGTGCCGTAGGAGACCAGCGTTCCGCCCCGGCGCAGCAGCTGCCACGACTGCTCCACCGCGTCGCCGCCGACGTGGTCGAACACCGCGTCCACACCGTCCGGCGCGAGCTCGCGGATGCGGTCGTACATGTCCGGGTCGCGGTAGTCGACCGGGGCCGCGCCCAGTTCGCGCACGGTGCCGTGGTGGCGCGGTGACGCGGTGCCGATCACGGTGACCCCTGCGTGGCGGGCCAGTTGGACGAGGGTGGAGCCGACACCGCCGTTGGCGCCCAGCACCACAATCGTCCCGCCGGTACGGACCTTGGCGACGCGGTGCAGCATCTGCCACGCGGTGATGCCGTTGACGGCCACGGTCTCCGCGGCGGCCGCGTCCACTCCGTCCGGTACGGGCATCAGGTCCTCGGCGTCGACGACGAGGTGGCTGGCCCACGCGCCGGTCTTGGTCACCGAGGCGAACCGGCGTCCGACGAGCGCGGCGTCCACCGCCGGGCCGACCGCCGTCACGGTGCCGACCACGTCGTAGCCGAGTACGAAGGGGAACGGCGGCTGGTCGTAGTACTTGCCGCGGCGCATCTGCTGCTCGGCGAACGACACACCGGTCGCCTCCATCCGCAGGACGACCTGGCCCTCGGCGGGGGCCGGCAGATCGCGGATCCGCAACTCCAGGCCCTCCGGCTCGACCTTGCCGGGCAGGACGACCTCGGTGACGGAGGTGGTGACAGTGCTGGTCATGGCGTGCCCCTGACGAAGCTCTCGATGCTTACGGATGTCTACTTACAGCCGTAAGGTTAAAGGTGTTGGCTCTGGTTCGGCAAGGGTGTTCGCCGAGAGACATGCGGGGGCGAGGCGATGAAGGGCGACTGCACCAAGGGGAATACGCCCATAAACTTGCTCATGTAAGGTTACGGAGATGAACGACACCGACGGGACGAGCCCGACCGCACCGGCCCGGGCACGCGCGCGCAATCGGCGCGGCGAGGGCGGCCGCCTGCGGGAGGACATCGTCTCCGCCGCCGCGGCACTGCTGGACGAGACCGGCGACGAGCGCGCGATCACCCTGCGGTCGGTCGCCCGCAAAGTCGGGATCGCCGCACCGTCGATCTATCCGCACTTCCCCGACCAGCCGGCCATCATGCTGGCCGTCGTTCAGCGCGAGTTCGCCGCATTGGCAGCGCATCTGCGCGCCGTCGCCCGGGAAGCAGGGGACGACCCGCGGGACAGGCTGTACGCCGTCTGCCGTGCCTACCTCGGCTACGCGCGGAGCCATCCCGAGCGCTACCGCACGATGTTCGGCGGTCTCTGGATGCCGACCCTGGGGGACAACTCCCTGACGGAGGACGACCTCACCCATCTCGGTACGACGGCCCTGCAGATCCTCACGGACGCCCTCGCGGACTGCGCCGCCGCAGGCCGGTCCTCGGTCACCAGCCCTCGGCTCGACGCCGTCACCCTCTGGCTCTGCCTGCACGGACTCGCACAGCAGCAAGCCGTCAGTCGCGTTTTCCCCTGGCCCGAGGACGGCATCGCCGACGCCATCATCACGCGGATCGCCCGGCTCGAAGACGCCTGACCGCGCCCCTCCGGTGAGGTCTTGGAAGGGCCGGCCGGGCCTTCGACGCTTCCGCGCCGGACCACGCGCAGCGCGCGGGTTCGCGGATTCCCGTCGCTGCCCCGCACCTGAACCTGCCGGTCGAACCTGCCGGTCGAGTCAGCGCCCGCGCCGCGTCGGCCTGCACCCGCGATCCCGGCGCCGCTGCTGCGGCGGCCGTCGCCCTCGCCCTGGTCATGGTGGCGGACGGGCAACCGGGCCGCGATGGCCCGCGGATCGCCGGCCAGGGCGGTCCCCGGCCACCTCACCCACCAGGCGCTCGACCGCGACCGGTAGCCTGGCCCGGTGGCCACCCGCGCGGGCGGCTGCACGGCGGTGGGGCCCGCCGTACCCAACCGCGACCACGCCGGTCGACAACGGTCCCTGCCTGACCCTTCCGCGCGCCCGCGCACGGACCGACACGATCAGGTAGGAGCCTGAACGCGTGCACCCCGACCACCCCGAACACACCGCCCGGGCCACCGGCTGGCAGGCCGAACCCGTCGATCCGGACACCGCTGTCGACCCGTGGCCGCCCGAGAAGGCACCCGGCCCGAAGCGCCGCCAAGCCGAGATCCTCGCCGCCATCGCGGCCGGCGGTGTCATCGGCGCCTGCGCCCGCTACGGCGCCACCCTGATCTGGCCGACCGCGCCCACGGCCTTCCCCTGGACGACGTTCTGGATCAACGTCACCGGCTGCGCCGCCATGGGCATCCTGATGGTCCTGATCACCGAACGCTTCACCGCCCATCCCCTGACACGGCCCTTCCTGGGCACCGGAGTCCTGGGCGGATACACCACCTTCTCCACCGCCACCCTCGACACCCGGCGTCTCCTCGACGCAGGCCGTCCCGGAACAGGGCTGCTGTACGCGGCCGCCACGCTGCTGGCCGCCTTCGCCGCGGTCTGGGCCACCGCCGCCCTCACCCGGCTCGCCGTCCGCCCGCACGCGACCGCGGAGCGGGGGCGGCCGTGAACTGGCTGATGGTGGTCGCCGGGGCGCTCGTCGGCGCCCCGCTGCGCTACCTCACCGACCGAGCCGTCCAGGCGCGCCACGACACCGTCTTCCCCTGGGGCACCTTCAGCGTCAACATCGCCGCCTGCGCCGGCCTCGGCTTCCTCACCGGCGCCGCGACCGCCGCCACCGTCCCCCAGGCGCTCCAGCACCTGGTCGGCCCCGGCCTGTGCGCGACGCTCAGCACCTACTCCACCTTCTCCTTCGAGAGCCTGCGCCTGGCCGAGACCGGCGCGAAGTACTTCGCCGCGGCCAACGCGGTCGTGAGCCTCGTCGCCGGGCTGGGCACCGCCTACCTCGCCGGCGCCCTCGCCACCGCACTCCTGGCCTGACGGAGGCCGCCTGCGCGCCCCACCTGGCGGCCGCTGCGGGCCGGGGACGATCAGGCCGGACTGTGCCGCGGCCTCACCCGTCATCCGCCATCCGCCATCCGCCATCCGCCATGGTCGGCTCCCAGCCGAATCCTGACCTGACCTTCCGCTGCCGTCCGCTGCCGGTGACCCGTCCCTAGTCCTACGCCGCCGCCGTCAACCTGTGCGCGGCCGACACGGGCAAGCCGGGCCGCATGGCCGTTTTCCGGATTGATCGGCCATCATCCCCCATGATGGGAACCGCCCGGGACAACGGGTCAAGTGACGTGGTGAGGAAGCAACATGGTGGTGAAGGCCGGTACGCAGCAGGAGCGCGTCGCGGGGCGGGTGTGGACAGTACGCCTGGATCCCCACGGCCGCCCCTCCGCCGGATCGGTGCGGCTCTCCTGCTCCCGCGCGGTCTGCGCCGATCAGCGCTTCACCGGCGGCGCCGGCGCAGGACGCAGAGCCGCGGTCGAACACATCAACCTGCACCTGGCACGCATCCGCGCGGGCGGCGGGCCGCGCGGCGAGGCGTGGTGCGCGTGCCGAGCCGCCGACTGCGTGTGGCACACCCCCGCCTCCGTCGCCGAACCGCGCGGCGGGTCGCGGCCGTTGCCGGGGGCGGTGCGGTGCGGCGGTCCGGTGGTCCTGACGGTGTACGCGGACCGTGCCGGAAGGCTGTGGCGGATCGCGGAGACGTGCGCGCGGTGCGCGGCCGCCACTCCGGACTGCCGTGTCCTGGACACCGCCCCGGCCGAGGGGGGCCAGGCGGCGGCGAAGCCGGCTGCCGCGGGGCGGGAGCCCGCGGACGGCATGAGCACGGATGGCGTGGCGGCGGTGTTCTCCGACCACGGCCCCTCCCCCGCGGCCGGCGCTTCCTCTTCCGCGGCGTCCACACCGGCGAAGGTCCCTCGCGCCCGCGCCGCCTCACCGGCCGGGATGCCGCGGGTGGCGAGGCGGTCGGGGAAGATCGCGCAGCGGATCGTGCCGCACGACCTGGAGCCCGACGTCCTGCGGGTCGAGCTCATCGAGCTCGGGGACGCGTTCCGCGCCTACCAGCAGCGCGCCGAACCCGACCTCGTCCTTCTGGCCGAGCTCCACGAGCGCAAGGCCCGCGCCTTCCGCCTGTGGGCCGACGTGAGCGGCGACAGGTCCCTGCACCACGAGGCACAGCGCGCGGAGACGGCCGTACAGACCACCCTGGAGATGCACGCCAACCGTGGTGGCCGGCCCGTCGGGGATGCGGCGGGCGGCGACCAGCCGGTGGTGGAACGGCTGCTGACCCGGCACCAGGCCCAGCACGCCCGTGCCGTGCTGGACCACGCCGCCGCCCACGCCCCGCACCCCGACGCCGAAGTCCGCCTGGCGGTGTTCATGCTCACCCTGCGGGCCGCGCGCGCCGGCACCGCGAACGTCACCGGCCAGGACCTCTCCGGCTGGCTCCAGGACGATGCCGAGGGGGTGCTTCAGCGGCTGCTCGCGGCCGACTGGCTGCGCCTGCCCACCACCGTGGCCGAGGTGATGGCCTCCCGGCCCGAAGACCCCGCCGCCCTCACCGTCCCCGCGCTGCTGCCCGAACAGCCTCGCCCGTTCGACTTCGGCAAGACCACCCGCGCGAGGATCTCCGGCTGGGCCCAGAAAGTCGTGGGCGACCGGAAGATCCGCAAGAAGAAGGCGGGTGCCGCAACCCGGCTGCTGGCCCTCTACACCGCCGCCCACACCCGCCTCGACGGGCACCTCGGCCACCTCGGGGACGGCGGGCTGCACCTGGACCGGGTGGCCGCGTTCTGCACCCTGACCCCCGAAGAAGTCGCCGAGCACGCCGAACTGCTGGTCGCCGCCGACTGGCTCACGGAAGCCGACACCGCCCGAGGCAGGCTGCGCGGACAGCTCACCGAGCGCGTCCTGCCGCTGTCGGGACTGCTGTGACACAAGCCACCATGCCGGCGTCCCTCTCACACACCACCCGCGTCCCACACGGCAGTTGATCTCACCCGCCGCGTGGGACGGCACCACCTCCCCGCTCGGCATCCGGTCGCAGGGCCGTGCCGAGGGCACCGCGACGGACGAGCGAGTAGCAGTGCACCGCTCAGCCCATGGGCACACTGCCCGCTCGTCCGTGGCGTTCGGCCGACCGGGCCGAGGTCATCGCCTCGCCAGTTTCGCCAGCCAGGGATGTCCGGGATGCAGGCGCGTCAGCCACCCGGCAAGGACGTCGCGCCGCGCCTGGCTCAGCAGCGGCAGCACCCCGTCGAAGTCCGCGTGGTCCTTGGGCCGTGCCGCCTTCGCCTTGAACAACAGCACCAGCTCTGGCACCAGACAGGGAATGCCGTCCGACGTCCGCTCGATGATCGCGTCGTACGGCAGCCGGAGTCTCTCGTCCCGCCGGCAGATCCACATCCCGCCCTCGTGCGGTTCGCGGAAGACATCGAACAGGAACCGACCGCTCGCCGGATCCCGCAGCCAGGTCTGATACGTGGCGGCAAGCGCCTCAGTGCTTGCACTCGCCCAGACCCGCCCCGAGCCCACCGCGTCGAACACGTATTCGGGGAAGCGGTCCCGAATCTCCGCGAACCCTGCCGCGGGCACGGCGATCTCCAGATCGTCATGGGGCCGCGACCGACCTCCACGGAACAGATCCAGCGCCCACCCTGCCACGATGCACCAGGGCGCACCGACCCCGCTCAACCGCTCCGCGACCTGTTCCGGCCGCCAGGAATCCGCCCATCGAGCAGCCAGTTCGTCGGCGTCCAGGACAGCGCCACCGGGCGGCAGAGGATCGGTCATCGGAACAACCTACTGTCTGGATCGATCGCTTCGGCCACGCTGGAGAAGCCGCTGCCTCTCCAGCCCGGGTCTGGCGGCCGGTGGGGAACAGCGGGCTGTGGGGCGACCGCCCGGCGATCTCTGTGGCGCGTGTGCCGCTGGGCAGAGCTCAGAGGTCCCTTCGCATGAGAACGCACATCGTCTCGTGGCGCCGGATCGCCCCGTCGGGTCCTTCCTCGTCCCAGGCGTCCGGTTCACGGCCGTACGCGACATAGCCCAGGCGCTCGTACAGGTCGCGAGCCCGGGGGTTGTTCTCCTCCACGGCGAGTTCGGCCCTGCGCAGCCCGCGGTCCCTGATCCGTTGTTCGGCAGCTCGGACGAGCAGCGTTCCCAGACCGCGGGACCGCAGCGCGGGGAGCACGGCGAGCTGCCACAGGGTCCCGGCTTGCGCGGAGACCTGGTAGTCGATGCCGCCGATCGCCACCGGCAGATCCGCCGGAGTGCATACGGCCAGGTAGTCCACCTCGCCGGCCGCGGCGCGCGCCAGCTCTCGCTCCACGTGGCGCAGGTGGGTGGCCGAACCGGACCAGGTGCACGCCGGCAGATCCCGGGGCAGTAGATCGCGCACGCTGACAGGCACGATGAGGGTGGCGTCGGTGGAATCGTCTTCGGTGGGACACGGCATGGAGCATGCCGACCGCAGTGACGGGACGACAACGTATTTCTCCCGCCCAGGCCGCCCAGGGCCCCTGGCCTGTCCTGGACGGTGAGGCCGACGCCGCCCGGGAGGCTCGAAAACCAGCCCCGTCGCGGGCGCCCAGCGTTCTCGGTGTCTGCCGCGCTCCCGGGGCCATGGGAGCCCGCCGCGTCGCACGCGGCACGGCCTCGGGAGGGCGGAGCGTGTGGGTGTCTCGTTCAGAGACTGAGCGTGATCGCGGCGGCGACGCCGCCGAGGCCGAGGGCGAAGGCAGCCTCTTTCCAGCCGCCGGCACCCCAGGGGAACAGGCGGTCGACCGCAAGTCGGCCGGGCCCGATGGCAGCGACGGCCAGGGCGACGACAGAGATACAGACGCTGTATTCCACTCCTCCGTCCGTCGCCCACAGGCCGTGGGCTCCCGTGACCGTCGCCATCGCATTGATCATGACGCCGATCAGGGCAGCGGCCGCGAGCGGGGTCAGCAGCCCGATGGCCAGACCGATGCCGCCGAGCAGCTCGGACAGGCCCCCGATCGTTGCGAAGAGTGTGCCGGGGTGGTAGCCCAGGGCCGCAAATCCCTCGCCGGTCGCCGTCAGGCCGGGACCCCCGAAAAGCCCGAAGACTTTCTGGGCGCCGTGGGCGGCCATCAGCAGGCCGAAGGTCAGCCTGATGAGCAGCAGGCCGCAATCGGCAGCGGTCACCACGTGGGCGGTGGACGGATGGGCCGCCGTTTGCGTGGAACCCGAATCACCAGGACGGTTCCATATGCGCTTGGTCGACATGGCAATGATCCGGTTGGAATGTCGTAACGGGTGTCTCCCCCGACTCGGCGAGATGGGGATGCCGAGCACCAGTGCCGGGAAAGCCCGCAGCGTTGCCGTCGGTGCGCCGTCGCAGACGATGCTTTCGCCGCGGGCAGCGTCGTGCGTCCGGCCGGTGGCGCGCGAGGGCGGGCGACCGGCGTCTCGTCAGCGGTCCTGCGCCGTCTGGTCATCACGATCGGTGTCGCTCGGGCTCAGCCGCACACAGCACTCCCCGGGTGCCGGGGCCAGGACGGCGCGGACTCCGCTGACCCGCAGGCCGCCCAGGTAGCCGCTGAGGAACGCCTGGTTCATGCCGCACACCAGGTCGGGGGCCTTCGCAGCCAGCGGATGGAAGGGACAGTTGCGCAGTCGGAGCGAAGTGGGCGTCTCCCGGACGGGCTCGTAGCCGTAGCGGTCCAGCAGCAGCTCGCATGCGGTCAGCCCGCGCTCGGGGCCCAGCCGCCCCGGCCGGGTCTCTTCCCGCGCGGCCTCCCCCAGCCGGCGGCCCCGCTGCTCGGCGGAGCGCACCGCTGCTTGCGCGGCGTTCTCACCGGCGCTTTCGGTCAGGACGGCATCCAGCAGGATGTCCGCCAGCAGCTCGTGACGCCGGTCGGGGATGCTGACCGTGATCTGCACATCGGTGGCTTCGTACACTTTCGGCCGCCGGCCGACCTTGCGGATCCCGCCGGGCGTCTCGTACCGCGCCTGCAACAACCCGGCGTCGACGAGTTTGTCGAGGTGGAAGGCTGCGAGTTTGCGTGAGATGCCGACGCTGGCGGCGGCCTCCTCACGTGTGACGGGGCGGCGGGTGCGCCGGATGAAGGCGAACATGCGCCGCCGTGAATCGTCACTCAGGACGCTGACGGAATCGATGGCGGAGCCGGTCGAGTCGGCCGCCACGGTCGAATCTGGGGCCACGAGTCCACCGTAACTCCTATTCGCCTGGGTGAAACTGTTGCCGCCGACGTCATTTACTGGGGACTTCGAATTCCCTTGCAATAAGGAAAACATGTATTGGTGCAAGGGGGTGGGGAATCGCGGCCGGGTCGGCCCGCCGCCGTCGGCCCGTGCTCTCCCCCGACCCGGGAGCGGCCCCTTCCGCAGCGGCCGGGCGATCGCGTCAGGGACACCGGGGCTGCACACGCAGGAGCCCGGCCGTGTTCTCCACGGCCGGGCTCCATGATCGAGCGCCGGGCAGGCCTTGCACCTGCATCTCCCCGCAGGAAGCGGGACGTCTTTCCTTGGACCACCAACGCAGCACCACTCGACGGAAGTCGCGTCGACCGGCTCAAGATCCATCATACCGCAGCGCGGCATGCCCGGGTTGAGGCGCCGGATGAGGGGTAGTCGGTCTTCTCTGCCGGCGCCGGCCATGCGGCGCACGCCGTCGCCGTGTGGCGGGTAGCCGGACGTGCGGCGAGACTGGAGCGAGCGGCGCCTGATGACGGGTGGGCCATGCACAGCGTTGAGGAAACGATCGAGGTCGCGGTCCCGGTGCGCACCGCGTACAACCAGTGGACGCAGTTCAAGAGCTTCCCCCGGTTCATGACCACGGTGAAGAAGGTCGACCAGATCAAACCGACCCTCACCTCGTGGACCGTCGCCGTCGGACCGTTGCGTGGCGAGTTCGTGGCCGAGATCGTGGAGCAGGTGCCCGACTCCCACCTGGTCTGGCGCGGTCTCGACCAGCGCCCCGCCCACCGGGGCGAGGTGTCGTTCAAGCCCACGGCGGCAGGCCGCACGGCGGTCACCGTACGGATGGACATCGCATCGCGCGGCGCCACCGGCCTGCTGGCCGGCGTCCCGAAGCTGGCCGGTCGAGTCGTGCGCGGAGAGCTGCGGCACTTCAAGGAGTACATCGAGGGGCTGGGGGAGGAGAGCGGGGCCTGGAGGGGCACCATCCGCAACGGCCGCCTGCGGCGTGCGGCAGCGGAACGGCAGGTGAGCGGAGTTCCCTGCTGGCCCGTCGGCTGATCCCCGGGAACAGCGTGAGCGAGAGGCGATCCGATGAAGAAGGCGCCCGGCGAGGAGCCGAACGAGGCCCTGACCGTGACTCCGCCCAAGGAGTGGGCCGCGGGCGTGCCCGCGGTGGTGCACGCGCTGGAGTACTCCCTGGACGAGACGTCCGCCCGGCGCGCGGGCGAGACGCTGCTGACCATGAACCAGGTGGACGGCATCGACTGCCCCGGCTGTGCGTGGGCGGATCCCGCCCCGGGCCGCCGGCACCGCAACGAGTACTGCGAGAACGGCGCCAAACACATCAACGACGAGGCCACGACGCGGCGCGTCACCGCCGACTTCTTCCGCACGTACCCGGTCTCCGAGCTGGCCCGGCGGTCCGACGCGTGGCTGAACCAGCAGGGCCGGCTGACCGAGCCGATGGTCAAGCGGCCGGGCTCGGACTTCTACGAGCCGATCAGCTGGAACGACGCCTTCGGCCTGATGGCCGAGGAGCTGACCTCGCTCGACTCCCCCGACGAGGCCGTCTTCTACACCTCGGGCAGGGCCAGCAACGAGGCCGCGTTCGTACTCCAGCTGTTCGCCCGGGCGCTGGGCACCAACAACCTGCCCGACTGCAGCAACATGTGCCACGAGTCCAGCGGCTACGCCCTGCACGAGACACTGGGCACGGGCAAGGGGACGGTCAGCCTCCACGACCTGCACCACGCCGACCTGATCTTCCTGGTGGGGCAGAACCCCGGGTCCAACCATCCGCGGCAGCTGTCCGCGCTGGAGCAGGCCAAGCTGAACGGCGCCCGGATCATCGCCGTCAACCCGCTGCCGGAGACCGGGCTGCGGCGCTTCAAGAACCCGCAGAAGCCCCGCGGTGTGATCGGGCAGGGCATCCAGATCGCCGACCGGTTCCTGCACATCCGAAACGGTGGTGACCTGGCCCTGTTCCAGGGGATCAACCGGCTGCTGCTGGAGGCCGAGGACGCCCGGCCGGGCGAGGTGCTGGACCATGACTTCATCCGCACCGACACCGCGGGCTTCGAAGAGTTCGCCGAGTACGTCCGCGGCGTCGGCTGGAGCGACGTCCTCGCCGCGACCGGCCTGACCCGCGAGGAGATCGAGCACGTCCGTGACGAGGTGCTGCGCAGCGAACGCGTCATCGTCTGCTGGGCCATGGGGATCACCCAGCACAAGCACGCCGTCCCCACCATCCGGGAGATCGTCAACTTCCTGCTGCTGCGCGGGAACGTCGGCAGGGCGGGCACCGGCGCCTGCCCGGTGCGCGGGCACAGCAATGTGCAGGGCGACCGCACGATGGGCATCTGGGAGCAGATGCCGGACTCCTTCCTCGACGCCCTGCGGCAGGAGTTCGGCTTCGATCCGCCGCGCGCCCACGGACTGGACTCGGTGAACACGATCAAGGCGATGCGCGAGGGCCGTGTCAGGTTCTTCCTCGGCCTGGCCGGCAACTTCGTCCGGGCCGCTCCGGACAGCACGGTCACCGAGGAGGCGGTGCGCACCTGCCGGCTGACCGCCCACATCTCCACCAAGCTCAACCGGTCCCACACCGTGTGCGGCGAGACCGCGCTCATCCTGCCCACCCTGGGCCGTACCGAGCGGGACGTGCAGGCGAGCGGGGAGCAGTTCGTGACCGTGGAGAACTCGATGAGCGAGGTGCACACCTCCCGCGGGCGGCTGCGGCCGGCCTCCGCGCTGCTGCTCAGCGAGGTCGCCATCCTGAGCCGGCTGGCCCGCCGCACCCTCGACGGAACGCCCGGCATCCCCTGGGAGCGGTTCGAGGCCGACTACGGCGCGATCCGCGACCGCATCTCCCGCGTCGTCCCGGGGCTGCACGACTACAACCGGCGGGTGGCCCGTCCCGGTGGCATCCAGCTGACGAACCCGGTCAACGAGGGCGTGTACTCCAACGCCGTCGGCAGGGCGCTGTTCACCCGCAACGCCGGCGAGGTGCTGCGAGCGCCCGAGGGGCACCTGCTGTTGCAGACCCTGCGCTCCCACGACCAGTGGAACACCGTCCCGTACACGTCCGACGACCGCTACCGGGGCATCCTCGGAAGCCGCCGGGTGGTGCTCGTCAACCCGGACGACGTGGCCGAACTGGGCCTGACCGCCGGGCAGAACGTCGACCTGGTCAGCGTCTGGGCCGACGATGTCCAGCGCCGCGTCGAAGACTTCCGCGTGGTCCCGTACCCGACGGCGCGGGGCTGTGCCGCCGCGTACTACCCCGAGACCAACCTGCTGGTGCCCCTGGAGAGCGTGGCGGAGAAGAGCAACCAGCCGACGTACAAGGAGATCGTGGTCCGTCTGGAGCCCGCGGCGCCCCGGGCGGACGGCTCCCGGGGGTGATGGAAGACCTGGTGGAGGACGTCCCTGGGTTCCTGGGGATGGACCGGGCGCGCTGAACGAGAGCGCCGATAGGGCCGCGCTCGCCACCGCGCTGCTGGCCGCCGTCCAGGGCGGCATGCTGCTGTCCTGGGTCCGCCGGTCCAGCACCGCCTACCGGCAGGCCGTGTCGGCGGTCATCGACCACATCGAGAGCCACCTCGTCCGGTAACGGCCCGGGCCGGGCGGGTCGGGCCGCAGTGCCGCCCCGCGCATGCATCTCTGTTCGGTTCCGCCAGAGGCTCCTGGCCTGCGCAGCATCCGGGCTGTCGCTGCCGAGTTGCCACGAGGTCGAACCGCCCCGCAGTCATAGGGCCGGAGTCCACGGGCACCGACGCAGTCGGCACGGACAGCAAGATGCCCCGGACAGGCCTCAACCTGATCAGCCGCGCGCGCGGGAGCGGGCCTGGTGGAGCCGGACTTTGGCGCGGTTCCCGCAGCGGGTCATCGAGCACCAGCGGCGGTTGCGGGCGGGCGAGCGGTCCACGAAGCGCAGGGCGCAGTGCCCAGAGGCACAGACACGGATGCGTCGAATCTCCGGGGAGAGCAGCAGTCCGATCGCGTCCTGGGCCACGAGGCCGAGGCCCTCGGTCGTGCCCACGGCGACCTGCGGCGTGCCGCTCGACTCCAACCGGCCGCCCCTGAGTACCAGACGGGGTGCGGGGCGGGGGGCTGCCGCTGACGCCTCGTTGATCACGGCGATGTCAGCGGAAGCCGGCAGTTCACCGCCGGCCACGCGCAGCACCGCGCGGTCGATCGCCGTCCGCAGCACGACCGCGGAACGCAGCGCGGACTCGGGCACGTCACCGGTGCGGGGCCGGTCGGTGAGCAGGCCGGCGTCGCGCAGCCAGCGCGCCACGTCGTCCGGCTCGCAGAGTGTCTCCCGGGGCTCCTTCCACCGATCGCGCAGGGTGTTGACGAAGTCCAGGCACACCCGCCCGCCGTACCAGAGCCACTCGTCGTCCGCCGCCGCCATGAGCCCATTGTCCACGGACCCGGGTGCAGCTAACCTCCCCATGACTAACCCCCTAAGACGGTTATATGTCGAGGCAGGGAGGGACGACCATGAGCACGGCAACCGTGACCACGCATGTGGCCCAGGTGAACGGGATCCGCCTGCACTACACACGGGCGGGCTCGGGGCCGCTGCTGGTGCTGCTGCACGGGTGGCCGCAGACCAGCCTGTGCTGGCGGCCGGTACTCGGCGAACTCAGCGCCACCCACACCGTCATCGCCCCCGACCTGCGCGGCTACGGCCTCAGCGACAAGCCCGCCACCGGCTACGACAAGCGGCAGATGGCCGCGGACATCGCCGTGCTGGTGCGGCACCTCGGGTTCGAGCGGGCGGCGGTGGTCGGCCATGACCGCGGTGCCCGAGTCGCGCACCGCTGGGCCCTGGACCACCCCGGCCAGGTCGAAAGGCTCACCGTGCTCGATGTGGTCCCCACCCGCGAGATGTTCCGTCGCCTCGACGCCTCGGTGGCCGCCGGCTACTGGCACTGGCTGTTCCACCTTCAGCCCGACCTCCCCGAGCTGCTGGTCGGCAACAACGTCCGCGCCTACCTGGAGTACTTCTTCGAACGCTGGACCTACAACCGCCACGGCCTGGCACCCGACGCCGTCGACGCCTACGTCCACGCCTTCTCCCGCCCCGGCGCGCTGCGCGCCGGCTTCGAGGACTACCGCGCCCAGGAGCGCGACCTCGCCCTCGACGACGAGGACGCCACCGCGGGCCGCCGTCTGACCATGCCCGTTCTGGCCCTGTGGGGCTCGGTCGGCCTGCCTGCCCGGCTGCCCAGCCTGGGCATCTGGCGCCAGTACGCCG
Source organism: Streptomyces sp. NPDC003248 (assembly GCF_055563235.1). Classification (NCBI taxonomy): domain Bacteria; kingdom Bacillati; phylum Actinomycetota; class Actinomycetes; order Kitasatosporales; family Streptomycetaceae; genus Streptomyces; species Streptomyces sp. NPDC003248. Next base: position 68,972 of record NZ_JBVHDT010000011.1, on the reverse strand, counting down.
ACGACGTCACCGCCGCCGAGATCCCCGAATGCGGCCACTTCATCCCCGAGGAACGTCCCGACGCCCTCCTGACCCACCTACGGAAGTTCCTCGGCTGATCAGAACCGTCCGACGACTGCCCCGAGAGGTTCCGCTGAACGCATGCGCGGGCGCGGGGATGCTCCGTCGCCGGAGAGGGCGGCGGCGACCACCGTCACACCGGCCAGGCATCGCGCCGGCCCGGCACGCCACGTACGGCGGCGACCACCGACTCGACGCGGTCCACCGACCGGTGCACCGAACGGTCCACCACCTCCTGGTTGCCGGCGCACGCTCGTACACCCGCGTGGCGCTGTCCGGCCCGGTCAGCCGTACATCGCCACGCGGTGGAGAGCCGCGAGCGCGTCGTCGACGGGATGGTGCTGCGGCCTGCCCGAGGAGTCGAGCCTGTTCCACCTCTGCAGGTTCACCGCCACGGACATCTGCCGCTTGCCGTCGGCCCGGGTCATGGCCAGCGCTCCAGCACCCCAGACCGTGCCGCCATGGCCCCAGAAGGTGCCCTGGCCGGGAGCCTCCATCGGGTGCAGCCCGAGGCCGTAGTCGATGGTCCTTCCCTCCTGGGAGACGACCGGGACGGTACGCCGCATCTGCGCCAGCGACGACGGGCTGACGATCTCGCCGGCCAGCAGCAGGCCGAAGAAGCGGTTGAGGTCCGCGACGGTCGATATCAGCGAGCCCGCCACCCCCACCCATGACATGTCGTAGACGCTGTAGTCACGCGGCGGGTCGATCATGCCGAACCACGCCTCGTAGACCTGCGAGTGCGGCCCGTCGACGTACGGCTCGGCGGGGAGTTCGGTGTCCCGGAGCCCGGCGCGCTCGATGACGTTCCGGGTGATGTACCGCTCGGCCGTAGTGCCGGTCACCTGTTCCAAGAGTTCACCGAGGAGCAGGTAGTTGGTGTTGGAGTACACCCCTGGTGTGCCGCCCGGGACGCCGACGGCAGGTGCGGTGACCCCCATCTCGATCAGTTCGGTGGGGTGGAACCGCGTGAGCCGGTTGTCGTCCAGGCTCTGGGGGCCCGTGTCCGCGAGGGCGGGGAACGCCTTGAGGGAAGGGTAGGCATGAGGGAGGTACTCGGCGAGGCCGCTGGTGTGGTTGATCAACATGCGGACCGTGATCGCGTCACCGCGCTCTCCGGGAACCAGCCTCGGCAGGTACCGGCCGATCGGCTTGTCGAGGCCGATCCCACCGCTCTCGACCTGCTGCAGAACCGCCGCGGCGGTGAAGGTCTTGGTGATGCTGCCGACGCGGTGCCGCATGTCGGCGGTGACAGGGCGACCGGTGGCGACATCGGCGACCCCGGCGGCGCCACGCCAGACATGGTCGCCGTCACGCACCTCGGCGAACAAGCCCGGCATCCCGGCGCGGTGGACGTTTTCGACGGCGGCGTTCAGCTCCGCTGGATCCAGTGGGTGTCTCACGACATGTGTCCCTTCGTCTTCGCCGGGGTGAGCTCCACGTCGGTCGCCTGACCCGGACAACGGACTCGATTGGCACGCCGGGCCACTCGGCAAGCTCATGTCCTCATTATGCACGCGGTGCGTGCAACCCCAAGTGCATCGCATGGGTTAGGCTGACACCCGGCGAAAGGGGCGAGATGACGGGCCGAAGACGCTGGTCGACCGACGAGATCCTGGATACGGCGGCGGAGCTGCTGCGCACGAGCGACGCCGAGTCGTTCAGCGTGCGCAAGCTCGCCGCGGCACTCGGTACGGACTCCTCGAGCCTCTACCGGCACTTCCGCAACAAGACCGAACTGCTGCGCGCGGTCGCCGACCGGATCCTCATGGCCGCCATGGACGGCTACCGCCCCGAGGGCGACTGGAAGCAGCGCGTCACGGCCCTGGCCCTGCGCGTGAGGGAGGCCTTCGGCCAACAGCCCCAGCTCGCCGCGGTCTGGGGACGCTACGCGTCTGGCGGTACCGGTTCCCGGCTGGTCATGGAAGAGGTGCTGCAGGCGCTGCGCGCGTCGGGGCTTCCCGATGAGGAGATCCCGGCGCGCTACCACCGGATCGCGGTCCTCATCGCGGCCCTGATCGCCTCCGAGGCCGGGGTCAGCACCATCACCCCCGAGGAGCACGATCAGGGCATGGAGCTGTTCCGCGTCGCGGTACTCGGCGCCGACCCCGAACGCTTCCCCGCCCTGGCCCACTTCGCCCGCGAGGTGCGCCCCCTGGGCGCGGACCGCCGCGCCGCGTTCGAGGAGATCCTCGCCGCCCACCTCGCCCACCTCGAGACCGCGGCCGGCCCGAGCTAGGGTCCGCCTTCGAACAGGTCTCGCCCAAAGCAGGAACGAGGTGAGAGAGACCGCTGCTTCTCAAGGAGGTGGCGGTCTTGTCGTACCTGGTCGCGACGCGCCACCGCGCGTAGAACCGGGCTCAGGCGGAGGCGCGGGCGATGGTGCCCGCGGTGAGCGTGGCCAGCATCTTCTGCAAGGCAGTCACGAAGTCCAGCTTGAACGCGGTGAGTGAGGGGTCGGCTTCGTAGGCGGCGAGCATCGCCGGAGAGGGCCGTGCGTGTGTCCACACGGCGCCAACGGCCATGATCATGGCCGCGGTCAACTGCGGTGCGCTGTTGCCCAGCTCAGGAAGGTGCTGGTGGGCCAACGCCGCGATGTCGGCGACGTTGGCCACGGCCGCGCGCTTATAGCGGGCGGCCACCTGCGGGGAGACGTTGTGTTCCAGTACGCCCGCCTGCGCGCTCAACAGGTCGCACAGGACCCGGCGTCGGGCGAGGGAGCCCGCGATGACGGCGGCGAACTGCTCGGCACGCCGGCTCACCGGAGCGTCCTGGTCGATGCCGGCGTGCACGAGGGCAGGCAAGTCGGCCGCCCACTGCCGCCAGGCACGGTCGAGCAGCTCCAGCAGGATCGCCTCACGCGATTCGAAATAGCGCAGCACGTTGGACTTCGCCAGCCCGACGCGGCGGCTCAGCTCGTTCAGGCTGATCTCGCCGATGGGCATCTCCTCGAGCATGGCGGCGGTGGTGTCGAGGATGGCCTGGCGCCGGACCTCACGCTGCTCCTCACTGCGCGCGCGCTGGAAGTTCGTCATGCCCCCAGGTTACAGACTGCCGGTCTTTTGACATCAGACCGGTGGTCTTCTACGTTGGGGTCCGCAGCCGAACAGACCACCGGTCTGAAAAGGGGGGAGGTCTTGGGCTGCGTACCAGGACCGACGCCTCCAGGAAGTTCATGCCGGCTCAGTGCCGCCGGCGCCGTCAGCGGCATGCGCCTGGACAGGATCCAGGTCGTCGCCGAAGCCGCCTTCACCGAGGACATCCTCGGCATGCTCTTCCGGCTCGGTATCACGACCCTGCCGAGCGCCGCACGACCGAGAACTGAATCAACGAATCCGAGGAGCGTGACAACGGTGCACCACTGGACTCCCGACGACATCCCCGATCAGACCGGCCGCACGGCGCTGATCACCGGCGGGAACGGCGGCATCGGACTCGAGACCGCCCGCGCGCTCGCCCGGCACGGGGCCCGCGTCATCCTGGCCGGCCGCAGCCGGACCAAGCTGGACCAAGCCGCGGAGGCTGTGCGCGCCGAGACCCCCGAGGCCCGGACGGACACCCTCGTGCTCGACCTCTCCGACCTTTCCTCCGTCCGTGACGCGGCCACCCGGATCGCCGAGACCGAGACGGTTGACCTGCTCTTCAACAACGCCGGCGTGATGAACCTGCCCGAGCGGCGGACCACCCACGACGGCTTCGAGATGACGGTCGGCACAAATCACCTCGGCCACTTCGCCTTCGACGCCCAGGTCTGGCCCGCCGTGCGCCGCTCGTCCGCACCACGCGTGGTCACCGTCAGCGCCATCGCGGCGCGATGGCCGATGGGCAGGCTGGACGACCTGATGAGCGAAGAGAGCTACCGCGCCATGGGCGCCTACGCCAAGTCCAAGCGCGCCAACATCGTCTACACCCTCGAACTCGCGCGCCGCACCGCAAGCAGCCCCGTCGAGGCGCTCGTCGTCCACCCGGGGTCGGCGATGACCGGTCTGCAGCAGCACGGCAACGGCGCCCTGAGCCGCATGGTCACCCCGATCGCCGCACGTCTGCTCATGGGCTCGGCCGAGGGTGCGGCCTGGCCCTCCCTGTACGCGGCGACCAGCCCGTACGTCCAGTCGGGCGGGTTCATCGGTCCCGCCGGACGGGACCAGACCTCCGGCACCCCCAAGTCCGCCAAGCTCCCCACAGGCGCCGACGACCCCGCGGAGGGCAGGCGGCTGTGGGCGGCGAGCGAGCAGCTCACAGGTGTCCCCTTCGACCTCGAAGCCGGGACCGCCGTCTAGGGTCCGTCTTCAAAGATCATTCGGGTGGTAGATCATGGTGTCGTGGTACGCGACCTCGCGCGGAGGTTCCGGGAGGACCTGGGGGTCCGTCCGGGGTCCGGCCGTCAGTCGTGCCGTACGGCGGGGAAGACCGTGTCGATCAGGTGGAGCACCGTGCGTGTCAGCATCACGTGCAGATCCCTGTGGCTGAGCGTGCCGCGTACCAGCCATTCGCGGGAGGCGGCCTTGAGCATGCCGCTGTGGGCGCGGATCATCGCCCGCAGCTTCGGCTGTCCGTCGGTGACGTCGGACAGCATCGCGGCCTCGAGGATGCAGTCGGTGGCGATCTCGTCCGCTTCGAGCATGATCTGGTCGATCTCAGGGTCGTCGCCGAGGGCTTCCAGGCTGATCGCGGACAACCACATCTCCCGGTTGCGCGCCACGACGTCGAGCCACCGGTCGACGCATATCGACAGGCGTTCCTCCGGGCCGCTCGGGGGCAGCAGCTCCAGGACGGAGGCCGGGACGACCATGGTCTGCCGCACCACCGCGAGGTAGAGCTGACGTTTGCCGCCGAAGTAATGGTTGATCAGCGCGCGGGCCACGCCTGCTTCGGCGGCGATGTCCGAGAGGGACACCTTGGTGTAGCCGTTGGCCCCGAAGAGCCCGCGCGCGACGGCGAGGATCTCGGCACGCCGGGCATCCGGCGCCAATCTGCGTCGTGGGACCTGACGCTGAACGCCCATGTGGTCGGCTCCTTCGTGACGCTCCCTGGTGTGCCGGCTGCTATGAGTACATCGACTCGATCGTGTGGGCGTGCAGTTCGTCGATGGCATGGCGCCGCAGCCCCAGCGTCGGTGTCAGCTCGCCCGTCTCCACCGTCCAGGGGCCCGGCAGGACGCGGTGCCTCGTCACCCGCTCTCCGGACGAGAGGACCGCGTTCGCCGCCGCGACGGCCGCCTCCAGGGCCGCGAGCACCGCGGGGTGACGGGACAGCTCCTCGAGGCCGGCGGTGTCGATTCCGTTGGTCCGGGCCCAGAGCGGGGCCGCCACCTCGTCCAGGACCAGTAGGGCGGTGACGGACCGGCGCCGGTCGCCGAGGGCGACGGCGTGGGCGACCAGAGGGTGTGTTCTCAGCAGTGACTCGATCCTGGCCGGAGCGATGTGCGTGCCGTCGTCGGTGACGATGATCTCCTTCTTGCGGCCGGTGACGGTGACGATGCCCCGGGAGTCCACGGTCCCGACGTCACCGCTGGGCAGCCAGCCCTCCGCATCGGTCGCGGGTTCGATACGACCGTCGGCGCGCAGGTGACCGGCGGCCACCACCGCACCGCGGACGAGCAGCTCGCCGTCGTGGGCCTCCTTGACCTCGACGCCCGGCCCCGGGCGTCCGACCGAGCCGAGGGCGAAGGCCTCGGGGGTGCTGACCGCCGCCGCCCCGGTGGTCTCGCCCGAACCCCACACCTCGTACACCGGAAGGCCCACGCCGGCCAGGAATTCCAGGTCGGGGACGGGGATCGGCGCCGCTCCGCAGAAAGCCCGGCGACACTCGTCGAGCCCGACGGCGGCGCGGACGGGCCGCAGCACCTGCGCGTCGAGCAGCTCCAGCGGCTCGACGACGTCCGCCGGCAGTTCCTTGCCCGCGGCCCGCAGGCGGAACGCCTCGAGCGCCGTTCCCCTGGCCTGCGTCACGACCGCCGCCCGGTCCTCGGTGAAGGTGTCGAGTTCCGCCCGCAGGACGGCGATGAGCTCGCCCCACACCCTGGGGGTCCCGAAGAACCCGTGCGGGCGCACCGAGAGCAGGGTGGGCAGGAGCTGCTCGGGGGCCGGACAGAGCGTGGTGTGGCCGGCGTCGCAGATCGGCCCGTGGATTCCCAGGACCCGCTCCGTGACGTGCGCCGTCGACGTGCAGGCCACCCAGCGTGGATGCTCAGGGGCGGAGGCGAGCCGGTGGAACATCAGGGACGCGTGGATGACATTGCGGTGGGTGAGGACCACGCCCTCGGGGTCTCCGGTGGTGCCCGAGGTGTACACCAGGGCCAACGGCCGCTCTGCCGTGACGGCGTCCGTGAGCGCCTCGAACGCGGCGTCGTCGGGCGGTACGGCGTTGCGTACGGCCGGGTAGCTGACGAAGCGCGGGTCGTCCGCCGGGGCGGCGTCCCAGTCGAGGACGACGACAGCGCGCAGGCGCGGCAGGTCCGCCAGGGCCGGCCGCCACTGCCGTAGCTGTTCCTCGCCCTCCAGGACGAGCACGGTGGCGGCGCTGTGCCGGGCCGTGGCGATGATCCGCTCGGTGCTCAGTGTGCCGTGGATGCCGCAGGGCAGGGCGCCGACGTGCACTGCGGCGAGGTCGGCGATCCAGTGCTGCGCCCGCCCGGACATGGCGATGAGCATCCGGTCGCCCTGTTCCAGGCCGAGCGCGATGAGACCGCGCGCCAGGGCGGCGACCTCCGCGCGCAGCTGCGACCAGGACAGCGTCGCCGCGTCCGGTCCGACGCCGGTGGTGAGGGCGGGAAGGTCGGCGAACTGCCGGGCGTTGCGGCGCAGCAGCCCGGTGATGGTCTGTCCTTCGACGGACTCGTGCAGTTGCTGTGCCGTGGCCACGGCGGGCTCCCTTCATCGCGAGCCGTGTGTGAGGTCCATGAGCGGACCTCACGGTGAATTGCTCCTGACTCAGTGTCAACAGGTTCGGCCGGCCCCTTCGGTTCAAGCGCCCTCCGGTTCAAGGCGCCCGCCGGCGGTGCGAGGCGGAACGCTACGGGCGCGGCGGGGGCGGCGGCGGTTCCAGCATCGGGACGAGGAACTCCAGGGCCACCTTCCTCAACTGCGCCTCGTCGCCGAGGTCGATGACATGGCTGGGGATGACGAGCAGCGACGCGGAGATACGGACCATCATCTCCGCCACGAGACTCACCTCCACCTCGGCGGAGACATGACCCGTGCGCTGCTCCTCGCGGAGCCTCCCCGCCAGGAACCGCTGGACCGTGCTCAGCGTGCGGCCCCCGTCGTTGGTCATGGACGGCACGACGGATTCCGGTTCGGCGATCATCAGTCCGCCGATCAGGGGGTTGTCGCGGATGGCCCGCATGGAGCTCACGAAGCCCACGACGACCCGGTCGGCCACGGTCTCGGCGTCCCGGATGTCGATGATGAACTGATCGAAGTAGCGCCGGAACTCACGCCGTACGACGTGCTCGACCAGCAGGTCCTTGGTGGCGAACCGCCGGTAGACGGTGATCCGGGAGACTCCCGCGCGTCGTGCCACGTCCGAGATGGCGGACCGCTTGATCCCCATACGACAGAACTGCTCGTAAGCGGCGTCGAGCAGACGCGTGTCCGTCTCGTCGTCCCGGCCGGCGCCTCCGACGGCGTCGGCGAACGCGGTGTCGAGCAGCGCCGCAAGGTCGGCAGGGCCCCTGGGGGGCGCGTGCGCGGGTTTCACGGGTTCCTCCCTGATCCTGTGAAGCCTCTGGCGTTCCCGCCTCGGTTGTGCTCCCCTGAAGATACAGAGAGTCTGCATCTGTTTCACCGTATCAAACGGGAGCCGCAGGACCACAGGTCCGCGCAACACACGGAATTCCAGGAGGAGTTCGCAGCAATGGACGGACTCAGCAGGCGCAAGATGTTGATCACAGGTGGGGCGTTGGGAGCCTTCGGCGCGCTGAGCATGGCGTCGCCGGCCCGAGCGCGGTCCCTGTGGACGTGGTCGCCGAGCGGTTCGGTGGCGGGAACGGGCGCCGGGCTCGACCCGGAGTGGGTGTGGGACGAGGAGGTGGACCGGCTCGTCGCCTCCGTGATCGACCGGGGCGACGTGCCCAAGGTCAACGAGCTGCTGCGCCAGTGGACCCGCAACGACCAGCCGCTGCCGGCCGGACTGCCCGCGGACCTGAGCGAGTTCATGGAAAGCGCACGTCAGCTGCCTTCGTGGGCGGATCGGGCCAAGCTGGAGACGGCGGCCGAGTTCAACGAGTCGCGGGGCATCTACCTCAATCTGCTCAACGGCGTGGGCGGCGGGATGCTGAGCACCGCCATCCCCCGCGAGGCACGCTCCGTGTACTACTCCAAGGGCGGCGCCGACATGGAGGACCGGGTCGCCAAGACGAGCCTGCTGGGCTTCGCCGTCGGGGACCTGAACGCCTACCGGCCCGACGGCAAGGTCATCGTGGAAGCCGTCAAGACCCGGCTGGTGCACGCCGCCGTGCGGCACCTGCTGCCGCAGTCCCCGGGCTGGTCGCGCACCAGCGGCGGCCAGACCATCCCCATCAGCCAGGCGGACATGCTGGTCACCTGGCACAGCCTGCCCACCTACACCATGCGGAAGCTGCGCGAGTGGAAGGTGCCCGTCACGCCGGCCGAGTCGGCGGGCTATCTGCACGTGTGGCAGGTGACCGCGCACATGCTCGGCATCCGGGACGAGTACATCCCCGCCACCTGGGACGAGGCCGACGCCCAGTCCCAGCAGGTCCTCGACCCCATCCTGGCCCCCACTCCCGAAGGCGTCGAGCTGACCGACATCCTGCTGGGCCAGCTCGCCGAACAGACCAGCCCCGGCGGCGTCGACCGTCCGCTGGTCAACGCGCTCGCCCGGTACCTGGTCGGCGACCAGGTCGCCGACTGGGACGGCATCCCCCACGAGCCGTTCTGGGAGAAGGCGATCGCGACCGCCTGGCCGAAGCTGGTGGCCTTCCGCGAGAAGCTGATCCCGCTGCCGCTCGTACCGCCCCTCGCCTGGACGATCGACGAGGCGGCCCGGCAGTACATCCTGTTCTACCTGACCAAGGGTCAGGGCACGCGCATCGAGATCCCCGACACCAACCGCCCGGCCTGAAGGGCATCGGCGCCCGCGGTGGCGCGACGCTCCCCCCTCACCATCCGGACGGGAGACGGCCACCGCTGGTGCCCGGCCGAGCGGTCGCCCCCCCCTTGCAGTGGCCTTGTCACGCGGGCCCCGCACGGGGGCCGTACCGGAACGCGGAAGGGCCGCACCGGCAACGGGGCCCGTCCGCACACGTGCGAAGCCCGGCGTCACAGGGCACCGAGGGGCGGACCTCGTCCCCTCGCAGCGCGGTACTCACCGACAGAACTCAAGGAGGAGTTCAGAGCATGGACGGACTCAGCAGGCGGAGAATGCTCATCGCCGGCGGGGCGTTGGGAGCACTGGGCGCGCTGGGCGCGGCCACGCCCGCCCAGGCGCGTCCCCCGTGGACGTGGGCGCCGAGCGGTTCGGTGGCGGGAACGGGAGCAGGGCTCGACCCGGAGTGGGTGTGGGACGACGAGGCCGATCCCGTGCTCGCCGCGGTGATCGACCGGGGCGACGTGCCCAAGGTCAACGAGCTGCTGCGCCAGTGGACCCGCAACGACCAGCCGCTGCCGGCCGGACTGCCCGCGGACCTGCGGGACTTCATGGAGAAGGCACGCCGGATGCCGTCCTGGGCCGACTCGGGCAAACTCGAGGCCGCGGTCCGGTTCACCAAGAACAAGGGCATCTACACCGGTGCCCTGTACGGGCTGGGCAGCGGTCTGATGAGCACCGCCATCCCACGGGAGGCACGCGCCGTCTACTACTCCAAGGGCGGGGCGGACATGAAGGACCGCATCGCCAAGACCGCCAAGCTCGGGTACGACGTCGGGGACCTGGACGCCTACCAGCCGCAGGGCACGATGATCGTCACCGCGGTGAAGACCCGGCTGGTGCACGCCGCCGTGCGGCACCTGCTGCCGCAGTCCCCGGGCTGGTCCCGTACCAGCGGCGGCCAGACCATCCCCATCAGCCAGGCGGACATGATGGTCACCTGGCACAGCCTGCCCACCTTCGTCATGCACAAGCTGAAGGACTGGAGGGTGCCGATCTCCGCCGCCGAGTCGGACGGCTTCCTGCACGTGTGGCAGGTCACCGCGCACATGATGGGCATCCTGGACGAGTACATCCCCGCCTCCTGGGACGAGGCCGACGCCCAGTCCCGGCAGGTCCTCGACCCCATCCTGGCCTCCACCCCCGAGGGCAACGAGCTGACCGACGTGCTCCTCGACATCGTCGCCGAACTCGACGCCGGCCTGACCCGCCCCCTGATCAACGCCTTCTCCAGGTACACGGTCGGCGACCGGACCGGGGACCTGATCGGACTGGACAAGGAGCCGTTCTGGCAGCCGCTGATCAGCGCCGCCTGGCCGCTGCTGGTCGCCTTCCGCGAGGGCCTGATCCCCCTGCCGCTGGTTCCGGAGGCCGCCTGGACCGTGGAGGAGGCCATCCGCAAGTTCGTCCTGCTGTTCCTGGCCGAGGGCAAGGACATCGACCTCGAGATCCCGGAAGTGAACCGCCCGTCCTGACGCACCCCGACGCCGGACCGCGGGGTTCCGCGCCCCCCTGGCGGAACCCCGCGGTCCGGTTGCACAGCTCTCGGACGTCGCAGAGACAGAGCAGTACGGAACGACGACACGACGACACGACGACACGAGGAGACCGTCGATGAGCGACACAGACCGTGCACCCCGGCCGGAGCCCGGTACGGCCGGCCTGGGCAGGCGCCGGTTCCTCGGGTTCGTGCTGGCGGCTCCGACCCTCGTGGCCGCCGCCGAACTGGCCGCCGCACCGACGGCCCGAGCCGGCATCCCCTCCCCCGAGATCACGGAACTGGTCGATCTCAACGACGTGATGACCGCGGCCGCCCTGCCGACCTCCGGCCTGATCACGGTCGAGGTCGGCACGGACGGCATCGTGTCCTTCGCGCTGCCGCGCGCCGAGGTGGGCCAGGGCATCACCACGTCGACAGCCATGCTGATCGCCGAGGAGATGGACGTCCCCCTGGAACGGGTGCGGGTCACCCTCGCCGACGCGCGACCGGAGTTGCTGTTCAACCAGCTCACCGGTGCTTCGAACACGACCGTCTCCACCTTCACCCCGGTGCGGGTCGCCGCCGCCGTCGCCCGCGGCCGGCTGCTGCTGGCCGCGGCGGACGAGCTCGGCACGGCCGTCACCGGCCTCACCCTGAAGGCCGGAGTGGTCACCGGCCCGGCCGGCGAGAGCATCGGCATCGGCGCCCTGTCCGAGAAGGCCGCGAGCGTACGGACGCAGCAGGTGGCCGTGGACCTCAAACCTCGGGAACGCTTCACCGTCATCGGCACACCGCGCACCCGCGTCGACGCCCTCGCCGCCGTCACCGGACGCAAGCGGTTCACCCTGGACCTGACCGTGCCGGGCGCCCTGCCGACCATGGTGTGCCGCCCGCCGACCATCAACGGCACGGTGGGGTCGGTGGCCAACCTGGCGGAGGTCCGCGGCATGCCCGGCATCACGGACGTCGCCACCGTCTCCACCGGCGTGGCGGTACGCGGCGAGACCTTCGGCCAGTGCATCGACGCCGTCCGTGCCCTGCGCGTGTCCTGGAAGCCGGGCAGCGCCGAAGGCAAGTCCGACGCGTCCGTGCTCGAAGAGCTGGAGGCGGCTGAGATCCCCCTCGGCCCGCCGCCCCTGACACCGAGCGTGGAGGGCAGATTCACGTTCGCCTTCCGCAGCAACAGCGCGCTGGAACCGAACTGCGCGATAGCCGACGTACGGCCCGACCGGGCCGAGGTCTGGTCGAGTCTGAAGGCACCGATCGTCGCGCAGGAGGCGATCGCCGCCAAGCTCGGGCTGCCGCTCGACACGGTCACGGTGCACGTCACCGAAGGCGGCGGCTCCTTCGGCCGGAAGCTCTTCTTCGACGCCGCGCTGGAAGCCGTGGAGATCTCCCGGGCGCTCGGCAAACCGGTCAAGCTGCTGTGGCACCGCGCCGACGACTCACGGCAGGGCCGCACCCACCCCATGGCGACCTCCCGCGTACGCATCGCGTATCTCGGCGACACCGTCCTCGGCTACCGGCAGCGGCACACCAGCGTGGCCACCGACCTCGGTCACGGACTGGGCGAGATCTTCACCGCCCTGGCCGCACGGCTGCCCGTCGGCGACATCGGGTTCTCGGAGACGTTCTTCCAGCTCTCCCAGTCGATGCCCTACGACTTCGGTGTCAACAGCCGCCTGCTGAGCGAAACCGACAAGAGCTTCAACACGGGCAGCATGCGCAACGTCTACTCCCCCGACGCCACCTGCGCCCGCGAACTCCTCGTCGACCGGCTGGCGGGGAGGATGGGCAAGGACCCCTTCCGGTTCCGGCACGACTTCCTGCGGGACGAACGGTCCCGGGCCGTGCTGGACAAGGTCGCGGAGGTCGGACGCTGGGGGCGGTCGCTGCCGGCCGGCATGGCGCAGGGGATCGCGTTCCACTCCGAGTACCACGCCACCAGCGCCGTGCTCGTGGAGATCGACTGCCGCCCGGAGACCGTCGACCGCCCGATCCGCGACGGCGTGACGGGCCCCCGCGTCACCAAGGCGGTCCTCGCCGTGGACGTGGGCCTCGCCGTCAACCCGCGCGGTCTGGAGGCGCAGATGATGGGCTGCGTCATGGACGGCATCGCCCTGGCCCTGACCTCCAGCCTGCACCTGCGCGACGGGTACTTCCTGGAAGCCAGCTGGGACAACTACTTCTACACCCGGCAGTGGAACACACCGCCCGAACTGGACATCGTCGTCATGCCGGCCACCACGGGGGAACCCGGCGGGGCCGGGGAACTGGGCGTCGCCGCCTCGATGGCCGCCGTCGCCTGCGCGTACGGCCGCGCCACGGGAACCATGCCGACCAGCTTCCCGATCAACCACGGCACGCTCTCCTTCGAGCCCAAGCCCACCGTCCCGCCCGTCCCCGCATCGCCCACCGACGGCCTGGACCACGTCCGCTGAGAACCTGGAGCACCCATGCCCGAGCACACATTCCGCCTCAACGGCGAACAGGTGACCGTGGACGTCGCCGATGACGTGCGCCTCCTGTGGGTACTGCGCGACGTCCTCGGTGTCACCGGGCCCAAATACGGATGCGGCATCAGCGTCTGCAAGGCGTGCACCAGCCACCTCAACGGCAGAGCCGTCACTCCCTGCACGGTGCCCGTCGGAAAGCTCCGGCCGACCGACGAGATCACCACGATCGAAGGACTCCCCGCCACCGCGGGGACCGATCTGCACCCGATGCAGCAGGCCTGGATCGACCGGGACGTGGCCCAGTGCGGCTACTGCCAGCCCGGCCAGATCATGGCCGCCGTCGCACTCGTCCGCCGCGTGGCGGAAGAAGGACGCGAGATCACCGACGCCGATCTGGACGGCATCCGCAACATCTGCCGCTGCGGCACCTACCCCCGTATCCGCGAAGCGATCAGAGCCGGCGCCCAGCACATGTGAAGGCCGCCGCCGCGACCGGGCCCCCGCCGGTCGGACCGCGGTGGAGGCCGCGCCGGCGGCGGGCCGGGCAGCGCGACGTGGACGGCGTCCCCTGGAGGAGGACCCATGCTGAACATCGCGGACACGCTGCGCCGCTGGTGCCGGGCCGGACGGCCCTTCGCCCTGGCCACGGTCGTCGACGTCACCGGAAGCACACCCCTGCCGGCCGGTACGTCGGTCGCGGTGGACCACGACGGCAACGCGGTCGGCGGCATCTCCGGCGGCTGTGTCGAGGGCGCCGTGTACGAACTGTGCCGACACGTTCTCCGAGAGGCCGGCCTCCCGCTGCGGGCCCGGTTCGGCCACTCCGGCGACGACGCCTTCGCCGTCGGCCTGACCTGCGGCGGTGAGCTCGACGTCTTCGTCCAGTACGTCGACCCCGCCGCCCACGCCCACCTGGCGGCCGCCCTCACCGAGGTGACGGGGGGCCGGCCGGCCGCCGTGGCACAGCTCGTGGAAGGGCCCGGTCATCTCCTCGGCTCGACACTGAGCGTTCTCGGTGACGGCCACGCCTCCTCCGCGGGCCTGGCCGACGGGCCGGCGCGCCGAGCGGTGGCGGAAGAGGCCCGGGCCCTGCTGCGCACGGGGCGCGGCGGACGCGCCACGGTCGGAGGGGACGCGGAGAGCTGCCCCGAGCCGCTCACCGCCTTCGTCCACGTCCACGCGCCCCGCCCCCGCATGCTGATCTTCGGCGCCGTGGACTTCGCCGCCGCCCTCAGTGAGACGAGCCGCTTCCTCGGGTACCGGGTCACCGTCTGCGACGCCCGCCCCGTCTTCGCCACCCCGGCACGCTTCCCCCATGCGGACGAGATCGTGGTCGACTGGCCCCACCGCTACTTGCGGCGGACGGCGGTGGACGAGCGCACGGCCGTCTGTGTCCTCACGCACGACCCCAAGTTCGACATTCCCCTGCTGCGTCTGGCGCTGGACCTGCCCGTCGGCTACATCGGCGCCATGGGATCACGGCGCACGCACGACGAGCGCCTGCGCCTCCTCCGGGAGGCGGGACTGTCCAGCGGGCAACTGGCCGGGCTGCACTCCCCCATCGGCCTGGACCTGGGCGCCCGCACGCCCCAGGAGACCGCCGTGTCCATCACGGCGGAGATCATCGCCCGCGCGAACGACGCCACGGGCCTGCCCCTGTCCCGGACGACGGGTCCGATCCACCGGCCGCCCCGGCCGGGCCCGGTTCCGGCCCCCGGTGACCGGGACCGGGCCCCGACGCCTCCGTGAGCACCCGGCCGGCGAGCCTCCGGGCGGTCGCCGCGGGAGCCCACGTTGCGCGCAACACACTGGCAACGCTCCGTCCGAGAGGAATCAGGTGACCTCGGGAAACGTGGCGCCGCCCGGTCATGCCGCCGCCGTACGACACCTCAGTACGGGTGTTGCATCGCCGATTGCGGTACGCAACAGGTTCCCGGCACTCCATCCTGTGTGTCACCCCGAGGGCAATCCGCCGCGCGGGTGATGGGCTCCCCTTGCCTCCCGGCCAGGGGCCGAGTGGATGGACACCGTATGGAACAGCCGTTGTTGACGACCAGAGGCGCACTCGTCCTGCTGCTCGCGGTGCTCAGCGGGGGTGTCGCGGCAGCACTGTCCTGGACGGGGGGTGAGGGGCCTTCCCGCAGTGTGCTCGCCGGTCTTGCCGCGGCCGGACTCGCCGCCTCGTTCTTCAACCGGTTGATCGTGAGCGACGGGGCCCGCGGCGACGCGTCCCGCGAGCCGGAAGGAGAGGGGCGTGGGTGAGCTGAGGCCGCTCGGCAGTGACCTTCCCGAAGCGACGCGTGCTCTGGCTCAGGCCCTCAGGGAGCTGTTCGAGGGGCTGGGAGTCTCGGTGCGCCGGTACGCGACGCGCCGGCAGTGGGACCCCGGCACGCTGTCCCGGTACCTCAACGGCACCCGGCTGCCTCCGTGGAAGATCGTGAGGGAGCTGCTGGCCGACCTCGGTGAGCACCGGGGGACGGCCGTGACGCCCGAGGCCGTCGAGCTCGTCCGGGAGCTGTACCGGGCCGCGATCGACGCCGGCTCCTCGCAGCACCATGCGATGGAGGTCCTCGAGGAGCAGCTGGCCGACGCCGACCGCCGGTCCCGGCGTTCCAGCGTTCAGGGAGACGTCCTGGGCGACGCCCTGCTGGAGCGGACGAACCGCATCCACGACCTGGAGGTGCGGCTCTCGCAGCTGGAGGCGGACTGGAAGGCGGAGCGGAGCCGTGCGGACGAACTGGCGGCCGCTCACCCCGATGTCACCCAGCTGCTCGAGGAACGCGACGTGCTGCAACAGCAGGTCACCAGGCTCGGTGAGGAACTGAAGAACGCGCGGGAGGAGCGGGCCGCCGCCGAGGAGCGCTGCCGGCTGCTGGAGCGTCAGCTCGACGCCCTCGAACGTCCCGCGGTGCTCCCGGCCGTGCCGGACGCCGGCCTGCCCAAGATCCTCGTCGTGGACGACCAGCCCGACAACCTGCTGGCCATCACCGCTGTCCTCGGCACGCTGGATCAGGACCTCGTCACGGTCTCGTCCGGTCGGGAGGCGCTCAAAGCCCTCCTGGACAACGACGACTTCGCGGTCATCATCATGGACGTACAGATGCCCGACATGGACGGCTACGAGACGGCCGCCCAGATCAAACGCCGCCACCGCAACCGTGACGTTCCCATCATCTTCCTGACCGCCATGGGCGCGGATCCGGTCCACGCCAGTCAGGGGTACCTCGTCGGTGGCGTCGACTACATCACCAAGCCCTTCGACCCTTGGGCCCTGCGGGCCAAGGTCGCGGTCTTCACCCAGATCCACATCGAGCGACACATGACGCCCAGAACGCCCGTCCGTTGACGTCCTCCAGCGCGACGACCGAGGTGAAGGGCGTCGTGCGCCGGCCGCGTGGCGCTGCGGCACGGAGTCGGCGCGGCGTCGGCGCAGCATCAGCAGCACCCGGGTCGTCTCCCCGCTGATCGGCCGGGAGGTGAGGGCGCCCCGCCG
>NZ_JBVHDT010000011.1:41625-52362 GCF_055563235.1 Streptomyces sp. NPDC003248 | reverse complement strand
ACCCCCCCCCCCAACCGTCGCCACCACGCCCCCCACCCCCCCCGGGCGGTTCCCGCCCCCCCCCCCCCCCCCGGGGGCCCGGGGGGGGGGGGGCGGCCGGGGGGGGGGGGGGGCGGCCCCACGACGCCTACCGGCTCCGGGGCTTCGGCTCGGCGGTGCCGCCCAGGGGCGGACCGTGGGCGGCCGGCGCCCTCAGCGGCTGCCCGTGCCCAGTTCCCGTGCCGTCCGCACGAACACCTCGTGCAGGTCCTGCGCGGCCTGCGGCACGGAGTCGGCGCGGCGTCGGCGCAGCATCAGCAGCACCCGGGTCGTCTCCCCGCTGATCGGCCGGTAGGTGAGGGCGCCCCGCCGCTCCAGTGGGTCGCCGGCCACGCTGAATTCGGGCAGGACCGTCGCCCCCAGCCCCTCGGCCACCATGAGTTTGCCCATCTCCGCCCCGTCGGTGGAGTACGCGAACGAGGGCGCGCGGCCGCCGAGGAGCCGGTGCACGTAACGGTGCATCACATATCCGGAGCGCATCCCGATCAGGGGCACGCCGAGCAGGTCGTCCACCGACACCGACGGGCCGGCCGCCAGCGGGCTGTCGGGCCGCACGCACACCACCGGCCGCCCCCGCAGCAGTTCGGTCGACTCGAACTCCGCGGGCATGTCGTCACCGGCCAGGTGGTTCACCAGGCCCAGGTCGAAGCCGCCTTCCAGCAGCGTCCGGTGGATGTCGGTCTGCTGGGCCGCCACCACCTCGACCTGGGTGACGGGGTGCGCGGCGCGGAACTCCCGCACCACCGGGATGAGCAGCGGCACGGTCGCCGCGTTCACGGTGCCGACGCGCACCATACGGCTGATGCGGTGCTGCTCGCCGGCCGCCGCGCGCAGCCGGTCCACCGCGTCCAGCACCCCGATGATGTGGGGCAGCAGCTCACGCCCCGACGCGCTCATCGTGGCGCCGGAACGCTTGCGCTCCAGCAGGTCCACGCCCAGCTCGCGCTCCAGGTTGCGCACGGTCTCGCTCAACGCGGGCTGCGACAGGCGCAGTTCCTCGGCGGCCCGGCGCAGCGAACCGAGCCGGGTGACCGCCGCTATGTATTCCAGTTGTTCTGTCCGCACGCCGGAAGAATGCGGCCGCATTCACCACCGGTTCAAGGGTTTCCCTGTCACGCCTTCGTGAAATTCAATGGTCCGCGATACGAGACCGGTCGGGTTTGCCTTGACCGTTGCGGCCGGCTGCTGCCACGATCGACGGCATGAAGATGCGACTGGACCTCACGCGGCGACGCCATGTCGACCTCGCGCGCGTCTCCAGCGCCTCCTGTTGCGCCGCGGCCTGATCTACTTCCCGATCCGCCGCCCCTCTCCCGCACCGCACCCGTACCCGCACCCCGCACGCGCAGGCGCGTCGCTGGTCGTGTGGTCGTGTGCCGTGCAGGCTCCCCTCACCGCCTGAATTCACCGCTCGATGCACCGTACGAAGGCACCGTACGGACGCACCGCACGGGATGCCCGCATGAATCCAGCGCATGGATTCACAGCGTGTTTCCGCACCCTGAATTCGGCGTGCCCGACACCGTTTCGCGCCAGGAGTTCCGCATGCCCGCAGCGCCCGTGAAATTCGCCTACTGGGTCCCCAACGTCAGCGGGGGACTCGTCACCAGCACGATCGAGCAGCGCACCGACTGGGGATACGACTACAACCGGGAACTCGCCGTCCTCGCCGAGAACAACGGCTTCGACTACGCCCTCAGCCAGGTCCGCTACATGGCCAGCTACGGCGCCGAGTACCAGCACGAGTCGACCAGCTTCAGCCTCGCCCTGCTCCTCGCCACCCAGCGGCTGAAGGTCATCGCCGCCGTCCATCCGGGGCTGTGGCACCCCGGCGTCCTCGCCAAGCTCGGCGCCACCGCGGACCACCTCTCGGGCGGCCGCTTCGCCGTCAACGTGGTCTCCGGCTGGTTCAAGGGCGAGTTCACCGCCCTCGGCGAGCCCTGGCTGGAGCACGACGAGCGCTACCGCCGTTCCGAGGAGTTCATCCGCGCGCTGCGCTCGATCTGGACCGAGGACCACGCCGAACTCGCCGGTGACTTCTACCGGCTGCGCGACTTCACCCTCAAGCCCAAGCCCCTCAACACCCCCGAACGCCCGCACCCGGAGATCTTCCAGGGCGGCAACTCCACCGCCGCGCGGCAGATGGCCGGCCGGGTCTCCGACTGGTACTTCTCCAACGGCAAGGACTTCGACGGCGTGACCGAGCAGATCGCCGACGTACGCCGGTCCGCGGCCGAAGCCGGCCGTACGGCGCCGAAGTTCGGCCTCAACGGATTCCTCATCGCCCGGGACACCGAGGGCGAGGCCCGCGAGACGCTCCGGGAGATCGTGGCGAAGGCGGACAGCGAGGCCGTCGAGGGCTTCGGCGCCGCCGTGAAGCAGGCGGGACGGTCCACCGCCGACGGCAAGGGCATGTGGCAGGACTCCACCTTCGAGGACCTCGTCCAGTACAACGACGGCTTCCGCACCGGCCTCATCGGCACTCCGGAGCAGATCGCCGAACGGATCGTCGCCTACAAGAAGCTCGGCGTCGACCTCTTCCTCCTCGGCTTCCTCCACTACCACGAGGAGGTCGAATACTTCGGCCGGCGCGTGCTGCCCCTCGTCCGCGAGCTGGAGGCACGACTCCCCGAAACCGAAACCGAAACCGAAACCGAGAACGAGAACAAGACGGAGAACGAAACCACCGGGACCGGCGCCGAGGCCGACTCCGGCGCCGTCCCGGTCCGCGCCTGACCGCCCCCGCCTTCCGCACCGCACCGCGAAAGAGGTCGACGAACATGAGCACCGCCACGCACCCCGACTGGCAGACCCAGCCCACCCCGCAGACCCCCGAGGAATGGATCGGCCGCGCCGCCGAGGTCGCCGCCGTCCTCGCCACCGACGCCGCCGAACGCGACCGCGCCGGCGCCACCCCGTACGCCGAGGTCCAGTTGCTGAAGGACGCCGGCCTGGTCACCCTGCTCGGCCCGGTCGAGCACGGCGGCGGGGGCCAGCCGTGGCCCACCGCCTACCGCGTCGTCCGCGAGATCGCCAAGGCCGACGGCTCCATCGGCCAGCTCCTCGGCTACCACTACCTGTGGAACTGGGCCGCCCGGCTCGTCGGCACCCGTGAGCAGTGGGAGCACGTCGAGGCCGAGGCCGCCCGGGGCCGCTGGTTCTTCGGCGGCGCCGTCAACCCGCGGGACAAGGACGTCGTGGTCACCGAGGACGGCGATGACCTCGTCTTCACCGGACGCAAGACCTTCTCCACCGGCAGCAAGGTCTCCGACGTCACCGTCCTCGAAGGCGTGCTGGAGGGCACCGAGCAGCACGTGTTCGCGATCGTCCCCTCCGACAGCGAGGGCCTGACCTTCCACGACGACTGGGACAACATCGGCCAGCGGCTGACCGAGAGCGGCGGCGTCACCCTCGACGGCGTGCGCACCCCGTGGTCCTCCGCGGCCGGCTACGTCGACAAGGTGTTCCAGCCGCGCGTCTACAACACCCTCAACGTGCCGACCATCCAGCTCGTCTTCGTCAACTTCTACCTGGGCATCGCGGCCGGCGCTCTGGAGACGGCGGCCGCCTACACCCGCACCAAGTCCCGCTCCTGGCTGCACGGCGGCCACGAACGGGCGGTCGACGAGCCGTACGTCATCGACGTCTACGGCGACCTCACCGCCAAGCTCTGGGCCGTGGAGGCCCTCGCCGACGCGGTCGCCGCGGAGGGGCAGAAGCTGCACGACGACCCCGACGCGGTGACCGCGCAGGCCCGCGGCGACTTCGAGGTGCGGGTGGCGGCGGTCAAGGCCCGCGCCACCGATGTCGCCCTGGAGGTCTCGAGCCGCATCTTCGAGGTCACCGGCGCCCGCTCCACCGCCACCGGCGAAGGCCTGGACCGCTTCTGGCGCAACGTGCGCACGCACACCCTGCACGACCCCGTCGCCTACAAGCGCCGCGAGGTCGGCCGCTGGGTCCTGGAGGGCGAACTTCCCGAACCCACCTGGTACTCCTGACCGCTCCCCCGGGGCGCCCGTTCCGCACGGGCGCCCCGGACTCCCCGAAAGAGGACCCATGGCCACCGTCCTGTCCGTCTCCGGCAGCCCCTCCGCCTCCTCCCGCACCGGCCGTCTGCTGCGCCACCTCGACCAGCGGCTCATCGCCCACGGCCACCAGGTGATCCCCCTGGACGTGCGCACCGTCCCGGCCGAGGCCCTGCTCGGCGCGGACTTCCGGCACCCCGCGATCGTCGAGGCCACCGACCTGTTCGCCCGCGCCGACGGTGTCGTCGTCGGCACCCCCGTCTACAAGGCGTCGTACTCCGGTGTCCTCAAGGCGCTCCTCGACCTGCTCCCGCAGTACGCGCTCACCGGGAAGACCGTGCTGCCGCTCGCCACGGGGGGTTCCGTCGCGCACGTCCTGGCCATCGACTACGCGCTGCGGCCCGTCCTGAACTCCATGGGTGCGGCCCACATTGTGCAGGGCTGGTTCACCCTCGACAAGGACATCACCGTTCACGAGGACGGCTCGATCACGGTGGCCCCGTCCGCCGGCGAGGCGCTCACCCAGGTCGTCGACCGGTTCTCGGCCGTGCTGGGCGGCGCCCCGGTCCTGGCCGCGGCGAGCTGACGGCCATGACCGCGCACGTCATCGCCGACGACGCCGAGGCCGTCGCCGTCGCGGCGGCCCTGGCCGACGCGTTCCGCGAGGGGGCCTCGGCCCGCGACAGCGAACGCAGGCTGCCCCGCGAGGAACTCGACCGGCTCTCCGCCTCCGGGCTGCTCGCCGTGACCGTGCCCGCCGGACACGGCGGCGCGGACGTCCGTGCCGAGACCCTCGCGGAGATCTTCCGGCTGCTGGGCGCCGCCGACGGCAGTCTCGCCCAGATCCCGCAGAGCCACTTCGCCTACGTCAACGTGATCCGCCGCCAGGGCACGCCGGAGCAGCAGAAGTTCTTCTTCGCCGAGCTGCTGGCCGGCCGCCGCTTCGGCAACGCCCAGTCGGAGGCCGGCACCCGGCACGTCCAGGACATCCGCACCCGTCTGGAGCCGGCGCCGGACGGCTCGTACCTCCTCACCGGCGTCAAGCACTACTGCACCGGCGCCCTGTTCGCCGACTGGATCCCGGTGCTGGCCCGCGCCGAGGACGACGAACTGCACGTGGCGTACGTGCCGCGGGACGCCCCGGGCCTGACGGTGATCGACGACTGGGACGGCCTCGGTCAGCGGACGACCGCCAGCGGCACCGTCCGCCTGGACGGCGTGTCCGTGCCCGCCGACCGGGTCCTGCCCCACCACCTCACCTTCCGGGGCCCCCAGCTGCACGGAGCGGTCGCCCAGCTGCTGCACGCGGCCATCGACGCCGGCATCGCCGCGGGAGCGCTGGCCGAGGCCGCGGAGTTCGTCCGCACCAAGAGCCGCCCCTGGTTCGAGAGCGGGGCCGAGACGGCCGCCGAGGATCCGCTGCTGATCCAGCAGTTCGGTGAACTCGCCCTGCGGGTGAGGGCGTCCGAGGCGCTTCTGCGGGAGGCGGCGCGGGCGGTGGACGCGGCGCGGGCCGACCTCACCGACGACTCGGCCGCCGAGGCGTCCGTCGCGGTCGCCGCGGCCAAGGTGGAGGCCGCCCGCGCGGCGGTGGAGGTGGCCGGCGCGCTGTTCGAGGTCTCCGGCACCCGGTCCGCGCTCAACGCCCTGAATCTGCACCGCCACTGGCGCGACGCCCGCACCCACACGCTGCACGACCCGAGCCGCTGGAAGATCCAGCACATCGGCCGGTACGCCCTGGACGGGACCAGACCGCCCCGCCACGGCCTCCTGTAGCGACACCCCCGAACGGAGACCCCTCGTGTCCCTGACCTTCCACTGGTTCCTGCCCACGAACGGAGACAGCCGCCATGTCGTCGGCGGCGGCCACGGCACCCCCGCCACCGCCTCGGGGCGTGACCGGCCGCCCACGGTCGCCTACCTCAGCCAGATCGCCCGCGCCGCGGAGGACCTGGGCTTCGTGGGCGCGCTCACCCCCACCGGCGCCTGGTGCGAGGACGCGTGGCTGACCACGGCCATGGTCAGCCGGCACACCGAGCGGCTGAAGTTCCTGGTGGCCTTCCGTCCCGGCTTCGTCTCCCCGACGCTCGCCGCGCAGATGGCCGCCACCTTCCAGCGGCACTCCGGCGGACGCCTGCTGCTGAACGTCGTCACCGGCGGCGAGAGCCACGAGCAGCGGGCCTACGGCGACTTCCTCGACAAGGACGACCGCTACCGCCGTACCGGCGAGTTCCTGCAGATCGTCCGCGAGCTGTGGGAGGGCGGGACCGTCGGCCTGAAGGGCGAACACCTCCGGGTCGAGGACGCGAAGCTCGTCCGGGTCCCCGATCCCGTCCCCGAGGTGTACTTCGGGGGCTCCTCACCGCTCGCCGGCGAGGTCGCCGCCCGGTACTCCGACGTCTACCTCACCTGGGGCGAGCCGCCGGCCCAGGTCGCCGAGAAGATCGCCTGGGTCCGGGGGCTCGCCGCGCGGGAGGGACGCACGCTGCGGTTCGGCATCCGGCTGCACGTCATCACCCGGGACACCTCCGAGCAGGCGTGGGCGGAGGCGCACCGGCTGCTCGACGGGTTCGACCCGGAGACCGTCCGGAGCGTGCAGGCCGGGCTGGCGCGCAGCGAGTCCGAGGGGCAGCGGCGGATGCTCACGCTGCACGGCGGGAGCCGGGACGGGCTGGAGATCCACCCCAACCTGTGGGCCGGGATCGGCCTGGTGCGCGGAGGCGCGGGCACCGCCCTGGTGGGCAGCCACGAGGAGGTGGCCGAGCGGATCAAGGAGTACGCGGCGCTGGGCATCGAGGAGTTCGTGCTGTCCGGGTACCCGCATCTGGAGGAGGCGTACTGGTTCGGGGAGGGAGTGCTGCCGCGGCTCGCCGGGCAAGGACTGTGGGCGCACCCGGCCGGGGAGAGGGCGTCGTCGGTGCAGGTGCCGTTCGCGGGCTGAGCGGGGCCGGTGCGCAAGCGCGGCGGGCCGCGGGCGGTTGCGCTACGCGGCCGGCCGCGGACGGCGGGCCGTGACCGGCCGTGTAGCGCACCCCGGCGGGCGCCCGTCGGCACCGTGCCGGGCCGCCGGGACGCCGGCCGACGAGCGCCTCGGGACGGGCGTGCACCAGTGCTCGGAAACCCGGAGGCGAGCAGCGCGGGAGCCGGGAGCACCACGGCCGTCGCCCCCGGGGATCCGAGGCGTGTGCGGTGCCGGGGTCACTCTCCGGCGGTGATCAGCTTCCGCGCGAGGCTCGCTGTCGACGGGACGACGACGCCGTCGTAGTTGGAGAGCACGACGACGCCCCAGTCGGCCTCCGGGTACACGTCGATCGAGGTCGAGATGCCGGCGGGGTTGCCCCCGCCGTGGCCGAACGCCCACTGGCCGGCGACGAGCACCCCGATGGGGCCGTAGCACTGGAAGAAGTCCTGCGCGGGGACGCCGGTGCCGTCGGCCGGGGCCGTGCCGGCCGGGACGAGCGGCACCTTCCCGCTCAGCACCAGGGCCGTCCGGCCCTGGTCGAGGAGTTCGCGCTGCCAGAGGAAACGCCCGAAGCGATCGAGGTCGGCGCAGGTGGTGAACGCGTCACCGGCCGGATCGCCGACGATGTACCGGAACTGCGTGATCGCGTCGGTCCACTGCCCCTGCGCGTCACGGTGGTAGGGATGCGCGATGTTCCGGCCCGCCTGCCACTGCGGCCTGGTGAGGAAGCGCGTCTCGGTCATCCCGGCCGCGGCGAACACGTGCTGCCGCACGTAGTCGTAGTACGACATGCCGGTCACCTCTTGCACGATCGCGCCGAGCAGGTGGTAGCCGGCATTGCTGTAGAGCCATCCGGCGCCCGGGGCGAAAGCCGGCTCGGACCGCCGGATCAGGTCCGTGGTGCCGTTCATGGTCTGCTCCGGGGTGGTCCAGCCGGCCGCGGCGGACTCGTAACCGGGCAACGCGTGGAAGTCGCCGAGACCCGAGGTGTGGGTGAGCAGATGGTGCACGGTCACGGTGTCCGCGACGGAGGAGGGGAAGCCGTCGAGGTAGGTGCCGAGCCGGGCGCCGTAGGCGATCTTCCGCTGCTGCGCCAGCTGCGCGACGGCGACCGCGGTGAACAGCTTGGTCACGGAGGCCAGCGGGAAGAGCGTGCCCGGCCCGTTCGGGACGGCGCGCTGCTTGTCGGCCGTGCCGTACGAGCGTGCCAGCACGGTCCGGCCCCGATGGGTCAGCAGCAGCGAACCGGAGAACTCGTCCGCCGCCGCCTTGTCCGCCACGTACTGGTCCAGTTCGCCGCCGGGCAGGAGACCCGCGGGCAGCGGGCCGGACCGGTCGTCGGCCGCGGCCGGGACGGGGAGGCCGCCTGCCACGAGTCCGCCGGCCGGGACCGCGCCGAGCAGTGCGAGTGCCGTACGCCGGGAGGGACGAGTCGCCATGGGGAACTGCCTTTCGCCATCGGGATGTGATCACCGGCAGGTCTACCGGGCAGCGCGTATGGGCGGCCGTTCGCGCAGCCATACGAGATCCATAGGTCCCGGTGGCCATAATCGGCCCATGCGGGTGCTCTTGGTGGAGGACGAACAGCCCCTGGCGGGATACATCGCGACCGGGCTGCGCAAGCACGGCTTCGCCGTCGACCTGGCCCCGGACGGCCGGGAAGCACTGGAGAAGTGCGAGCTGAACCGGTACGACGTCGTGGTGCTGGACCGGCACCTGCCGGTGGTGCACGGCGACACGGTGTGCCGTCGGCTGGCGGACCGGGGATCCTCGCGCATCCTGATGCTGACCGCCTTCGGCACGGTCGAGGACCGGGTGGACGGGCTCACCCTGGGCGCCGACGACTACCTCGGCAAGCCGTTCGCGTTCTCCGAACTGGTGGCCCGGGTGCACGCGCTGGCCCGGCGCAGCGCCCCGGCCCGGCCGCCGGTGCTGCGTGCCGGTGACGTGACCCTGGATCCGGCGCGGCGTACCGCGGAACGGGCGGGCCGGCTGCTCTCCCTGGCGCCCAAGGAGTTCGGCGTGCTCACGCAGTTGCTGTCCGCCGCCGGTGCCGTGGTCAGCGCGGAGACCCTGCTGGAGAAGGTGTGGGACGAGCACGCGGATCCGTTCACCAACGCGGTGCGGATCACTGTCGGCACGCTGCGCCGCAAGCTCGGAGACCCGCCCGTGATCGAGACCGTGACCGGCGCCGGCTACCGGCTCCGGGCGTGATGCGGTGAGATCCGTCCGTCTGACCGCACGCGGCAGGCTCACCCTGCTCCACACCGCGCTGGTGCTGGCTTCGGGGATGCTGCTGAGCGCGCTCACCTACCTGCTGACGCGCCGGAACCTGACCGAGCACAGAATCGTCGTGCGGTACGCCGGAGCGGGCACCGGCGAGCCGCTGCCGCCGCCGGATTCCTCGGAGCTGGCCCGCCAGGTGCGCGACGACGCCCTGGCCACGCTGGTGGGGCAGGCCTGGATCGCGCTGGCGGCCGTCACCGTGCTGGCCGCTCTGCTCGGCCGGCTGATGGCCGGCCGGGTGCTGCGACCGATCCGCACGATCTCCGCCGCCGCCCGGCGGCTGTCCGCGGAGAACCTGTCCGACCGGGTGCCGGTGAGCCCGGCGCGGGACGAGCTCGCGGCGCTGGCCAGGACCGTCAACGGGATGCTGGACCGGATCCAGCGCGGTATCGCCGAACGTGACCGGGCGTTGGAGAGCCAACGGCTGTTCACCGCGAACGCCGCGCACGAGCTGCGCACCCCGCTCACCACCATGCGGACCGCGATAGACGTGACGCTCGACGGCGAGCCCAGCCGGGCGGAGCTGCTGACCATGGCCGAGGACGTCCGGGAGGCGGCCGACCACAGCCGCCGCACCCTGGACGGCCTGCTCGCGCTGGCGCACAGCCAGGCGGGAACGGGCGAGTCCCGCGCGGTGGACCTCGCCACGGTCACCGCCGGCGCACTGGCGGGCGCCGCCGCCGGGCTGAGCGCGAAGAGCCTCGTGGCGCACCGGGATCTGCGGCCCGCGCCGATGCGTGGCGATCCGGTGCTGCTGGAACGGATGACGGCCAACCTGATCGGCAACGCCGTCCGGCACAACCGTCCGGCAGGCCGCGTCGCCGTGTCCACGGGCCGCACGGCGGACGGCGGGTTCCTGCGGGTGGTCAACACCGGCCGGGTCGTTCCCGCGGAGCGGGTGGACCGGCTGCTGGAACCCTTCGTCCGCGGCGACGGCGGCCGGTCGGCCTCCGACGGGGGCGCCGGGCTCGGCCTGTCCATCGTCCGGGCGGTGGTGCTCGCCCACCACGGCGAGATCACCGCGACCGCCAACCCCGACGGCGGGCTGGAGATCGAGGTCCGTTTCCCGGGTGGGGCCGGTCGAGGGTACGACTGTGGGGACACCGGCGGTCTCGGCGGGTAGCCGTACGGCGACGGCCGAAGCCCGACGCCGGCCCTCGGCGCCGAGGTGGCGGGCCCGACGTCCGGGCCGCGGACCGTCGTCGGCCGCGCGACCGTCGTCGGCCGGGCGAGGACGTCCCCGGGGCCGACTCCGCAGCGGGTAGCCGTACGGCGACGGCCGAAGCCCGACGCCGGCCCTCGGCGCCGAGGCGGCGGGCCCGACGGCCGGGCCGCGCGACCGTCGTCGGCCGGGCGAGGACGTCCCCGGGGCCGACTCCGCAGCGGGTAGCCGTACGGCGACGGCCGAAGCCCGACGCCGGCCCT
>NZ_JBVHDT010000011.1:0-41527 GCF_055563235.1 Streptomyces sp. NPDC003248 | reverse complement strand
CTCGGCGCCGAGGTGGCGGGCCCGACGGCCGGGCCGCGGACCGTCGTCGGCCGCGCGACCGTCGTCGGCCGGGCGAGGACGTCCCCGGGGCCGGCTCCGCGGGCGGCGACGGGTCCGGTGGGGTCCGCCGGGAACCGGTGCCGGTGCGGCGGCGCCGGCCTCGGCGGACCACGCGAGATCATCGCGGGGCCGCGGATCGGAGCCGGAAGCGGGCGGTTCCCCTGCTCGTCACCCTGCTCCTCTATCGTGCGCCGATACCGGAGCGTGTGATGTCCGTGGGCTGTGTTCGAGGAGCGTGCGATGGGCGGGTCGGCGGCGTCTGCCGAAGCGGGAGAGCTGAAGCGGCACCTGGGCGTGTTCGACGCCGTGGTGATCGGGCTCGGTTCGATGATCGGCGCGGGTGTCTTCGCCGCGTTCGCCCCGGCAGCCCGCGCGGCCGGCTCGGGGCTGCTGGTCGGCCTGGCGCTGGCCGCCGTGGTGGCGTACTGCAACGCCACCTCCTCCGCCCGCCTGGCCGCCCGCTACCCGCAGTCGGGAGGCACCTACGTCTACGGCCGTGAGCGCCTGGGCGACTTCTGGGGCTACCTGGCCGGATGGGGCTTCGTGGTCGGCAAGACCGCCTCCTGCGCGGCGATGG
This sequence comes from Streptomyces sp. NPDC003248, assembly GCF_055563235.1. Taxonomy (NCBI): domain Bacteria; kingdom Bacillati; phylum Actinomycetota; class Actinomycetes; order Kitasatosporales; family Streptomycetaceae; genus Streptomyces; species Streptomyces sp. NPDC003248. Next base: position 40,890 of record NZ_JBVHDT010000011.1, on the reverse strand, counting down.
CCCTGACCGTGGGCACGTACGTGTGGCCGGACCAGGCCCGCGCCGTGGCGGTCGCCACCGTGGTGGCGCTGACCGGGGTGAACTACGTCGGCGTGCAGAAGTCCGCGTGGTGGACGCGCGGGATCGTCGCGGTCGTCCTGGCGGTGCTCGCCGCCGTGGTCACCGCCTGCCTGGCCGGCGGCCAGGCGCGGGCCGCGCGGCTGGACGTCGGGGCGCACGTCACGTTCGGCGGCGTGCTCCAGGCGGCGGGGCTGCTGTTCTTCGCGTTCGCCGGGTACGCCCGCATCGCCACTCTCGGCGAGGAGGTCCGTGACCCGAGGCGGACCGTCCCCCGCGCCGTCCCTCTCGCGCTCGGCATCGCGCTGGCCGTCTACGTGGCCGTCGCCGTCGCCGTGCTCGCGGTGCTCGGCGCGGACGGGCTCGCCCACACCGTGGACCCGCTCGCCGAGGCGGTGCGCGCCGCCGGTGTCCCGGGACTGGTGCCGGTGGTGCGCGCCGGGGCGGCCGTCGCGGCGATCGGGTCGCTGCTGGCGCTGATCCTCGGGGTGTCGCGCACCACCCTGGCCATGGCCCGCGACCGGCACCTGCCGCATGCGCTGGCCGCGGTCCACCCGCGGTTCGGGGTGCCGCACCGCGCCGAGTCGGCGGTCGGCGCGGTGGTCGTCGTCCTGGCCGCCACCACGGACGTGCGCGGGGCGATCGGCTTCTCCTCCTTCGGCGTGCTGGCCTACTACGCGATCGCCAACGCCGCCGCCTGGACGCTGACACCGGCCGAGGGCCGCCCCGCTCGGATCGTGCCGGTCGTCGGCGCGGCGGGCTGCCTGGTCCTGGCCTTCGCGCTGCCACCGGCCTCGGTGCTGTGGGGGGCCGCGGTACTCGTGGCCGGCGCCGCCGCCTACGGCCTGCGCAAGGCCGCCACCCGCGCCTGACGGGCCGTGCCGCGGGCGGCGCCGATGCGCGGGCGGCGCCTCACGGGCAGCGCCCGCCGGGCCTCGGCCGGCGCCCTGCTCCACGGGGACCAGGCAGTCTCCCCCGCCCACCGCGTCGGTTTCCTTGGTGACCGGAGACGATGCGTGCAGCAAGGTTCCCGCAATGCGGAGCACAGGGAACTTATCGTGACATTCCGATGCAGTTCCTCCGTGGATGGGATGGAGTGGGGGCCGTGGCGTGCGCGGAGCCGGCCGGTGGCGGTGAGTCCGTGCCCTCCCCCGGGCCGGTCCCGGAGTCCGGGCGACGGTCCGCGGCACCGCTGCTGGCGGTGTGCGCCGGGTACTTCATGGTGATCCTGGACGTGACGGTCATCAACGTCGCCGTGCCGGTGATCGGCAGGGAGCTGTCGGCCTCGCTCACCGGCATCCAGTGGATCACGGACGGGTACACCCTGGTCTTCGCCGGGTTCCTGCTGACCGGTGGCGCTCTGGGCGACCGGCTCGGCAACCGTCGTGTCTTCTGCTCGGGCGTGGCGGTGTTCACCGTGTCCTCGGCCGCGTGCGCGCTCGCGCCGAGCGCCGCCTTCCTGGTGGCGGCCCGCCTGGTGGAGGGGCTCGGCGCGGCGCTGATCGTGCCGGGTTCCCTGGCCCTGCTCCAGCAGGCCTACCCGGCGCCGGCCGCACGCTCCCGGGCCTTCGGGATGTGGGGTTCGATGGCCGGCATCGCGGCCTCCGCCGGGCCGCTGCTGGGCGGTCTGCTCGTCTCCACGGTGGGCTGGCGCTGGGTGTTCCTCGTCAACCTGCCCGCCGGTGCGGCCTGCCTGGTGCTGACGCTGCGGTACGTGGCGCGCTCGCCCCGCCGCGCCGGCCGGGCCCTGGACTGGCCGGCGCAGTGCGCGGTCGTGGCGGCGGTGGCACTGCTGACCTCGGCACTCAACGAGGCCGGACGGCGAGGCTGGTCCGATCCGGCCGTGCTCGCCGGGGCGGGCCTGGCCGCGCTGTCCGCCGCGGCGTTCGCGGTGCGCGAGCGGATGGCGCGGTCCCCGGTCCTTCCGCTGAGCCTGCTGCGCTCGCGCGCGATGGGCGGCGGAGCCGTCATCGGCCTGCTGTTCAACTTCGCCTTCTACGGGATGGTCTTCACCGCCAGCCTGGAGTTCCAGCACCAGCGCGGCTACAGCGCCCTCGGCACCGGGCTGGCACTGTTCCCCGCGGTGGCGATGACCATGTTCGCCTCCGTCCTGTCCGGGCGGCTGACCCGCCGCACCGGCGACCGTCCGCTGGTGGTCTCCGGCATGCTCCTGGCTTCCCTGGGACTGGCGGGCTGGGCCGCGGCAGGAGCCGAACCCGCCTACCCGCTGCTGGTGGCCCCCATGATGGCCGCGGGATTCGGTACCTCCTTCGCCCTCACCGGCTCGACCACCACCGTGATGGGCGCCGCACCCCCCGCCTCCTCGGGGGCCGCCTCCGCCCTGTTCAACACCACCCGCCAGATCGGCAGCGCCACCGGCGTGGCCCTCGGCGGCAGTCTGCTCGCCACGGCCACCGACTACAGCACCGGGCTGCGCACCAGCATGGCCGTCGGCGCACTGGCCTACCTGGCCGCCGCGGGCCTCGCCTGGCGGTGCGTACCGGCGAAGCCCCGCACTGCCTGAGGCCCCGCGGGCCGACGTCCCACCGCAGGGGGGCTTCGGGGGTGCCCGGCGCGCCCCGCCGAGGGTCCGCCCAGCGGTTCAGAGGCGGATGCGGTAGACGCGCGCACGGCCACGCCGTCGGCGCTCGTCTCGAAGTACTCGCTGACCACGAGCGATCGCGTGGCGCCCTGGGTACGGTCCAGCGACACCCCGCCCGGACAGCCTCCCCCCGCCGGCAGGGCACCGTCGGCACCCCGCGACCCGTCCGAACGACAGCCGCTAGCGCACCAGGCAGGGCCGCTTGGCGTCGAACTCCCAGCCGGGGACCAGGTACCGCATGCCGGTGGCGTCGTCCCGGGCCCCCAAGGCCTTGGCGCGGTACAGCTCGTGCGCGGCGAGGAGGCGGTCCATGTCGAGCTGGACGCCGAGCCCCGGGGCGTCGGGCACGGCGATCTCGCCGTCGACGATGCGGGGCGGGGCGACGGTGAGCCGCTCCAGGCCCTCCTGCCAGATCCAGTGCGTGTCCAGGGCGTTGTACGCGCCGGGCGCCGCGGCCCCGCAGTGCGTGACCATGGCCAGGGAGATGTCGAAGTGGTTGTTGGAGTGGCAGCCCCAGGTCAGGCCCATCGCGTTGCACAGCTGAGCCACGCGCACGGAGCCCTGCATGGTCCAGAAGTGCGGGTCGGCCAGCGGGATGGAGACCGACTGCAGGGCCAGCGCGTGGGTCAGCTGCCGCCAGTCGGTCGCGATCATGTTGGTCGCGGTGGGCAGACCGGTCGCGCGGCGGAACTCGGCGAGGACCTCCCGCCCGGAGTAGCCGCCCTCGGCCCCGCAGGGGTCCTCGGCGTAGGCGAGCGTGCCGACCAGCGGCTCGCAGAGCTCGACGGCCTCGCGCAGCGACCAGGCGCCGTTGGGGTCGAGGGTGATCCGGGCCTCGGGGAAGCGTTCCTTCAGCGCCAGGACGGCCTTGACCTCCTCGGCGCCGTCCAGGACGCCGCCCTTCAGCTTGAAGTCGCGGAAGCCGTACAGGTCGTAGGTGGCCTCGGCCTGGCGGACGATCGCCTCGGGGGTCAGGGCCTCCTCGTGCCGGATCCGGTACCAGTCGACGTCCGCGTCGTGTTCGCGGACGTACTCCAGGTCCGTGCGGCCCGGGTCGCCGACGTAGAAGAGGTAGCCCAGCACGCGGACCGAGTCGCGCTGCTGTCCGTCCCCGAGGAGCGCGGCGACCGGCACGTCCAGGTGCTGGCCGAGGAGGTCCAGCAGCGCGGATTCGACGGCGGTGACGGCGTGGACGGTGGTGCGCAGGTCGAAGGTCTGCGCGCCGCGTCCGCCGGAGTCGCGGTCGGCGAAACGGTCCCCGATCTCCCGCAGGACCCGCTTGTAGTCGCCGACTTTCGCACCGACCACGAGGGACTCGGCGTCGCGCAGGGTCTGCGTGATCTTCTCTCCGCCGGGCACCTCGCCCAGGCCCGTGCGCCCCTCGGAGTCCGTCAGGACGACGATGTTGCGGGTGAAGTAGGGGCCGTGGGCACCGGAGAGGTTCAGTTCCATGCAGTCGCGGCCCGCCACGGGATAGACGGAGAAGGCGGTGACGGTCGGCTGGCTCGTGCTCATGCTGGTTTCGAGTCCCTTGTAGACGGAGGTACGGGGTACAGGGTTATAGACGTGCGAGGTGCGGGGGTGTACGCGGGTGGGACCGGGACGGGACGGAAAGGGCCCGGGAGGGCCCGCGGGTCACAGACCGAGGATGCCGATGGTGTACTCGGCCGCCAGGACACCGCCCAGGCCGAGGACCGACAGCACCGTCGTGTACGTCGTGCGCACCTTGATCGCCTGGATGACCGAGAGGTTGAAGTACTCCTTGAACAGCCAGAAGCCGGGGTCGTTGACGTGGGAGAAGGCGATGGAGCCGCAGGAGACGGCGAGCACCATCATCTCGGGACTCACCCCGCTGCCGGCGAGCAGGGGCAGCACCACGCCGGAGGCCGTGACGACGGCGACCGTCGCCGAGCCGAGGGCCACCCGCAGGATGACCGCGATGAGCCAGGCGAGGATGATGGGCGAGATGGTCCAGCTCTCGGTGACGTCCTTGATGTAGTCGGAGATGCCTCCCTCGACGAGGACGTTCTTGAAGGCGCCGCCGGCACCGATCACCAGGAGGATCATCGCCATCGCCTGGGCCGCCGAGCCGCAGGAGGAGCTGACGTCCGACAGGCTCCGGCCGATCCTCGGTCCGAACGCCCAGATCGCCAGGAGCAGCGTCAGCAGGAGCGCGATCGGCGCCGAGCCGATGAACGCGACCGTGTGCAGCAGCGGGCTCTCGCCGGAGGCGGCCATGTCGGTCACCGCGGCGCCGGCGATCAGGACGACGGGGAAGAGGGCGACGAACAGGGACCAGCCGAGGCCGGGCATCTCCTCGTCGGTGAACTCGCGCTCGCTGACCAGGCCCTTGGGGATGGCCGGGGACATGGCCTTGATGAACGGCAGTCGCGGCCAGAGCAGCGCGATGAGCGCGCCGGCCGGGACCGCGATGAACAGGCCGTAGAACAGCGTCAGTCCGACGGAGGCGTGGAAGGTCGCGGCGACGGCGGTGGGGCCGGGGTGCGGGGGAAGGAAGCTGTGCATGGTCGACAGGGCGATCGACATCGGGAGCCCGACCCACAGCAGGTTCGCCCCGGTGACCCGGACCAGGGTGAACGCGATGGGCACGATGATGATGAAGGCGACCTCGTAGAACATGGTCACGCCGATGAGCATGGAGGTGACGACCATGGCGACCTGGACCCAGCGCGGGCCGAAGGCGTCGAGGAGTTTGCCGGCTATGCGCTGGGCGGCGCCGGAGTCCCCCATGACACGGCCGACCATGGCGCCGAGCCCGATGGTGAGCATCGTGTCACCGATCTGGCCCCCGATGCCGTCCGAGAGGACGTCCGGGATGTCCGTCACCGGTATCCCCTGCACCACGGCGACACCGACCGCCACCAGCAGGAGCGCCGCGAAGCCGTTCAGCTTCAGCCGGGTCATGAGGAGTAGCAGGAACAGAACGCTGGTTCCGACTACGAGAAGTGGCATGTCAGCTCCCCTTTGAACTGTGGTTGAGCAGCCGGTGCCGGGACGGCACGGAACGCGGCACGGCTGGGATGCGGGGTGGGGCGAGGCAGGGCGGGGCCGACCGCACGCGGAACGGCGGTGGCGTCGCGCCGTGACAGGCGGCGCGGCGGCGGGCGCGGGCCGCAGGACGGCCGGCGCCGGAGGGGGACGGGCGGGGCGGACGGCGGCTCGGTGCCGCTCCGAGGGGGGCGGGGCGCCGGTCGTTCTTCCGCGCGGCCGTACCGGCTCGGGATCGGAGCCGGCTCCTCGGCCGCCTGCCGCGCCACCGCACGGTCGGCGCGGAGGGCACGGTCGGGTGTCCGCGCGACCGGCACGGATCACAGGTCTGCGCGGTCGGCACGGGGTACAGGTCTGCGCGGTCGGAGCGGAGCGCAGAGTCTGCGCGGTCTGCGCGGTCTGCGGTGACGGGACGGCTAGCGGGTCGAGGGCCGGCCGTCGGCCGCCGAGCGGGAGACCGGCATGGCCGAAGCGGTCCCGGGAGGCCGTGCTCGGTGGCGCGCCGGGGCGACCGGAGGGTCGACCGCCCGCTGCGGTCCGCCGTGGCGTCGCAGCACCTGGCCGAAACCGTTGCCCGAGCCGGGCCGCGCCGGGGGCGGCTCGGGGCCGGCGGTCGCCGGCTCGTCCTGCCGGCCGAGAACCGTCATGGTCACTCTCCTAGACCCGGGGGATACGGCAGCGGTGCCGCGTGCGGTCCGAGCCACCGAACCGGTGGCTGAGTTGACCGTAGAGATGGTTCCGATGCACGTCCATGTCGAATTTTGTTGCTTGCGATACCTTCCTTATATGACAGTCATGTGACATGAACGTGCCGGGTGGGTGTCACAGGTGGGACAGCAGCGCATCCAGAGCCGGATTGTCGTTGTTTTTGCGCCACACGAAGTTCAGCTCGACCGGCCGCGGGTCCGGCAGGTCCACGGGCCGGAAGACGATCCCGCCGTAGCGCATCTGGGCCGCGGCCTCGGGGACGAGAGCGATCCCCCAGCCGCCGTTGACCAGGGCCAGGATGCTGTGCACCTGGGTGAGGTACTGGGTGAAGACGGGCCGGACGTCCGCGGCCCGGAAGATGCTGACCAGCAGCTCGTGGAAGTAGCGGGCCTCGATGGGCGAGTACATCAGGAAGTCCTCGCCCGCGAGGTCCCCGACCCCCAGCGACCCCGACCCCGCGGCCAGCGGATGCCGCGCGGGCAGGGCCGCCAGCAGCCCCTCCCGTACGGCCGTGCGCGAGGTCAGGTCCGCCCCGGTGGCCGAGGGCCGGATCAGGCCGAGGTCGAGCGAACCCTCGCCGAGCGCTTTGAGCTGGTCCCGGGTGACGAGTTCCTGCAACAGGATCTCCACCCCCGGCAGCGCCGCCCGTGCGGTCTGGAGCAGACCGCCGAGGGCGGAGTAGGCGCTGGCGGCCGTGAACCCGACGGCGATCGCGCCCGCCTCCCCGGTGGAGACCCGGCGCACGGCGAGGGTGGCGTGCTCGGACTGGCGCAGGATGCGGCGGGCCTCGACCAGGAAGGCCCGGCCGGCGGGGGTGAGCCGCACCGTGCGGTTGGTGCGGTCCAGCAGGTGCACGCGCAGCTCGTTCTCCAGCAGCTGGATCTGCCGGCTCAGCGGCGGCTGCGTCATGTTCAGCCGCTCCGCGGCACGGGTGAAGTGCAGTTCTTCGGCGACGGCCACGAAGCTCGTCAGCTGGGCAAGGGTGAACATTGATGCTCTCCAGGTATCGCTACATCCAAAATCTATGTTGGACGTGAATCATTGGCGACCGTAGCGTCTGATCTCGACAGACGGCGACCCCCGCCCGCGCCTCGGCCGCACCGCGTGGACGAGGACGTACCGCACGTGGAGCACCCCGTGGCCGAGCCTCATCGAGATCGTCGAGGTGCCTCCTCCCGGACCGCTCTCCCCGCACTCGCGTGCGGCACCGTCTGTCCGGCCTCGACAGCCACCGCACCCAGCCCGCCCACGCTCCCTCGGGAGAGGCGGCGCCGAGCCCGGTAGCGGTCGGGCCCCGCACCGATCGCCTCAACCCCAGGGACTCGAAGTGGTGACCACGATGAACACGACGCCGCAGGCCGCACACGCCGACGGCGAGGCCACGCTCGACCGGATCGCCTGGCTGCGCCTGTCCTCGGTGACGCTCCCGCTGGCCACCCCGATCAGTGACGCGAAGGTCTTCACCGGCCGGCAGAAGCCGATGACCGAGGTGGCCTTCCTCTTCGTGGAACTCGCGACCGAGCTGGGGCACGAGGGCGTCGGCTTCAGCTACTCCAAGCGGGCCGGCGGCCCGGGCCAGTTCGCCCACGCCAAGGAGATCGCCGAGAACCTGATCGGCGAGGACCCCAGCGACATCGGGAAGATCTGGACCAAGCTGGTGTGGGCGGGTGCCTCGGTGGGCCGCAGCGGTCTGGCCACCCAGGCCGTCGCCGCCTTCGACGTCGCCCTGTGGGACCTCAAGGCCAAGCGGGCCGGCCTGCCGCTGGCCAAGCTGCTGGGCGCGCACCGCGACTCGGTGCGCTGTTACAACACCTCCGGCGGCTTCCTGCACACCCCGACCGAGCAGGTCCTCGACAACGCCACCGCCTCCCTGGCCAGCGGCATCGGCGGCATCAAGCTCAAGGTCGGACACCCCGACGGCAGGTACGACCTGGCCCGCCTCGCCGCGGTGCGCGAGCACATCGGCGACGACGTGCCCCTCATGGTCGACGCCAACCAGCAGTGGGACCGCCCCACCGCCCAGCGCATGGGCCGCGCCCTGGAGGAGTTCGGCCTGGTCTGGATCGAGGAACCCCTCGACGCCTACGACGCCCAGGGCCACGCCGCGCTCGCCGCCTCGCTCGACACCCCGGTCGCCACGGGCGAGATGCTGGCCAGCGTCGCCGAGCACGTCGAGCTGATCCGCCACGGCGGCGCGGACGTCATCCAGCCCGACGCCCCGCGCATCGGCGGCATCACCCAGTTCCTCAAGCTCGCCGCCCTCGCCGAGCACCACCAGCTCCAGCTCGCGCCCCACTTCGCCATGGAGATCCACCTCCACCTGGCCGCCGCCTACCCGATCGAGCCGTGGGTGGAGCACTTCGACTGGCTGGAGCCCCTGTTCAACGAGCGCCTGGAGATCCGCGACGGCCGCATGCACGTCTCCTCCCGGCCCGGCCTCGGCTTCACCCTCAGCGACCAGGCCCGCGCCTGGACCGTCGCCGAGCACGAGGCCGGCACCCGTCCCTGACCCACCCCCCTCTCCGCCGGCCGCGCGGTACCCGCCACGGCCGGCGCCCCGGACCCGGCGCGGGCAGCGCCGACAACGGACAGCCGCGCCGCCCGCGCCGACACCAACCCCCTCCCCACCGCGCCCCCACGCCGACACCATCCCCCTCCCGACCGCGCCGACACCATCCCTCCTCCCGACCGCCCTCCGGCCGACGGCCACAGCACCGCCACACGGCGACACCCGCACCACCCCGACCTTCAGGAGCACTCCCATGACGTCCTTCACCCCGGCCGAACTCGGCCGCCGTATCGGCTCCGGCCTGCTGTCCTTCCCCGTGACCCACTTCCGCGACGACCTCTCCTTCGACGAGGACGCCTACCGCGAGAACATCGTCCGCCTGGCCAAGTACGACGTCGGCGGCCTCTTCGCCGCCGGCGGGACGGGCGAGTTCTTCTCACTCACCCCCACCGAGGTCGAACGCGTCGTCGCCGCCGCCGCGGACAGCGCTCCCGAGGGCACCCCGATCCTTGCCCCGGTCGGCTACGGCACCGCCACCGCGATCGAGTTCGCCGCCGCCGCCGAACGCGCCGGCGCCGACGGCATCCTGCTCTTCCCGCCCTACCTCACCGAGGCCGGCCAGGAGGGCCTGGCACGGCACGTCGAAGCGGTCTGCCGCTCCACCTCCCTCGGCGTCGTCGTCTACAGCCGCGCCAACGCCGTCTACTCCGCCGACACCGTCGCCCGCCTCGCCGACACGTGCCCCAACCTGATCGGCTACAAGGACGGCGTCGGCGACATCGACACCATGACCCGTATCCACGCCCGCCTCGGCGACCGCCTGACCTACGTCGGCGGGCTGCCCACGGCCGAGACGTTCGCCCTGCCCTACCTCCAGCTCGGCGTGACGACCTACTCCTCGGCCATCTTCAACTTCCTGCCCGAGTTCGCCCTCACCTTCTACACCGCCGTACGCGAGCGCCGGCAGGCGGACGTCACCCGGATGCTGTCGGACTTCGTGCTCCCCTACACCGAGATCCGCAACCGCCAGGCCGGCTACGCGGTCAGCATCGTCAAGGCCGGCATGACCGCCGCCGGTCACACCGCGGGCCCGGTCCGGCCCCCGCTCACCGACCTGACCCCGCAGGAACTCGACGAGCTCTCGGCGCTGATCGCCGGGCTGCCCGGCACCGCGGCCTGACCCGGCACGTACTCCGGCCGCCCCGGGAGGAAGGCTCCGCGCATGAGCACCGCCACCCACCGGCCCACGGCTCACCTGCCTGCGGCCGGCCTGACGGGGGCGATGTGCATCGCCGGTGAACGGGTCACCGGTGCCGGCAGCGAGGTCCGAGCCCTCGACGCCCGCACCGGATCGACGGCGGCCCGCACCTCACCCGGTGAGGGAACCGGCCCCGGACGGGCACGGCGCGCGGCCCGCTCCTCGCCCTGTCCGTGGCCACGTGAAAACCGGGTGCGGCCGTCTGCCCGGCCTTGGGAGCATGCCGGAATGGTCCACCGACTCGACGCTCTGGTCATCCGGCACACCCACCGCCTCCCTCTCCCCACGGGACCCGCCGGGGAAGGCGGTACCGCGGCGCGGCAGTTCGACGCCGCGTTGCTGTCCGTGGGCTTCAAACTCTCGGCGGAGCTGCTCGAGCACCTGTCGGGGCTGTCCGAGGACACGGTCGTCGACACCGCCGTACGGACGCTGGGCACGGTCCGTGAGATGGTCGGCGACCACGTCCGGCACAACGTGTACTTCATCGACTTCCCGGCCGGCGTGCCGGACACCTTCGACTTCTGGATGCGGTGCATCGCCGGGGCTCTCGCCGACGACGGGACGCGCGCGAGCACCCTGGAGCAGCTGAGCGCCGGTGTGGTGGACCTGCTCACCCTCCCGTCGTACGGCACCTACCGGCACACGTACGCCGAGATGCTCGCCCACCACGACGAGCTGATCGCCGCGGCGGGCGACCGTCTGACGGTCCTGCACCCGGGCGGCACGTCGGACGACGAACTCACTCGGCTGTACCTGGCGTTGGCGGGCAGCGGCACGCCTCTGGGCGAGGACGGCCTGCGGGACCTCCGGGACCTCGCGGGTCACTGCGCGGACGGACCGCAGCCCGAGGAGATCCCGGTGCGGGAGAACCGGGCCGTGGTCAACCAGGCCCGGCTGATGGCCGGTGCGGGCCTGCTGCTGGACACGGTCACCGATGTGCTCCGGCTGGCCTGCGCGCTCGCGGGCGGTGATGTGACCCTGCGGGAGCCGACGCGGCTGCGGGCGCTGCCCCGCCCCGTGCGCCGGGCGCTGCTCGCGGGCCTCGACGCGGTCGTCGCCGCGGCGCCGGCCAAGCTCGCCGACGTGCACGCGCACCGCGAGATGTTCAAGCGCCTCGGCGAGCGGCTGCACCCGCACGAGTACCCGCAGTGGCCGCACGCCGCCGACGTGTTCGCCGTCGCCCGCGGCGAGAAGGCGGCGCGCTCCCTGGACAGCCGGGTGGAGGAGCTGCTCCGCGCGAGCGACGTCACCGGCGCGGCCGAGCTGCTGAAGGCCGCCCCCGGCAGGCTGTTCCGCTCCCTGGACCGGCTGCTGCGCGCCGCCCGGACGCAGGAGGAGCGGGACGCCGTCGTGGCCGCCGCCGAGCGGGTCGTCCCCGGCGTCTCCGGCCGGGTCGTGCTGTCGGTGCGCCAGCACCTGCACAACCGTGCGCAGGAGACCGGCGCGCGCCGGGTGTTCGTCAACCGGCTCGGCCGGGCATGGGTCACCGACGACAGCCGCCCGCCGGTGCCCGCGCCCGAGCGCGAGCGGCTGATCGCCGCCCTGGACGCGGAGCTGCGCCGCCGGCTGCCCGCCGTGGACCACCTGCTGATCGACCCGGACGTCCTGGACGTGGCCCTGCCGCTCAGCGGCAAGGCGACCGCCTCCGGGCTCGGGGTGCTGCCGCGCGGCTCGTCGTCCCCGGTCGACGGGGAACTGCTGCGCTTCTTCGTGTACTGGAAGCAGGCCGAGCACACCACCGACTACGACCTGTCGGCGCTGTTGCTGGACGCCGACTACGCGACCGTCTCCTGGCTGTCGTACACCAACCTCCGCGACGCCGGGGGGAAGCATTCCGGCGACATCACGGACGCGCCCGACGGGGCCTCGGAGTTCATCGACCTGCGGCTGGGCGCCGTGCGGGGCGCCTTCGTCGTCCCGCAGGTCAACATCTTCGCCGGGGAGGGCTTCGAGGAGGTCGAGGAGTCGTTCTTCGGGTTCATGCTGCGCGGGACCGAGCAGCAGGGACGCCCGTTCGAGCCGCGCACGGTGCGCATGAAGTCGGAGCTGCGCGGTCCGGGCCGGGTCGCGTTGCCGCTGGCGTTCCTGCGCGGCTCCGACGGCCGGTGGCGCGCCAAGTGGCTGCACCTGTACCTGAAGGGGACCCCGGCGTCCAACCGGGTCGAGGGCAACCGGGTGACGGTCGCGACGCTGCTGCGCGGCATCGTCGAGCGCGAGCAGCTCACGGTCCGCCATCTGACCGGCCTGATGACCGGCGGCGGGACGACCGTCACCGTGTGGGACGGGAAGACGGTCCCGGCGGGGCCCGTCACCTACATCGGCCTGGAGCGGCCCGACGGACTGCACCCGGGGTCGCGGATCGTCACACCCGAAAATCTGCGCGACCTGATCCCCGCCTGACTGTTAACGTAGCCGTGGCGAGGCCATGAAGGGGCTTCCTTCTCATCACTCCTTTGATTCCAGCCTCTTCGCTCTCCTCGCCACCGACTCGAGGCCTCCGGCCGTCCCGCCGCAAGCGGGACGCCGGAGGCCTTTGCCGTGGCCAGGCGTGTGTCCCTGGGGCGTCCGGCGGTCGCCGGGGCCGTCCCCGCCCGCCGTCAGGGGCGGGGGGCGGCGGGGCCCACGGGCAGGTCGCCGCGCAGGGTGATGCGGTGCATGACGCGGTGCCGGTCGCCGTAGTCGCGGTTGGCGTAGTGGGCGGTGCTGCGGTTGTCCCACAGGGCGACGTCACCCGGCTGCCAGCGGTGGCGCACGATGTGCTCGGGCTTGGTGAGATGGGCGTAGAGGATGTCGAGGACGCCCCGGCTCTCGTGCTCGGAGACGCCGACGATGTGCGAGGTGAAGCCCGGGTTCACGAACAGGCCCTTGCGGCCGCTCTCGGGGTGCACCCGCACCACCGGATGCTCGACCGGCGTCAGGTCGGTGAACACCTCCCCCTCCCACACGTTGCCCTTCCCCCGCCGGCGCTGGGCGAGGTAGTAGCCGAACTCGCGGGTGCCGTCGTGGACGGCGGTGAGCGTGTCGACGTACGCCCGCAGGCCCGGCGACAGCGACTCGTAGGCGAGCTGGCTGTCGGCCCAGTTGGTGTCGCCCCCGTTGGGCGGCAGCACCACGGCCCGCAGCACGGAGATCGCGGGCGGCCGCCGTACGAACGTCACGTCCGTGTGCCACACGTCGGCGAAGCCGTTGTCCGTGCTGTCGAGGGAGTACACCTCGGGGGCCACGTCCCCGGAGTCGTGCACCGGGTGCCCGGCCGTGACCTCGCCCAGGCGCCGGCCGAACTCGATCTGCGCGGCGTCGTCGAGACCGTCCTGTCCGCGGACGAAGAGCACCTTGTACCGTACGAGTGCCTCGCGGAGCGCGAGGACCTGGTCGTCGTCGAGGCGCCCGAGGTCGACGCCGTGGAGTTCGGCGCCGAAGTGGGGGCCGAGTTCGGTGACCGGCAGCCGCGCCGCCGCGGGCCGGACGCTGAGGATGCTCACGTGACGTGTGTCCCTTCCTCGGTCTTTCCTTGGTCGTTCCTTGGTCGTTCCTTGCCGGGGCCGGAGGTCCGCAAGGCCCGGCGCAGGGGTGGTCAGGCCGCCGCGGCGGCCTTCACGGCGTGGGCGACCCGCGCCCGCAGCTCGGTGAACTCCGGTGACGCGCGCAGTTCCTCGGCGTCGACGTCACCGCGCGGCAGCGGGATCGGCAGGTCCAGGGCCACGGTGCCCGGCCCCTTGGTCAGCACGACGATGCGCGAGCCGAGGAACACCGCCTCGTCGGCCGAGTGGGTCACGAACACCGTCGTCCGCCCGGTCTGCGCGGTCACCCGGCGGACGTCCTCCTGGAGCCGCTCCCGGGTCAGCGCGTCCAGCGCCGCGAACGGCTCGTCCAGCAGGAACAGCGGATTCTCCGCGGCCAGGGCCCGCGCGATGGCGACGCGTTGCTGCTGGCCGCCGGAGATCTCCCAGACGCGCCGCTCCCCGGTGCCCTCCAGCCCGACCCGTGCCAGCAGTTGCGCACGGCGCTCGGGCCGACGGCCGCGCTCGACGCCCGCGTACCGCAGCGCCAGGTCGATGTTGCCGCGCACGGTCCGCCACGGGAACAGCCGCGGCGTCTGGAACACCACACCGGCCGCCTCACCGGGCCGCGGCTCGGCTCCGGACACCCGCACCGAGCCGTGGGTGGGCCGCTCGAACCCGGCGATCAGCCGCAGCAGTGTGCTCTTGCCGCAGCCGGAGGCGCCGACCAGCACCAGGAACTCCCCGGCGGGAACGGTCAGATCGACCGGTCCCACGGCGGTGACGGCCTCCCCGCCCCGCACGTACTGGTGGACGACCTGGTCGAGCCGGACGGAGCCGGCCCGTCCGGTGGGTGCGCTCCGGCCGGACGTCGTGGTCTCACCGGCGGACATCGGACAGCCCCTCGAGGTAGAAGGCCTTGCGGACGGCGTCCTCGGACGGTGCGGCGTCGATCTGCTTCTGGTCGGCCAGGAAGCGTCCGGTGTCGGTGACGTAGGTCAGCAGTTCGCCCGGACCGGCGTCGGTGCCCAGCCAGTCGGCGGACGTCACCTGCTCCGGGGTGAGGAACACCCCCTGGGCGAGCTGCGCCTCGGCGTCGGCCGCGCTGATGCCGAGCTCCGCCGCGACGGCCTTCACCGAGCCGGCGCGGTCCGATGCGAGCACCCGGAGCGCCTCGGCCTGCACCTTCCGCCAGGCGGCGATCGCCTGCGGGTTCCGGGCGATCAGTTCGTCCGAGACGACGGCCAGGTCCAGGGTCGGCTTGCCGGCGGCGCCGATCTCCTTGCTGCTGGTGAGCTGGTTCCCGGTGGTGCGCAGTTCGTCCAGGGTGGGCAGCCACACGTACGCGGCGTCGATGTCCCCCCGCTGCCAGGCGGCGAGGATCGCCTGCGGCTGGAGGTCGACGAGCTTGACGTCGGAGGCCTTCAGCCCGGCCTTGTCCAGCGCCGCCAGCAGGCTGTAGTGCGAGGTGGAGGCGAACGGCGTGGCGACGGTCCTCCCCTCGAGGCCGGCCACGTCCGGCACTCCGGCGGCCTTGCGCGCCACGAGCGCCTCGTTCTCGCCCGCCACGTCGAGGATCCACGCCACCTTGTACGGGATCGGCGAGGCCCCGGACACCCCGCGGGCGAACGGGCTCGACCCCAGGGCGGCTATGTCGAGGGAGTTGCCGATGAAGGCCTGGTTGACGCCGGCGCCGGAGTCGAACTTGATCCATCTGATGTCGTGGTCCGGCAGGGCCTTCTCCAGGAGCTTCCTGTTCTTCACGATCAGGTCGCCGGTGGGGAAGGCGAAGTAGCCGATGCGCAGCGTCTTGGACCCGCCGGACGACGACGCCTCGCTGTCCGAGGAGCAGCCGGTGACGGCCGCGGAGGCGGCGGCGAGGGCCCCGGCGAGCAGCAGTCGGCGGGACGGGCGGTGCGGGGTACGGGACATGGCGGGGCCGTTTCTGTGCGGGTGAGGGACGGTGAGCGGCGCGGTCACGCGCGACCGCGCCAGGGCACGACGGCGCGTTCCAGCCGCAGCAGCAGGCCGTCGATGAGCACACCGGAGACGCCGATGGCGATGATGCCGACGAGCACGACCGGCGTGTTGTTGTAGTTCGCGGCGTCCTTGACCATGCCGCCGATCCCGGGCAGGCCGTTGACCAGTTCGGCCGCGACCAGCGACGAGTAGGCCACGCCGACGGCCAGCCGGACGCCGGTGAGGGTCTCCGGCAGGGCGGAGGGGACGACGACGTCGCGGACGACGTCCCACCGGGACGCGCCGAGCGCGCGGGCCGCCTCGACCAGGCTCTTCGGCACGGCGGCCACGGCGGTGGTGGTGGACACGGCCACCGGCGGGAACGCGGCCACGGCCAGCAGCGTGATCTTCGGCTCCTCGTTGATGCCCAGCCAGATGACGAGCAGGGAGAAGTACGCCAGCGGCGGCAGCGTGCGCAGGAAGGTGATCCACGGCTCGAACAGCGACCGCAGCCGGCCGACGGTGCCCATCAGCAGCCCGAAGACCACCCCGGCGGCGATGCCGGCCCCGGCCCCGAGCGCGATGCGCCGCAGGCTGATGCCGAGGTGTTCGACGAGGTAGGTGCCGTTGTAGCCGCGCACCCCGTCGTTCGTCGTGGACACCGCGACGAACGCGTCCCACACCTTGGCGGGCGGCGGAACCAGGGTCTCGCTCCACGCCCCGCTCGCGGCCAGTGCCTGCCACAGCACCAGGAACAGCAGGAGCGAGCCGAACGGCAGGGCGACGTTGCGCACCCGGGCCGGGACCCGGGCCGACAACCGGCGCCGCCGCACCGGTTTTTCACCGGACACGGCATCGGCGTCGTGCGGACGTGTTGCCAAGGACATGGGGCGGCCTCCAGGGGCGCCGAAGCACGGTCGGCGGAGCACGGACGGACGAGCACGGACGGCAGAACACGCACGGCAGAACACGCACGGCAGAACGCGGACGGACGAGCACGGACGGCCGAGACCGACGACGGTCAACCAGGAACGATCGAGGTGGACCGAGTCAGGTCAGGGGAAGGCCGGGAAAGGCCGAGACCGGTCGACATGTCGATCGGGACGGCCGCATCAGCCGAAGGGGCCGAAGCGTCGGGCGATCCGCGACGGACGGCAGTGGGCCAGGGCGGAGGCGTCAGCCACGCGGAGAGGCGCGGTGACCGAACCGCACCGGTTCGGGTGACACCACCGGCCGGCGGGGAGACGTCAGGGACGCGACGTCAGCGACAACAGGAAGCCGGGCGTCGGCACAGGTCGATGACCAGGCGTCGCACCAAGGGCTTCTGAATCATGGGGCCCATTTCTACAGCAGCCGCAGCGCCGCACCAAGCCCCGTCCACTTCCTGGACCCCGGCCGGCTCCCAACCGAAGCCGGACCGAAGCCGGACCGGAGCCGGTCCGGAGCCGGTCCGGCCGCGCCGGCGGGAGGCGGGGGCTAGACGCGGTCGGGGCCGAGGTCGACGGCGCGGCGGAGCGCGTCCCCGGCAGGCGAGGACGGGCCCTGGCCTCGCCCTGAAGCCGTCGTCCCGCGCGGCCCCGGCGCGCCGACCCCTCCCGCCGACGCCGGCCGATCCGGGACACCCGCCGCGACCTGTCGTCCCGCCCACAGGCCGGCCGCCCACCCCGGTCCCTGCCTCATGTACTCCCCCACGACTGAGTACGTGCGCTCTGTGCGGTGCGGGCGCCGGTCGCGAAGGTGGGGGCATGGACAAAGGACAGCAGAGACCCGTTTCCCGCCTTCTGTCGATGCTCGTGCCGGCTGCGGTGGCGTCGGCGGCCTGGGCGGCCTGGCTGGGCTGGGACCAGCATCGGGATGTGCACCCCGACGGTTCGACGACCGGCCCGTACGAGGCGTGGCAGGTGATCGGACTGGTGCTGACCCTGCTGGCGCCGGTGTGCTGGGCGGCGTCCCGGCGCCGTGTCGCGGGGGCCGTGTTCGGCACCAGCGCCGGCCTCACCGCGGCCGCCTTCTACGACTGGTCGGACGACGCCAGCGGGCTTTTCGCGGTCGGTGCCGGACTGGTCATGCTGGGTAGCCTCGCCGCGACCTCCGTCGTCTCCGCCGTCACCACGGCGGCGGGACGGGGCGGCGGCCGGACCGCGGCTTGACGGCTTGCCGAGCGGGGCGCGGTCGCCTTCCGCCGTGGTGCCGTCATGCGGACACCGGCAGCCTGCCTCGGCCGACGGCGTCGAGCAGCAGCTTCGCGGCCGCTGCCGCCCCGTCGGTGCGGATCATGCCGGCCACGGCCCTCGCTCGTGCGCGGGTCTCGGGATCCAGCGCCGTTCTGAGCGCGGCCGACAGGGACTCCGCGGGCCCAGGGTCGGTCCGACGCCAGCCACGGCCGGTCGGTGAAGATGAAGTCGTACACGTCGTCCACCGGGGGCAGACCGACCGAGGCCCGGTGGGCGTTGAGCGCCTCGCCGTGCAGCGCGTCGAAGGTCCGGGCGTTCAGGTCCCACAGCACCCGGTTGTCCGTCACGTCCGGGGGGAACGACCGGCCCGGCAGCAGCGCGGGGGGGCGCCTGGTGCGGCGACCGCAGCAGGAACGGGCAGAAGGTCGCGTAGACATAAGGGGTGCCGAGCTTCTCGGCCACCGACCGCGAGGCGAAGTGCGCGAGCCCGGTCGCCAGCAGGACGTCGTACCCCTCGGCCGCCGCGGCGACGGTGTCGAACTGCGCGGCCAGCTCGCTCACCCGCCGGGAGGCCGCCGATTCCGTCGACGGCGGGGCCATCGTCCCCATCGGCAGGCCGACCGGCACCGCCTCCACACCGACACGGTCCAGCAGTAGGGCGAAGGTCTCGTCCGGCGGCGCGCACACCCGCACCTCCGCGCCGAGCGCCCGCGACCGCACCGCGAGTCCCACGATCGGTTCGACGTCCCCACGCGACCCGTACGTCGACAACAGCACACGCACTTGGCAACTCCCCCTGTCCGCCGGTACTGGCCTCGGCCGGGCATTCTGCGGCACGCCCCGGGCCTTGCCGCAAGCCCCCCGTTGCGCTGTCCGTTGAGCACGGCGAGGGAGGAACGGCCCCCTTGCCTTTGTCATGCCGCGTCCGCAGTGAGCGGACGGCCGCCTCGTGCGACGGCGGCGCGCCGCGAGACCGCCCCGGGCGCCCGGTCAGGTCGTGGAGCCGGGGCCGGGCGGGATGTGAACGGTCATGATCAGGTGACAGGTTCCGGTGCCCGCGCCGCGGTAGGTGTGGGGGGTGTCGCCGTCGAAGGCAGCGGTCTGCCCGGCTTCGACGCCATGCTCGGTGCCGTCGACGATCAGGGTCATCCGGCCGTACGTGACGCTGACGGTCTCCACCACGCCGCTCTGGTGAGGGTGGCTGGGGTATTCCTCGCCCGGTTCCAGTCTCCAGCGCCAGACCTCGACCGGGGCCGGCCCCGAGGTGGTCAGCATGAGCCGGGCCTCGCTGCCCCCCTCCCCGGTCCACAGAGGCGTGACGGCGTCGGCGGACACCACTCGGACGCGGCCTTCGGCCGGGCCTTCCATCAGGGCGGACACCGAGATGCCGAGGGTGTCGGCGAGGCGGATCAGGGTGGCGAAATTCGGGTTGCCCTGGGCTTTCTCCAGCCCGACGAGGGCGCCCTTGCTGACCTTGGCGCGTCGGCCCAGCTCGTCCAGGGACAGGCCGGCGCGCGTACGTGCGGCTCTGACGTTGTGCGCGAGCGTGCGCAGGGCCGCCTCTGCCTCGGTCACCTGATCACCGTCCTGACCTGGGGAGCACTGGAATGATCCGCCCGGTCGTTCGATTGACGGCAAGCGGTCGTTTCATTGTACGGTCAAGTCATTCCGTTGTGAAAGCGAGAACCGCATGTTCATCCAGCCCTGGGACGCCGCCCTGGACGACGCCGAATGGCAGACCTGGATCGCCGACGGCCACGACTTCGGACAGCTCGGCGTCAACGGCCTGCCCGGCCGGCCGCCCACCGTCGTCCCCACCCACTTCATCACCGACGCCGGCCACCTGCTGATCCACCTCGCCCGGCCCAACCCGGTCTGGACGGCCATCGAGCACGACCCGAACGTCACCTTCACCGTCATCGGCGACTACGCCTTCGTCCCCGGCCCCTGGCGCGTCAAGCCCGACGTCCCGCCCATCGAGGGCGTCCCCACCAGTTACTACGCGGCCGTCCAGTTCACCTGCCGCGCACACGTCATCGACGACCCCGAGGCCAAGGCCGAACTCCTGCGCCGCCAGATGGCGCACTTCCAGCCCGACGGCGACCACTCCCCCATCGAGGTCGGCCAGCCCCCGTACGGGCGGATGCTGGCCGGCATCCGCGGCCTGCGCCTGGACGTCATCGAGGTGAGGGCCAAGTTCAAGTACGACGACCACAAACCCGTCGAGCACCGCACTACCGTCGCCGACCACCTCACCGGACGGGGCCAGGGTCTCGACCTGCCCACCGCACGCCAGCAACTGCGCCGCCTGGACCGCATCGGCCCCTGGAAGCCCTGAACCACCGTCGCCGGACGCTCACGAGACAGGACCCCGTTCCATGACCGCCTGAACCCGTCCCGCACCCCGCGCCCGGCGGGCGGGCGGCGCCCACGCGCTCCCGCTGCGACCCGCGGTGCGCCGGCCGAAGCGGTCCGGCGGTGTCAGTCCGTCGCCGGCTCGCCGTCCTCGTCCGAGGCGACGACATGGACCGACGGGCCGTCCCCGTAGCGCCGACGAGCCGTTCGCCTTCGTCACCGCCTCGTGCGGGCGGCGCACCGCGATCACGGCGCGGCCTGTGTCCCGGGTCCGGAGGTGCGGGGTGTGCCGTTGCGCAGCGTGGAACGGGTCTGGAGCGCGGCGAGCGCGGCCCGCGTGGTGACGCCGGTCTTGCGGTAGATGCGGCTGAGGTGGGACTCGACCGTGCGGGGGCTGAGGAAGAGCCGGGCCGCTATGGCGGGGGTGGTCAGGCCGGCGGCGACCAGTGCGGCGATCTCCCGTTCGCGCGGGGTGAGCGACGCGGGAACCAGGTCAGGCACCGGATCAGGGACCGGGTCAGGGAACGGATCGGGGAGCGGGTCAGGGACCGGACCGGGGAGCGGGTCAGGGACCGGACCGGGTGTGCCGGTGCTCGCGGTGGGCCCTGACACCATGGGGCGGATCATGTCCGCCAGTCCGGTCAGCTGGTGGGCTCCCCCGGCCGCGGCGAGGTGCCGGGCGCGGTCGCACAGGGCCAGGGCGCGCTGCGGGTGCCCCGCGGAGGCGGCCGGGGTCGCGCCGAACAGCAGGCTGACCGCCTCCCACAGGACCGCTCCGGCGCCCCCCGCCGCCTCCGCGGCCTCCTCGAACAGCGTGGCGGCCGCTGCCGTGTCGCCGTCGGCGAGCAGGAGCTGGGCGGCGCTGCGCAGCGCCGAGGCCCGCTGTGAGGGAAGCCCCAGCTGTTCCGCCTCCTTGCGGGCCCGCTCCGCCCAGGTCCGGGCGGAGTCGGAGTCGCCGGTGACGAGGGCGGAGGTGACCAGCACCTCCAGGATGAGCGGCCGCATGGACGGGTGGAGGCGGCGGAGGTCGTCGCCTCCCGCGCGCAGGACGGCGGTACGGGCGCGCCGCGCGTCCCCGCCGAGCAGCGCGGCCTGGCCGAGCACGCACCAGGCGATCGACGCCCACCAGTTCATGCCGGTACCGGCCGAGGCGACGGCCTCCTCGGCCACCGCGAGGGCGGTCCGGTCGCCGGGCGGCAGGGCGTAGAGCAGGGCGTGCGCCTTGTTGGCGAGGACGAAGGCGAGCAGTTCACCGCTTCCGATGCCGCGGGCGATGGTCTCGGCCTCGTCGGCGAGCTCCAGGGCCGATGCGATCCGCAGGGTCGTCAGGTGGAGGTGCGCCTTGCAGAGCAGCAGGTGCGGGACGACGTAGAGGCGGCCGCCGCGCCGGGCGACGGCCAGGCCGCGGTCGGCGTGCCGTTCGGCGTCGGCGTAGCGCTCGAGGAACGCCTCCGCCCAGCTGAGGCGAGCCAGCGGCTCGCACAGACCCGCGAGGTCGTGGTCGGTCAGGGCGTCGACGAGCGCGGCCGCGCGGCCGGTGGTCTCCCGGGCGGCCGGCATCTCGCCCTCGTACGTCTCGCCCAGGGCGGCGATGGCGAGCACGGCCGCCTCGGCGACCTCGTCGCCCAGGTTCCGGGCCAGGTCCAGCGTGCGGGCCAGGTCGGCACGCACCTGCGGGTACGCGGTGGCGAGCGGCGCGGACGAGCCGAGTTCCAGGCCGAACGCGACGGCGTCGGCGGGCGACGGGCCGGGGGTGCGGGAGAGCTCACGGCGCAGCAGCGCGACCGACTCGGGGTAGCGGCCGCGGTGACGCTCCATCACCGCGCACAGCGTCACGGCCGAGGCCCGCACCGCCGCCGTGTCCGGCTCGCCCGGCGGTGACATGGCGATGACCTCGTGCAGGAGGTCCCGGCTCTCCCCCAGGCCGCCCGACACGCCCAGGGCCTGGGCCCGTCGCAGCATCAGGTCGCGGCGCAGGGCGAGGTGGCGCGGCTGGTCCGGCAGGTGCGCGAGGGCGACGCCCAGCCAGTGGGCGCTGCTCGCGGGTGCGGTGGCGACGGAGCGTTCGGCGGCCTCGGACAGGACGGCGAGGGCCTGCGGGTCCCACCCGGTGAGCGACCGCTCGACGTGGTGGGCGCGTTCGGTGACGGGCGCGCCGGTCTCGGCCAGGGCTTCCGCGGCGAGGCGGTGCATCCGGGCGCGGGTGGGGGGATCGGTGCTCTCGTGCACCAGCGTCCGCAGGACCGGATGGCGCAGGGTCCACCGTCCGCCGGGTCCCGCGCGGACCAGGTCGCGGGCGGCCAGGGCCGCCAGGTCCGCGTCGACACCGGGCTCGTCGCGGCCGGTCACCCGGGCCAGCAGAGCGGGGGTGCCGCGGTCGCCGAGCACGGCCACCGCCTCGGCGGTCCGGCGCTGAGCGGGGGGCAGCGGGGTCAGTTCGTCCAGGAGGACGGCGCCGAGACCGGCGGAGCGGGCCGGTGGGGGTGTGTCAGGGGTGAGGGGCCGGCCGGTGTCCCCGGCGCCTTCGGTCTGCCCGGCCTGGAGGAGGGCGAGGAAGTACAGCGGATTGCCGTCGCTGGCCGCGTACAGCTCGTGGGCCCGGCCGGACGGCAGGCCGGGGGCCAGGGTCGGTGCCAGGACGTCGACGCAGGCGGCCCCGTCGAGCGGGCCGAGGTCGAGGCGGACCACCGTGCCCAGGTCGATGCCCCGGGTCAGGGCGGCGGCGAGGGAGGCGGAGGTCTGGCGGTCGCGCCGGGCCACGACGATCACGACCGGTGCGTGCGGGGGATGGCGTACGAGGTGGTCGAGGAGTTCCAGCGACGCCGGGTCGGCCCAGTGCAGGTCGTCCAGCGCCACGACGAGACCGGATGCGGCGGCCCGCTCGAGCAGTCGGGCGACCGACCGGTGCAGCCCGAACCGGTCGCCACGGCGCCCCTGCCCGGCGGCCGGGTCCGTCAGCTCCGGGCCGTGATCGGCGAGAGCGTCGCTGAACGGCCGGTAGGGAAGGTGCCGTTCGTACTCGGCGGCCCGGCCGCGCAGCACGCGCATCCCCCGGCGCTCCGCGCGTCGGCAGAACTCCGCCAGCAGCCGGCTCTTGCCGATGCCCGCCGCTCCGGCGATGTCGACGACGGCCGGCCCGCCGGCTCCGTCGAGTCCGCGGTCGAGCACCTGGTCCCAGCGTTCCAGCTCTGCTCCACGGCCCACCAGCGGCGTCGCGTGCACGCCCGTCTCCCCTCGGCACGAGGGCCGTTGGGGACGGCCACTGTGACGATCTTACGTAACCGATTGGGTGAGTTCACGGATGTCTCCCGGCTCCGGTCTCGGCCAGGGTGACCGGGCGGAGTCGGGCCGCGCGAGGAGGGACGATCCCGTCGGCACGACGGACAACAGGCCCCCTATGGCGGTCACTTGGAGCCGTTGGCCCCGAAGGCCCCCGGGAGGTGGCCGGTTACCACCTGCTCGCCCGGATCGGCGAGGGCGGCACGGGTGTCGAGCGGCACACGAGACCGAGGCCGGCGGCGAAGGTCCGCAGGAGGTGCCGGACCACGACGGTGTGGTGCTCGACGGCAAGGGGCCGCTGGACATCGTCCGCGGGGGGCTCGGCGGCCGGCCAGGACGGACCGCCGGTCCTCGCGGCGGGGCGGGAACGAGACAGGGAGGGGCAGCGCATGGCGCAAGCACGGTCCCGGCTCTCGGATGCGCGCGTGCGGTGGCACGACACGCGGTGGCGCGTCCGGAGCCGTCTGACGCGGGATCCGGCCGTCCGCAACCGCGTGGAGTGGGCCTCCAGGGCCCTGTGGCTGACGGTGGTGACCGCGGTGTTCGTGGCGGCGGTCGCGGGAATCTCCGTGGCCGCTCCCTGGCTGTACGACCTGAGCCGGACCGCCCGCGTCCTGCTGTGCCTGCTGTGGCTGTGCTGCTGGGTTCTCGCCACCGTGGCGGGCCTGCTCTGGCTGTCGCTCACCCTGACCCTCCTCCAGAGCCCGAAGGCCCTCGGGTACGCCCTCTTCTCGGTGCTGTTCGCCACGCTGCTCTGCTTCATGGCGACGGCACCGGGCACCGGCCTGCGGTTCGTCGGCCGGACGGCGCACTGCGACGTGCTGTCCGTACGGAACGACAGGGGCGACGGACGCTGGCACTACCGGCTGCGCTGCCCGGACGACGCCGATGTACGGGTCACCCTCGACAGCCGTGACGACGCCGCCGTGGCGGAAGGGGTGCGCTACTCGTCGGACGACGCGATCCCCGTGGCCGACCTCGACCGGGGCGGGCCTCTGTGGACATGGCGCACGGGTCTGACGGCGGCGGGAATGGTCGGCGTGTCGCTGATCGCCGCCCTCGTCGCGGGTGCCGTGCGGGTGGTGCGTGCCGCGGAGGGTCCGAGGGACGACTGACGGGCGCCGGCCGGATCGTGTACGCGGGCGGCGGCACGGTGGAGGTGGTCGCCGTGCCGCCGGCCGTCGCTGCCACCGGGCGCGTGCGTCATCTGGGCGACGCGTCCGGTGGCGGCGGAAGTGGGGGTTCAGGTGAAGTTCACGTCACTGCACAGGAAGTAGGTCTGGTCCATGTGCGACGCCTGCCAGATCGTGTAGACGACGTGCCGGCCGCTCAGGCCCGACGTGCTCACGTCGATCAGGTAGTTCTGGCTGGGCGCGTAGCTGCCGGTGCGGGCGACCAGTTGCAGGTCGCTCCATTGCAGCGGCTGGGTGGTGGGGTCGAAGCCCTGCCGGGTGACGTACACCAGGAAGTAGTCCGCGCCATGGCTGGCCTGGTCGTACAGCTGGACGGTGAAGTCGCTCGACAGGTCGGTGGTCTTCCACGGACCCACGGCGTCCAGGGAGTTGTAGCGGCCGCCCTCGGTCTGGCCGCCGCTGCACAGCTGGCCGTCGGGGACGACCGCCTGGAAGTCGCCCGCGGAGCCGTTGCGGTACAGGCCGTTCCAGTTCCACATGGCGTTGGGGTCGTCCTGCCACGCCTGCCAGCACATGGGGTCTTCCTGTGCCATGGCCGGGTTCTGGAAGTCGCTGCCCCAGCGCAGCCAGCAGCCGTAGTTGCGGGACGCCGGGTCGACGACCGAGCCGTGGGCCGCCGCGGTGCCGCCCCCGGGGACGAGGCTGATCAGCAGTGCGGCGAGCACGCACAGCAGAAGGGCCGGACGGAACCGGATCCAGCGCGTGTCAAGATCATGACAACTCATACAGCGCATCGCAGTCTCCCTCTTCGGTGTGGGGGTGTGGGAGCTGCGGGTGTGGAGGGTGCGGCCATGGGGGGACACGGTGGGGTACGACCGCCTGGGAGCGCTCCCACATCGCACAGGGTGCACGCCGCCCACCATGGTCACAACGTCGAATTCGAGCCACTCTCGTCCCCGACCGGCACCGGCCGCTCCGATGCCCGTACCAGCCCCCTCGGCACCCGTCGAGGCCGTCGCCGCCGTTCGCGCCGGCACAGGCGGCGCGGCTCACCCCGCACGAAACCCCCGGGTGACGAACCCGGGGGTTTCCGCCGCCGTCTCACGCATGCGGATGGAGAACGACCTTGGTGTAGCCCTCGATCCGCTTGTCGAACTTCTCGTACGCCGTCGGGGCCTGGTCGAGGGGCAGCTCGTGGGACACCACGAAGCTGGGCTGAGCCCGACCCTCGACGATCAGATCACGCAGCTGACGGTTGTACCGCTTGACGTTGCACTGACCGGTGCCCATGCGCAGCCCCTTCTCGAAGAGGCGTCCGATGGCGACCATCAGCATGCCCTGCTTGGCCTGCTCGTCCGGTCCGCCCGGGTCGCGCGGAACGTACAGACCGGGCACACCCAGGGCACCCGTCGGCCTGACCGTCTCCACCAGCGAGTTCAGCACGGTCGCCGGCTCCTCACGGTCCTCACCGCGCGCCTGGGCCTGGTAGCCGACGGCGTCGATGCCCTTGTCCGTGCCCTGCCCCGCGGTCTCCTCCCGGATCTGCTCCACCGGGTTGCCCTGGGTGAAGTCGACCGGTATGGCACCGATCTCCTCGGCCTTCTGCAACCGCTCGGTCACCCGGTCGACCACGAACACCTTGCTCGCCCCGCGCAGGATCGCCGAGTAGGCGGCCATCAGCCCGACCGGACCACCGCCGTAGACGGCGACGCTCTCGCCGGGGCGCACGTCGGCCAGTTCGTTGCCGTGGTAGCCGGTGGGGAAGATGTCGGCGAGCAGGACGAAGTCGGTCTCCTTCTCGGTGCCCTCGGGGAGCTTCAGACAGTTGAAGTCGGCATAGGGCACGCGCACGTACTCCGCCTGGCCTCCCACATAGGGCCCCATCGCCACGTAGCCGTAGGCACCGCCGGCGAAGCCGGGGTTCACGGTCAGGCAGAAGCCGGTGAAACCCGCCGTGCAGTTCTTGCAGAAACCACAGGCCACGTTGAAGGGCATGACGACCCGGTCCCCACGGCTGAGCGTCGTCACCCCGTCACCGGTCTGCTCGATGACCCCCAGATTCTCGTGACCGAAGACGATTCCCGGCTCGGCAGCGGTGCGGCCCTCGTACATGTGCAGGTCGGAACCGCAGATGGCGGTCGACGTGACGCGCACGATCACATCGTTCGGGTGCTGGATCCGGGGATCTTCCACTTGCTCGACCGCCACCTCGAACGGTCCCTTGTACACGACAGCCCTCATCGTCGAGCACCTCCACTAGGCGTGCTTGCTCGATCACACACGGAAACACCGATTGCGGAGAACTTGGGCGCCAGTCGAGGAGAGGGGCCTCGATTCAGGCAGCTCGACCGGGTTTCTGTGTATTACCTCACTGTCCAGACTGGTGCACGATGAGATGATTTGCATCCAGGGGCCGCGAAGTCCCGCTCTGTACCCTTTGGAAGGATCAAGAACCTTGAAGCGACGTCTCGGCGTGTTGCTCGTTCCGGTGTCCGGGCTGTCGGGCACCAGTTATCCGGTGGGGACCGAGGTGGCCATACGGGGCACCGGCGGCTCCGTCGACGGCTTCGTCGACGGGGACTGGCTGCCGCTCGCCTGGTGGGAGTTCGCCGACCGCCAGCCGGACGACACCGCCCGCCCGTGACCCGCGGTCGCCGCGGCCCGCGGTGCGCGGGTGACCGGCGGTGCGCGGGTGGCGGCGATGCGCGGGTGACCCGAGCACACCGGCCCGCCTCGGCAGCGGCACCAGCCGGGTGACCACTGAGACGCACCCCACCTGACCTGCTCCGTCGGCGGCGGGCGCGAGGAGCCGGCGTCCCGCTCGGCGCCTCGGTGCGCGGGGCGCGAGCGTGCGCTGCCCTCCCTCGGCGCCGGTTCCGCGCACTGCGCGACGACGGCGACGGAACTTCGACGAGCCCGCAGGAGTTGGCAGGAGGACCGCGGATCATCCGCGGACGACCGGAACGACACGGGGCGAAGCCGAGGTGGCACGGATGGCGATGTGGGATCGGATCAAGGACCAGGCCAAGGGTCTTCAGCAGCAGGCGCAGGGGGCTCGGGGCTCCGGGGGGCACGGACGGCCCGGGGCGGGGTCCGCCGGGGGGTCGAAGGCCCAGCTGGTGAGCGTGCTCAAGTCGCAGCTCAGCTCCCTCAAGACGGAGCTGAAGAGCGGCGCCTACCGTGACGCCAGCATGGCCGTGTGCGCCCTGGTCGCCGCCGCCGACGGGCATGTCGACCCGGCCGAGCGGCAGCATGTGGAGTCGCTGCTGCTGCACAACGATGTCCTGCAGAACTTCCCGCCCGATCAGCTGCGGCAGCGCTTCAACCGCCACGTCGACCGGTTGGCGTTCGACTTCCAGCAGGGCAGGACCGAAGCACTCCAGGAGATCGCCAAGGCGGCGAAGAAGCCGACGGAGGCCAGGGCGGTCGTGCAGACCGGCTTCGTCGTCGCGGGTGCGGACGGATACGTCGCGCCGGCCGAGGAGCAGGTCCTGCGTGAGGTGTGCTCGGTCCTCGGCCTGTCTCCGCAGGAGTTCGGCCTCTGACGCCCTGCACCGCCACGGACGACCGGACGGTGCAGCGGGCCGGGCGGGCCGAGCCGACGGGAACCGCCGCCCGCCGCGGCCGTCGTGCTCACCGACGGCCCGGGAGCATCGCGAACGCCGCGAACTCGCCCTGGCGAGCGAGCGGTTCAGGACCCTCTGGGCCCGCCACGGCGTCGGGGGCTCGACGGCCCAGACCACCCATCCCGATGCACGTCGATCCCGAACGGCTGAACCGGGCAGTCGCCTCGAACCCCGTCCACGGTGACCGGCCACCGAGCCGTGGCCACTCGGGAACGCGGGAGGTCCGTCCTGGTGAGCCGCGCATACTGGGAGAACGGGGCGGGCGCGCAGGTACGGTCGGCGGATTTCCGCGGCACGGTCGCGGCGTGGTGCCTGCCGCCGACGTCACCCGTGCCTCGGCGCAGAACAGGAGCAAGGACGCACCATGGCGAACTCACGGTCCGGGGAGTCGGTCACGGAGCGGATCGTCCGCGTCCTGGAGACGTTCGACACGGACCGCACGGTGCAGACGGCCGCGGAGATCGGCCGGCGCGCCAGGCTGCCGTCGTCCACCGCCCACCGGATGGTGGCCGAGCTCGTGGAGTGCGGGCTGCTGGAACGGGACGAGGAGCAGCGGGTGCACCTGGGCATGCGGCTGTGGGAGCTGGCGCTCCGCGGCTCCCGGGCGCTCCGCCTGCGGCAGGCGGCGCTGCCGTTCATGGAGCGCGTGCAGGCCCGTGTCCGGGAGCACACCCAGCTCGCGGTGCTGGAGAACGACGAAACGCTCTTCATCGAGCGCCTGTCCCATCCGCACGCGGGCGCGAACATCACCCGGATCGCGGGCCGGCTGCCCCTGCACGCCTCGTCGTCGGGGCTGGTCCTGCTCGCCCACGGCCCGCAGGAGCTGCGGGAACGCATCCTCGCCGGGCCACTCGACGCGGTGTCGCCGGAGACCCTGACGGACCCGGCGCGGCTGCACCGCGTCCTCGCCGGCATCCGCCGCGACGGCGTCGTCGTGGCGCCGGGGTCGGTCGAGTCCGTGTCCACGGGCGTCGCCGTACCGGTACGCGAGGGACGCGGGCAGGTGATCGCCGCGCTGTCGGTCGTACTCCCCCGCGACGCGCCGACCGGCCCCGCGGCCGAGGAACTGCGCGCCGCCGCCTCCGGCATATCGGCCGCAATCGGAGCGAACCGCCCCTAGACGTCCGCCGATCGTCTTCTTTCCTGGTCGGGCGGTACATCGCAGAAAACCCGATTCCCGTTCAATGGCAATGACCGTCGTCCACGAGGCCCGACTCGCGTCACACTCCCTGCGTTCCCCGCGCCAGCCGTCGAAGGAGACGACATGCCCGAACGCACCCGCGTCGCCATCATCGGCGCAGGCCCCGCAGGCCTGCTGCTGTCCCACCTGCTCGACCGACACGGCATCGAGTCGGTCGTCCTCGACTCCCGCACCCGCGAGCAGATCGAGACCACCATCCGGGCCGGCATCCTCGAACAGGGCACCGTCGAGATCCTGAACGAGACGGGAGCGTCGGACCGGGTCCTCACGGTCGGACAGAAGCACGAGGGCATCGAGCTGCGCTTCGGCGGCGAGGGCCACCGCATCGACTTCACCGACACCGTCGGCCGGGCGGTGTGGCTGTATCCGCAGCACGAGGTGCTGAAGGACCTCGTCGCCGCGCGCCTCGCCGCCGGCCAGGACATCCGCTTCGGCGTGACCGCCCAGCGCGTGGAGGACGCCGAGACGGACCGCCCCCGGGTCGTCGCCAAGGACGCCGAGGGCAACCCGGTCGAGATCGAGGCCGACGTCGTGGTCGGCGCGGACGGCTCGCGCAGCGTCGCCCGCGAGGCCGTCACCGGTACGTACGGCGGCTACTTCCGGGAGTACCCGTTCGCCTGGTTCGGCATCCTGTGCGAGGCGCCGCCCAGCGCCGAGGAGCTGATCTACAGCAACTCCCCCAACGGGTTCGCGCTCATCAGCCAGCGCAGCCCCGGCGTGCAGCGCATGTACTTCCAGTGCGACCCGGAGACCGACACCGAGGCGTACACCGAGGAGCAGCTGTGGGAGATCCTTCAGTCGCGCGTCCCCGGCACCACCCTCAACGAGGGCCGCATCTTCCAGCGGGACGTGCTGCGCTTCCGCAGCTTCGTCGCCCACGAGATGCGCAAGGGCCGGGTCGTGCTCGTCGGCGACGCGGCGCACACCGTGCCGCCCACCGGCGCCAAGGGCATGAACCTCGCCGTCGCCGACGTCGTCCTGCTCACCGACGCGCTGCGCGCCCTGCTGCTCGACCGGGACGAGACCCTGCTCGACGCCTTCCCGGAGACCGCCCGGCAGCGCATCTGGAAGGCACAGCACTTCTCCTGGTGGATGACGAACATGCTGCACCTCCAGCCCGAGGCGAGCGAGTTCGACCGGATGCGCCAGATCGGCGAACTGCGCACGGTCGTCGAGTCGGACGCCGGCCGCGCCTACCTCGCCGAGGCCTACACCGGCTGGCCGCTCCCGGGCCGCCGCTGATCCTCCGCCTGCCCCCGCGGAGTCCTTCCCGACGCCGTCCACTGCCCCCGGCGCCGGAATGCGGACGACCGGGGGCAGCGGGCCGTCACCAGGTGACCGGCAGCTCGTGCAGGCCGTAGATCACCGCGTCGTACTTGAACTTCACTTCGTGCAGCGGTACCGCCGCGCGGAGTGTGGGGATGCGGCGGAACAGGGTCGGGTAGATCACCTGTAGTTCCAGGCGTGCCAGGGGCTGGCCCAGGCAGTGGTGGGTGCCGCCGCCGAACGCCTGGTGCCGGCGCGCGTTGCGGGTGATGTCGAGCCGGTCCGGGGCGGTGAACACCTTCGGGTCGCGGTTGGCCAGCTCGCCCAGCAGGATGACGCCGTCACCGGCCGGGATGGTGTGCCCGGCGACTTCGATGTCCTCCAGTGCGGTGCGCCGGCGGCCCAGGTGCACGATCGACAGGTACCGCAGGAGCTCCTCCACCGCGTTCACCACGATCTGCGGGTCCTGGGCGTCGCGGATCATCGCCAGTTGCTCAGGGTGCCGCAGGAGGGCCAGGGTGCCCAGGCTGATCATGTTGGCGGTGGTCTCGTGGCCGCCGAGCAGCAGCAGAACGCCCATGGTGGCGGCTTCGCGAGCCGTCAGTTCCCCGGCCCGCACCTGCGCGCCCAGCGTGGAGATCAGGTCGTCGCCCGGATCGGCGATCTTCTGGGAGACCAGGGCGTCCAGATAGTCGGTGAGCGCCGTGTGCGCCGCGCCGCGGTCGGCTCCACTGGCGGTGGCGGAGACCAGTACCTTGCTGTTCGCCTGGAAGAACTCGTGGTCGTCGTAGGGGACTCCGAGCAGCTGGGAGATCACCAGCGACGGCAGGGGCAGGGCCAGCGCCTGGACGAGGTCGGCCGGCCTGGGCCCGTCCAGCATGCGGTCGATGATCTCGTCGGTCATCCGTTGCACCGTGGGGCGCATCGCCTCGACCCGCTTGATGGTGAACGTGCCGCTGATCATGCGGCGCAGCCGGGCGTGCTCGGGGTCGTCCATGCCGACGAAGCTGAGGTCGGTGGCGCCACCGTGGCTGTGCCGGGGGTCGATGGGGCTGGGGAAGTTGGGGGCGGCGAAGTCGACGCTGAGGCGCGGGTCGGTCAGCAGTTCCTTCTGCTCGGCGTGGCCGGTCACGGCCCAGGGTGTCGACCCGCCCCAGGAACGCACCCGCGTGACCGGTCCGCGGTCGGCGAGGGCCCGCAGCTCCGGCGAGGGATCGAAGGGGCACGCGGCGGAGCGTGGCGGGGGGAACTGCGGAACGGTCTCGTCGATGTCGTCTCGCGTCTGGTCGATGTCGTTTCGTGTCTCGTCGATGTCGCTCGGAGAAGTCATCGTTCAACTCCCGGTGTGGGGAAGCGGCGGACTGTGTTCACCGTGCCCGGCGAACCGGACGGCACAGTGGGGGCCGGGCTGCCGGCAGGGTGCGGCTGCTCGTGGTGGCAGCGGGTCGTGCCCGGTGGCGGGTTGCCGACGGTACGCGCCGGGCCGCTGGGATCCCGTCCCTCCGGTTTCACGGGGTGACGGGCTGCTGGGGGCGCGTGTACTGGTCGACGAGAAGCGCGCGCTGGAGGCGCGTCTGCCTGGGCATGTTCCACCCCAGAACGCCTTCCGGGCCTCGGGGGCCGGTGTAGCGGACCACGAAGCGCCCGTCGTGCGGATCGCCCTCGACGATCTCGGCCCGAGCGGCGGCGGAGGCGATGCCGTGGATCTGGAGCTTGGCGTCGAACTGGTCGGTCCAGAAGTAGGGCACGGGCGTGTAGGGCCGGCCGGTGCCGAGGATGTCCGCGGCGACGGCGAGGGCCTGCTCGGCGGCGTTGGTCCTGTTCTCCAGACGCAGGAGACGGCCCAGTCCTTCGTGGTGCCAGCGTGCCACGTCCCCCACCGCCCACACGCCCTCGGCGGCCCGGCAGGAGGCGTCGCAGACGACACCGTCGTCCAGGCGCAGGCCGCTGTTCCTCAGCCAGCCGGTGGCCGGGGTGCAGCCGACCGCGGTGACCACGACGTCCGCGTCCAGGTCCGTGCCGTCGCTGAGCCGTACCCCGGTCACCCGGTCCCCACGGGTGTGCAGGGCGTCCAGCAGCACCCCGCCGCGCACCGCCACGCCGTTGCG
Source organism: Streptomyces sp. NPDC003248 (assembly GCF_055563235.1). Classification (NCBI taxonomy): domain Bacteria; kingdom Bacillati; phylum Actinomycetota; class Actinomycetes; order Kitasatosporales; family Streptomycetaceae; genus Streptomyces; species Streptomyces sp. NPDC003248. The sequence goes on along the minus strand of NZ_JBVHDT010000011.1, from coordinate 8,146 downwards.
TCGGTGCAGGTCGGCGAGGTGCCCGGCGACCAGCGGACCGAGCTGCTCGGTCATCGGGGCCGGCTGGGGGCCGGCGAGGGTCACGTCCAGGCCCGTCCGCCGTGCGGTGGCCGCCGTCTCCGCGCCCAGAACACCGTCGCCGATCACCACGACGCGGCGGGCGGAGAGCAGATCGGCGCGCAGCGCGGTGGCGTCCTCCAGGGTGCGGACCACGTGAGTGCCGCGTATCCCGCGCTGAGCCGGCAGGGTCCGGGCGGTGATGCCGGTCGCGATGACGACCGCGTCCGCAGTGAGGGTGCGCCCGGCCGCGGTGGTGACCTCGCGTCGGCAGGCGTCGAAGCCGGTCGCGGGATCGCCGAGCACCCACTCGGCGTCCAGGGCTGCCAATGCCTCGCTGGAGCGCAGCCGGGCGCGCTGCGGCTCCCAGGCCCCACTCAGCACCTGCTTCGACAACGGGGGCCGGTCGTAGGGAGGTTCACGCTCCGCGCCGAGCAGCGTCAGGGTTCCCGTGTAGCCCTTGCGGCGCAGTGCTTCGGCTGTCGCCAGGCCCGCGACCGAGGCTCCGACGACCAGGATGCTCTTCACCGCGCTCATGCGTTGTCTTCCAGGACGATGCACGCGGCGGGACAGACGGCGGCGGCCTCGCGGGCCTGCTCGTGCCGGTCTTCCGAGGGGGTGGCGTCGAGCAGGACGACGATGCCGTCGTCATCGCGCTGGTCGAAGACCTCCGGTGCGATCAGCACGCACTGGCCGGCGCCGCAGCACTTCTCTTCCTCGACGGTGATCTTCATGGTTTGACCTCGTCTTCCGGTGGTGGGGGGACATCGGGGTGCGGGACGGCCGGGAAGCGACCCCGGGCCCGATGGACGATGCGCCGGGCCGGCCGGCCGGGCTGTGGCGACCGACGGCCGCACCGACGGCCATATCAACGGCCGTATCGACGGCGCAGCGCGGCGTATCGACGGCGTAGCGACGGCGCAGCGAGGGGGTCTCAGCGGTGGTGGGTGACGGGCGCGGTCAGCAGCCCCACCAGCGCGTCCTCCAGGGCGTGGGCGGTGCGCTGCCACGAGGCACCGGGTTCGGCCGTTCCCGCGGCCGCGGCCCGCTCGTGTTCGGCGCACGTGTGGAGGATCAGGTGGCGGGCCATCTCGCCACGCTCACGGCGGACCTCGGCGGGGACGGTCGGCCCCAGGCACCTTCCCAGCTCCCGCAGCGTGTGCCACAGACTCTCCCGGGTGAGGGACTCGTCGGTGACCAGGGCCCGCATCAGGGGATCGGTCAGTACCTGCACGGTGAACCGCGCCTGCCAGGACGGCACCCCGAGCGCGTCCAGGTGCTCGGTCACGGGACGTACCAGGCACCGCACCCAGTCCCTGACGTCGTCGCTCTCGCCGACGGCTTCCACGTGCCGTCGGCGGAGGGCGTCGACCGCCGTTCCGTGCCTGGTCATGATGGTGTGCACCAGCGCCGTCTTGCTGCCGAAGTGGTAACTGACGACGGTGGTGTTGCCCTGCCCGGCCGCTTCGCCGATCTGCCGGTTGGAGACGGTGGACAGGCCGTGCTCGGCGTACAGGCGCTCGGCCGCCGCCATGATCGCCTCTCGTGTCCCGGCTCCGCGTCCGGGCCTGCGTTCCGTCCTGCCGGCGGTGTGGTTCACCGTGTCGTCAGCTCCTCTCGCCGCGGGGTGGCCGCCCCTGCGGTGCGGTACGGGCCGGGTGGTGCCGGGGGTGTCCGGCGTGTGCCGTCTCCTCCGATCGGTCGCCCCCACCCAATCCCAGCCCGCCGGTCTAAATCAACCGCCTGACTTAAACGCGCGGGGAGGTAGGCCGAAAACACTCGCCGGATCGGCGGTCCCGTCGTCCTCCGGATGACGGGACCGTCGCCAGGGGTCAGTCCGCCGGGCGGATGCGCACGGGCAGGGAGGCCCAGGAACGGAGGGTGTTGTTGAGGTGCCGCCCCGGGGCGCCGGCGAGCTCCAGGCAGCGGACGCGGCGGGCGAGCGCGGTCAGCAGTGCCTCGGCCTCCAGACGGGCGACGTGCTGTCCGACGCACTGGTGGATGCCCATGCCGAAGCCGACGTGGCCCGACGGGTCACGGGTGAGGTCGAAGCGGTCGGGGTCGGTCCAGCGTTCCGGGTCGCGGTTGGCCGCGCCGAGGAACATGAGGATCTTGCCGCCCTCGGGTATGCGGATCCCGGCGATGTCGACGTCGGTGGCGGCGGTGCGGAAGAAGGTCTGCACCGGGGACTGCCAGCGCACCGCCTCGTCGAACGCCACGCGGGCCAGGGCCGGGCGCTCGCGCAGCCGCCGCCACTCGCCGGGGTGCGTGGCGAACGCGTACAGGGTGGCGGCCAGACCGTGGACGGTGGTGTCGACGCCGGCGGTGAGCAGGGAGCGCACCACCAGAGGTGCCTGTTCGTGGGTGAGGTCGCCGCGGTCGGCGGCGGCCCAGACGCGGGCGCCGAATCCGTCCTCGCTCAGCGCCTCGCGGGCGCACCGGGCGTTCACCCAGGCCGACAGCTCGGCCACCCGGTGGGTGTCGGCCCGGACGAGGCCGTTGCGCGGCCCGAAGGCGTTGAAGGCCATGTTGCCGTAGGGCAGCAGGTGCTCGCGCCCGTCCGGGCCGAGTCCCACGGCGTCCGGGAAGACCCGTAGGGGGAATGCCTTCGCCAGGGCGTCGAAGGCGTCGAACTCCTGCCCCCGCTCGGCCAGTACGGCGTCGACGAGTTCCTCGGCGACCGTCTGCCAGGTCTCGCGCAGCCGGCGCAGGGCGGGCGGCGAGAGGATCTCGCGCAGCACGCGGCGCGGCGCGTCGTGGTGGGGCGGGTCGCTCTCCAGCAGCAGGCTCGGCGGTCGCCACGGCTTCTCGTGACGGAAGTCGGCCAGGCCCACGCCGTTGCCGGACCGGAAGGTCTGCCAGTCGGCCAGGGCGGCGTGCACCTCCCGGTGGCGTGCGAGGGCGTGGACGTCGTAGCGGGAGAGGCGGACGACGGGGCCTGCCGCGCGCAACTGCCGGTGCAGTGGCTCGGGTGCGGCCAGGTGCTGCGCGGCGAACGGGTCGGCGTCACTGATCGGCGCCGTTGCGGGGACGGCTGCTGTCTCGGTCATGGCGGCTCCACGGAAGCGGCTGGGAGGAACGGGCGGAGGGCTCGGAGGTCCCGGCGGCGTACGGCTCCGGGGGCGGACGGCTCCGGGCGGCGTACGGCTCGGAGTCCGGAACAGCGCACGGGCGGCGTACGGCTCGGGACCGTCGGCATCAGGGCGCTCAGAGGTCCAGGACCAGGCGGTCCGAGCGGGAGCGGGACACGCAGGGCAGCATGCAGTCGCCGGCCGCGCGTTCGTGGTCGGCCAGGACCGCGTCGCGGTGGTCGGGCGTTCCCTCGATCACCGGGACGAGGCAGGTGCCGCAGGTTCCCTGCTCGCAGGAGGACAGCACCTCGGCTCCGGCCCGGCGCACGGCGTGCAGCACGGAGGTGCCGGGGGTGACGGTCACCGTGCGGCCGGTGCGGCGCAGTTCCACCTCGAAGGGCGTCCGGCGCACGGGCGCGGAGCGGTCCGCGGCGGTGAAGCGCTCGGTGCGCAGACGGTGTGGCGGCAGGACGGCGCACGCCTCCTGGACGGCGGCCAGGAGGGGGGCCGGTCCGCAGCAGTACACCGTGGTGCCGGGCGGCGGCTGGCTCAGCCGTGCCGCCAGGTCCAGCAGGCCGCACTCGTCCTGGGGGCTGAGGCGCACGCGGTCGCCGTAGGAGTCCGTGAGGTCGTCGCGGAACGCCATCGAGGCGCGGGTGCGGCCGCCGTACAGGAGCTGCCAGTCGGTGCCCGTCGACGCGGCCTGGTGGATCATCGGCAGCAGCGGGGTGATGCCGATGCCGCCCGCGATGAACAGATAACGGCCGGCCGGCACCAGCGGGAAGTGGTTGCGCACACCGCCGAAACCCACCGGATCTCCCGGCGTCAGCCGGTCGTGGACGTAGGCCGATCCTCCGCGCCCGGCGGGCTCGCGCAGGATCGCGACGCGGTAGGAGTACGGGTCCCACCGGTCGCCGCACAGGGAGTACTGCCGGGTCGTCGCGTCCGGCAGGACCAGGTCGATGTGCGCCCCGGGTGTCCAGTCCGGCAGCCGCACGCCGTCCGGGTGGTCGAGGACGAGGGACACGACGCCGTCGGCGACGACGTCCTTGGAGCGGACCCGCAAGGTCAGGGCGGGGGTGGGCCGGGGAGATGAGGGCAGCAGGTTGTGTACGACCACGTCGTCGCCTCCTGTCTGGGGAATGCAGGAAGGATGCGCGTGGCCGCGGTCGCACCGCGACGGCGTTCTCACTCAGCGAGAGGCGGACTCCGTACGGATGTCACGCTGCCGTCGAGCCGCCGTCACACACCGGGCACGCGTGCGGTGGGCGCCCCCAGCGCACGGGACACGCCTCGGGCGGCCATCCGTACGACGGGGACGACCGCCTGGGCGCCCGCGTCGTTGGGGACGATGACCGACAGGGCCGCCACCACGGTGCCGTCCGCGCCGCGCACCGGGGCGGCCACACCGAGGGCCTCCTCGTGGACGTGCCCGGGGCAGAAGGCGTAACCCCGCTGACGCGCCTCGGCCAGGAGGATACGCAGTCGTGCGGGTGTGGCCGGGGTGTCCGCGGTGTAGGCGGTCAGCGGGCCGGCCAGCACACGTTCCCTGACGTCGGCGGGGCCGTGGGCCAGGAGCACCAGGCCGCTGGACGATGCGTACAGGGGCAGCCGCCCGGCGATGCGGGAGTAATTGACCACCGCGTTCGGGGCCGAGAGGCGTTCGAGGAACAGCACGTCGTCACCTTGGAGGACCCCCAGTTGCACGTGGTGGCCCACCACGTCGTGCACGCCCTCCATGAACGGCATCGCCGCATCGCGCAGCGACAGCGTCGGCGAGGCCCTCATGACGAGTTCCCAGAGCCGGACGCCGATGCGCGCCCGGCGGTCGTCGTCCCGGCTCAGGAAGCCGTGGGCGACCAGTTCGGCCACGAGGCGGGAAGCCGTGGCCACGTGCAGCCCGGTACGGCGCGCGATCTCGGAGACGGTCAGCGCCGGCTCGTCCTGGCTGAACGCCTCCAGGATGCGGGCGGCACGGGAGAGGACCGACTCGTGGTGGGGTGTCTTCATCGGGTGCCGTTCGGGTGATCGAGCGGGCGGGCGCCTTACGCCCGGCCCCAGGATGGCATCACGGCGCCACCGGGAACAGGCCCCGGGCACCTTCCCCGTGGAGGCGGCGTCAGCGCGCGAGGACTGTGTCGAGGCGGGCGAGCAGCGTTTCCAGGCTGGTCAACTGCTCGTCCGCGACGCCCGCCCGCTGGAGTGCCCCGAGCCCGGCCGGGACGCCCGCACGCAGAGGAACCTGTGGGACGAGACGATGGCGCTCCTCACCGCCCACGCGGCCGGCTGAGCCGGCGGCCCCTCACGGGGAGGACGGCGAACGGTCCGCCGGAACCGCGGACCTCGTCGCCACCAGGGGCACCCCCGGCACGTGCCGGGACCGGACGGCCGACTGTCCCGGCACGTGTGGCACCTGGCGGCGCGGGTGGCGAGGGTGATCAGCCGCAGTCGTTGCGGTTGATCTTCAGGGAGCGGGTCTGGTCGTTGAGGTTGTAGCTGCGCAGGTCGTGGATGGAGCCGCCGCTGCGGGTGACGCACACCCAGCGGCCGCTGTGGTTGCGCCCTTCGTAGACGCGGGCGGTGCGGGCGGAGTTGTTGCGGATGGAGCTGCCCCGGTCACGGATCGCGAGCGGGAGGTCTTCGACACTGCCGTCCACGGCCCGCCACACCCAGGGCTGGCCGCCGAAATCGATGTCCGGGTAGATGCACACATAGCCGGACGGGCAGTCGATCGCGGCCCGCACCGGGCCGGCCGCACCGGAAGCGGAGGCGGGAAGAGCCGTGGCGAGGAAGGCCAGGGCGGCGACGGCCCCGGCACGCATCAGGTTTGTGGTCACGGCACCACACATACTGGCCGCTCGGCACTCTCCAGACGGGCTTGCCCGCAGGTTCACCTGTGCGGGGGAGCGTGCTGCCGGCGCGGCAAGCCCCCGGCTCGATCGCGCCGCCCAGGAGCACGAGACCGCGCAGGGCTACCCTCCGCCCCACCGCGGGGCATGACATGGCACAGCGTGGCACCATCTGGCACCACCCGGCGCCATTACGCGCCACCTGCCCCCCCCGGGCCACCAGAGGCGCATGGACACACACGGCGCCGCCATCATCCACGCATGCGACACCGCGTTTCCGCAGGCCAGAACGGCCACACCAGGAACCTCCCCCAACGATGTCCCCTAACGGCTTGCGCATGACGCCATTATGGCGCCATGATGGCGTCATGGACCTCACTCCATATGTCGACACCCTTCGTCGCGAACTCGCGGTGGCCGCCGAAGCCGGCGGCGACGACGCCCGCGAGCTGGCCGAGAGGCTCACGGCTCCCCTGGAGTCGGCGACCCGGCTGACCATGCTCGACGTGCTCTGCGCCGCGATGAACGAGATCACCCGCGAACTCGCGCCCGGCTCGGTCGACGTACGGCTGCGCGGGCTCGACCCCGACTTCGTGGTGACACCGCCGCCCGCCGACGGCGGCGGCCCCGCGGACCCGACGACCGCGCCGGTCGTGCCGTTCAGGACCCCGGCCCCGGCCGACGGCGACGAGGGTGGCACCGCCCGCGTCAACCTGCGCCTGCCGGCCCCCCTCAAGGCCCTCGCCGAGGAGGCCGCGGCCCGCGAGGGCCTGTCGGTCAACGCGTGGCTCGTGCGCGCCGTGTCGGCGGCGGTCGGCGGTGGCACCCGGCCGCGCACGACGGAGAAGACCCGGACCGTCGGACAGAGCTTCACGGGCTGGGTGCGCTAGCCACGCACTCTGACCCTCATCGCCTCACCCACACCACGTCCCCCTGCGGGGACTCCGGAAGACCCGAGAGGACAGGACACCATGCCTTCTTTCGACACTCCCGAACCGATCTCGGCCACGGCGCACGTGGAGGCCGGTTCCATCCAGTTCACCGCGGGCGACCGCCACGACACCGTCGTCGAGGTGCGGCCCCGCGACCCGCAGCGGGACCAGGACGTACGGGCGGCCGACCAGACCGAGGTCACGTACGCGAGCGGCGCACTGACCGTCAGGACGCCCAAGTCCCACCTGTTCGGCCGCACCGGCACCGTCGACGTGACGATCGAACTGCCCACGGGCTCGCACATCGACATGACCGGCGCCTGGGCCCAGGTGCTCGGCGAGGGCCGGCTCGGCGAGGTCCGCGTGAAGACCTCGTCCGGCGACGTCCGCCTCGACACGACCGGCCCGCTGAAGCTGACCGCGTCGCACGGCTCGATCACCGTGGACCGGGTCGAGGGCATGGCCGAGATCACCACCAGCTCCGGCAGCCTGCGCGTCGGCCTCGTCGACGGCCCCGCCGTCCTGAAGAACTCGCACGGCACCACGACCGTCGGCGCCGCGACCGGCGAGCTGCGGGTGCGCGGCGCCAACGGCGACATCGAGGTCCGGCGTGCCGAGGACTCGGTCACCGCCATCACCGCCCACGGCACCCTGCGCGTGGACGAAGTGGCCCGCGGAACCGTCCGGTTGGAGACCTCCTACGGCGCCATCGACATCGGCGTCCGCGAGGGCACGGCCGCCTGGCTCGACGTCCGCTCGGGCTCCGGGCAGGTGCGCAACACGCTCACCGCGTCCGAGACCCCGGAGAAGACCGAGGACACCGTCGAGGTCCGCGCCCTCACCCGGTACGGCAACATCCACGTCCACCGCGCCAAGGCCTGAGCCCGGAACGACCGGCCTCGCCCCCTCACTCCCCCAGCCCCTTCAGCCTTCTGCCCGGGAGGGCCCCATGCCTTCTTCTGTCATGCCCACGCCCAGACGACGTGACGGTCACCCGCCGCCGGCCGCCATCTCCGCCATCGGTCTGCGCAAGTCCTACGGCGACAAGACCGTCCTCGACGGCGTCGACCTGCGCATCCCGGCCGGGTCCGTGTTCGCGCTGCTCGGGGCGAACGGCGCCGGCAAGACCACCGCCGTCAAGATCCTCTCCACCCTCGTCACCGCCGACGCCGGCACGGTGCACGTCGGTGGCCACGACCTCGCCGCCGACCCGCAGGCGGTGCGGGCCGCGATCGGC
>NZ_JBVHDT010000010.1:133763-322262 GCF_055563235.1 Streptomyces sp. NPDC003248 | reverse complement strand
CGCCATGCACGCACTCTCGCCGCACCGGCCCCTGACCCAAGTACATCCAGTACGAGGGCCAGGGGCCGGCACTCCCCCAGCCTTCGGCCGGGGGGGGACCCCCAGAGCACGCACCTGACGCCGCCAGGCCCGCCCTCCGGGCGGACGACGGGACTTTCGCAACAGGCCCTAGAAGAGGGACGGGCCGCTTTCGAAGGTCAGGAGGCGGTGTTTGCGGGCGAGGCCGCCGCCGTAGCCGGTGAGGCTGCCGTCGGCGCCGACGACGCGGTGGCAGGGGACGATGATGCCGACGGGGTTCCGGCCGTTGGCGAGGCCGACGGCGCGGGAGGCGGTCGGGGTGCCGAGGGCCCGGGCGAGTTCGCCGTAGGTGCGGGTCTCGCCGTAGGGGATGTGCTGGAGTTCGGCCCAGACCGCGCGTTGGAACGGGGTGCCGTGCAGGCGGAGCCGGAGGGTGAAGTGCTTCAGCTCGCCGTCGAAGTACGCCTCCAGTTGCTCCCGGGCCTCGGTGAAGAGGGTGTCGTCGCGGGGGCCGAAGGTCTCCTGCGGTGGGCGGTGGCGTTGTTCGGTCATGTAGAGGCCGCACAGGACTCCGTCGTCGGCGACGAGGGTGAGGGGGCCGTAGGGGCTGTCGACGAGCGTGTGCCGTCTGGTGGGGGTGTGCATCGGGGTTCCTCAGGCGGGCAGGACGTTGATGGGGTGGCTGTCGGTCGCCCACAGGTACTGGACCGCGTAGGCCCGCCAGGGGCGCCAGGCCGCCGCGCGGGCCGTGAGCGCCGCCGGGGTGGAGGGCAGGCCCAGTTCCCGGGCGGCGCGGCGGACGCCCAGGTCGGTGGGGAGGAAGGCGTCGGGGTCGCCGAGGGCGCGCAGGGCGATGACGTCGGCGGTCCAGGGGCCGAAGCCGGGGAGGGACAGCAGGCGGGCGCGGGCCTCGGCCCAGTCGCTCTCCACGCCCAGGCGCAGGGATCCCTCGGCGAGGTGCCGTACGAGGGTGGTGACGGTGGTGCGGCGGGTGCGGGGCATCGCCAGGGATCCGGGGTCGAGCGCGGCGAGGGCCCCGGGGGCCGGAAAGAGGTGGGTGAGGCCGCCGTCGGGGTCGTCGACGGGGTCGCCGTGGGCGGTGACCAGGCGGGCCGCGTGGGTGCGGGCGGCCGCCGTGGACACCTGCTGGCCCAGGACCGCCCGGACGGCGAACTCCGCCTCGTCCACCGTGCGCGGGACGCGGCGGCCGGGTGCCTTGTCGACCAGCGGCGCGAGCCGCGGGTCGGTGCGCAGGTGGTCGTCGACGGCGACCGGGTCGGCGTCCAGGTCGAGCAGGCGCCGGCAGCGGCTGATGGCGACGGTGAGGTCGCGCAGGTCGGTGAGGGTGAGCCGGCAGCCGATGTGGTCGGGGTGCGGGGTGAGCGCCACGACGCCGTGCCCGTACGGCAGGCGCAGCGTGCGCCGGAAGGCCCCGTCGCGCCACTCCTCCACCCCGGGCACGCCGGTCGCGGCGAGGTGGCCGAAGAGGTTGTCGGGGTTGAGGGGGGCGCGGAACGGCAGGCGGAGGTGGAGCGTCCCGGCGGTGGGGGACGCCGGGCGCGGGGCGCCGCCCTGCTTGGGGACGCGGGCGCGCAGGTCGCTCGGGGAGAGCGCGAACACGTCGCGCACCGTGTCGTTGAAGGTGCGGACGGAGGCGAAGCCGGCGGCGAACGCCACGTCCGCCATGGGCAGTTCGCTGGTCTCGATGAGGAGGCGGGCGGTCTGTGCGCGCTGGGCGCGGGCCAGGGCGAGGGGGCCGGCGCCGAGTTCGGCGAGGAGCTGGCGTTCCACCTGGCGGGTGCTGTAGCCGAGGCGGGCGGCGAGTCCGGGCACCCCTTCGCGGTCGACGACGCCGTCGGCGACGAGCCGCATGGCGCGGGCGACGAGGTCGGCGCGGTGGTTCCACTCCGGGGAGCCCGGGCTGGTGTCGGGCCGGCACCGCTTGCAGGCCCGGAAACCGGCCTGCTGGCAGGCGGCGGCGCTCGGGTGGAAGGTCATGTTCTCCGGCTTGGGCGCCACGACCGGGCAGCTGGGCCGGCAGTAGATCCCGGTGGTCGAGACCGCCGTGAAGAACCAGCCGTCGAACCGCGCGTCCTTCGACCGCACGGCGCGCAGGCAGCGCTCCCGGTCGGTGTGCATCCCGTTCCGCATGCCTTCAGCATCGGCCACCGGCCCGGGGCGGCGCTGGCGACAATCCGACATCGAGCTGCCCTGGCCGGGGCCTTCGTGGGTCACCCGGTCATCCCTGCCAGGCGCGGTCCCTCAGCAGCCGCAGCCCGTTCAGTCCGACCAGCACGGTCGATCCCTCGTGCCCGGCCACCCCGAGCGGCAGCGGCAGGTGGCCGACGAGGTCCCAGAGCACCAGGCCGGTGATGAAGGTCCCCGCGATCACCAGGTTCTGCACCACCAGCCGGCGCGCGGTCCGCGACAGCCGTACGACGGCCGGGACCGTGGTGAGGTCGTCGCGGACGACGACGGCGTCCGCGGTCTCCAGGGCCAGGTCGGATCCGGCCCGGCCCATGGCCAGGCCCGCGTGGGCGGCGGCGAGCGCGGGCGCGTCGTTGACGCCGTCCCCGACGAACAGCACCCTGCGGCCGGAGAGCTGGAGCTCCCGCACGGCCTCGGCCTTGTCCTGCGGGAGCAGGCCGGCGCGGACGTCCGTGATGCCGGTGGCGTCGGCGACGCGGGCGGCGGCCCGGGCGTTGTCGCCGGTGAGGAGGACCGGGGCGGTGCCGGTGAGGGCGGTGAGCGCGCCGGTGGCGGCGGGGGCGGCGGGGCGCAGGCGGTCGGTGAGGGTGAGGGTGCCGGCGGGGTCGCCGTCGACGCGCACCAGGACCACGGTCCCCTCCGCCCCGGGGCCTGCCGGGGCAGGGCCGGTGTCCGCCCGGCCCACGGTGACCGGGCGGCCCTCGACCAGGGCCGTGACCCCCTGTCCGGGCGTCGCCGTGAAGTCCTCGGCGGGGGCGATCCGCAGGCCCCGCTCGCGCGCCGCCGCCACGACGGCGCGGGCCAGCGGATGCTCGCTGGGGTGCTCGGCGGCCGCGGCGAGGGCGAGGAGGGCGTCCTCGTCGACGCCGGAGCCGGGCAGCGGGGTGACGGCCGTGACCTCGGGGGCGCCCTCGGTGAGGGTGCCGGTCTTGTCGAGGGCCGCGGTGTCGATCTCGCCGAGGCGTTCCATGGCGACCGCGGACTTGACCAGCACGCCGTGGCGGCCGGCGGTGGCGATGGCGGACAGCAGGGGCGGCATGGTGGCGAGGACGACGGCGCACGGCGAGGCGACGATCATGAAGGTCATGGCGCGCAGCAAGGCGTCGGTGAGCTGCGCGCCGAAGGCGAGCGGCACGGCGAAGACGGCGAGGGTGGCGGCCACGACGGCGACGGCGTAGCGCTGTTCGATCCGCTCGACGAACAGCTGGGTGGGCGCCTTGGTGCGGGAGGCCTCCTCGACCAGGGTGACGATGCGGGCGATGACCGAGTCGGCGGGGTCGCGTGCGACGCGGACGCGGAGGGCTCCGGTGCCGTTGAGGGTGCCGGCGAAGACCTCGTCGCCGGGGCGCTTGACGACGGGCAGGGGTTCGCCGGTGATGGTCGCCTGGTCGGCCTCGCTGACGCCGTCGACGACCCGGCCGTCGGCGCCGACGCGTTCGCCCGGGCGGATCAGCAGCAGGTCGCCGACGGCGAGTCCGGCGGCGGGGACGGTCTCCTCGCCGCCGTCGGTGAGCCGGGTCGCGGTGTCGGGGGCGAGGTCGAGGAGGCCGCGGACGGAGTCGGCGGTGCGGGCGGTGGCCAGGGCCTCCAGGGCGCCGGAGGTGGCGAAGATGACGATGAGGAGGGCGCCGTCGAGGACCTGGCCGATGGCGGCGGCGCCGAGCGCGGCGACGATCATCAGCAGGTCGACGTCGAGGGTCTTCCCGCGCAGCGCCCGCAGGCCTTCGAGGGCGGGCTCCCAGCCGCCGGTGACGTAGGCGACCGCGTAGGGGACGGCGGACGCCCAGGCCGGTGCGCCGCCGAGGTCCAGCGCGGGGCCCAGCAGGAAGGCGAGGGTGGCGGCAAGGGCCCAGCGCGCCTCGGGGAGGGCAAGGATCCGGGTGCGGCGGCGCGGGGGCGCCGGGGCGGTCGCGGCGGACGGCGGGGAGGTGAGGGTGGTGGTGGGCACGCGGCCACGATACAGGAACACATGAAGAGTCATTCATTCGTTCATATACGATGGGTAAGATGGCCCGCATGGGTCATGGAGCCGTCACCGCCGCAGCCACCGAGCGCGTCCGTCTGGACGCCGGCAACGCGGCCAAGGTGGCCACCACCCTCCAGGCCCTGTCCACCCCCTCACGCCTGCTGATCCTCGCCCGGCTGCGGGAAGGGCCGCTGCCCGCGACGGAGCTGGCGGCCGAGGTGGGGATGGAGCAGTCGGCGTGCTCGCACCAGTTGCGGCTGCTGCGCAACCTGGGCCTGGTGGTGGGCGAGCGGCGCGGCCGCTCGGTCGTCTACGCGCTGCACGACCACCATGTCGCCGAACTCCTCGACCAGGCCGTCTACCACGTGGAGCACCTGCGGCTGGGCATCAGCGACACCGCCGAGCCGGAGGACCAGTAGGGGCGGACACCACCCTTCCCCGGCCCTACCCCGCCGTCCGCGCGGTCAGCGCCCAGATCACGTACACGTCCACCGCCATGATCACGACCGACCAGAACGGCTCGTGGGGCAGGAACAGGAACTGGGCGACCAGGCCGAGCGCGGCGAGGAAGACGCCGGGGTAGCGGGCCCAGGCGGCGCCCCTGAGCAGACCGGCGCCGGTGACGACGGCGAGGACGCCGAGGGCGACGTGGACGGCGCCCCAGGCGGTGAGGCTCAGCGCGTAGACGGAGGAGCCGACCCGGGCGTAGACCTCGTCCCCGGCCAGCGCGGCGATGCCCTGGAGGACGGAGAGGACGCCGCCGCACAGCAGCAGGACGCCGGCGAAGTCGACGCCCCCGGCGATCCGGGCGTCGCGCGGGGAGGGCCGGCGGGGGCCGCCGCGCGGGGTGGACCAGGCGGTGCCGATCTCGCCCTGCGGGCCGCCGCCCGGGGTCGGGCGGTGCGGGGTCGGGCGGTCCGGGCTCGGGCCGGGGTGGGAGGTCATGACCGGACGTCCCTTCCGTAGGGCTCCGTGGGCTGCGTGGGCTGCGTGGGCTCCCTTGCAGGACACCCCGGACGTCCGTCGGGTGCGAGCGCGGCCGGGCCGTCCGGGTGAACGGCCCGGCCGGCCGCCCTCACATGTTGATCATGTGGCCGGCCAGGCCGTGGACGGCCTCCTTGACGGCCTCGCTCAGGGTCGGGTGGGCGTGGACGTTGCGGGCGACCTCGTGGACGGTGAGGTCCCACTGCTGGGCCAGGGTCAGCTCGGGCAGCAGCTCGGTGACGTCGGGGCCGATGAGGTGGCCGCCGATGAGCTCGCCGTGCGTCGCGTCGCTGATCAGCTTGACGAAGCCGGTGGTGTCGCCGAGGCCGTGGGACTTGCCGTTGGCGCTGAAGGGGAACTTCGCCACCTTGACGTCGTACCCGAGGTCGCGGGCCTGGGCCTCGGTGTAGCCGAAGCTGGCGATCTGGGGCTGGCAGAAGGTGGCCCGGGGGATCATGGCGTAGTCGAGCTCCATGGTCTCGGCGCCCGCGAGGGTCTCGGCGGCGATCACGCCCATCGCCTCGGCGGCGTGCGCGAGCATCAGCTTCGCGGTGACGTCGCCGATGGCGTACAGGTGCGGGACGGAGGTGCGGCAGCGGCCGTCGACGTCGATCGCGCCGCGCTCGGTGACGCGGACGCCGGTGTTCTCCAGGCCGTAGCCGGTCACGTTCGGGGCGAAGCCGATCGCCTGGAGGACCTTGTCGGTCTCCAGGACGTGCTGGGCGCCGTCCTTGCCGGTGACGGTGACGCGGACCCGGGGGCCGGACTCGTCGATGGCGTCGACGCGGGTGGAGGTGAGCACGTCGATGCCCAGCCTGCGGTACTGCCGGGCGAGTTCGGCGGAGACCTCGGCGTCCTCCAGCGGGGCCATGCGGTCCAGGAACTCCACGACGGTGACCTTCACGCCGTAGTTGTGCAGTACGTAGGCGAACTCGACGCCGATCGCGCCGGCGCCCGCGATGACGATCGACTCCGGGAGGTCCTCGGCGAGGATCTGCTCCTCGTAGGTCACCACGCGGGAGGTGCGGCGGGTGCCCGGGAGGAGCTTGGGGGTGGCGCCGGTGGCGATGACGCAGTGGTCGAAGCCGATCGTGCGGGTCTCGCCGTCGTAGCCGGCGACCTGGAGGGTGTGCGGGTCGAGGAAGGTGCCGCGGCCGTCGAACTCGGTGATCTTGTTCTTCTTCATCAGGTAGTGGACGCCCTTGACCCGGCCGTCCGCGACCTTGCGGCTGCGGCGGAACGCCTCGCCGTAGTCGAAGGAGACCTGGCCGTCGAACCGGATGCCGAAGGTCTTCGCCTCGTGGGTGAGGAGGTGGGCGAGCTCGGCGTTGCGCAGGAGGGCCTTGGTGGGGATGCAGCCCACGTTCAGGCAGACGCCGCCCCAGTACTTCTCCTCGACGACGGCGACACGTCTGCCCAGCTGGGCGGCGCGGACCGCGGCGACGTAGCCGCCGGGGCCGGCCCCGAGGACCACGACGTCGAAGCGTTCGTCCTGCTCGGCCATGGGAGGTTCCCTCTTCCGTCGATTCCGTTACCCGTTCCGTGCTGGATTGTTCCGCTCTTCCCCTCCCGTCGCCACAGAGATCATCCGGTGTGGACGGCGTCACACGGACGGGGAACCGCGCCGGCGGACGCGGGTCACTCGCTCGCGGTGGGGGTGCGTGAGAGCGCCGTCGCCTCGCCGACGTCGGTGAGGGGCCGCAGCCGGTAGGTGTAGGCGTAGTCGTGGTCGGCGAACAGCTTGTACTCGTCGTGGGTGTGGGCGCCCCAGCTGTTGTCGCCGCCGACACCCATCTGGCGGTGGCTCAGGCGCAGCACGACCTCCTCGCGCGGGGTGAGCTGGTAGTCGTGGCGGGCCCCGGCCGACAGGTCCTCGGGGGTGAAGTGGGAGGCGTTGACCTCCAGCAGGGGCTCGCCCGTGGCCAGCAGGCCGACGCCGTCGCGGCCGGTGAGGGCGACCCAGCGGACGTCGGTCTTGTTGCCGTTCTCCTGCGGGCGGATGTAGGGGGTCCACTGCCCGGAGACGGTCCCCGAGTACCGGCCGACGTCGGTGCCGTGGTTGCGGTCCCAGTGGTTCTCCTCGGGGCCGCGCCCGTAGTAGTGCAGGTGCTCCAGCCGGGCGGGCAGGAACAGCAGGCTGCCCACCTCCGGCAGGTACGGCAGGCTCGCGGCGCCCGGGTGCAGGGTGTGGTCGACCTTGATCTCGGCGTTGCCGAAGACGGTGTAGGTGGTGCTGTACGCCGACGTCACGGCCGTCGGGAGCGTGCCGGCGACCGTGATCTGCACGGCCCGGTCCCGCAGGGCGCGCACGCCGACGTGGGTCACGGTGCGGCGCGCGCCGGCGTCGCGCCAGGTCCGGTTGCGGGTGTGCTGGCCGTTGCCCTTGTCGTTGTCGGTGGGCGCCCGCCAAAAGTTGGGCGCGGGGCCGGAGACGATCAGGGAGGTGCCGGCGGCCTCGTAGGAGGTGATGACACCGGTGCGCTTGTCGACGGTGACGGAGAAGTCCCGGCCGGTGACGGTGACCTCGGTGGGGCCGTCGTGGTGGGTGAGGGCGGGGACGCGCGCCAGGGGCACGGGCGTCACGGCCGGGCTGCCCGCGTCGAGCGGGATCTGGTGGCGGGCCACCTCGAAGCCGGCCCGCGCCCACGGGGTGGACTCCCGCAGGGTGAAGGAGAGCGCGAGGAAGAACTCGGTGCCGGGGGCCGGGGCGGCCGGGAGCCGTACGGGGACGGTGATGTCCTTGGCGGTCAGGGGCGGCACGTCCAGCTGGCCGCGGGTCAGTTCGCCGTGGCGCACCGCCGTGCCGTCGGCGACGAGGGTCCACCGTCCCCGGAAGTCCCTGAGGTCGGTGAAGAGGTACTCGTTGGTCAGCGTGACCGTGCCCGCCGGGCGTCCGGGCACGGGTGCCGCGCCGATCGCCTGGTAGACCCGCTTGACCTCGGCGGCCTTGCCGGTGTGGCCCCGGTCGGCGGTGACGATGCCGTCCGCGACGAAGGCGCCGTCGTTGGGCAGGTCGCCCCAGTCGCCGCCGTAGGCGAGGAAGGTCTTCTCGCGCGGCCGTTCCTCCGCCACGGCGACGGTGGCCGCGTCGAACCAGAACCGCACGCCGTCGTCGCCGGGGCCGCGGCCGTCGTCGGCGAGTTCGGCGGCGGTGAGGGCGCGGGCGTGGACGCGGGCCCGGCGGATGGTGCCGCTGAACTCGCGGGTGGGGTTGTCGGTGTCGTTGCCGAGCGCGAGGGGGGCGGTGTTGACGGCGGGGCGGCGATCGGTGGCGCGGGTGGCCCGGACCACGCCGTCGACGTGGAGGGTGAGGGTGCCCGCGTCGGCGTCGAAGACGCCCGCTACGTGGTGTTCGCGGCCGGTCCAGTCGTCGGGCAGGGCCCAGCTCGCGGTGATCCACCCGCTGCCGTCGTGGACGAAGAACGCCAGGGTGCGGCCGGTCTGCTTCAGCGCGTACTGGGTGTCGCCCTTGGCGATGATCGGCTGGTGGTAGCCGGTGACGTGCGGGGTGACCCAGGCCTCCAGGGTGAGGGACCCGGTGAGGTCCAGGCCCGGGTCGCGGGCGAAGACGGTGGCGCCGGAGACCCCACGGGTCCGGTCGAAGGTGCCGCTGGAGGCCATCAGCTCGCCGCGCAGCCGGCCGGGGCCGGTCTCGGTGAACAGGGTGCGCGCGGGGGTGGGCCAGTACAGGGACTGGTCGACGAAGTCCCAGATCCAGCCGCCCTGGAGGACGTCGTGCCGGCGGACGACGTCCCAGTACTTCTTGAGGTTGCCGTTGGAGTTCCCCATCGCGTGGGAGTACTCGATCATGACGTACGGGCGGGTGTCCGTGGCGTCCTCGGCGCGCTGCTCGACCCGGGCGGGTGTCTCGTACATGCGGGAGCGGATGTCGCTGACGCCGGGGCTGTCGTCGCCCTCGTACTGGATGACGCGGGTGGGGTCGTAGGAGCGGATCCAGTCGTACATGGCGGTGAAGGTACGGCCGGCGCCGGCCTCGTTGCCGAGGGACCACAGGACGACCGAGGCGTGGTTCTTGTCGCGGTGGACCATGTTCCGGGCGCGGGCGACGCAGGCGGCGGTCCAGTCGGGGTGGTCGCCGGGGTACCGGGAGCGGATGCCGTGCGTCTCCAGGTTGGTCTCGTCCACGAGGTAGAGGCCGTACGCGTCGGCGAGTTCGTACCAGTGCGGGTTGTTGGGGTAGTGGGAGGTGCGCACGGAGTTGATGTTCAGGCGCTTGATGAGCCTGATGTCCTCGACGAGGTCCGCGCGGGTGAGGGCGGTGCCGCGGGCCGGGTGCATCTCGTGCCGGTTGGTGCCGCGGAAGGAGACGGGCCGGCCGTTGATCCGCATCAGCCCGTCCTTCAGGGCGAACTCGCGCAGTCCGACGCGGTGCGACAGCGTCTCGACGACCCGGCCGGCGGGGTCGCGCAGCCGCAGGACGGCGGTGTACAGGTACGGGTGCTCCGCCGACCAGAGGCGGGGGGCGGGTACGGCCTTCGCCGCCCGGACGGTCGTCTCGCCGCCGGGGGCGAGGTCGACGGGCTGCTGGAGCGGGCGGGACCACACGGGATGGCCGTCGGCGTCGTAGAGGAGGGTGTCGACGGTGTACCGCGCGCCGGCCCCCTCCCCCGCCGGGCCGTCCGCGCCGCCCCCGTAGTCCCGCACGCTCGCCGTGACCGACAGCTCCGCGGAGGTGTGGCCGTCGCCGAGCGGGGTGTCCAGCTTGAAGTCCCGCAGGTGCACGGACGGGGTGGAGTACAGGTAGACCGAGCGGAAGATGCCGCTCAGCCGGATCATGTCCTGGTCCTCCAGCCAGTCCCCGTCGGAGTAGCGGTAGACCTCGACGGCGATCTGGTTGGTGCCCGGCCGGAGGCGGTCGGTGATGTCGTACTCGGCGGGGGTGTAGGAGTCCTCGTGGTAGCCGGCCAGCTCGCCGTTGATCCAGACGTAGTGCGCGGACTTGACGCCCTCGAAGTGCAGGAAGGTGCGCCGGCCGGCCCACTCCCCGGGCACGGTGAAGGTGCGCCGGTACTGGCCGACGGGGTTGTAGCGGGTCGGCGCGGCGGGGGGCTGCGGTTCCTCGCCCAGGCCGTTGGGGCCCCAGTAGGGGTAGGTGATGTTGAGGTAGATGGGGCGGTCGTGGCCGTGCAGCTGCCAGACGGAGGGGACGGGGATCGTGTCCCAGGAGCTGTCGTCGAGGTCGGTGCGGTGGAAGTCGGCGTCCCGCTCGTCGGGGCGCTCGGCGTAGGCGAACCTCCAGGTCCCGTCGAGGTCGAGCCGGTACGGGGAGCGGGTGCGGTCGGCGGCGAGGGCCTGGTCGAGGCCGGCGTACGGCATGAGGGTGGTGTGCGGGGGTTCGGTGCCGAGCCGGAAGACGTCGATACGGCCGTTCCACTCCGGGGCCGGGTCCGCCGCGGCGGCCCGGTGGGCGGTGGAGGGGGCGGAGAGGGCGAGCGCGCCGAGGACGGCGGCGGATCCTTCGAGGAGACGGCGACGGCTGACGACCGCCCGCTGGGGGCGGTCCGGCCGGTCCATGGACGACACGTGCGGGTGCGGCATGACCATGACCTTCCTCGGGGCGAACCGTGCGACTGCACGGGACGGAGGGTGCGTCAGATCTTGTCCATCCCTGTCGATCATCCGAACAGTGACGCGCCGGACACGGCCGAATATCGACGCGTGTCGGCGCACCGCCCCTGGGCGCCGGCCTCGGGAAGGCGGCCGCCCGCCCGTCAGTACACGTCCCGCACGTACCGCTTGTCCGAGGCGAGCTGCTTGACGTAGGCCGAGGCCTCCTCCTCCCCGAGGCCGCCGTGGACGACGGCGATGTCGCGCAGCGCCCGGTCGACGTCCTTGGCCATCCGGGAGGCGTCGCCGCACACGTAGAAGTGGGCGCCGTCCCGGAGCCAGGACCACAGCTGGGAGCCGTGCTCGCGCATCCGGTCCTGCACGTACACCTTGGCCCGCTGGTCGCGGGAGAAGGCCGTGTCCAGGCGGCCGAGGGTGCCGTCGGCCAGGAAGTCGGTCAGCTCCCGCTCGTAGTAGAAGTCGGTCGCCCGGTGCTGTTCGCCGAAGAACAGCCAGTTCGGCGCCCGGTGCCCGCGCGCCCGGCGCTCCTCCAGGAAGCCGACGAACGGGGCGACGCCGGTGCCGGGGCCCACCATCACCATCGGCACCGCCGGGTCGGCGGGCGGCCGGAAGTGCGGGGAGCGCTGCACGTGCACCGGGACCTCGGTGCCGGGCCCGGCGTCCGCGAGGAAGGGCGAGCAGACGCCCTGGCGGGGGCGGCCGGCCAGGTTCTCGTACCGGACGACCGAGACGGTGAGGGAGACCAGGTGGGGGTCGGTGAGCGGGCTGGACGAGATGGAGTACAGACGGGGCTGGAGGCGGCCCAGTGTCTCGGCCCACTCCTGCGCCCCGGCCCGGATGCCGAACTCCGCCGCCACGTCCACGGCCTGCCGGCCCCAGGACCACTTCGCCAGCTCGTCCTTGTTGTCCGGGCGCAGCAGCTTGCGCAGCTCGCGCGGGTCGCGGGCGCGGTCGGCGGTGAACCGCAGCAGGGCCGGTGAGATCCGGGTGATGTCGAGGTGGCGCAGCAGGGCCTCGCCGAGGGCGACCTCGCCGACGCCGTTCACCCGCACGGCCGCGTCCGCGTCCAGGCCGGTGACGGCCAGCCACTCCGCCACCAGCGCCGGGGAGTTCAGGGGCCGTACGCCGAGGGCGTCGCCGGCCTCGTAGAGCAGCGGGGTGTCGCTGTCGCGGGTGTCGAAGGTGAAGCGGCGCACCTCCTTGCCGGAGCCGGGCAGGCTCAGCAGGCGGTTGCCGGTGAGGCGGGCGGTGACGGGGGCGGGCCGCTTGGCGCGGGGCGCGGCGGGGGCCGGGGCGGGGGCCGCGTGGGCGGGGGCCGGGGCGGGAGCCGCCTGGGCGGGAGCCGCCTGGGCGGGAGCCGGGGCGGGCGGGACCTGGGCCGGGGCCGGTTCCGTGGCGTCCTTGAGCGCGGTGAGCACCTGGTCCAGCCAGGCCTCGGCCTGCGGCTCGTAGTCCGGTTCGCAGTCGGTGCGCGGCGCCAGCCGTACCGCGCCCAGCTCGTCCATACGGCGGTCCAGGCGGCGGCCGTGCCCGCAGAAGTCGTCGTAGGAGGAGTCCCCGAAGGCCAGCACGGCGTAGCGGCGGCCCGCGAGGCGCCCGGCGTCGAGGGTGGTCAGGCCGTCCCAGAAGCCGGCGCCGTTGTCGGGGGCGTCGCCGTCGCCGAAGGTGCTGGTGATCAGCAGCAGGTCGGCGCCCGCGGGCAGGGCGGCGGGGTCGGCCTCGTCCATGGCGACGAGGGAGGTGCTGTGGCCGCCGGCGGTGAGCCGTTCGGCGGTGGTGGTGGCGAAGTCCTCGGCGTTGCCGGTCTGCGACGCCCACAGGATGACGATCCGGCGCCCCGGGGACGGCTCGGGACCGCCGTCGGGGGCGGTGCGGGAGTACATGCCGGCCAGGGTGCCGTTGACCCACAGGGCGTGCTCGGGGCTGAACGGGGCGTCCGGGGGGAGGACGGGGACGCCGGGGGCGCCGGCCGGGATGCCGGCGAGGAAGCCGACCAGGTACTGCCGCTCCCGCTCGCTCAGGACGGGCGGCGGGGCCGGGTCCAGGCCGAAGACGGCGGCGGCGGAGGGCTGGACGGCGGTCGGGACGATCACCCGCGCACCGGTCGCCGGCGCCGGCGCGGCCACGGGCACTGTGCTCGCCGCGGCGGGCGCCGTCGCGGTCCGTACGGCCACCGGTGTGGACACCTTGGTCAGCGACACCGCGCACACCTTCAGTTCGGGCTGGAAGGAGAGCGGGTCGACGGCGTCAGCGGTGACCGCGTTGACACTGAGGTACTCGCCGAACAGGTCGTTCCAGTGGAACGGCGCGAAGCAGGAGCCCGGCAGCACCCGGTCGGTGACGACGGCGGGCAGCACGGCCCGGCCGCGCCGGGAGGCGACCTCCACCGAGTCGCCGCCGGCGATCCCGAGCCCGGCGGCGTCCTCGGGGTGCAGCTCGACGAAGGGGCCCGGGTCCAGCTTGTTGAGCTTGGCCACCTTCGCGGTCTTGGTCAGGGTGTGCCACTGGTGCTGGAGACGGCCCGTGTTGAGGACGAACGGGTAGTCGTCGTCCGGCATCTCGGCGGGCGGGACGTGCGGGCGGGCGTGGAAGACGGCGCGGCCGCTCGCGGTGGGGAAGGTGAGCGAGCCGTCGGCGTTCACGTACCGGATCGGGTTGCGGTCGGGGCCGTCGGGAGTGGCGGCGGGCCACTGCACCGGGGTGGCGCGCAGCCGCTCGTAGGTCACTCCGCGCAGGTCGTAGCCGGTCTGCGGGTTGTGGGCGCGTTTGATCTCCTCGAAGATCTCCTCCGCGCTGTCGTAGGCGAAGCCGTCCTCGTAACCCATCGCGCGGGCGACGCCGGCGATCAGGCGCCAGTCGGCGGTCGCCTCGCCGGGCGGGTCGGCGGCGGGCCGGGCGAGGGTGAGGTTGCGCTCGCTGTTGATGAGGACGCCCTCGGTCTCCGTCCACAGGGCGCCGGGCAGGACGACGTCGGCGTACGCGTTGGTCTCGGTGTCGGCGAAGACGTCCTGGGCGACGACGAACTCCGCGGCCTCCAGGCCCTCGATGACCGTCTTGCGGTTGGCGACGGAGGCGACCGGGTTGGTGCAGATGATCCAGCAGGCCTTGATCTCGCCGTCGGCCATCCTCCGGAACATCTCGACGGTGCCCTTGCCGACGCCGTCGGCGCGGATCGTGCCCGGTTCCAGTCCCCACAGCTCCTCGACGAAGGCGCGGTCGGCGTCGACGAGGACGGACCGCTGGCCGGGGAGCCCCGGCCCCATGTAGCCCATCTCGCGCCCGCCCATGGCGTTGGGCTGCCCGGTGAGGGAGAACGGGCCGCTGCCCGGCCGGCAGATCTTGCCGGTGGCGAGGTGCAGGTTGACCAGGGCGTTGGTGTTCCAGGTGCCGTGCGTGGACTGGTTGAGGCCCATCGTCCAGCAGCTCGTCCACTCCCCCGCCTCGCCGATCAGCCGGGCGGCCTCGCGCAGGTCGGCCTCGGGGACGCCGGTGATCTCGGCGACGGTCGCGGGCGGGTAGTCGGCGAGGAACTCCGGCATCGCCTCCCAGCCCTCGGTGTACGCGGCGACGAAGCCGGGGTCGGTGTGGCCGTTCTCGTGCACCAGGTACAACAGGCCGTTCAGGAGGGCGAGGTCGGTGCCGGACCTGACCTGGAGGAACAGATCGGCCTTGGCGGCGGTGGCGGTGCGCCGCGGGTCGACGACGATCAGTTTCGCCCCGGCCTTCACCCGGTCCATCATCCGCAGGAAGAGGATCGGGTGGCAGTCGGCCATGTTGGACCCGATGACCAGGAAGACGTCCGCCTTGTCGAGGTCCTCGTACGAGCCGGGCGGCCCGTCGGCGCCGAGGGACAGCTTGTAGCCGGTGCCGGCGCTGGCCATGCACAGCCGGGAGTTCGACTCGATCTGGTTGCTGCGCAGATACCCCTTGACCAGCTTGTTCGCCAGGTACTGCGCCTCCAGGCTCATCTGGCCGGAGACGTAGAGGGCGACCGCGTCGGGCCCGTGCTCGTCGACGATCGCGCGCAGCCGCCGGGCCGTCTCGGCGACGGCCGCGGCCACGGGGGCGGGCTCCGGCTCCTCCCCGCGCTCCGAGCGGACCAGGGCGGTGGTCAGCCGGCCGGGGGCGGCGAGCATGTCGGCGGTGGTCGCGCCCTTGGTGCACAGCCGGCCGAAGTTCGCGGGGTGCTCCTTGTCCCCGGACGCCTTCAGGACCGTACGGCGTCCGTCCGGTCCGGTGCGGATGTCCAGGAGCATGCCGCAGCCCACGCCGCAGTACGAGCAGACCGTGCGCACCTTCGTCTCCGTCGCGCTGTCGGTCCGCGGGTCCGGCACGGCCACGGGCGCCCCCTTTCTGACGATCGGCCTGGTGAGAGCCTCTGCGACGGTACGAACCGCGCATTACGCAGGCGTCTCCCGGACGGGTCGCCGGGGGTTAAGGCGGGCGCACAGCCCGGGGCGGACGGGTGTGAGACGGGGCGTGTGAGCGGGGCGGTTCACATGTGTACGGGGCGCACGGGTGCGGGTGACGGGTGCCGGGCGGCGCACGGGTGCGGGTCACACGGGTGCCCCGCGCACGCGTACGGTCACACGGGTGCCGGGCGCACGCGTACGGGTCACACGTGTACGGGTCGCACGGGTGCGGTGCGGCCGTCGTCCGCCGGGGCACCGCCGAGTTCCCAGTGCCACAGCACCTCGCACAGACGCTTGTGCCCTTCGGCGAGGTGCCGGCGGTAGGTGCTGTACGGGAGCCCCAGCCGGGCCGCGGCCGCCTCCTGGGTGGAGGCCTTGCTCAGGTAGGTGGTGGCGAGGGCCCGGTGGGACTTGCCCGACTTGGGGTCCCGCCGCAGCTCGTCCACCGCGCCCACCAGGGTGCGCCGCAGCTCCTCCGCCGCGTCCTCCCGCTCCGTCCAGCCCGAACGCGCGGCCAGACGGCTGTCGAACAGGGCGCTGGCGCGCAGGGCGTCCGACCGGTGCAGATCCCGCAGCGCCTGACGCACGGCCGTCTCGAACTCCTCCCTCGACAGCGTCCTGCGCGGC
This sequence comes from Streptomyces sp. NPDC003248, assembly GCF_055563235.1. Lineage (NCBI taxonomy): Bacteria > Bacillati > Actinomycetota > Actinomycetes > Kitasatosporales > Streptomycetaceae > Streptomyces > Streptomyces sp. NPDC003248. The sequence continues at coordinate 306,458 of NZ_JBVHDT010000010.1, read as the reverse complement.
GGCCCCTCCACGGCCGGCGCGGACGGCGCCTCGGTGAGCGCTCCGGGCTGGGTGCGGTCGAACCAGATCTCCAGCGGTGTCACCCGCCAGTCGCAGGCGTACGTGGTGAAGACACGGTCGTGGTCCCAGGGCGTCCTGAACAGCTCCTCGTGGCCGAGGTGGTCCATCAGGGGGCCCCACAGCTCCGCGTCCGGCGAGGTGATGAACGACCACGCCAGGCCGCGGGAGCGGATCCAGTCCCCGCAGATCCGCAGCTGCATCAGGTGGCCGACGGTGGATATCTGGCCGTACGCCCCCGGGTAGATCATGAAGCGGCTCATCAGCATGTGCTGGTCGGGCAGCAGCGGCCCCTTGCGCGCCACGCCGGCCCAGGCCTCCGCGACGACCGGGTCCAGGTCACTGCCCACCTCCGGGTCGGTCAGCCGCAGCCACAGCATGAAGGCGACGAGTTCACCGGTCTGCGCGCTGCGGTACATGCGGAACGCGCCGGGCTGCTCCCGGAGCCAGAAGCGGACGACGTCCGCGGAGCGCTCCCCCTCGGTCTCCACGGTCATCCGGACCGCCTGCTCGTGGTCCTCCGGGCGCAGGACGTCCTCGTACACGTCCCCCTCCCGGTCGATCTTCCGGAAGTACGGCGCCATCGGTCCGTAGCGCTTGAGGTAGGTGAGCGCCCGGACCGCGTTCATCGCCTCGGCCTCGGAGGCGGTCCTGACCCGTTGCAGCAGGTAGTGGCCGGTGCGGACGTGCATCTGCTCGTAGTTGTCCAGGTCGCGCCAGCGGAAGTCGTGGTCGAGGACCTCGCTCACCAGTTCGTGCAGGAACAGGCCCTGCCTCCCGTACCCGCTGAACGGCAGCTCGCGCAGCCAGGTGAACATCTCGGCGGCCTCGCTCTCCCCGACCACCGCGCCCAGCAGGGGCTCGGTCGTCGTCAGGGCGTGGGCCGCGGTCTCCAGTGCCAGCCGGTGGCTGCGCGACGGCAGCTCCCCGACGAGCGCGGAGAGCAGCGTGGCGATCACGTCGGGGCCCGGGGTCCACTCCGAGGTGTCCCCGGAGCCGGCCAGCGAGACGGAGGCCGCCAGGCTCAGCGCGAGCGGGTGGCCGCCCGCGAAGGCGAGCAGGGCCTCGTGCTGCGCCGGGGCCACACCGCGCCGCTCCAGCAGCGCGGCGGCCGTCCGCGGGTCCAGCGAGCCGAGCTGGAGCACCTCCAGCAGATCGCTCCAGGCCAGGTCGCACAGCCACTCGGCGCTCGGCGGGCGCCGTCCCGCCAGGACGACGACGGCGTCCTCGCGCAGTCCGGGCAGGAACCGGTCCCGCAGCCATCCCTCGAGTCCCTGGCAGCGTTCGAAGCCGTCGACGAACAGCACGACGCCCGCGCCCGTGACGGCCTCGCCCGCCTCGGCCTCGAACCCGGCCGGGGAGGGGTTCACCTGGCGGCCGTCCACCCAGACGGTCCTGCGGCCGGCCTGCCGCGCCTCGTCCTCGAAGCGCCTGAGCAACGTCGACTTGCCGACTCCGCCGGGGCCGTGGACGTAGAGGACCGGGGCGGCTCCCGGATCACCGCCGAGCGCCGCCCGGAACCGGCCCAGTTCCAGGGACCGCCCCACGAAAGTCCTGCTCCGCGCTGCCTGCAGACGATTCGCCAGGTTCCTGGAGTGAGTTTCCACGGCCGTATTTTAGGTGCACCGGCCCGGACGGCTCGCAGCAGCACCGGGTGCCGATGCGTCAGGGGCGGGCTCGCGGGTGTGCGGTGGGTCGGGGGTCAGCCGGCCCGGCCGCCGGAGCCGCGGCGGCCGACTCCCCAGGCCGTGTCACCGGGCCGTGTCACCTGCCGCGGGCCGCTCTCCGTCCCGCCGTACAGGACAACGGCCGCCTGGACCTTCCCGGTGTCGCCGCCGGCCTGGGCGGGGCCGGCCCGGTCGGCACCGCACGGACCGGGCCGGCTGTGGTGGCCGCGACAGGCGTGACGGCCGGGCCGTTCGTGTCGTTCCGGACCGTCCGCGCCGCGAGGAGGCGGGCGGCTTCGGCGCGCAGCGCCTGACGGCGGGCCGGTCCGAGGTCGGCGAGTACGCCGCGCAGCAGCACCCCGGCGGGAAAGCGGTAGCCGCCCGTCTCGTGCGGCGGCAGTTCCTCGCTCCACTCCTCGCTCCACGCCAGCAGGCGCGCCGTGACGGCCTGGTCCGCCAGTTCGAGCACCTGGCCGGCGGGCAGCCCGGTGAGCCGGGCGACGAGCCCCATGTCGGGCCGGTCACCGAGCACGGCCGCGGTGTCGACGACCCGGCGGGCGGCGGGTGACAGCTCGGCGAGCCGGACCCGGACCACGCTCTGCACGGCCGGCGGCACGGGGACCCGTCCCCCCGCCTGGGCGACCCGGGGGTCCGCGGCCTGCTTCAGCACCTGGGTGAGCAGGAAGGGGTTCCCGCCGCTCAGGCCGAGGAACTCCCGTGCCCTGTCCTCCGCCACGGTTGCGTCGTCCGCGGTGGCGAGGAGGACGTGCCGTACGGCGGCCTCCGTCAGCGGGGCGAGCCGTATCCGCTCGGCATCGCGTCCCGCCAACTCCGCCAGGAGCCGCTCGGTGGCGGGGCCGGGTTCGTCCGCCACGGTGCACAGGACGAGCAGCGGGGCGTCGCGCAGGGTCCGCGCGGCGAAGGACAGGAGGGTCCGTGTCCCGGCGGACGCCAGATGGACGTCGTCGACGATGCACAGCGTGGGCGCGGGTGGCGCAGCGTCCTCGGCCGTCGGCTCCGTCGCCCCGGTGAGCGGGCGCAGTCCGACGGCCGGCAGGCCCGCCTGCAAGTGGCCTTCCCCCGCGCACCGCGTCCACCGGACCTCGTACCCGGTGCCGGCCGCCCGCCGGGCCAGTTCCTCGGCGACCCGGGTCTTGCCGGCCCCCGGCTCCCCGGAGACCACCGCCCACCCGGTCCGCCCGGCAGCGGCGTCCCGCAGCATCCCGCACAGCCGGTCCAGGTCCCGCTCCCTCCCCGGCAACGGCCACCGGGTACCGGCCGACAACGCCGTGGGCACGGCGAGCACCGCGGGCGCGGAGGGGGGCGTGGGCACACCCGGCGCCGTTGGCACGGCGGGGGCCGTGGGTGCGTCGAGCGGCGCGGGCGCGCCGGGCCGGGGCGGGGGCCGTAGCCTCGTCGTGTCGTGCCGGAGTACGGCCAGCTGGGTCTCGCGCAACGCGGGCCCCGGTTCGAGGCCGAGGTCGCGGGCGAGGAGGGCGCGTACGGTCTCGTACCGTCGCAGTGCCTCCGCGTGCCGCCCCGCGAGGTACAGCGCCCGCATGAGCACGGCCCACGACGCCTCCCGCAGGGGATCGCGTTCGATGAGCCGCTCCGCGGCGATGATCGCCTGAGCGGTCCGGCCCTCCTGGAGCAGCAAGGTGGTGCGCAGCTCCTCGGCGGACAGCTTCAGCCCTTCGAGCCGGCCGGCCTCCCCCTCGGCGAACCGGTGGCGGGAGGCGTCCACGAACGGGGCGCCCCGCCACAGCCCGAGCGCCCCCTCGGTCTCCCGGAGGGCCTCGCCGGCGCGGCCACCGGCCGCGAGCGCGTGCGCGTGCTGCACGGCCCGCTCGAACCGCACCGAGTCCAGCGCCTCGGGAGGCAGGCGCAGGGCGTAACCGGTGGGGACGCTGCGGAGCACCGCGGCCGGCTCCCGGCGCGCCCGGCCGGGCTCGAGCACGGCACGCAGCCGGCTGACGTGCGCGTGCACCGAGGACACGGCACCGGCGGGTGGGCGGCCGTCCCACAGATCGTCACAGAGTCGTTCGACACCAACGGTGTGGCCGTTCTCCAGAAGCAGCCGCAGGAGCAGGGCACGCCGTTTGGGCGGCCCCAGGTCGAGCACCTCTGCGCCTCGCTGCACTTCCAGAGGGCCCAGCAACCGAAATTCCACGGAGGCACCTCTCTAGCTTCGGTGCCACCCTCACGCACGCGGGTGTCCGGTCGACAGACCGAACCCTGCTCATTCCGCGCTCACTTGTGCTCGTTCGGGGCATGACGCCGGCCGGCCCGGCGGGCGGTCGCGCCGGGCCGCCGGGCCGTGTCCCGTGCCGCTCAGCCCTGTTCGCAGGTCCAGCCGCTGGTGTGCCAGGAGGACTTGTTGCCCGTGTAGCCGGTGACGGAGACCGTGCCGGCGTTCCAGCCGGTCAGGTAGCTGCCGAGACCGCGTTCCTCGGCCAGCCTGCTGAAGACGCTGGCGCCGCAGTCGCGGATGTACCACCGCTGCCCGAGGTCCGAGGTGTTGCAGTCGGAGAGGTAGACATTGGTGCCGTCGGTGTCCAGACAGGAGGTGCTGGCGGTGTTCCTGAACATGTCGCCGCTGGCCGTCTCGCGGATCTGCCAGGTGATCGGGTCGGTGCCGTAGCAGTCGTACAGACGGAGCTGCTTGCCGGACTCCCCCATGCACGTGCCGGTGCTGAGGTTCCTGAACGTGTGGGCCTGGGAGGGGAAGTCCACGGCGTGGGCGGCCGGCACGGCCGCCGTGAGAGCGCCCAGGGCGGCGACAGCCGCCAGGACGGGACTCGACTTGCGCACGATCATCCTTTCCTCCGGCTGCCGTCGGCCTGCACCAGGCCCGGGAGCGGCACCCGGCACTGTCACCACGAGCCACCGCCCGCGTCGGTTCACCGTCCCGCGGCAAGGCGTCGGCAAGAACCGGCCAAGGCGCCGCCCCGACACTGACGACGCCCCCGCCGGCCGGCGACGGGCGGGTCGGACGCGCGTAGAGCACAGCGGAGAACGGGGAGTCACAGCGCCATGAGGCAAGCCACGGATGTCCGGCAGGACGGCCCCGTCTCCGTCGCCCCCGCTCCAAGGCACCAACGGGGCCGGACGCCCGCCGAACCCGCCGAACCCGCCGACCTTGCCGACCCCGCCGGAACGGACTGCGAACCCTTCGTCCGCATGATCTACGAGGAGTACGGCGGCGTGCTCACGCGCTTCGCGGCACGTCTGCTGGGCGGCGACCGGGACCGGGCCGAGGACATACTCCAGGAGGCCGCGGTCCGGGCCTGGCGGCACATCGGGGTGCTCGGCCGGCAGGACGGGGGCCTGCGCCCGTGGCTGTTCACCGTCGTCCGGAACCTGGTGATCGACGAACGCCGGGCGAGCCTCGTCCGGCCGGTCACCGCCTGTCCCCTCGACCATGTCGTCATCCCCGTCGGCGACGGGGCCGAGCGGGTCCTGACCCGGCACGTCGTCACGGACGCGCTGCACGACCTGACCGCCCAGCAGCGGCAGATCCTCCATCACATGTACTTCCTGGGCCACAGCGTCGCCGAGACGTCCGAGGTCCTCGGGATCGCCCAGGGCACCGTGAAATCCCGCACGTACTACGCCGTGCGGGCCCTGGGGAACGCGCTGCGGGACCGGGGGATCCACGCCTGACACCGCCGCACCGACGGCACCGACGGCCCTGACGGCGGCGGTGCCCGGCGAAGCGGCGGAAGCGGCGGAAGCGTCCACCGAACCGAGTCGCCGATCTCCTCGTAGCCGTCTACGCAATGATCATGCCGGAGCGGGGTCGCACCCGCCCGGCCGGCACTCTTCGGAGAGTACGAGATGAAACTGTCCAAGCCAGCCAGGAAGCCGGCCGGAGCCGGCGGCCGCGCCGGACTGGCCGGTGCGGCCGCCCTGCTCGGCGCGCTGGCCCTCGCCGTGCCCGCCACGCCGGCCCACGCCGCCGACACCACCGTGACGGGCACCTACCAGAACAAGCAGACCGGGCTGTGCCTCGACGGCAACGCCGCCGGCTCCGTGTACATGTCGGTCTGCGACCCCACCAAGAGCAACCCGTACCAGCAGTGGGTGTTCACCTACACCGGTACGTACGCGAACACCATCCGCCAGGTCGCCACCGGCCGGTGCCTGGGGGCCGTGTGGGGCGGAGGTGACGCCTTCACGGAATCGTCGGACTGGTGCGGCCAGGTGCCCGGCGACGAGTGGGTCAAGGACGGTGACACCCGGCGCAGCGCCGTCGAGCCCGGCCTCTGCCTCGACAGCAACTGGTCGTACGAGGCCTACACGCTGGCCTGCAACGGCGGCGGCTACCAGAAGTGGCAGCTCAACGTGATCTCGCAGACCTGAGGCCCGTCCCGGCGGGACGTGACGCGTGCGCGCCGTTCCGCCGGGACCGATGTCCGGCGGCCTTCCGGCGGGACAACCGAGCCCCCCGGCACGCGGGCGGCTCAGCCGAGCTGCGCGGCGAACGCCTCGTACGCCCGCTCGTCGAAGAGGACGAACCTGACCTCCTCGACCGCCGTCTCCGTCGCGCGCACGGTCGTGACCGCGATGCGGGCGGCGTCCTCCATCGGCCAGCCGTAGACGCCGGTGGAGATGGCCGGGAAGGCGACCGTCCGCGCACCCAGTTCGTCCGCCACGCGAAGCGACTCCCGGTGGCAGGAGGCGAGCAGCGAGGGTTCGCCGCCGTCGGCCTCGTACACCGGGCCGACGGTGTGGATGACCCAGCGCGCGTCCAGCGCCCCGGCGGTGGTGGCGACCGCCTGGCCGGTGGGCAGGCCCCTGCCGTACGAGGAGGCGCGGAGCGTGCGGCACTCCTCGAGGATCGCGGGGCCGCCGCGCCGGTGGATGGCGCCGTCGACCCCGCTGCCGCCGAGCAGCGAGGAGTTCGCGGCGTTGACGATGGCGTCCACGGACTGGGCGGTGATGTCGCCCTGGACGAGCGTGATCGTGGTCATGCCGGGCTGCCTCTCTGTCGGTGCGCGGCGCCGGGGGACCGGACGCTACGCCTGTCGGCGCAGCCGCCGCCAGACGGCCTTCGCCGCGTTGTGGCCGGACATGCCGTGGACGCCCGGGCCGGGCGGGGTGGCCGAGGAGCAGATGAACACGGCCGGGTGGGGCGTGGAGTAGGGGAACAGGGACGGCCGGGGGCGCAGCAGGAGCTGGAGGCCCGAGGCGGCGCCGGAGCCGATGTCCCCGCCGACGTAGTTGGCGTTGCGGGCGGCGAGTTCGGCGGGGCCGGCGATCGCGCGGGCGAGGACGAGGTCGCGGAAGCCCGGGGCGAACCGCTCCAGTTGGCGTTCCATGACGTCGGTGAGGTCACCGGTCCAGCCGTTGGGGACGTGGGCGTAGGCCCAGAAGACCTGCTTGCCGGCCGGGGCACGGGTGGGGTCGACGACACCGGGCTGCACCGTGATCATGAAGGGGCGCTCCGGTGCGCGTCCCTCCCTGGAGGCGGCGCGCAGGGCGGCGCCGATCTCCGCGCTGTCCGCGCCGATCTGGACCGTGGTGGCGGCGCGCGCCTGCGGCGCGGTCCAGGGGACGGGTCCGTCCAGCGCGTAGTCGATCTTGAAAACGCCGGGGCCGTACCGGTAGCCGTCGTAGAAGCGGCCGAGGCCGGCGATGCGGGCGAGGGCGGTGGGCGAGGTGTCGAAGACGTAGGCGCGGGCCGGGGGGAGGTCGTCGAGCCGCTTGACCTCGTAGTCGGTGTGGAGGGCGCCGCCGAGGTCCTTCAGGTGGCCGGCGAGGGCGTCGGAGATGGCCTGGGAGCCGCCGCGGGGCACCGGCCAGCCGCGGGCGTGCCCGGCGAGGGCGAAGACCAGGCCGACGGCGCCGGTGGCGAAGCCGCCCAGGGGGGCCATGATGTGGGCGACGAGACCGGCGAAGAGCGTCTTGGCGGGTTCGTCGCGGAAGCGGCGGGTCAGCCAGGTGGACGGGGGCAGGCCGGCCAGCCCGAACCGGGCGAGGGTCACCGGATCGCGGGGCAGCGCGGTCAGCGGCAGGGACATGAAGTCCTGGACGAGCGTGTCCCACCGCGCCAGGAACGGCTCCACGAGCCTGCGGTAGGCGCCCGCGTCGCGCGGTCCGAAGGAGGCCGCCGTCTCGGAGACCGAGCGGGACAGCACGGCGGCCGTGCCGTCGGGGAAGGGGTGCGCCATCGCCAGGTCGGAGTGGAGCCACTCCAGGCCGTAGCGTTCCAGGGGCAGGGCGCGGAAGGCGGGCGAGTTGATGCCGAGGGGGTGCGCGGCGGAGCACGGGTCGTGGCGGAACCCTGGGAGGGTGAGCTCCTCGGTGCGGGCTCCCCCGCCGACGGTGTCCCGGGCCTCGAAGAGGGCGACGGAGAAGCCTCGCCGGGCCAGCTCCACGGCGGCGGTCAGGCCGTTCGGCCCCGCCCCCACCACTGCCACGTCAAGCATCGGCACTTCGGACCCCTTCGTCAGCCGGTGGCCTCCGGGGCCAGGATATGCCGGGGGTACGACAGCGCCTGCGGCGCCTGGGGGTTCGGGCCACCGGGGGCTCATCCGGGCGCCCGGTCCACCCGGCCCGCGCGGTCCACCCGGCCCGTCCGGTCCACCCGGCCCGTCCGGTCCACCCGGCCCGTCCGGTCCGTCCGGTCCGTCCGGTCCGTCCGATCCACCCGGCCCGACCAGCCCAACCGGCCCGACCAGCCCGCCGTTGATGCCCGGCAGCCCGGGCCGCGCTGCTCCCGGGGCCCCAGGGGGCTGAGGGCCCGGGCACCCGCGGACCCGAGGCGACCCGAGGGCAGCAGCCCCGTGGACCCAAGGGGCCCGCGGCCCGGACCCCCAAGGCCCCGAAGGGACCCGAGGCCCAGGGACCCACGGACCCAAGGGGGCCCGCAGCCCGCACACCCACGGACCCGAAGGGACCCGAGGCCCAGGGACCTCCGGGCCCGCGGACCCGGAGGTCCGGCACCGTCAGGACCGTGTCCCCGTCCCCGTCCCCGTCTCCGTCCCCGACAGCAGGGCCGTGACCCGTCGTGCCGTCGCCGCGTCCCGGGCCGCCGTGAACGGCAGGCTGTTGCCGCCGGTGATCCGGAACGGTTCGCCGGTGAGGGTGAGGTGGGCGCCGCCCGCCTCCTCGACCAGGAGGAGGCCGGCCGCGTGGTCCCAGGCCGCTTCCCAGGAGAACGCCGTGGCGTCCAGCTCGCCCCGGGCGACGGCCAGGTACTCCAGGCCCGCCGATCCGCAGGGGCGGGGCGCGACGCCGGCCGTCCGCAGGCCGAGCAGGGCGTGCTTCTGCTCGTCGGTGGTGAAGTCGGGGTGGGAGGTGGCGACCGTCAGGTCGCGTCCGGCGGCCGGGGGCCCGGCGAACAGCCGCTCGCCGTCCAGGAAGGCGCCCGCGCCGCGCACGGCCGTGGCGAGCCGGTCGCGGGCCGCGGCGTACGTCCACGAGGCGAGCACGACGCCGTGCCGGGCGAGCGCGACCAGCGTGCAGAAGCCGTCCTCGCCGTGCACGAACTGCCGGGTGCCGTCGACCGGGTCGACGATCCAGACCGGGGCGTCACCGTGGAGCGCCTCGTACGTCACGGGGTTGGCGTGCACCGCCTCCTCGCCGACGACGACCGAGCCGGGCAGCAGGGCGGCGAGCACCTCGGTGAGGTACCGCTCGGCGTTGCGGTCGGCGTCCGTGACCAGGTCGTGGGGGCCGCTCTTCTGGTCGACCTCGTGCGTGGCGAGCTGCCGGAAGCGGGGCATGATCTCGGTCGCGGCGGCCTTGCGGACCGCCTCCTCCACGTCGGCCGAGTGGCGGGCGAGAAACTCGTCGATGGTTTCCTTGTCGTCGATCATGTCTCCATGAGAGCACGCCGCCCTGACATCGCCCGCCCGCGCCGTGCACGGCGGGTGGAACGGGGATGAACAGCGGGGGCGCCCGCCGACGGCCGCTCCCGCCCCCGCCGGCGCACGACCGCGCACCCCCGCGCCCCGCGCTCCCCGCACACTCACCGCCCCACAACGCACCCCCGCGCCCGCACACTCACCGCCCCGCCACCCACCCCGGCTCCCCGCGCCCCGCGCCCCGCGCACTCACCGCCCCACCGCGTACCCCTGCATCCCGCGCGGGTTGGCCGCCGCCGACAGGATTCCGGTGGCCGGGTCGCGGGCGACGGCGCACAGCCGTCCCTCGGACCAGGGGTCGCCGACGGTCACGTCGTGGCCGCGCCGCCGCAGCTCCTCGACGACGCCGCCCGGCACGCGCGCCTCGACGGTCACGCTGCCCGGCCGCATGCCGCGCGGGTAGAAGGAGCCGGGGAAGGCGTCGGTGTGCCAGTTCGGGGCGTCGACGGCGCCCTGGAGGTCGAGTCCGCCGCGCACGGGCGGGCGGAGGGCGACGGCCAGGAAGAAGTGCAGCTGCCACTGGTCCTGCTGGTCGCCGCCGGGTGTGCCGAAGGCGAGGACCGGGACGCCGTCGCGCAGCGCGATCGACGGGGTCAGGGTGGTGCGGGGCCGGCGGCCGGGGGTGAGCGAGTTCGGCAGGCCCTCCTCCAGCCAGGTCATCTGGAGCCGGGTGCCCAGCGGGAAGCCCAGCTCGGGCACGACCGGGTTGGACTGGAGCCAGCCGCCGCTGGGGGTGGCCGCGACCATGTTGCCCCAGCGGTCGACGACGTCCAGGTGGCAGGTGTCGCCGCGGGTGGCCCCCGCGGCGCTCACGTCGGGCTCGCCCGGCACCGGCGAGGTCGGCGCCTTGGCGACCGTCGGCTCGCCGACGCCCATCGGGCTGAAGCCGGGCTCGTCGGTGACCACCACGTGCGCGTGCGCGCTCAGCCGGGGGACGCGTCCCCCGGGGCTGCCCGGCCGCAGCTCGTAGGACGCCCTCTCCCCGATCAGCCGGCGCCGGCCGGCGTTGTACCGCGCGGACAGCAGTTCCTCCAGCGGCGTCGCGGCCGCGTCCCCGTACCAGGCCTCCCGGTCGGCCATGGCGAGCTTGCAGCCCTCGACGAGCAGGTGGACGTAGTCGGCGGAACCGTACGCGGGCAGGTCGGGCGGGAGCAGGGCGAGCTGCTGGAGGAGGGCCGGGCCCTGGCTCCAGGGTCCGGCCTTGCACAGGGTCCAGCCGTTCCAGTCGTACGTGGCGGGCGTCTCGTAGGTGGCGGACCAGCCGGCGAGGTCGGCGGCCGTGAGGGTGCCGGTGTGGTGGGCGCCGCTGGTGTCCAGGGTGGGCCGGGCGGCCTGGCGGACCAGCGCCTCGGCGATGAACCCGGTCCGCCAGACCTCCCGCGCGGCCTCGATCCGCGCCTCCCGGTCCCCCGCGCCGGCGGTCTCGGCGAGCAGCCGCCGCCAGGTGGCGGCGAGGGCGGGATTGCGCAGCAGCCGGCCGGGGCGGGGCGCCGTGCCGTCCGGGAGGTACACCCGCGCCGACGAGGTCCACTCCGTCTCGAACAGCTCCCGTACGGTCTCGACCGTCGCGCCCACGTTCTCCACGGGCGGGTGCCCGTCCTCGGCGTATCCGATGGCGTACTTCAGGACGTCGGGGAGGGGCTTGGTGCCGTGGTCGCGCAGCAGGAGCATCCAGGCGTCGAACGCGCCGGGGACGGCGGCCGCGAGCGGCCCGGTGCCGGGCACGAGGTCCAGGCCGAGTCCGCGGTAGTGGGCGACGGTCGCCCCGGCCGGGGCGACGCCCTGCCCGCAGAGCACCCGCACCTCGCCGCCGGCCGGGGCCAGCAGGATCGGGACCTCGCCGGCCGGCCCGTTGAGGTGGGGCTCCACGACGTGCAGCACGAACGCCCCGGCCACGGCGGCGTCGTAGGCGTTCCCGCCGTCCTCCAGGACGGCCATCGCCGCCTGGGAGGCCAGCCAGTGGGTGGAGGACACCATGCCGAAGGTGCCCTGGAGCGTGGGTCGGGTGGTGAACACGGAGCTCCTCACGGTCGACGGCGGCCGACCGATGATCACACGCCCGCACGACCCGCCGCCATGCCTCGCGCGGCCCGCCGCCACGACCTCGCACGACACGCCGTCTTGCCCTCGCGCGGCCCGCCGCCATGCCCTCGCACGGTCCGCCGTCTTGTCCTCGCAAGGTCCGCCGCCATGCCCTCGCACGGTCCGCCGCCACGACCTCGCACGACCCGCCGCCACACCCCCCCCGGCCCGCCGCCACGCCCCCCGGCCGGCACCACGCCCCCGGCCCGGCACCACACCCCGGCGGCCCGGCGCCGTGCCCGTGCGGGCGCCCCGCCCTGCCCGGACGGGCACCCCGTCGCCCCTGTCCGGACGGCCGTCCCGTGCCCGCGTCGGTACGGACCGAGTTCACCCTTCCGCCCCACAGGGAGTCGTGTGACACTGGCGTCCCTGTCCGCATCGTGGACTCCGTCCGCACCCTTCCCCACGAAAGTGCGCCGTGCGCTCTCTCCCACTGCCGCTCGCCCTCACCGCGCGCCTGACCCCGGTGGCCGTGCTCGCCTGCGCGGGCTGGGCGCTGTCGTCCGGGCCGCTCACCCCTACCCAGGACGAAGCGGCCGCGGACACGTCGAAAAGCCCCTCCGAGTCATCGTCGTCCGCGCCCTCCTCCACCGCCGTGGCCAAGACGTTCACCACCGCGCCCGCGCCCTGCACGAGCGTGGCGACGAAGACGGTCTCCTCCCTGGTGCCGGGCGCCAAGACGGCGGGCAAGGAGATCCCCTCGACGGACACCGACGCGCGCCGCACCTGCTCCTGGAACGCGCTCAAGGGCTACGACTACCGCTGGCTGGACGTCTCCTTCGAGCTGATGGACTCGGACGACGCGGCCGGGACGTCGTACAAGGAGCGGATCGCGGAGAAGAGCGGCGGCGGGGCGGTGCCGGGGCTCGGGGAGGAGGGCTACTCCGTGGTCAACCTCACCACCGAGGACAAGCAGCAGACCCGTGAGGGCGTGGTGATCGCCCGGGTCTCCAACGCACTGGTGATCATCACCTACAACGGCAGCGACTTCGAGACGAAGAAGGCGCCGAGCACGGACGAGATCAACGAGGGCGCGATCAAGGCGGCGAAGGAAGCGGTCGCCTCGTTGCAGGCCTCGGTGGACTGACCGCGGCCCGGAGGGCGACGCCGGCGCGGTCGACAAGGTGACGCCGGCGCCGCCCGGAGGGTGAAGCGGGCGCGGTCACACGGGACGCCTCCCGCGCCCCGCGAGGAGCGTCAGCGCCAGGTACAGCGCCATCGAGGTGCCCAGCCCCACCGCCCAGCCGTAGTCGGCCAGCGGCTCCAGGGCCGGGATGGGCCGGCCGTCGATCAGCGGCTCGAACCCGGCGCCGCCGACGGCGAGGACACCGCCGGCCACGAAGGCGACGACGGCCCGCCAGTTCCAGCCGCCCGTGTACCAGTAGCGGCCTCCGGCGCGGTACAGGTCGGTCAGGTCCAGGTCGGCGCGGCGCAGGATCCAGTAGTCGGCGATGAGGATGCCGGCGACCGTGCCGAGCAGACCGCCGACCAGGCCGAGCCAGGTGAAGATGTAGCCCTGCGGGTCGGAGTAGAGCTTCCACGGGAAGATGAGCACGCCGAGGACGCAGGTGGCGAGCGCGCCGGTCCGGAAACCGATCCTGCGGGGCGCGATGTTGGAGAAGTCGAAGGCCGGGGAGACCAGGTTGGCCGCGATGTTCACCGACAGGGTCGCCACCAGGACCGTCACCAGGGCGAAGAGCAGACCCACCGCGTTGTCGGTCTTGGCGGCCAGCTGGACCGGGTCCCAGACCGCCTCCCCGTACACGGCCTGCGAACCCGAGGTGACCAGCACGGACAGCAGCGCGAACAACGTCATCGTCGTGGGGAGGCCGAGGGCCTGGCCCCACGTCTGGGCCTTCTGGCTGCGGCCGTAGCGGGTGAAGTCCGGGATGTTCAGGGACAGGGTGGACCAGAAGCCGATCATGCCCATCAGGGAGGGCCAGAACAGTTTCCAGAAGTCGCCGCCCCAGCCGAGCCGCGAGGGCTGGTCGAGCAGCGGGCCGAAGCCGCCCGCCTTGTCGCTCATCCAGACCAGCATCGCGAACGCGCCGACGAGCACGAACGGCGCGGCCCAGTTCTCGAAGCGGCGGATCGTCTCCATGCCCCGGAGGACGATCGCGACCTGGATCGCCCAGAAGACCGCGAACGACAGCCACATGGTCCAGGGCCGGCCGCCGATCGTCCCGGCCTCGCTCCAGCCGTTGCCGATCAGCTTCCCGGCGAGGAAGTAGATCGCCTCGCCGCCGATCCAGGTCTGGATGCCGAACCAGCCGCACGCCACCAACGCCCGGACGACGGCGGGCAGGTTGGCGCCGCGGACGCCGAAGGAGGCGCGTGCGAAGACCGGGAAGGGGATGCCGTACTTGGGTCCCGCGTGCCCGGTGAGCAGCATCGGGACCAGCACGATCACATTGGCCAGCGCGATGGTGAGCACGGCCTGCTTCCAGTCCATGCCGACGGCGATCAGACCGGAGGCCAGCGTCCAGGAGGCCGTGTTGTGGGCCATGCCGACCCAGAGCGCGGAGAAGTTGTACGTGGTCCAGGTGCGCCGGTCGACGGGGACCGGCAGCAGGTCCTCGTTGGCGTAGGGGCCGCTGGGCGGCGGTGAACCGGGGGCGATCTCCACCCGGCCGTCGGCGCGGGTGATGTGCGAGGTCGGCGGTATGTCCGCGGGAGCGGTGTCGGTCATGGGCAGGCCAATCAAACGAGGGACGGGTCCGGAAAGGCCGTGCGGGTCTCCGGCCCCTCCCCCGGGACGGCGGAGGAGGGGAGATCAGGAGTGGGGGGGTGGGGCGGGGAGGGGGGAGCGGGCACGCGATGGCCGGTCGGCCGTTGACGGCCGGGGAGCGGACGAGCGGCCGCTCGGCCATGGGCGGTCGGGGAGCGGCCGGTCAGCCGTTGACGGCCGGGATCACCCGGGCGCCGTACGCGTCGATGACCTTCTCCTGCGCGTCGTGCATGTCGTAGACGGCGAACTGGTCGACGCCCAGCTCGCGCAGCGCGTTCAGCTTCTCGATGTGCTTCTCGACCGGTCCGACGACGCAGAACCGGTCGACGATCTCGTCGGGCACGAACCGGGTGTCGGGGTTGCCGCTGCGCCCGTGGTGGGAGTAGTCGTAGCCCTCGCGCGCCTTGATGTAGTCGGTGAGTGCGTCGGGGACGGCGGCGGAGTGCTCGCCGTACTTGGCGACCAGGTCGGCGACGTGGTTGCCGACCATCCCGCCGAACCAGCGGCACTGCTCGCGCGCGTGGGCGAGCGCCTCGGGCGAGTCGTCGTCGGTGACGTACGCGGGGGCGGCGACGCAGATCGTCACCTCGGCGGGGTCGCGGCCGGCGGCGGCCGCCGCGTCCTTGACCGCCTTCACCATGTACTCGGTGAGGTACAGGTCGGCGAGCTGGAGGATGAAGCCGTCCGCCTCCTCCCCCGTCATCTTCAGCGCCTTCGGCCCGTACGCCGCCATCCACACCGGGAGTTCGGCACCGGGCTTGATCCACGGGAAGCGGACGACCGTGCCGCCGAGGTCGGCCTCCTCGCCCCGGCCGAGGGCCCGGATGACCTTCATCGCCTCGCTGATGCGGGCCAGGGTGTTGGGCTTGCGGCCCGCGACGCGCATCGCGGAGTCGCCGCGGCCGATGCCGCACACCGTGCGGTTGCCGAACATGTCGTTGAGGGTGGCGAAGGTGGAGGCGGTGACCTCCCAGGTGCGGGTGCCCGGGTTCGTCACCATCGGGCCGACCTTCAGTTTCGTCGTGTTCGACAGGATCTGGCTGTAGATGACGAACGGCTCCTGCCAGAGCACCGCGGAGTCGAAGGTCCAGCCGTGGGTGAAGCCGTTGCGCTCGGCGCGCTTCATGAGGCCGACGACCTTCGAGGCCGGCGGGTCGGTCTGAAGGACGAGTCCGAAGTCCATGGCGCCACTCCCTAACTGAGGTACTGACAGGTGGAGCGCGGGAGGTAGACGCCGTGACCGGCGCGACCGGTGTACTCCCGCTCGGTGATGACGGGTTCGCCCCGTGACAGGACCGTCTCGACGCGGCCGGTGATCCGCCGGCCCTCGTACGCCGAGTAGTCGACGTTCATGTGGTGCGTCGCGGCGGAGAGGGTCTGCTCGGCGTGCGGGTCGTAGACGACGACGTCCGCGTCCGAGCCCGGGGCGATGGTGCCCTTCTGCGGGTACAGGCCGAACATGCGGGCCGGGGTGGCACAGGCGATCTCGATCCAGCGGCGGCGCGAGATGTGCCCGTCGACGACGGCCTGGTGGAGGAGGTCCATGCGGTTCTCCACGCCGGGCAGGCCGTTGGGGATCTTGGAGAAGTCGCCCCGGCCGAGCTCCTTCTGGCCCGTGAAGCAGAACGGGCAGTGGTCCGTCGACACCACCTGGAGGTCGTTCGTCCGCAGCCCCCGCCACAGGCTCGCCTGGTGCTCCCTGGGCCGCAGTGGTGTGCTGCACACGTACTTGGCGCCCTCGAAGCCGGGCTCGGCGAGGTTGTCGGTGGACAGGAACAGGTACTGCGGGCAGGTCTCGCCGAAGACGTTCAGCCCCGCGTCCCGTGCCCTGGCCAGTTCGGCGACCGCCTCCGTCGCCGAGACGTGGACGACGTACAGCGGGGCGCCCGCGACCTGGGCGAGCCGGATGGCGCGATGGGTGGCCTCGGCCTCCAGGAGGGCCTTGCGCACCTCGCCGTGGTACCGCGGGTCGGTCTCGCCGCGCGCCAGCGCCTGCTCGACGAGGACGTCGATGGCGATGCCGTTCTCGGCGTGCATCATGATCAGGCCGCCGTTCTCGGCGGAGCGCTGCATGGCGCGCAGGATCTGGCCGTCGTCGCTGTAGAAGACGCCGGGGTAGGCCATGAACTGCTTGAAGGAGGTCACGCCCTCCTCCACGAGCAGGTCCATCTCCTTGAGCGTCTCCTGGTTCACATCGGAGACGATCATGTGGAAGCCGTAGTCGACGGCGCAGTTGCCCTCGGCCTTGGCGTGCCAGGTGTCGAGCCCCTGCCGGAGGGTGTGGCCGACGCTCTGCACCGCGAAGTCGATGATCGTGGTCGTGCCGCCCCAGGCGGCGGCCCGGGTGCCGGTCTCGAAGGTGTCGGAGGCGAAGGTGCCGCCGAACGGCAGCTCCATGTGGGTGTGGGCGTCGACGCCGCCCGGGATCACGTACTTCCCGGTCGCGTCGATGGTCCGCTCCGCCGTCCAGGCCTCGGCGGCCGTGGTGCCGGAGGCGGCGAGGGCGGCGACGCGGCCGTCCTCGATCAGGACGTCGGCGTGGATCTCGTCGGACGCGGTGACGACGAGGCCACCCCGGATGACGGTACGGCTGCTCATGCGTGGACGCTCCGCTGGGTCGTGGTCGGACAGTGCGGGTCGTGCGGGGCCGGTCGCGCCCCCGCGGCCCGGCCCCGGACCGGCGCGGTCCCGCGCCCCGGACGGGGCGCGGGCAGCGGTCCACGGGCCTCAGGGGCGGCGGCAGCGGTCCACCGGCCGTGAGGGGCGGCGGCAGCGGTCCGCAAGCCGTGAGAGGCGGCGGCAGCGGCCCACCGGCCGTCAAGGACGGCGGCAGCGGTCCGCAAGCCGTGAGAGGCGGCGGCAGCGGCCCACCGGCCGTCAAGGACGGCGGCAGCGGCCCACCGGCCGTGAAGGACGGCGGCAGCGGTCCGCCGGCGGGCCGTCAGGGCGCCGTCAGCGGGGAGTACGCGTCGGTGCGGCGGTCGCGGTAGAACTGCCAGCGGTCGCGGACCTCGCGCAGCTTGGCCAGGTCGAGGTCGCGGACGACGAGCTCGGTCTCCTTGTCGCTCGCCACCTCGCCGACGAACTGGGCCTCCGGGTCCACGAAGTACGAGGTCCCGTAGAAGTCGTTGGCGCCGAGTTCCTCGACGCCGACCCGGTTGATCGCGCCGACGAAGTACTCGTTGGCGACGGCCGCCGCCGGCTGCTCCAGCTGCCACAGGTAGGCGGACAGGCCGCGCGAGGTGGCCGACGGGTTGAAGACGATCTCGGCACCGGCCAGGCCGAGGGCGCGCCAGCCCTCCGGGAAGTGACGGTCGTAGCAGATGTACACGCCGACCTTGCCGACGGCGGTGTCGAAGACCGGCCAGCCGGCGTTCCCGGGGCGGAAGTAGAACTTCTCCCAGAAGCCCTCGACCTGCGGGATGTGGTGCTTGCGGTACTTGCCGAGGTACGAGCCGTCCGCGTCGATCACGGCGGCGGTGTTGTAGAGGACGCCCGGCTGCTCCTCCTCGTACACCGGCAGCACGAGGACGATGCCGTGTTCCCGGGCGAGTGCCTGGAAGCGCCGGACCACCGGTCCGTCGGGGACGCGCTCGGCGTACTCGTAGAAGGCCGGGTCCTGGACCTGGCAGAAGTACGGCCCGTAGAACAGTTCCTGGAAGCACAGGATGCCGGCGCCCTGGGCGGCCGCGTCGCGCACCGCCTGCTCGTGCACCCGGATCATCGACTCCTTGTCGCCGGTCCACGCGGTCTGGAAGAGGGCGGCACGGATCACTCGGCTCATCGGGACCTCCGGTCGCTCGGTGTGCTGGGGCGGGCGCCGGCCGTGCCGTCGTCCGCACCCGGAGCGTAGGAAGTCCGCGGGGCCGCTCGGAGGTGCACCGTGTCACGTCCGCGGGGGTGGCGCGTACCACCGTGTCACGTTGTCGCCGGCCCATGTTTCACCGCCGTTTTCGCAGGTCGTCGCATGTTTCACTCCTGTTGCGCGGGGCGTGCGGGCCGCGCGTGGTCATCCCTGTTGGGCGTCGTGCGCGAGGAGCGCGATGTGCACGGACGCGGCCTGCTCGAAGTCGTCGAGGTCGACCCCGAGCCGGGTCTGTATCGCCTCCAGCCGGCGGTACAGCGCGGGCCGGGAGACGTGGTGGAGCTGTGCGGTGCGGGACTTGTTGCGGCCGGTGGCGAGATAGGTGCGCAGGACGGCGAGCAGGTCGTCACCGGCCGCGCACAGCAGGCCGTCCAGCTCGCGTTCGGCGAAGGACTGCACGTGCGGGTCGTCCCGCAGCAGCCGGACCAGGCCGCGCAGCCGGACGTCCTTGAGGCGGACGACGGGCGGGAGGCCGAGGGCGGCCGGGGCGTCGGCGACGGCCTCCGCGACGTGCTGCGCCTCGCGCAGCCCGGCGGGCACGTCGTCCCAGGCGGTCCGCGCGGCGGCCGCGGCGACGACGGTGCGGTCCTCGTCCGACTCGGCGCGCAGCCGGGCCGCGAAGTGCGTGGTGAGCGCCTCGGCGTCCTGGTCGCGGGCGAGGCTGAGCAGGACGGCGGTGGCCCCGCCGGTGAGCGCGGCGACCAGGCCGGGCAGTCCCAGCAGCCGCAGGACGCGGTCCAGCCGGGCGGGTGCGGCGTCGCGGACGGCCAGCGGGACGAAGGTGCGCCGGTTGACGGGGAGCCCGGCGGCCCGCGCGCGGGGCAGCAGCTGCCGGGCCGGTACGACACCGGAGACCAGGTCGGTGAAGAGGCCCTGCGCGGACTGCTCCTCCCAGGTGCGGGCGGCGGTGCCGCCGAGCATGCGGTGCAGGACGAGGGCCTCGGCGGCCCGGTCGGCGAGCAGCCGTCCGCCCGCGGCGGGGCCGCGGTAGCCGCACAGGGTGAGCTGCCCCCAGCGTTCGCCGCGGCCGCCCAGCTCGGCGCGGATCCAGCCGTCGCCCTCGCTGCCGCCGGCCTGCCGGGCGATGCGTTCCCAGTCGCGCAGCACGTCGTCGACGGCCGGCCGCTCCCCCGCGGTGGCCAGCACCCGGTGGGCGAGGTTGGTGACGACGACGGGGCAGCCGCTGTGCCGGGCGACCTCGTCGAGCAGGCGTTGCAGCGGCGCGCCGGCGGTGATGAGCCCGGTCAGCGCGGTCCGTACGGCCTCGGAGAGGCTGACGGCGGCGAACTTCCGCCGTACCAGCCGGGACTGGACCTCCTCCGTCAGTTCGGCGAACGGGAACGGCCGGTGCAGGACGACCATGGGCAGCCCGCACCGCTCGGCCGTGCGCCGCATCACGTCCGGCGGCGCGGGGAAGGCCCGTCCGAGGCCCAGGACGACGGCGGCGGCCTCCGCGCGGTGCAGGGAGCGGACGTACTCGGCCTGTCCGTTCTCGTCGCCGGCGAGCAGCACTCCGGTGGTGAGCACCATCTCGCCGCCGCTGAGCATCACGCCGACGTCGGCGGCCTCGGCGACGTGCACCCAGCGCACGGGCCGGTCGAGCTGGGCGGCGCCGGCCACGACCTCGGGCTCGCCGGCCAGTACGCGGTCCAGGGCGAGGACCTGACGGACCGACAGGGCGGGTTCCAGGGCCTCCGCGGGCCCCCGGTACTCCCAGGTGCTGGTCATGGCGTTGTTCCCTTGCTCGCGGTGGTGCTGTTGCGATGCTCCTCAGTGCCACGTGCTCCTCAGCGCCGTGTTCCTCGGCGCCGTGCTCCTCGGTGCCGTGCTCCTCGGTGCGTGCTCCTCGGTGCCGTGTCCGGCTCAGTGCCGCTTGCTCCCAGTGCCGTGTCCCGCTCAGTGCCGCGTGCTCCTCAGGGCGCCGTCGAGGATCGCGGCGCCCTCCTCGGCCTCGGCGACGGTCAGGGACAGCGGCGGTGCGATGCGCAGGGCGCTGGTGCTGTGGCCGCCGCCCTTGCCGATCAGCAGGCCGTCCGCGCGGGCCGCCTCCAGGACGGCGGCCGCCCGGTCCGGGTCGGCGTCGTCGGTGCCGGGCCGGACGAGCTCGACGCCGATCATCAGTCCGCGCCCGCGCACCTCCCGTACGCCCGGGTCGTCCGCCGTGACGGCCCGCAGCCGTTCGATGAGCAGTCCGCCGACCCGCCGGGCGTTGCCCTGGAGGTCGTGCTCCAGCAGGTGGGCGAGGTTGGCGAGGGCGGCCGCCATGGTGATCTGGGTGCCGCCGAAGGTCGAGATGCTGTTGGCGTCCAGACAGTTCATGATCTCGGCGCGGGCGATGACACCGCCGACGGACATGCCGTTGCCGATGCCCTTGGCGAAGGTGACGATGTCCGGCGGGCCGTTGCGGCCGTGTGCCTGCCAGCCCCAGAAGTGGTCGCCGGTGCGGCCCCAGCCGGTCTGCACCTCGTCGGCGATCCAGAGGATGCCGCGCTCGTGCAGCACCTCGCGGAACGCCGCGTAGAGTCCGTCCGGGGGCGAAGTGAAGCCGCCGACGCCCTGGATCGGCTCGGCGATCAGCGCGGCGGGCGGGCGGGTGTGGCCGAGGAGGTCCTTCAGGTCGTCCACGCAGGCCGCGATGAACGCGCGGTCGTCGAGCGCGGCGTAGGGACCGCGGGTGCGCACGCCGCCGTGGACGTACAGCGTCTGGAGGGGGGACAGGGAGGTCGGGGACCAGCCGCGGTTGCCGGTGACGCCGACCGCGCTGAAGGAGCGGCCGTGGTAGCTGTTGCGCATCGCCAGCACCGTGTTGCTGCGCCGGTACGCCGTCGCCAGCAGCAGGGCCGTGTCGTTGGCCTCGGTGCCGGAGGTGGTGAAGAAGACGCGGGCGTCGGGGACGGCGCTCACCCGGGCGATGCGTTCGGCGAGTTCCACCATCGGCCGGTTGAGGTAGAGCGTGGACGAGTGGACGATCCGCCCGGCCTGCTCACCGACCGCCTTCGCCACCTCGGGCAGCGCGTGGGCGGTCATCGTGGTGAGGATGCCGCCGAAGAAGTCGAGGTACCGGGTGCCCTGCGCGTCCCAGACGTGCCGGCCCTCGCCGTGGGTGATCTCCAGCGGTTCGTCGTAGTAGAGGGCGAGCCAGTCCGGGAGGACCCTGCGGTGGCGGGCGTACAGGTCGTCGCTCACGGCCGCACCAGCCCCTCGTAGGCGTCGGGGCGGCGGTCGCGGTAGAAGGCCCAGGTCTGCCGCACCTGCTCGACCAGGTCGAAGTCGAGGTCGCGGACGAGGAGTTCCTCGTCCTTGTCGCCGGCCGGCTCGCCGACGAACTGTCCGCGCGGGTCGACGAAGTAGGAGGTCCCGTAGAAGTCGTTGTCGCCGTACTCCTCCACCCCCACCCGGTTGATGGCGGCGACGAAGTACTCGTTGGCGACGGCGGCCGCGGGCTGCTCCAGCCGCCACAGATGGGCGGAGAGGCCGCGGTGGGTCGTCGACGGGTTGTAGACCAACTGGGCTCCGTTGAGACCGAGTTGCCGCCACCCTTCGGGGAAGTGCCGGTCGTAGCAGATGTAGACGCCGACCTTGCCGACGGCGGTGTCGAAGACGGGCCAGCCCAGGTTGCCCGGCTTGAAGTAGTACTTCTCCCAGAAGCCCTCGACCTGGGGGATGTGGTGCTTGCGGTACTTGCCGAGGTACGAGCCGTCCGCGTCGATCACGGCCGCGGTGTTGTAGTAGAAGCCGGACTGCTCGATCTCGAAGACGGGGACGACGATCACCATGCCCGTCTCGCGGGCCAGGTCCCGCATGCGCCGGACGGTCGGCCCGTCGGGGACCGGCTCGGCCCAGCGGTAGTGCTCCGGCTCCTGGACCTGGCAGAAGTAGGGCGCGTTGAACATCTCCTGGAACCCGATGATCCTCGCGCCCTGCCGGGCCGCCTCACGGGCGTGCTCCTCGTGTTTCGCCACCATGGACTCGGTGTCGCCGGTCCAGGTGGCCTGGACCAGGGCGGCACGGACGACGTTGGCCATGAGCTGCTCCTTCGACGGGACCGCCAGAGCCTCTACGCCCGTAGACGACGGCCGTAGAGGGACGAACGTAAGCCTCCTGGACGGGCTTGCCAAGACCATCGTCGTCAACCCGCGGTGTCGATCGCGTTTCACACTCCGGTGGGTGAGCCGCGGCCGTACGGCGTACCCGGCGGCACCGGTCAGCCCGTGAGCCCGGCGGCCCGCAGGGCGTGCGCCAGGTACCGGTGCCGCTCGTCCGACACGCCCCGGGCCGCCTCCAGCAGCAGCGGGACGAGGACCCGCGGATCCGGGGCGGCGCTGCGGGCCGCCTCCTCGGGGGTGCGCACCCGGACGTAGGCGTCGAGCAGCGACCGTGCCGCGGGGCGGCGGCCCTGCGCGAGCAGACCGAGGGCGGCTTCCCCGATCTCGTCGGCCGGCCGGACGACGCCCTGCCGCAGGATCTGCTCCCCGTCGGCCGTGCGCCCCGCCCCGGCCAGGGCGTCCGCGGCGGCGACCAGCCGGTCGGCGGGCAGCGAGGCGGCCTCCCACAGCAGGGTCGTCCAGTCGGCGTCGAGCCCGGCGCGGCGGAGGTCGGCGGCGAGCAGCGGGATCCGGACGGCGGGCCAGTACGCGAGTTCCACGAGCAGCGCGTGGGCCTCTCCGCTGCGGCCCTCGGCGCGCAGCCGCACCAGCCGGTCCACCGCCTCGGCGCTCTCCCGCCGCGCCACCGCGTCCCCCGGCTCGGCCCACGCCTCGCCCCCCGGCTCGGGCCGCTCCGCCAGCGCCTCGGCGGCCCCGGTCGCCCCGGCGAAGCGCGCCCCGCGGGGGGCGCGGCGCGCGGCGGACGGGGACACGGCGGAGGCGGACGCGGCCGGCGCGTCGGACGGGGACGTGGCGAACGCGGACGGCGCGGGTTCGGCGGCGGGCGGGACGACGACGGGGCCGGCGGTCTCCTCCTCCACCAGGCCGGCGAAGCGGGCACTGCCCCGCCTGCGCTTGCGCTGCTTGGGGGTGGGGGTGGGGGTGGGCGCAGAAACGGGAGCGGGGGCAGGGGCGGGGGCGGGGGCGGCGATCGAGCCGTCCGTGTACGTGGGCGCCGTGGTGCTCGGGGTGTCGGCATACGCGGACGGCGTGGCGGTCAGGACGTCGGCGTACGTCGGCGCCGTATCGATCGGGGCATCGGCATACATGGGCGCCGGAACGCTCGGGGCATCGGCGTACGTCGGCGCCGTACCGATCTGGACGCCGGCGTACGCGGGCGCGGACGCCGGGGTGCTGGGGGCGGGGGCGTCGGCGGTCCGGCGCGCCGGGGGCGGGGGCGGTGTCCGCCCGTCCTCCGCGTGCCGCCCGTCCTCCGCGCGCCGGTCGGCCTCCGCGCGCCGGTCGGCCTCCGCGCGCCGCCCGTCCTCCGCGCGCCGGTCGGCCTCCGCGATCCGGTACCGCAGTTCGGCGCAGCGGGCGGTGGCCCGCTCGTGGTCGTCGTGGGCCCAGGCGAGGTCGAGGCGGAGGGCGTCGGCCTCGTCGCGGTCGGCCGCGGCGGCCAGCAGCCGGCCCAGTTCGGCCTGGTGCTCGACCGCGTGGCGCTGTTCGCGCAGCATGGCGTCGAGCCGGCCCTCCAGGGCGTCGCGGCCGCCGGGCCGGTCGTCGTGGGCGACCAGGGCGGCGAGGTGCAGGAGCCGGGCCCGCTCCGCGTCCTGGGCGGCGGCCTGCGTGCCGTACTCCGCGGCCAGGTCCTGGAGCAGCGCCTCCACCACGTCCCACGGCGGCACCTCGTGCCCGTCGAGACAGGCTTGCATGCCGTCCGGGTCGCGCTGCCAGAACACCGCGCACCAGCCGGCGCCCTGGTCCAGGCGCGCCAGGAGGCCGTCCAGGTAGTCCGCGAACTCCCGCACCGGGGCCGGGAGCCGATCCGGAGCCATCGTCCACCTCCCGCGCGACCGGAACATCACGGTCCGTAGAAAACACCAGTTGTGTTACGGCGCGGCTACGGGGAGTTTTCCGGGGCGACGCGGGACGGGCGCGAAGCCTCTGCCTCCCGCCTCACACCGGCACGAGTGCGCACCGCTCCGCCAGCTCGTCCAGCGACAGCCCGAGGGCCCGGGCCAGGGCGGCGACCGTGAAGAAGGCCGGGGTCGGGGCCCGGCCGGTCTCGATCTTGCGGAGGGTCTCGGCGGAGATGCCGGCGATCGCCGCGATCTCGGTCATGCTGCGGCCGCCTCGGGCCTCGCGGAGGAGGCCGCCGAGCCGCTCGCCGCGTTCGCGCTCTTCGGGGGTCAACGGGGTGCGCACCATGCCGTCATTCTAATACCGGTATAGTAATTGGCATGGTGGAACTGAAGACGGACACATCGATCGACGCCATGTACGAGGCGGGGCAGGTGGTCGCGCGTGCGCTGACGGCCGTGCGGGACGCCGCCGACGTGGGGGTCTCCCTGCTGGAGCTGGACGAGGTGGCGCGCGACGTGCTGCGCGCCGCGGGGGCGGGCTCACCGTTCCTCGGCTACCGGCCGTCCTTCGCGCCCACCCCTTTCCCGGCGGTGATCTGCGCGTCCGTGAACGAGGCGATCGTCCACGGCATCCCCGACGGCTACCGGCTGCGCGACGGCGACCTGGTCTCGATCGACTGCGGCGCACAGCTCGGCGGCTGGGCCGGCGACTCGGCGATCAGCTTCACCGTGGGCCGGCCGCGCCCGGCGGACCTGCGGCTGATCGAGACCGCCGAACGGGCCCTCGCGGCCGGCATCGAGGCGGCCGTCGTGGGCCACCGCATCGGCGACATCGCCCATGCCGTCGGCGCGGTCTGCCGGGCCGCCGGCTACGGCATCCCGGACGGCTTCGGCGGGCACGGCATCGGCCGCCGGATGCACGAGGACCCGCCGGTGCCCAACGAGGGCCGGCCGGGCCGGGGCCTCCCGCTCCGCCCCGGCCTGGTCCTGGCGATCGAGCCCATGGTCATCGCCGGCGGCACGGACGGCTACCACGAGGCCCCCGACGGCTGGACCCTCAGGACGAACGACGGTTCGAGGGCGGCCCACGCGGAACACACGGTGGCGATCACGGAGTCGGGCCCGCGGATCCTCACCGAGCGGCGGTAGGACGGCGCCTCTGAGGGGCGCGGGGGCGACCGGCGGGGCCACGCGCCCGGTCCCCGCGGCCCGCAGCCGCCGTACCACCCGCACCGCCTCCGCCGCACGCACCGCCTCCGCCGCACGCACCGCCTCCGCCGCCCGCACCGCCCGCACCGCCTCCGCCACCCGCACCACCCAGGTCCCGGAACCCCGGATCACCCCGGCCCCCGGGCCCCGGGCCCCGGAACCACGGACCACCCCAGCCACCCAGCCACCCAGCCACCCAGCCACCCAGCACAAAATGCTGCCCACCAACGACCGTGACAAGGTGGACACGGTGTCCCCACCCACCTCGCAGGGTTAGCACCGCACGGCAGGGGCACCCGTCGCACCGGCAGTGCAGTCGATGGAACGGAACGCCATGACCAGCGGCTTCACCAGCCCGGAGGGCTACAACGACCCCTTCGGTGAATTCCTGGCCCGCTTCTTCGGCGGGCCCCGCCCCGGCCCCCGCCAGATCAACATCGGCCAGCTCCTCAGCCAGCCGGCCAGGGATCTGGTCCGCGGCGCGGCGCAGTACGCCGCCGAGCACGGCAGCCGCGATCTGGACACCGAGCACCTGCTGCGCGCGGCCCTCGTGACGGAGCCGACGCGCACGCTGCTGAGCCGGGCCGGTGCCGACCCCGACTCCCTCGCGACGGAGATCGACGAGCGGTCGGGCCCGGCCCAGCACCCGCCGGGCGAGTCGCCGGCGCTCACCTCGCTGTCCCTGACCCCGGCCGCCAAGCGCGCCCTGCTGGACGCCCATGACCTGGCCCGGTCGCGCGGCGCGGGCCACATCGGTCCGGAGCACGTGCTGAGCGCCCTCGCGGCGAACCCGGACTCCGCGGCCGGCCACATCCTGAACGCGGCCCGGTTCGCGCCCTCGGGTGGTGCGACGGAGGTCCCGGACGCCGCGCAGGACCGGGCGGAGCGGCCCAAGCCCACCGGCACGCCCACGCTGGACAAGTACGGGCGTGATCTCACCGACCTGGCCCGCCAGGGCCGTATCGACCCGGTGATCGGACGCGACGACGAGATCGAGCAGACGATCGAGGTGCTCTCCCGGCGCGGCAAGAACAACCCGGTGCTGATCGGCGACGCGGGTGTCGGCAAGACCGCGGTCGTGGAGGGGCTCGCCCAGCGCATCGCGGACGGCGACGTGCCGGACGTCCTCACCGCGCGCCGGGTCGTCGCCCTGGACCTGACCGGCGTGGTCGCCGGCACCCGCTACCGGGGCGACTTCGAGGAACGCCTGAACACCATCGTCGACGAGATCCGCACCCACTCCGACCGGCTGATCGTCTTCATCGACGAGCTGCACACCGTCGTCGGCGCCGGCGGAGGCGGGGAGGGCGGTTCCCTGGACGCGGGCAACATCCTCAAGCCGCCGCTGGCCCGCGGCGAGCTGCACATCGTGGGCGCGACGACGCTGGAGGAGTTCCGGCGGATCGAGAAGGACGCGGCGCTGGCCCGCCGCTTCCAGCCGATCCTGGTGCCCGAGCCGTCGGTGCCGGACACGATCGAGATCCTGCGCGGGCTGCGGGACCGCTACGAGGCCCACCACCAGGTCCGCTACACCGACGAGGCGCTGGTCGCGGCCGTGGAGCTGTCCGACCGGTACCTCACCGACCGGCGGCTGCCGGACAAGGCCATCGACCTGATCGACCAGGCCGGCGCCCGGGTCCGCCTCGGCGCCCGGACGAAGGGCACGGACGTGCGCGCCATGGAGCGCGAGGTCGAGCAGCTCGTCCGGGACAAGGACCAGGCGGTCACCGACGAGCAGTACGAGCAGGCGACGCAGTTGCGGGACCGGATCGTCGAGCTGAGGCAGCGGATCGAGGACGCGGCCGGCGGCGGCGAGGCGGACGAGGGACTGGACCTGGAGGTCACCGCCGGGGCCGTCGCCGAGGTGGTGTCCCGGCAGACCGGCATCCCCGTCGCCAGCCTCACCCAGGAGGAGAAGGAACGGCTGCTGGGTCTGGAGGAGCATCTGCACGAGCGGGTCATCGGCCAGGACCAGGCCGTGCGGGTGGTCTCCGACGCGGTGCTGCGCTCCCGCGCCGGTCTCGCGAGCCCGGACCGGCCGATCGGCAGCTTCCTCTTCCTCGGCCCGACCGGCGTCGGCAAGACGGAGCTGGCCCGCGCCCTCGCCGAGGCGCTGTTCGGCAGCGAGGAGCGCATGGTGCGCCTCGACATGAGCGAGTACCAGGAGCGGCACACCGTCAGCCGGCTGGTCGGCGCCCCGCCCGGCTACGTCGGCCACGAGGAGGCGGGCCAGCTCACCGAGGTCGTGCGCCGGCACCCGTACTCGCTGCTGCTGCTCGACGAGGTGGAGAAGGCGCACCCGGACGTCTTCAACATCCTGCTCCAGGTGCTCGACGACGGCCGGCTCACCGACTCCCAGGGCCGCACGGTCGACTTCGCCAACACGGTCATCGTGATGACCAGCAACCTGGGGTCGGAGGTCATCACCCGGCGCGGTGCCGGCATCGGTTTCGGGTCGGGCGGCACGGACGCCGACGAGGTGGCGCGGCGGGAGCAGATCCTGCGGCCGCTGCGCGAGCACTTCCGGCCGGAGTTCCTCAACCGCATCGACGAGATCGTCGTCTTCCGCCAGCTGACCGGCGGGCAGCTGCGGGAGATCACCGATCTGCTGCTGGAGCAGACCCGCCGGCTGCTGCGCGCGCAGGGCATCACGGTCGAGTTCACGGACGCGGCCGTCGACTGGCTCGCCGAGCGCGGCTACCAGCCCGAGTACGGTGCGCGTCCGCTGCGCCGCACCATCCAGCGCGAGGTCGACAACGAGCTGTCCCGGCTGCTGCTCGACGGGCGGGTGCGGGAGGGCGACCGGGTGAGCGTGGACGTGGAGGGCGGACGGCTGGCGTTCGTCACCCCGCCGCCGCCCGTCTCCCCGACGCCCGTCCCCCCGACGGACGTCTCCCCGACGGACGTCTCCCCGACGGACGTCCCCCCGCCGGAGCTGTGAGGCGGGGGGCGCTGCGAGGGGGGGGGGCGGGCTACGAGGCGGGGCGCACCACCTGCGCCGAGCCGCCACCGCGCCGTACCGTCTCGGCGGCCGCCAGCCACCTGCCGTCGGGCAGCCGCTGCACGCCGGTGGCCGCGCCGATCTCCGCGTTCGGCTTGAAGGAGTGCCCGAGCGCTTCGAGGGCTTGCGCCGTCCCGCTCCCGTACAGGCCCGGTTCGAGTTCGGTCTGGGCCGCGTTGCGCTGGCTGGCGCGGGGCGCGGCGATGGCGTCGACGAGCGGCAGGCCCCGGTCGAGGAACCCGGTGAGGGTCTGGAGCACGGTGGTGATGATGGTCGCGCCGCCGGGCGAGCCGAGCGCCACCACCGGCTTGTCGTTCCGGTCGAGGACGATCGTCGGTGAGATCGACGACCGCGGCCGCTTGCCCGGGCCGGGCAGGTTCGGGTCGTGGACGGCCGGGTTGGCCGGGGCGAAGGAGAAGTCCGTCAGCTCGTTGTTGAGGAGGAAGCCGCGCCCGGGGACGGTGATGCCGCTGCCGCCGGTCTGCTCGATGGTCAGCGTGTAGGAGACGACGTTCCCCCACTGGTCGGCCACCGTCAGATGGGTGGTGTTCTCGCCCTCGTACGTCGTCGGCGCGGCCGTCCCGCCGGTGGTGCAGGCCGCCGGGTCGCGCGGGTCGCCGGGTGCGACCGGGCTGGTGAGGACCGCGTCGTCGCGGATCAGGCACGCCCGCGAGTCGGCGTAGCGCTGCGACAGCAGTTCCTTCGTCGGTACGTCCTCGAAGGCGGGGTCGCCGACCCAGCGCCCGCGGTCGGCGAACGCGATGCGGCTCGCCTCGATGAAGCGGTGCAGGTACTGGGTCTCGCTCGCCTTCGACAGGTCCGTCCGCTCCAGGATGTTGAGCGCCTCGCCGACGGTCGTGCCGCCGGAGGAGGAGGGCGCGATGGAGTAGACGCCGAGACCGCGGTAGGTGGTCCTGCTGGGCGCCTGGAGCTTGGCGCGGTAGGCGGCGAGGTCCTTCTCCGACAGCGCGCCGGGGCGGGCGTTCCAGCCGGAGGCCGGGTCGACCGGCGGGTGGTTGACGGTGTCGACGATGTCGTCGGCGAGGTCCCCCCGGTACAGGGCGCCCACGCCCTTCTTCGCCAGCTCCGCGTAGGTGCGGGCGAGGTCGGGGTTCTTGAACGTCGAGCCGACGACCGGAAGCTGTCCGTCGGGCAGGAAGAGGTCGGCGGTGTCCGGGAAGTAGCGGAAGCGGGTCTCGTTGGCGGCGGTCTGGGTGCGGAAGGTGTCGTCGACGGTGAAGCCGTCGCGGGCGAGGCGCTCGGCGGGCGCCAGCACCGTACCGAGCTTCCTGCTGCCCCACTTGTCGAGGGCGGTCGCCCAGGTGGCGGGCGTGCCCGGGGTGCCCACGCCGAGGCCGCTGCTGACGGCGTCGGCGAAGGCGAGGGGCTTGCCGTTCTCCAGGAAGAGGTCCGCGTCGGCGGTGAGCGGGGCGGTCTCCCGGCCGTCGATCGTGTGGACGGTACGGGACTTGGCGTCGTAGTAGACGAAGTAGCCGCCTCCGCCGATGCCGGCGGAGTACGGCTCGGTGACACCGAGGGCGGCGGCGGTGGCGACGGCCGCGTCGACGGCGTTGCCGCCCTTGCGCAGTACCTCGATGCCGGCCGCGGAGGCGTCCGCGTCGACGCTGGCGACGGCGCCGCCGTAGCCGACGGCGACCGGGGTCTTCTCGACGGGCGTGTCCGGTGCGGTCGGTGGGGCGGTGGCTCCCACCGACACGACGGCGGCCGAGACCGCCAGGACCGACAGCTTCCGCGCGACAGGGCGACGCATCCGTACCTCCAGTCCGGGTCCGTCCGCGCAGCCTATGCCACCCACCGACGCCCCGTCAGGAGCGCGTGGCAGCGCGTGTCGAACACGGGTTTGCGTTCGCCCGCTAGCATGCGCGCCCATGAATGACGACGTGCGCAACATCGTCCTGGGTGTGGTCGCGGCCGGTATCAGCGCCGCGCTCGGCTGGGTGGCCCGTACCTACCTGTGGAAGCGGAAGCTGCGGCGCAAGCAGGCGTTCTTCGGGCTGCCGGACAACTCGGAGTCGCTGCTGGTCGTCAACCGGGATCCGGCGACCGCCGAACCGGCGGTCCACCGCTTCGACGTCTTCGCCCTCCTGGAACTCTCCGCGCTGGTCAAGGAGTGCGGGGCGAACGTCCAGGTGGTCACGCAGGACTCGGTCCATCAGGGCTTCGGCGAGCGAACCGAGTTCTGCGTGGGCGGACCCGGCTCCAACCGGCGCATGACGGCGCACATGGCGGCGATGCTGCCCGGCGTACGGGTCAACGTCGATCCCGAACCGGGGCCCGACCGCGGCGCGTTCCAGATCGGCGGCGAGCGCTACCGCATGGATCCGGGCGTCACCGAGTACGTGCTGCTGGCCCGGCTCACGGTGGGTCAACGGGGTGAGACCCGGCCGGTGTTCCTGTTCTGCGGGCAGCGCGCGATCACCAACCAGGCCGCGACCCGCTACCTCGCCCGCCACCACGAGCGGCTGCACCGCAAGCACGGCGACAGCTCCTTCGTGCTGCTGCTGAAGGTGGTCAACTCGCAGGCGTACGGCCCGGACGTGGTCGAACTGGTCGCGGACGTGACCCGGCCGGCCCAGACACCACTACCGCCCCAGGCGACCGCCGCGCGGCCTTCCCACCGGGCGTCCTGAGTACGGTTCGTCGTTTCACCGGTCGTCGTTGCCGGTTGCCGGTCGTCGACTGCCGGTTGCCGGTCGCGGTCCCGGACGGTCCGTGCTCTTCGAGCACGACCCGTCCGGCGCGCGGCTGACCTTCTCCCCGCCGGGAACGCCCCGTCCATCGGGTCGTTCCCCTGCGCGAGCAGTGATCTCCGGCCGCGCGGCCGGACGGATGGAGCTCTGTGGACCAGTGCCCCCGCGGCCGAAGGGCCGTGGGGACTCCCACCCGGCGGCAGCGCCCCCGCCGCGGCGACGGCCGAGGTGAGCGCCCTGCACATCCCCGGTGCGGTGCGGCGCGCGTCCGACCGCGGGGATGAACGGACCATGCTAGCCGAGGTTCCTGGCAAGGGAACGGCCTGCGAACGGGGACTGCGGGGACGGGCACGGAGTGCGCTGCGACGGGCTCGGGCCGGTCACCAGCGCGGGGCCGTCGGGTCGGCCGCGGGGCCTGCCGGACCGGCTGGGGTCGGTCAGCGCCCGCCAGGGCCGGCGGAAACCGGTCGGCAACGACCAGGAGGTCGGTCGGCTCCCTCCAGGGCCGGTGGGCCCCGGAGCGTTGGGCAGGACCCCGGGGGCCGGTGAGGGGTCGGCTGCCCGGAGGACGGTGGCGGCCGGCAGGGACGGGCCGTCGGGAGGTCTGACGCGGCACCGGCTGCGGCGCACGGTCCAGGGGTGCGGTGCGGGGTGACGCCGACGATGCTGGGTACCGCGCACCGTCCAGGGTGCGGGTGCGCGGTGCGCCGGGGTTCCGGTGCGCCGGGGTTCCGGGGCCGGAAGTCGCCTTGTGATGGGCCTCGTCCGGCCCGCGCCCCCGGCAGATGCGGGTGGTGGGCCGGGGCGCACCGCCGGTCCGGGACGGGGGCTCAGGCCTCGGCGACCTCGGCGTACACCTGGGAGAGTTCGGGGACGCCGTGGGCGGCCCAGGCCTGGCCGTCGGAGACGACGTCGATCTCGCGGCCGGAGGCGAGACGGACCACCGGGCGGCCGTCGGGCCGGATCCGCCAGCCGGCGCCGGGCACGGTGCGCACCACGACCGTGCCGAGGTAGAGCCCGGCGTCGTTGCCGAGCCAGGGCAGGAGTTCGTCGTCGTCGCGCCAGCGCGGCACCAACTGGTCGAGCGTCTCCAGCGAGGCGGCGGTGTCGTCGAGCGCCGCGCCCTCCCGCCCCGCCAGGGAGCGCAGCAGCTCGCACTCGGCCAGGAGATCGCCGTAGCCGCCCGGTCCGTCGCCGTCCTCGGGGAACACCGCCACCCCGACGGCAGGGTCACGCCTCTTGCGCCATTTGCCAAGAAAGGGGATCTCCATGGCACCAGCGTGACATTCGTACCGCCGCGCACACCACAGGCGCGCGGGCCGCCGCGGCGGTCCGCACGCCAACGGGCCGGGCAGCGCCGGGAGTACGGATCACACCTCCAGGTCGACGACGACCGGCGCGTGGTCCGAGGCGCCCTTGCCCTTGCGCTCCTCACGGTCGACGTAGGCGTCCTGCACGGCCTTGGCGAAGGGCGCGTTGCCGTACACCAGGTCGATCCGCATGCCGCGGTTCTTGGGGAAGCAGAGCTGGCGGTAGTCCCAGTACGTGAAGGGGTGCTCGTACTTCAGGGGGCGCGGGACCACGTCCGCCAGGCCCGCCTCGCGCAGGGAGGCCAGGGCGGCGCGCTCGGCGGGGGTGACGTGGGTGGAGCCCTCGAAGGCGGCCGGGTCGAAGACGTCGTCGTCCGTCGGCGCCACGTTGTAGTCGCCCAGCACGGCGAACGGGCGGCTGCCCGCCGCGTCACCCGCGACGGCGGCCTTGAGGGCCTCGAACCACTGGAGCTTGTAGGCGTAGTGGGGGTGGTCCACCTCGCGGCCGTTCGGCACGTAGACCGACCAGACGCGGACCGGACCGCAGGTCGCGGAGATCGCGCGGGGCTCCTGGGCGCCCTCGTAGCCGGGGTCGCCGGGCAGGCCCTTGACGACGTCCTCCAGGCCGACGCGGGAGAGCACCGCCACGCCGTTCCACCGGCCGGTGGCGTGGACCGCCGCCTCGTAGCCCAGCTCGCGCAGCTGGTCGACCGGGAACTGCTCCTCGGCGACCTTGGCCTCCTGGAGGCAGAGCACGTCGGTGCCGCTGCTCTCCAGCCAGGCCAGGAGCCTCGGCAGGCGGGCGGTGATCGAGTTGACGTTCCAGGTCGCGATGCGCATGCCTCACAACCTACCCGGAGCCTGTGACAACGCCGTCCTCAGAGCTCCGCGGAGGCCCCGGACGCCAGCCGGCCGTGCGGCGCGCCGCCCAGGTTGCCGAGGTGGGTGTCGTAGAGGGGGCGGGCGAGGTCGGTGAGGAGGGCGTCGTGGATGTCGTAGACCCACCGCGGCCCGACCTCGCGGACGTACTCGATGACCTCGGAGATCTTGTTCCAGGGGGCCTGGACCGGGGCCAGAAGGGTCTCCACCCGGTGGCCGGGGACGGTGAGCGCGTCTCCGGGGTGGAAGACGCGGCCGCCGTCGATCAGGTAGCCGACGTTGGTGACCCGCGGGAGGTCCGGGTGGATCACGGCGTGCAGTTCGCCGTGGACCTGGACGTCGAAGCCGGCGGCGGTGAAGGTGTCGCCGTGGCCGACGGTGTGGACGCGGCCCGGGAAGGCGGCCGCGAGCTTCTCCGCGACGGACCTCAGGGTCCAGATCTCGGTGCCCGGGCCGGCCTCCATGGCCGCCCGCAGCCGGGCCTCGTCGAAGTGGTCGGGGTGCTCGTGCGTGACCAGGAGGACGTCCGCGCCGAGCGCGGCGTCCTCCTCGGTGAACGCGCCCGGGTCGATGACGAGCGTGCGCCCGTCCTTCTCCAGGCGGACGCAGGCGTGCGACTTCTTCGTGAGCTTCATGGGCGTCGTGGGCGTCGTGGGCGTCATGGGTCCATCCTGCCTCCGGCGGACCCGGCGCTCATTCGGTGGGCGTCGTCTCCTCGCGGATGACCTGCTGCGCCACCCGGAAGGCGCTGTTCGCCGCCGGTACGCCGCAGTAGACCGCCGCCTGGAGCAGGACCTCCTTGATCTCGTCGGGGGTGAGGCCGTTGCGCAGCGCGGCGCGGGTGTGGAAGGCCAGCTCGTCCAGGTGGCCGCCGGCGACCAGCGCGGTGAGCGTGACGCAGGAGCGGGACCGCCGGTCGAGGCCGGGGCGGTCCCAGATCTCGCCCCAGGCGTAGCGGGTGATGAACTCCTGGAAGTCGCCCGAGAAGTCGTCGGCCTGCGACAGGGCCCGGTCCACGTGGGCGTCGCCGAGCACCTCGCGGCGCACCTTCAGACCCGCGTCGTAGGGGTCGGGGCGGCCCGTCTCCGGCGGCGGCGCCACCACGGGCGCGGGCGCGATCTCGGCGATGGGCACGGCCTGCGGGGGCGCCGCCGGGATCTGCCGGAGGGAGACGCCGGGGACGGCGGTCTGGCCCGTGCTGTGGTCGTAGGCGGGCTGCCAGGCGGTGGAGAAGTGCCGGACCAGCAGGTCGGTGACGGCCGCGGGCTGCTCCACGGGCACCAGGTGGGAGGCGCCGGGGACGACG
This sequence comes from Streptomyces sp. NPDC003248, assembly GCF_055563235.1. Classification (NCBI taxonomy): domain Bacteria; kingdom Bacillati; phylum Actinomycetota; class Actinomycetes; order Kitasatosporales; family Streptomycetaceae; genus Streptomyces; species Streptomyces sp. NPDC003248. Next base: position 271,822 of record NZ_JBVHDT010000010.1, on the reverse strand, counting down.
GCGAGGCGGGCGTCCGGGATGCCGGCCACCAGGGTGCGCGCCTCGGCCGGGCCGGTGACCTGGTCGTCCGAGCCGACGAGGACCAGGGTCGGCACGCCGACCTGGCCGAGTTCGGCGCGCACGTCGAACGAGGCGAGCGCCTCGCAGGCCGCGATGTAGCAGCCGGGGTCGGTGGTGCGCACCATCTGCACGGCCCAGTCGGTGATCGCGGGCTGGGCCGCCGCGAAGCCGGTGGTGAACCAGCGGTCGGGCGAGGTGCGGGCGATGGGGTCGAGGCCGTTGGTGCGGACGATGACGCCTCGCTGCCGGAACTCGTCCGCCGTGCCGAACCGCGGCGAGGCCGCGATCAGCGCGAGCGAGGCGACCCGCTCGGGGTGGCGCAGGGCCAGCTCCACGCCGACCGCGCCGCCGAGCGCGCAGCCCGCGTAGCCGAAACGCTGCACGCCGAGCGCGTCGAGGGTGGCCAGCAGCCGCGCGGCCAGGTCGGCGACGGAGCCGGCCGGGTGGGCCGGGGCGCCGCCGTGACCGGGCAGGTCGAAGCGGAAGACCCGCCATTGCCCGGCCAGTTCGGGCACCTGGCGGTCCCACATGTGCCATGTGGTTCCCAGTGAGGGACCCAGGATGAGGACCGGAGCGTCTTCTGGCCCGTCAACGCGGTATTGCAGGGTGTTCGGTACTGTCTCGCTCACCCGTCTGACCCTCTCACGTAGCACGAAATCTCACATAGCCGGGGCGAACCTAGCGGGTCCCGGCCCTCCCGTGACGGCAGATCCGGCAGGGGCCGGGCGGATCCCCCGTGAGCCGGTACGCGACGGCGCGACAGCGCGGCCGCCGCCCGGCCGTCGGGCCTTTCCCCAGTCGTCTGGCCGTCCCGCACCCGTCCACCGGCACGCGGCCGGAGCCGGCGTGTGCGACGGCGCCCGGCCGACGCCGGCGAAGGGGATTGTGTGGGGGAGTTGTGATTTCCTCGCACGCCCTCGGCGTCACGGCGGGCGCAAAAACGGGCGTGCCACCCGGAAGTTGACAGTCACTCACACTCGTACTGCCGTACGAACGACGATTTTTGGACGGTGACGGCCGGAAAACACCGGCTGTGAGCCATCGACTTCGACGGGAATGCTCCCTTGCGTCCCTGCTGTTCCGCCTTGTCCAGCCGCCGACTTCACATCGGAGGCTCCTCCGGCCGGGCCGCGCGGCCCGTGCGATCACCACGGTCGGCGGCATGACTAGCATGACCCGGTACCCGGATCGGCGGAGCACGTCGCCCCCTTCCTTCCGGGCCTGCGGCCGTCGTGTGTCGGTCGACCCGTTCTTCCTGCTCTCGAGGACCGAGGAACCGCGGAATGTCTGTGACTGCATCTCCCAGTCAGCGTCGGTCGGCCGAAGCGCCCCGGGCCTCGTCGGCCGTGCCCGTGACCGTGCTGCTGGTGGGTGGCGCGGCCGCGGGCGCGGCGATGGCTGCGGCCCCCGCCGCCGCCCGCACCTGGACGGTGGTCACCGCTCTGGTCGCCTGGGCCTGCGTGGCGGTCACCGTCGTCGTCTGCGCCGTGCTGATCCGGCGGACCCGCCGGTCCGCCGCCGCGCGGGATGCCGAAGTCGCCCGGATGAGCGCCCAGTCGGCGCAGCAATCGGCGGAGTCGGCGCATCTGGTGAACGTCACCCTGCCCGCTCTCCTGGACCGGCTGGGGGAGGGCGAGGGGGCGCGTGAGGCCCTGGCGAAGGTGTCGCCGCCCGCCGATCCGCGGCTGCTCCAGGTCGTCCAGGCCTTCGCCGCCGCGATGGAGCAGGCGGTGCGGTACGCCACCGCCGCGGACGCCGAACGGCAACGGGTCCGGCACGAACTGGACGGGATCACCGCGGAGATGGACCGGGTGGCGCAGAAGATGCTGCCCGCCGTGGTCGAGCAGCTGCGGGAGGGCAGCTCGGCCGACACCGTGCTCGCCGGGCTGGAGTGGCCGCCGTCCTCCGTGCTGCGGACGCCCACCGAAACGTTCGTCCGCGAGCTCGCCCACAGCGAGCGCCGCGCCGCCGCCGCGCAGGCCGCTTCCGCGAAGGCCCTCAGCCGTGTCCAGGCCAAGACCGTGAGCATGCTCGCCGACCTGCGGGAGATGCAGGAGCGGCACGGCGAGGAGGTCTTCGGCGACCTGCTGAAGCTGGATCACAGCACGTCCCAGCTGGGTCTGATGACCGACCGGCTGGCGCTGCTGATGGGCGGTCGGTCCAGCCGCGCCTGGAACAAGCCGATCGTGATGGAGAGCATCCTGCGCGGTGCGGCCGGCCGGATCGCGGCGTACCAGCGGGTGCGGCTGCACTGTTCCTCGAACGCCGCCGTCTCCGGCTTCGCCGCCGAAGGCGTCATGCACCTGCTCGCCGAGCTGGCGGACAACGCCGCCAACTTCTCGCCGCCGATCGACGAGGTCCACATCTACGTCGAGGAGCACAGCGCCGGGCTGATCGTCACGATCGAGGACAGCGGCCTGAAGATGGCGGACGCGGCGATGCGGCGCGCCGAGGAGGCCGTGGCGGGTCGCGTGACGGACCTCGCCTCGCTCCAGGGCACACGGCTCGGTCTGGCCGTGGTCGGGCGGCTGGCCCTCAAGTACGGCATCAGCGTCAACTACCGGCCGTCGTCGCGCGGGGGCACCGGCGTCGTCGTGCTGCTGCCCCTGAACCTGCTCGCGCAGCGGAGCGATGCCGCACCGCGGGAGGCGGCGGGCCGTCCCGCCGCCGTCACGGACGCCGTCCCCGGACCGCGGGAGCCGTCCTCGCGGCCCCTGGCGGGCTCTCGCCCCACGACGGCCTCGCGCCCCACGACGGCCTCGCGCCCCGCGGCGGCCGAACTGCCCGGCCCCGCCGCGCGGCCGGCTCCCGCGGTCCGGCCCGCCGCGCCGGCGGAAGCCTCCGGCCGGACGGCTCCCCACGGCCCCCTGGAGGCCACGCCGAACGGTCTTCCCGTCCGGGCCCCCGGCCGTACGATGGCCGAGGCCGAGCGCGAACGCCACCAGCGCAGGGCGACGGCCGATTCCCCCGAGTCCGACGACGCGCCGGGACGGACCCGTCCGGCGGGGCGTGACGCCGGCTCGCGCTTCGGGGCCTTCCACAGCGGGCGCACCTCCGCCGGCGGCACCGACGAAGCCGGGGCCGACCCCGGATCCGGGCCGCGGACCGGCCAGTAGCATCACGTCCTTCCCGGCGTCGGAGCCATGGCGCCCTCATTTCCCGCTCAAGCTCGTGAGATTGGAGGAACGGGCCGGCAACCGGCGTCCTAGGACACCACCGTCCCATCACCTACCATGCAGACCACCGACAACAGCCTCACCTGGCTTCTGCAGGGCCTTCTGGAGCGCACCCCCGGCACTCGGCACGTGCTGGTCCTGTCCCGGGACGGCCTGAAGCTGTGCTGGACCGAACACCTGGCGCTCGACCAGGCCGACCAGTTGGCAGCCATCTGCTCGGGCATGCAGTCCCTCGCCCAGGGGGCGTCCGTCGAGTTCGGTGACGGGAGCGGTGGGGTGCGGCACTCCATGACCGAGTTCCACGGTGGTCAGCTCTTCATCGTGCAGGCGGGTGAAGGCGCGCACCTGGCGGTCCTCGCCGAGGAGGACGCCGACCCCGGCGTGGTGGGTCACCAGATGACCGAGCTCGTCGAGCAGCTCGGCGAGCACCTGCGGGCCGAACCCCGCGAGAGCGCGCAGGGGAGCACATCGTCGTGATACGACGGCCCGTGGACACCGGTGATCCCGACCGGCTCTATACGGTCACCGGCGGGCGCAGCCGCGCGGACGACGCGTTCGACCTGGTCACCCTGGTGGTCAGCGAGTGCAGGCCCACCGCCGGGATGCAGTCGGAGCACGTGCGGATCCTGGAACTGTGCCGGCACCCGACGGCCGTCGTCGAGATCGCCGCCGAGCTGAAGCTGCCGATCACGGTGGTGCGCATCCTGCTCGGCGACCTGCTCGCCATGAGCCGGATCACCGTCCGCCAACCGCCCCCGGCACGATCCGCCGCCTCCTCACTCCCCGATTCCGCCTTTCTCAAGGAGGTGCTCCATGGGCTCCGCAACCTCTGAGCTGCCTTCCGTGCGCACACCGCTGTCCGACGCCGCCGAGACAGGCCTGAAGATCGTCGTGGTGGGCGGTTTCGGGGTCGGCAAGACGACTCTGGTCCGCTCGGTCAGCGAGATCCGTCCGCTCAACACCGAGGAGGTGATGACGCAGGCGGGTGTCGGCATCGACGAGACGAACAAGGTGGCGGCGAAGACCACCACGACGGTGGCGTTCGACTTCGGCCGGATCAGCCTCAACGAGAGCATGATCCTGTACCTGTTCGGCGCTCCGGGCCAGGAGCGCTTCTGGTTCCTGTGGGACCGGCTCTTCTCCGGCACGCTCGGCGCGGTCGTCCTCGTCGACACGCGCCGCATGGACGACTCCTGGTACGCGATCGACCGGCTGGAACACCACAAGACGCCGTTCGTGGTGGCCGTCAACCGGTTCGACGACGAGCCGAACCGGTACTCCCTGGACGAGATCCGCCAGGCACTCGCCCTGCCCGCGCACGTGCCGCTGGTCGACTGCGACGCCCGGGTCAGGTCGTCGGGCAAGGACGTGCTGATCACCCTCGTGGACCACCTCTACGAAATGGCCATGGCCCAGGAGAAGACACCGTGACCGACACCGGACCCCTTCCCCCGCACGCCGCTCCCCCGGGCTGCCCCGCCCACACGGGCGCGGTGCCGCTGGCCGGCCTGGAGTACCAGCAGGATCCCTCGCGGCTCTACCGGGCGCTGCGCCGGGAGCACGGCCCCGTCGCGCCCGTGCTGCTCGACGGGGACATCCCCGCCTGGCTGGTGCTCGGCTACTCCGAGGTCAGCTACGTGACGAGCCACGACGAGCTGTTCGCCCGCGACTCGCGGCGCTGGAACCAGTGGGAGAACATCCCGGCGGACTGGCCGCTGCTGCCGTTCGTCGGGTACCAGCCCTCGGTGCTGTTCACCGAGGGCGACGAGCACCGGCGGCGGTCCGAGGTGATCACGGACGCCCTGGAGGGCGTCGACCAGTTCGAGCTGGCGCGCGAGTGCCGGCAGATCGCCGACCAGCTCATCGCGTCGTTCGCGGGGAGCGGTCAGGCCGAGCTGATGAGTACGTACGCGCACGCGCTGCCGATGCGTGCCGTCGTCCAGATGTGCGGGATGCCGCACACGGGTGAGGACACCCAGCGGCTCGTGGAGGACCTCCAGATCTCCCTCGACGCCGCCGAGGGCGAGGATCCGGTGGCCGCGTACATGCGGGTGGCCGAGCGGATCCAGCAGCTGGTGAAGGAGAAGCGGGAGCGGCCGGGCCCGGACGTCACCTCGCGCATGCTGCTGCATCCGGCCGGGCTGACCGACGAGGAGGTCGTCCAGGACCTGATCACCATCATCGCCGCGGCCCAGCAGCCGACCGCCAACTGGATCTGCAACACGCTGCGGTTGCTGCTCACCGACGAGCGGTTCGCCCTGAGCGTGTCGGGCGGCCGGCTGAGTGTGGGCGAGGCGCTGAACGAGGTGCTCTGGCTGGACACCCCGACGCAGAACTTCATCGGCCGCTGGGCCGTGCGCGACACCCAGCTCGGCGGGCGTCGGATCCGGGCGGGTGACTGCGTCGTCCTGGGGCTCGCCGCGGCCAACACCGATCCCCAGATCTGGCCGGAATCGTACGTCGGGGCGGAGAACGCCGCGCACCTGTCGTTCAGCAACGGGGAGCACCGGTGCCCCTATCCCGCCCCGCTGCTGGCCGACGTCATGGCCCGAACGGCGGTCGAGAACCTGCTGGAGCGGCTGCCCGACCTGGTCCTCGCCGTGGAGCCGGAGGAACTGACCTGGCGCCCGTCCATCTGGATGCGCGGCCTGAGCGCCCTGCCGGTGGAGTTCACCCCGGTGGTGCAGTAGCGCACCGCCCGGGGCGGACGTCTCCCCGGGCGGGTCGTTGCCGGTGTGGTGCGGCACCCGTGCCGTCCGCCGGCCGCTCCGGCCTGCCGCCCGGCCCCTCGGGGCACGGGACGGCGGGGCACGGGACGGCGGTCCGCGCGATGCGGTCCTCGGGGACGGTGATCCTCGGGACGGCGGTACGGGCGATGGCGGTCCGGGGGACGGCGGTCCGGGGGACGGCGGTCCGGGGGACGGCGGTCCGGGGGACGGCGGTCCGGGGGGGCGGAGGCGGGGGATCAGTTCCCGGCGGGGGTGAACCGCACCGGTACGGCCTGCGGGCCTCGCGTGAAGACGCCCTGTTCCACGAGGTCGGCGTCGTCGGCGAGGCGTATGTCGGGCATGGCGTCGAGGAGCTGGCCGACGCCGATCTCGACCTCGGCCTTCGCGAGCAGGGCGCCGACGCAGAAGTGCCGGCCGAGCGCGAAGGCGAGGTGGTCGGCGGCCGCCGAGAAGGCGGTGGTGGTGGTCAGGTCGTCGCGGAAGATGTCGAACCGGTCCGGCTCCCGGTAGCGGGCCTCGTCCCGGTTCGCGGCCCCGATCAGGCAGGTGACGGTGGCGCCGGCCGGGACGACACCGCTGCTGAGCGTGACCTCGGTGGCCGACTGCCGCATGATCATGTGCACGGGAGGCGTGTAGCGCAGCGTCTCGGCGAAGGCGCGGGCGATCAGGCTGCGGTCCTCGCGGACGGCCGCCAGCTGCTCGGGGTGCCGGAGGAGGTTGGCGAAGATGCCGGCGATCGCCTTGTCCGTCGTCTCGCCGCCCGCGGCGAGCAGCAGGCTGCAGAAGGCCTTGATGTCCTCGTCGCTCATCCTCACGCCGTCGACCTCGGCGGCGCACAGCGCGGACAACAGGTCGTCGCCGGGGGCGTCGCGGCGCGCCCGGATGATCGGGATCATGTACTCGGCGAACTCCGCCCGGGTCCGCTCCCCCGCCGCGGCGACCTCGGGATCGCCCGAGAGGTTGCCGAGGAAGGCGATGACCGCCGTGTACCAGCGGTGGAACCGTGCGTGGTCGGCCTTGTCCAGGCCCAGCATGTCCGCGATCACGTTGACCGGGAAGCGGGTCGCGTAGTCGGTCACCAGGTCGGCGGAGCCGGTGTGCCGGAACCCGTCGATCAGCTCACGGGAGTTGCGCTCGATCACGGGCAGGAACTTCTCCTGGAGGTCGCTGCCGCGGAAGGCGGGGGCGACGAGCGCACGCCTCACCGCGTGCTCCCGCCCGCTGAGCTGGAGGATCGTCCTGCCGTGGACGGGTTCGAGCTGCCAGTCGTAGTTCTCGGTGGTGAACTCGCCGTCCCTGTCCTTGAAGACGCGCGCCACGTCCTCGTAGCGGGAGATGACGTAGCTCTGGGTCGCCTCGTGCCAGAACAGCGGGGCGCTGTCGCGCATCACGCGGTAGGCCTGGTAGGGGTCCGCGGCGAACTCGGGCGAGAGGATGTCGGGGACCTGCTGCTGCGCGGTGGCCATGGAGCTCCCTCGGGCGGTAACGGATGTACCGGCCAAGATTATTGATCAACAGGCACCCGCGACAGCCCGCCCCGGTCGCCTCTTCGGCGATGCACGCGTGTTGGCCGAAAACCGTCCCGGCGTGGCCGTGCGCCGTTCGGCGGCCCGGACGTCGTGACGGCGGTCTTCGCGGACCGGTGCAGGGGGTGTGCAGGGGGTTGTGCGAGGGGTTGTGGAGGGGGCTGTGCGAGGGGGTGCGCAGGGGGCGTGCGCAGGGGCTGTGCAGGGCGGCTGTGCAGGGGCTGTGCAGGGCGGCTGTGCAGGGAGCGTCCGACGCCCTTGCCCAAGTGGCGCCTGCTCCCCCTCGACCCGGCACTGGACACCGCTGATACAACCGGTCCCGAGCCCGCCGACCCCATTCGCAGAAGGTACCGCCCCATGACCGCGATCCTCGCCCTCGACCAGGGCACCTCCGGCACCAAGGCCGTCGTCGTCGATACCGAGGACGGCATCGTCGCCCTCGCCGAAGAGCCGCTCCGCCCTGCCTACTTACGCGGCGGCGGGGTGGAACAGGACCCGCGGGCGCTGCTCGGCTCGGTGCTGGACGCCGGACGCCGCGCGGTGCGCGAGGCCGGCCGGCCGGTCGCCGCCGTGGCCCTGGCCAACCAGGGCGAGACGGTGCTGGCCTGGGACCGGACCACCGGAGCACCGCTGTCGACGGCGTTGGTGTGGCAGGACCGGCGCGCCGAGAGCGTCTGCGCCGAACTGGCCGAACACCGTGAGCGGTGCGCGGCCCGCACCGGGCTGGTCCTCGACCCCTACTTCTCCGCCCCCAAGATGGCCTGGCTGCGCCGCCACCTCACCCGGGAGGGCGTGGTGACGACCACCGACACCTGGCTCGTCCACCATCTGACGGGACAGTTCGTCACCGACGCCTCCACCGCGAGCCGTTCGCTCCTCCTCGACCTGGACAAGGTCGCCTGGGACGACGAACTCCTCGCGCTGTTCGGCCTGGAGGACGAACAGTTACCCCGCATCGCCGCCTGCGACGAGATCGTCGGCACCACCCGCGCCTTCGGCCCCGAGGTGCCGGTGGCCGGGCTGATCGTGGACCAGCAGGCCGCCCTGGTCGCGGAGAGCTGTCTGACGCCCGGGACGGCGAAGTGCACCTACGGCACGGGGGCGTTCCTGCTGGCGAACACCGGGCCCGACCCCGTGCGCTCCAGCGCCGGCCTGACCACCTCGGTGGCCTGGCGGGTGGCCGGGGAGACCCCGTACTGCGTCGACGGGCAGGTCTACACGGTCGCGTCCGCGGTGCGCTGGCTCCAGGACCTCGGCCTCGTCCGGTCGGCGACCGGTCTGGACGCGGCGGCCGCGGCGGACGCCGAGGGCGTCCTGTGCGTGCCGGCCTTCGCCGGTCTCGCCGCCCCCTGGTGGGCGCCCGGGGCCACCGCCTCCTTCACCGGCCTGACCCTGTCCACCCGTCGCGAACACCTCGTGCTCGCCGTGCTCCAGGGGATCGCCGCGCAGATCGCGGAACTGTGCGCCCGGGTCGCGGCCGATCTCGGCCACCCGCCGACCCGGCTGCGCGCGGACGGCGGCCTGACCCGGTCGGCCGCCCTGATGCAGGCCCAGGCAGACATCGCGCAGGTCCCCGTCGACGTCTACCCCCACGCCCACGCCACCCCCTTGGGCGCGGCCGCCCTCGCCCGCTGCGCCCTCGATCCCGCACTCACGCTCCAAGAGGCCGTCGGCGACTGGCAGCCGGCCACCGTCCACCACCCCCGCTGGTCCGCCGACCGGGCCGCGGAGTTCCGCACCGCATGGGCGCGGGCCGCCACCGCGAGCGCCGCCGAGGGAGAACGCGCATGACCACCGCACCCCACCGCCCCCGAGGTGACGTCTTCGACGTCGCCGTGATCGGCGCGGGCGTCGTCGGCGCCGCCATCGCCCGCGAACTCTCCGGCCACCACGTCTCCGTCGCCCTGATCGAGGCACGGGACGACGTGGGCGACGGCACCAGCAAGGCCAACACCGCGATCCTGCACACCGGCTTCGACGCCGTGCCCGGCACGCTCGAATCACGACTGGTCGCCCGCGGACACCACGCGCTCAACGCCTACGCGAAGGCCACCGGCATCCCCGTCGAGCGCACCGGCGCCGTCCTCGTGGCGTGGAACGAGGAGGAACTCGACGCGCTGCCCGGCCTGCGGGCGAAGGCCGAGGCCAACGGCTACACGCACTGCCGGATCGTCGACGCCGAGGAGATCCACCGGATGCTGCCCGCCCTCGGCGCGGGCGCCCTCGGCGGGCTGACCGTCCCCGACGAGTCCATCATCTGCACCTGGACGACCACGCTCGCCCTGGCCACCGACGCCCGGCAGCGGGGCACCGCCCTCCTCCTCGAACACTCCGTCACCGGCGTCGGCCAGGACCAGGAGACGACCACGCTGCACACGTCGGCCGGTGAGGTACGCGCCCGGTGGGTCGTCAACGCCGCGGGACTGGGCGCCGACCACATCGACCGGCTCTTCGGCCACGACCGCTTCACCGTCACCCCCCGCCGCGGCGAACTGCTCGTCTTCGACAAGCTCGCCCGCCCCCTGGTGGACAGGATCGTCCTGCCGGTGCCCACCTCCCGCGGCAAGGGCGTGCTCATCTCCCCCACCGTCTACGGCAACGTCATGCTGGGCCCGACCGCCGAGGACCTCGAGGACCGGTCGGACACGGCCACGTCCGAGGACGGTCTCGACTTCCTCCTCACCATGGGCGAGCGCCTGATGCCGCGCCTGACGGCCGAGGAGGTCACCGCCTGCTACGCGGGGCTGCGTGCGGCCGTCGACCACCCCGACTACCTGATCGAGGCCACACCCGGGCAGCGCTACCTCCTCGTCGGCGGCATCCGCTCCACCGGGCTGAGCGCCTCCCTCGCCATCGCCGAGCACTGCCGCGGCCTGCTGGAGAAGGCGGGGCTGCCCCTCGAACCCCGCGACACGCTCCCCGCCCCGCCGCGGATGCCCCACCTCGGCGAAACCACCCGGCGCCCTTACCAGGACGCCGGCCTCATCGCCCGCGACCCCGCCTACGGAACGGTCGTCTGCTTCTGCGAGCGCGTCACCGAGGGCGAGATCCGCGACGCCTGCCACGCCCCCGTCCCGGCCCGCGGCCTCGACGGCCTGCGCCGCCGCACCCGCGCCATGAACGGCCGCTGCCAGGGGACCCTCTGCGGCGCCGCGGTCGCCGCCCTGCACGAGAAGCACCACGCCCACGACGGCTGCCACAGCCAGGACAAGGACGCCCGATGACCCACCAGCCGCACCTCGTCACGCCCGACGTCCTCGTCATCGGCGGCGGCCCCGCCGGTCTGACCGCCGCCGCCGAACTGCGGCGCCGGGGCGCCGGACACGTCCTGGTCATCGACCGGGAGGAGCAGGCCGGCGGCATCCCCCGCCACAGCGGCCACACCGGTTACGGGCTGCGCGATCTGCGCCGCGTCCTGTCCGGCCCCGCCTACGCCCGCCACCTCGTCCGCCGGGCCGCCGAGGCCGGCGCCGAGATCCGCACCCGCGCCATGGTCACCGGCTGGACCGACGACACCACCGTCGACGGCACCACGGTCGGCGCCAGCATCACGGTCGGCGACACCACCGTCGGCGACATGACCGTCGACGTCACCAGCCCCGACGGCCGCTACCGGATCCGGCCCCGCGCCCTCGTCCTGGCCACCGGCGCCCGTGAACGTCCGCGCGCCGCACGCCGCATCCCCGGCGACCGCCCCCTCGGCGTCTACACCACGGGCCAGCTCCAGAGCCTCGTCCACCTGCACCACCGGCCCGTCGGCCGACGCGCGGTCATCGTCGGCGGCGAACCCGTCAGCTGGTCCGCCGCCCTGACCCTGCGCGCGGCGGGCTGCACCCCGGCGCTCATGATCAGCCAGTACCCCCGGGCCGAGTCCTACGGCGCCTTCACCGCGGCCGGACGGACCGTGCTGCGCGTCCCGGTCGCCACCCGCAGCCGCGTCACCCGCGTCATCGGCAAGGGCCGCTGCCGAGCCGTGGAGATCGAGCACCTGGACACCGGCCGGCGCCGTACCGTCGCGTGCGACACGGTCGTGTTCACCGGCGACTGGATCCCCGACCACGAACTCGCCCGCTCGGGCGGCATCGCCCTCGACGAGGGAACCCTCGGCCCGCTCACCGACACCGCGCTGCGCACCAGCCGTCCGGGCGTCTTCGCGGCCGGCAACCTGCTGCACCCGGTCGACACCGCCGACGTCGCGGCCCTGGACGGCAGGCACGTCGCCCGGCAGGTCCTCGACCACCTGCGCGGCAGCCGGCAGCCCGCCGAAGGCGTCCGGCTGTTCGCCGACGCGCCCTTCCGCTGGGTCGCCCCCCAGATCCTGCGCCCGGGCGACCCCGCACCGGCACGCGATCGGCTCCTCCTGTGGACGGACACCTTCGTCCGCTTCCCCGAGGTGACCGTCCGGCAGGGCGGACGGGTCATCACACGGAGGACGTCGGCGTGGCCCGCCGCACCCGGCCGTGTCTTCCGCGTCCCGGCCGGTGTGCTCGACGGCGTGTCGCCCACGGACGGCCCCGTCCGCATCGGTCTGCGGTGACACCGGCCGCGGGCTGCGGGGGACGAGCAACAAGCCGCGGGGGGGCGGGGGGCCGCGGGACGGGCGGTGTCGGGCGGTGTCGGGAGATGGCGGGCGGCGGCGGGCGAGCGGCGGGCGACGCGTCCCGGGCTGCCGGGCCGCCGGGCCGCCGGGCAGCCGGGCCGCCAGGTAGCGGCGGCCGACGGGCGGTGCCGGACGGGCGGCGGCCGACGCCTCCCGGGCTGCCGGACCGCCGGGCTGCCGGGCTGCCGGGCTGCCGGCGGGCGGCGCGCGGGGCGGCGGCGGGTGCCCGGGGGGCGCCGGGGATGCCGGTCGGGGGCGCGCGACCGGATGTGACGTCCTCCGCCGGTGCATGGGGGAAGGCGGCGTACCGGGAAGCGGATTCCGTGAAGGCCGCCTACGGGAAGGCCCCGCCGACGGGGGCCGGGGTCAGAGGGTGTCGCCGGGGCCTCCGAGGCCGGTCAGGGCGCCCACCGGATCGGGGTCGGGTGTGCCGCGCGGCCACCAGTCGTCGTGGCCCGGCTCCGACTCGTAGGCGTACCACAGCCCGTCGCGGCCCAGGCGGAGCTGGACGTGACCGCGGGGATGGGTGAGGTGGTTGCGCCAGGGGCGGAAGGCCGGCCAGTCGGCGGCCAGGAGGAGGGGGCGGGCCCGGTCGAAACGTCCGGCCGGCGGGTCCCAGGGCTCCTCCAGGACGGCGAGCCCGTCCGGGCCGCCCTGGTGCCAGGCGGCGACCGCGCGTGCCAGCTCGGCCGGGGTACGGCCGGCGGCCGACGCGAGGGAGGAGTAGAGGGCTCGGGTGGTCGCCGTCAGGCCCGAGCCCGGCCGGGACGCGGCGATGCGGACGGCGTCCTGCCAGAGGGTCAGTTCACCGGTCGCGTCCTGGCCGGTGGTCAGCAGGGCGTGGGCGCGGGCCGCCGCGTCGGTGGCGAGCTGGTCCAGCGCGAAGGAGTCGGGGCCGTCCGGGACGGCGGGGTAGGCCGGGGGCTGGCCGGGATGCGGGGGCGCGGGCAGCGGGGCCGGCAGGGGCGGGAGCGGGAGCGCGGCGGCCAGGGCCTCCGTGGCGCGGACGCCGGGCAGGGGCTCCGGCTCCCGCTCCTGGGCGGCGCGGGCGGCCCGGGTCGCGTTGCGGCGGGACAGCGCGTCGAGGAGTTCGCGTTCGCCCCGCCCGCGCAGCAGGAGCAGCACGAACGGGTCGGCGTCCAGCAGACGCGCGGTCTGGTAGCAGAGGGCGGCGGCGTGCTTGCAGGGATGACCGCGGTCGGGGCAGCTGCAATGCGGTTCCAGGTCGCCGGGGCCGGGAAGCAGCGGCACCCCGCACGCGGCGAGCGACGCGGGCATCTCCTTGTCGAGCAGCGCGGCGATGTGCCCGGGACGCTCGACGGCCGCGTCGAGGAAACGCTCCCAGTCGTCGTCGCCCAGGGTGCGCAGCCGCACCTGCACCCGGTACGGGCGGGGGCGGCTGCCCTGTACGTACGCGAGGGCGAGGCCGGGGGTGACCGTGATGGCGTCGACGTTCCCCTGCTCGGCGTAACGCCGGCCGCGTGCGAGGCGCTCGGCGTCCAGGGCGCCCTCCTCCAGCGCGGTGACCCAGGCGTCGCCCCACCAGGTCTCGGCGAAGCCGCCGTCCGCGCCGGTCGTCCGGGCCGGGAAGGCGGGGAAGGTCCGCCGGTGGTCGCCGTCCCGCGACGGCGCGGCCATGGAACGGGGCGTGCGGGAGGGGCTTCCGGACGCTCGGGACGCGGACGCGGATGCGGACGTGAATCCGGATGCGGACGTGAATCCGGATGCGGACGTGAATCCGGATGCGGACGTGAATCCGGATGCGGACGTGAATCCGGATGCGGCTCCGGGCCCGGCCTCGGCTCCGGGGCGGGGTCGACCTTCGGGTTCGCGTCGGGGTTCGGGTTCGCGTCGGGGTTCGGACTCGCGCCGGGGTTCGGACTCGTGCCAGGGCGCGGGGTCGCGTCGGGAGCCGGCTTCGGGCGCGGTCGGCGGTGCGGGAACGGGGTCGACGGCCGGCGTGGGCGAAACCCCCCGGTGCGGAGCGAGCGGCTCGAACGGCCCGCCCCCCTCGGGGTCGGCCGGTCCCTCCGGTCCGGACGGATCCGGGAGGGCGGTCGAGTCCCCGGGTACGGTCCGGGTCTCCGGAGCGGTCAGGTCCCCGGGGGCGGTCAGGTCCGCGGGAACGGTCCGGCGGGTCTCCGGAGCGGTCAGGTCCCCGGGAACGGTCCGGGCCTCCGAAACCGTCAGGTCCCCGGGAACGGTCAAGATCTCCGAAACCGTCAGCTCCCCAGGGGCGGTCAGCCCTCCAGGACCGCCCAGGTCCCCAGCCGCCGTCCCCTCGGTCCCCTCCTCCGGCGGCATCCGGAACGCGCCCGCAAGGAAGTCCCGTACGTGCCGCGCGCGGTCGTCGGCGACGGGGTCGGGCATCCGGCCGGAGCGTCCGGCGGGCGTGGCGTGTGCGTTCGTCCGGAAGGACCGGCGAGGGGTCCGGGCTTCGGGCCCCCCGATTCCCTCGCGTCCCCCGATTCCCCCGGGGGCCCCGGTTCCTCCGGGGCCACCGGGGCCGCCGTTTCCCTCAAGCCCGTCCGTGCCCTGCCGTGCCTGTGCGCGGGCCGCTCGCAGCGCAGCGCGCGCGACGTCGCCGGGCCGCGCGCCGGTCGCCGGCTGTCGGGGGCCCTGCTCGCCGGCTGCCGCGGGGCTCGTCGCGGGGGCGTCCGCGGACGCGGCGTCGGCGTCCTTCGCGGGCGTGTCGCCGTCCGTGCCCGTGCGCGGGGTGTCCGCCGCGCGCCGCAGCGCGGCACGGGCGGCGTCACCGGGCCGGGGCCCGCGGGGCGCGGGCTCCTGTTCCTGCTCCTGCGGCCGTTCCCGGGCCGCGCGCAGGGCCCGGCGTGCCGCGTCGGCCGGGCGGGCGTCACGCTCCCCCATCACGCCTCCCTCCGCAGCCGGACCAGGTCGGACAGCTCACGGTCGGTCAGTTCGGTGAGGGCCGCCTCGCCGGTGCCGAGGACCGCGTCGGCGAGGGCCCGCTTGGACTCCAGCATCTCGGCGATGCGGTCCTCGACGGTGCCCTCGGTGATGAGGCGGTGGACCTGGACGGGCTGGGTCTGGCCGATGCGGTAGGCGCGGTCGGTGGCCTGTTCCTCCACGGCCGGGTTCCACCAGCGGTCGAAGTGGACGACGTGGCCCGCGCGGGTGAGGTTGAGGCCGGTGCCGGCCGCCTTCAGCGACAGGACCAGCACGGGCGTCGCGCCGCTCTGGAAGCGGTCGACCATGCGCTCGCGCTCGGGGACCGGGGTGCCGCCGTGCAGGAGGTCCACGGGGACCGCGCGGCCGGCCAGGTGGGCGGTGATCAGGCGGGCCATGCCGACGTACTGGGTGAAGACGAGCGCCGAGCCGTCCTCGGCGAGCAGGGTGTCCAGCAGTTCGTCGAGGAGGGCGAGTTTCCCGGAGCGGGCGGCGAGGGCGTCGCCGGTGGCGGGGGTCTCCTCCTTGAGGTAGAGGGCCGGGTGGTCGCAGATCTGCTTGAGGGCGCCCAGGAGCTTGAGGACCAGGCCGCGCCGGGCGATGCCGTCCGCCGTCCCGATCGCGGCCATCGACTCGCGCACGACCGCCTCGTACAGCGCGGCCTGTTCCCGGGTGAGGGGGACGGGGTGGTCCGTCTCGGTCTTGGGCGGCAGCTCGGGGACGATGCCGGGGTCGGACTTCCTGCGGCGCAGCAGGAAGGGGCGGACCAGCCGCGCGAGGCGCTCCACCGCGTCCTGGTCCTCGCCGTTCTCCACCGCGCGGGCGTGCCGGGCGCGGAAGGACTTCAGGGGGCCGAGGAGGCCGGGGGTCGTCCAGTCCAGGAGGGCCCACAGCTCGGACAGGTTGTTCTCGACGGGGGTGCCGGTGAGCGCCACGCGCGCGGGCGTCGGGAGGGTGCGCAGGGCCTTCGCCGTCGCCGAGTACGGGTTCTTGACGTGCTGGGCCTCGTCCGCGACGACCATGCCCCAGGGCTGCGCGGCGAGCGTGGGGGCCGCCGAGCGCATGGTGCCGTACGTGGTGATGACGAAGCCGCCGCCGAGGTCGTCCAGGGAGCGGTCGGCGGCGTGGAAGCGGCGGACGGGCACGCCGGGCGCGAAGCGGGTGATCTCGCGCTGCCAGTTGCCGAGGAGGGAGGCCGGGCAGACCACCAGGGTGGGTTCGGGGCGGGCCCGCTTCAGGTGCAGGGCGATGACGGTGACCGTCTTGCCGAGGCCCATGTCGTCGGCGAGGCAGCCGCCGAGGCCGAGGGAGGTCATGAGGTCGAGCCAGGCCAGTCCCCGCAGCTGGTAGTCGCGGAGGGTGGCGTGCAGGCCGGGCGGGGGGTCGGCGGGGCGCACCCCGGCGGTGAGGCGGTCGCGCAGGACGGCCAGGGCCCCGACGGGGACCGCCTCGACGCTCTCGCCGTCGACCTCGGCGGTGCCGGTGAGGGCGACGGACAGGGCGTCGACCGGGTCCAGCAGTCCCAGTTCGCGTTGGCGGGCCTTGCGGACGAGGGCGGGGTCGACGAGGACCCACCGGTCCCGCAGCCGGACGACCGGGCGGTGGGCCTCGGCGAGCGCGTCCATCTCGGCCTCGCTGAGCGGGTCGCCGCCGAGCGCCAGCTGCCAGCGGAACCGGAGCAGTTCCCCGCTCTCGAAGAAGCCGGTGCCGTCGGTCGCCGAGCCCGGCGCGGGCCGTACCACCGCGGTGGCGCTCAGGTCCTGGGCGAGGTCCCTCGGCCAGTGCACGGCCACCCCGGCGGCGGCGAGGCGGGTCGCGGCCACGCCCAGCAGGTCGCCCAGCTCGTCCTCGGACAGGGCGAGGACGTCGGGGGCGTCCTGGTCGGCGAGGCGGGCGAGCGGTGGCCAGACGCGGGCGGCGCGCCGGACGGCGAGGGCGGCGTCGACCCGCGCGCGGGGGCCGAAGGCGCCGTCCGCCTCGCCCGCCCACAGGGCCGTGGCGTCGGTGACGAGGGTGGGGTCGGCGAGGCTGTGCACCTGGACGATCGCGGCGCCCGCGCGCCGCGCCCCCTCGCCGTCGTCGAACAGGTCGTGGGCGGACAGGTCCAGTCGCAGCGAGATCCGTACGCCCGCGTCCATGCCGGCGGCGACCTCCGCCGCCCAGTCGTGGGCGCCGGGCAGCCGCTGCGGCCGGCGGTCCGCGAAGGGCTTCCCGCAGGCGTACGGCGCGGCGGGGGTGCGGGGCAGGGTGTCCGCGACGGCGTCCAGGAAGGACCGCATCAGTGCCTCGGGCCGGGGCAGGCGCAGCGGTCCGGGGCCGGACAGCGGGACGGCGTGCCCTTCGTGGGGCAGGGCCGCGGCGATCGCGCGCAGGTGCGCGATGTCCTCCGGGTCGAGCGGGCCCGCCCGCCAGGCGTCGTGGCCGGTGGGGGTCAGGCCGGGCAGCAGACGGCCGCGGGCGGCGAGCCGCAGCGCGTGCAGGGCGGCCGCGCCCCAGCAGGCGGTCGCGGGGTGGGCGGCGGGGTCGCGGCGGGCGCGCACCAGGAGCGGCAGCGCCGTGGCGATCGGCAGTGACAGCGCGGGGGCCGTGCGGCGGCGGACGCCGGATCCATGGCGCCGTACGACGGTGAGTTCGGTGGTGTCGGCGCCGGCCGCGGCGGGCAGGGGGCCGTCCTGCGGGTCCCAGAACGCGATCCGGCCGTCGCGCGGGAGCGGGGCGGGCAGGAAGACGGCGGGGAGCCGCACGCCGAGCGGTTCGCCGGCCGGGCGCTCGGCGGCCGGGGGCTCGGCGGCCGGGCGCCGAACGGCGCGCGCGGTCGTGTCGCCCGCGGTCGTGTCGCGCGCGGTCGTATCGGTCGCGGTCTTATCGGTCGCGGTCGTGTCGCTGCTGGGCATACGCGGTGTCCACCTCCCGCCCGTCGTGTCCGATCAGTCGTCTTCGACTCTACGGGCGGGGTCTGACAATCGGCCCCGGCGCCCGGGCCGGGGCCGTACGGTCGGGCAGCCGCGCGGCCGGAAACCGCGCGGCTCGGGCACCGCGCGGTCAGGGGACCGTGCGGTCAGGGGACCGTCCGGGAGACGACGTACACCATGGGGTAGAGCGGGTTGGCGGTGTTCACCACCACGTCCAGCGTCGGGTCGGGGTCGTCCTGCTCGCGGACGAAGCCGAAGTAGTCGCCGTCGCGGGAGCCGGGTCCGGAGAACCGCCAGCCGGTGACGTTCCGGTCGCGCTCGCCGATGGTGATCTCGTCCTTCCGCAGGGCGGTGCGGGTCAGGCCGAGCTCCGCGAGGAAGGCGTCGAGGCCGGCGTGCGTGGTCTGGAACTGCACGTAGAGACGGCTGGTCCGCCAGTTGTTCGTCTCGTAGTAGGCGACCTTGTTCGCCGGGTGCGGGACCGGCACCTGGTACAGGCGGCGCTGGACCTTCGACGGCCAGCCCTCGGTGAGGCCGGTCGCCGAGTACTTCGCCTCCTTGTCCTTGCCGCTGTCGCGGCTCTGGTTGGCGGAGATCACCAGGTAGCCGGCCGGGACGCCGATGAGCAGCACGATGATGAGCAGGGTGAGCGCCCGGCGGCGGATCTGGTGCCCCCGGGTCTCGGGGGCGCGCACCTGCTCCTCCGGGGGCGCGGCCTGGTGGGGCAGCGAGGCCGTCATACGGTGTCCCGGGCCCGGCGGGCGGCCTCCGCGAACCGCTCGTACCGCTCGGAGCGCTCCACGCGGCGGCGCTTGGCGCGCCGGAAGCGGCGGGCGACCAGGCGGGCCAGGTCGGCGGCGCCGACCATGCCGGCCTCGGGGCCGAGCTGGGCGCGCACGATACGGGCCTCGGGGCGGTAGCCGCGGCCGGTGAGGTGCCGCTTGAACGCGTCGCGCGCCGGCCCGATCAGCAGGTCGTCGGCGGCCGAGACACCGCCGCCGATGACGAAGCAGGACGGGTCGAGGGCGGCGGCCAGGTTGGCGATGCCGACGCCGAGCCACTGGCCGATGTCCTGGAGCAGCTCGACGCACATCGCGTCGCCCTCGCGGGCGAGCTCGGTGATCATCGGGCCGCTGATGTCCCCGATCTGTCCCTTGACGTGCTCGATGATCCCGTACGCCACCGGCGAGTCGGCGACGGCCAGCTCCTTGGCCTCTCTGACCAGGGCGTTGCCGGAGCTGTACTGCTCCCAGCAGCCGCGGTTGCCGCACGGGCAGCGGTGTCCGCCGGGTACGACCTGCATGTGTCCGAACTCGCCGGCGACGCCGTACTTGCCGCGCTTGACCTGGCCGTCCTCGAGGATCGCACCGCCGATGCCGGTGCCGAGGGTGATCATCACCAGGTGGTCCTCGCCCCGGCCGGCGCCGAAGCGCCACTCCGCCCAGGCGGCGGTGTTGGCGTCGTTGTCGACGAGGACGGGCACGGAGAGCCGGGCCGAGATGCGGTCCCGGAGGGGCTCGTTGCGCCAGGACAGGTGCGGGGCGAACAGGACGCGGTTGCGGTCGGCGTCGACCCAGCCGGCCGCGCCGATGCCGACCGCGTGCACGTCGTGCCGGTCGGACAGGTCCAGGACCAGCTCGACGATCGTGTCCTCGACGACCTTGGGGCTCTTGGACTTGTCCGGGGTCTCCGTGCGGACCTTCTCCAGGATGTTGCCGTCGGCGTCGACGACGCCCGCCATCACCTTGGTGCCGCCGATGTCGATGCCGACCGTGGGCACGCGGGGCGCGGTCAGGTGCGAGCGGCGTTCCCGGGTGCCCACGGTGCGGAGCGCCGGCGCCCGGCGGGAGCCGATGGGGGCGGTGAAGTTGCCGTAGGTGCTCATCAAGGCCCGATTCTGCCTCACGCTCCCCCTGGGTGGCGTAACGGGGAGGTGAGGGGGCTCGCGGCCGCGGCCCGCCGGCCGTGCCGCCGGGCCGCGGCCGGGTCAGGGGCGGCCGGGCGGTTCTCAGCGCTCCCGGGGGGTGCGTTCCAGCTCGTGCCGCAGGTCGTCCAGCTCGTTCCCGCCCGCCATCTGCCGCGTCAGTTCCTCCAGGCTGATCCCGTCGCGCGGGTGGCTGCCCACCATCGTGCCGCGCTTGAGCAGCACGAACCTGTCCCCGACCAGGTAGGCGTGGTGGGGGTTGTGGGTGATGAGGACGACACCGAGACCGCGGTCCCGGGCCGCGGCGACGTACTTCAGGACCACGCCCGACTGCTTGACGCCCAGCGCCGCCGTCGGCTCGTCGAGCACCAGGACCTTCGCGCCGAAGTACACCGCCCGTGCGATGGCCACGCACTGGCGTTCGCCGCCCGAGAGGGTGCCGATCGGCTGGTCCACGTCCCGCAGGTCGATGCCCATGCGGGCCAGCTCGGCGCGGGTGGTGCGGCGCATGAGGTCGACGTCCAGGCGCTTGAAGGGGCCCGTTCCCCTGCGGGGCTCGGAGCCGAGGAAGAAGTTGCGCCAGACCGGCATCAGCGGGACGACGGCCAGGTCCTGGTGGACGGTGGCGATGCCGCGGTCCAGGGCCTCGCGCGGGGAGGACAGCGTGGTCTCCTCGCCGTCCAGGCGGAGGACACCGGCGTCGTGCCGGTGCAGCCCGGCGACGATCTTGATCAGGGTCGACTTCCCCGCGCCGTTGTCGCCGAGGACACAGGTGATCTCCCCCGGGTGGACCTCCAGCGAGACGCCTTCGAGGGCGCGTACGTTCCCGTAGTGCTTGCCGACGCCGGACAGTTCCACCAGTGCCGCGCGTTCCGTCGTGTCCGTCACTTGGTGGCCTCCGCGCGCTTGCGGACCCAGGCGTTGAGCAGGGTCGCGAGGAGCAGCATCGCTCCGAGGAAGAACTTGAACCAGTCGGGGTTCCACTCGGCGAAGACGATGCCCTTGCTCGTCATGCCGAACAGGAGCGCGCCGACCGCCGAGCCGATCGCGCTGCCGTGTCCGCCGGTGATGAGGCAGCCGCCGATGACGGCCGCGATGATGTAGATCAGTTCGTTGCCGACGCCCTCGCCGGACTGGACGACGTCGTAGCTGAAGAGCAGGTGCTGTCCGCAGACCCAGGCACCGAAGGCGACCCCCATGTAGAGGCCGATCCGGGTCCGGTCCACGGGGACGCCGACGGCGCGGGCCGCGTCCTTGTTGCCGCCCACCGCGAAGATCCAGTTGCCGGCGCGGGTGCGCAGCAGGATCCAGGAGGCCACCGCGACCAGGGCGAGCCACCACAGGACGGTGATCTTGAGGTTGACGTCGCCGATCGTCAGGGTCGAGGCGAAGACGTCGTGGGCCGTGGGGAAGCCCTCCATGTCGGCGATGGTCTTCGTCGACACCGTGCCGTCGATCAGCTTGGTGAAGCCGAGGTTCATGCCGGTCAGCATCAGGAAGGTGCCCAGGGTGACGATGAAGCTGGGCAGCCGGGTGCGGGTGAGGACGAAGCCGTTGAAGGCGCCGATGGCGAGGGTCGTCAGCAGGGACACCCCGACGCCCACCCAGACGTTCGCCGTCATCTGGTAGCTGAACAGCGACGAGACCAGCGCCGAGGACGTCACCAGGACGCCGGCCGAGAGGTCGAACTCGCCGCCGATCATCAGCAGCGCGACCGGGACCGCCATGATGCCGATCGTGGAGGCCGCGTAGAGGACCGTGCCGAGGCCGGCGACGCTCAGGAAGCCGTCGGCGGCGACGGCGAAGAAGAGGAAGACCGCGAGCGCGCCGACGGCCGAGCCCAGCTCCGGGCGGGCGAGCAGCCGGCGCAGCGGAGACGCCTGAAGAATCCTTTCGTCAGCGACTTTTTCGTCAGCCGGCCTTTCGGCGGTGAGCTCTTGGGCGGGGAGCTTCTCGTCGTGGGGCTTCTCGTCGGGCAGCTTCTCGTCGGGGAGCTTCTCGTCGTGGAGCTTCTCGTCGGGCAGCTTTTCGTCGGGGAGCTTTTCGTCTGTGAGCTTTTCGTCTGTGAGCTTTTCTTCGGGGAGCGGGCTCATCGGGTGCCCCGCTCGGTGTACTCCGCGAGCTCGTCCGCCTGGTCCTTGGTGATGATCTGCGGGCCGGTCAGCACCGGCTGCCCGCCGCCGAGGACGTCGCCGTTGTACCGGTACAGCCAGAGCAGGTCGACCGCCTGGTAGCCCTGGAGGTAGGGCTGCTGGTCGACGGCGAAGCCGAGGGTGCCGTCCGTGAGGCCGGCGGCGACCTTGGCGTTGAGGTCGAAGGTGTCGATCTCGGCCTTGCTGCCGGCGGCCTGCCGGGCCTTCGCCGCGGTGTCGGCGTACGGGGCGCCGAGGGTGACGACGGTGTCGATCGAGGGGTCCGCCTGGAGCTTGGCCTCGATCGCGGACTGCACGTCGGGCATGCTGGTGCCGTTGACGTAGAGGTCGGAGAGCGTGCCGGTGAAGGTGGACGCGACGCCGTCGCAGCGCTGCTCGTGACCGACGTTGCCCTGCTCGTGCAGGACGCAGAGCGCCTTCTTCCTCCCGCGCCGGTTCAGCTCCTCGCCGACGGCCTCGCCGGCGATCGTCTCGTCCTGGCCGATGTGGGTGAGCGCGCCGAACGCCTCGGACTCGGCCGATCCGGAGTTCACCGTGACCACGGGGATGCCCGCCTCGACGGCCCGGGCCACTGCGGCCTTCAGGGCGTCGGGCTTGGCGAGCGTGACGATGATGCCGTCGACCTTCTTGTCGACCGCCGCGTCGACGAGCTGCGCCTGCTGCTGGGCCTCGTCGTCGTGGGAGTACAGGAAGTCGATGTTGTCCTTGCGGGCCGCCTGCTCGGCGCCGCTCTGGACGATGTCCCAGAAGGTGTCGCCGTCTCCCGAGTGGGTGATCATCGCGATGGTCCAGCGGGGGGTGTCCACCGCCGCCTTCCCCTCGGCCGCCGCGGCCTTGCGGGCGTCCTCGGCGCGCTTGCCCCCGGTGCTGCTGCACCCCGCGAGGGACACGCAGAGCGCCCCCGCCAATGCGATCCCTGCCCAGGTCCGAAACCGTGCCACGAGGCCGTGCCCTTCTTGCCATGTTCTGTCGTGTCTGTCGCGCGTATCCGTCCGGTGATCGCTCACCGGACGCAAACGCCCCAGTATCGAACACGGGGACGGTCGCTCCACGGCCGGGGACCGCGACGCGGTCGCCTTGTCCGGACAACATGAGGTCGCGCCCGCGGGCCTCGCCGTCCGAACGCGAGGCCTCCTCGCCCGGATCACCCGGATCACCCGGATCACCCGGATCACCCGGACCGGACGAACCAAATGGACCGGACTAACCAGACAGGACCGGATGGACCGGACGAACCGAATAGGCCGGACCGGACGGACCGGACCGACCGGACGGCCGCCGGGGGCGTCGCCCTCAGGACCGCACGAGCAGCTGGAACTCGAAGGAGTAGCGGGTCGGGCGGTAGACGTGGTCGCCGAACTCGACCGCGCGGCCCGTGTCGTCGAAGGTGGTGCGCTGCATGGTGAGCAGCGGCGCGCCCTGCTCCTCGGCGAGCCGCTCGGCCTCGGCGGCGGTGGCGGCGCGGGCCCCGATGGACTGGCGGGCGCTGTGCAGGGTGATGCCGGCCGCCCGCATCAGCCGGTACAGACCGGTGGCCTCCAGCTGCGCGGTGTCCAGGTCGAGCAGACCGGGGGGCAGGTGGTTGCACAGGTACGCCATCGGCTCGCCGTGCGCGAGACGCAGCCGTTCCACGCGCTGCACCTCACCGCCCTCGGCGACCCCGAGGGCGGCCGCGACCTCGGCGGACGCGGGGACGACGGTGTTGACCAGGACCGTGGTCGCGGGGCGCTGGCCGGCCGCCTCCAGGTCGTCGTAGAGGCTGCTGAGCTCCAGCGGGCGCTTGACCTGGCTGTGCACGACCTGGGTGCCGACGCCCCGGCGGCGCACCAGCAGGCCCTTGTCGACGAGGGACTGGATGGCCTGGCGCACGGTCGGGCGGGACAGGCCGAGCCGGGCGGCGAGCTCGATCTCGTTGCCCAGCAGGCTGCCGGGGGTGAGCGATCCGTGCTCGATGGCGGCTTCGAGCTGCTGGGACAGCTGGAAGTACAGCGGCACCGGAGAGCTCCGGTCCACACGGAGGTCGAGCTGCACGGTCGGGTCCACTTCTGATTTCGGCACGGGCCGAGCGTAGCTCTGCGACCGGTTGACGGGAAGTTGTGAAGTTCGGTTGTCCGGACAAACGATCCCGTGTCCGCGGGGCTCGGCCACGCTTCCCTACCAGCGCACGGGCAGGCTCCCCTACCAGCGCACGGGCAGGCATCCCTACCAGCGCACGGGCAGGCTGCGCAGTCCGCGCATCAGCATGCCCGGGAGCCACTCCCCGGACGGACCGTCCAGGCTGAGGGCGGGGGCCCGCTCCAGCAGGGAGGCCAGGGCGATCCGGGCTTCCAGGCGGGCCAGGGGCGCGCCCAGGCAGTAGTGGACGCCGTGGCCGAAGGCGAGGTGGCCGCGCGGGTCGCGGCGGACGTCGTACCGGTCGGGGTCCTCGTAGCGCAGGGCGTCGCGGTCGGCGGAGGCCAGGCCGATCAGCACCGGATCGCCCTTTCCGATCGCCACGCCCGCGATCTCCAGCGGCTCGACGGCGAACCGGTACGTGGCGTTCTCCACCGGCCCCTCCCAGCGCAGCGTCTCCTCCACCACGCCGTCGACGAGCGCCGGGTCGGCGCGCAGGGCCGCGAGCTGGGCGGGGTGGGTGAGCAGGGCGTGGACGGTGTTGGTGATGAGGTGGACCGTGGTCTCGTGTCCGGCGATGAGCAGGAGGAACGCCATGCCGCGCAGTTCCTCGGCGGAGAGCCGGTCGCCGTCCTCGGCGGTGGTGCGGATCAGGTCGCTGAGCAGATCGCCGTCCGTTGACGGCGATGGCCCGGCGCACCGCTTGTCCTCGATCAGTTCCGTGAGATAGCCGCCGAGCCGCGCGAACGCGTCGTAACCGCTGTCCCCGCTGGTGGGGGCGACCACCTCGGTCGACATCTCGCGGAACGCCGCCCGGTCGATCTCGGGGACGCCGAGCAGTTCGCAGATGACGGTGAGGGGCAGCGGGTAGGCGAAGGACTCCACCAGGTCGGCGCGGCCGCGCGGCAGCATCGCGTCGAGCAGTTCGTCGGTGATCTGCTGCACGCGCGGGCGCAGCCCCTCGACGCGGCGCATGGTGAACGCGCGGGAGACGAGGGACCGCAGCCGGGTGTGCTGCGGCGGGTCGGTGATCAGCAGGTGCTTGCCGACCAGCTCCTCGTCCATGAGCGTCATGCCGATCCGCTCCCCGTCCTTGACCAGCAGGGGGTCGGCGAGCGCGGCCCGCGCCTCCTCGTACCCGACCACGAGCCAGGTCGCGTAGTACCCGTCGGATCCGGGCGGGCGCACCCGGTGCACCGGGCCGCGCTCACGCAGCCGCGCGTACACCGCGTGCGGGTCGCGCCGGAACTCCTCGCCGAACGCTTCGAGGTCGATCACATCGGTCATCACGTTCCCCCTGCCGTCACCGCGTCAACGCGCGAGGGTACCGATCAGTGCCCGTCCCCCTGCGCCCCTCGGCGACTCGCGACTCCTGCGCATGCGGGCCCGGACGCACCGGCGGCAGCACCGCCCTGTGCCGTCCGATCCGTCAGGTCAAGGTCCGTTCCACCCGGCACAGGTAGCTGAAGTCGTGGTCCGTGAAGGCCCTCCTCAGGGGGCGGACCTCCCGGGTGGCCACGTTCAGCGCGTAGCCGCCCACTGCTCCCAGGACCCAGGCCAGACCGGGCTGCGCCAGCGCTCCGCCGGACGCCCCGAGCGCCACGGTCACCATCAGCGAACGGTTGACCCACGCCATCCGGCTGCTTCTGGCGGCGGCGTGGTGGTCCGCGACGGCCTGGTCGATCTCCCGGCGCAGCTGGGCCAGGACGCCGGCGGGGTGCTCGTAGTCGTGGCGCAGCCGGCCGAGCAGGTGGTGCAGGGCCCGCATGAGGCGCTGCCGTTCGTCCGCGTACCGCTCCCGGAAGGCGAGGACGTCGGCGGTCGCGGTGCCGGGGGCGGGGACGGGGAGCAGCCGTCCGAGTTCGATGTCCCAGCCGGTCTCCGCCTCCCCCGCGACGGGGCGCAGGGCGCGGACGTGCGCGTCCTCGCGGTCGGTGCAGGGGAGGTACGCGACCGTACGCATGTCGGCGGCGATCTCACGGGCGGCGACTCCGATGATCAGCTGCTGGACCTCGTGCGGTACGACGAGGCGCCAGAAGTCGCGGCGGTAAGGGCGGGCGAGGCCGAGGCTCAGCAGCTCCTCCTGCATCCAGTAGCTGAGCTTGGAGCCGTAGAGGAGGGCGTCCGGCGGCGACCGCCGCTCCTGGTTCTCGGCGAAGCAGCGCAGTTCCCGGCGCAGCGCCCGGCCGACGGGACCGGTCTCGCTCAGAGTTCCCAAGGTGTGGGCCGTGAGCGGCAGCGGGGTGTAGAGCGACCGGTCGCGCAGGTCCCTCAGCTCCGGTGGGACGGCGGCGGCGTACTCCAGGGGCTCGCGGGGCGTGATGGACGCGATGCCGTCCCAGTACAGCAGTCCCTGGTGGATGATCTCCTCCGGTGGCCGCACCAACGGGTGGTAGAGCAGGACCGCCATCACGCCTCCCCGTGAACACCCCTTTTATGGCAGGGGTGTTCACGGTAGCGGAGGTCAGCCGCCCAGTTCCCGGTGCCGTGCCGCGAGGTGGTTCGCGCCCTCGTCGGTGAGTGAGCCGAACAGCCGGATCCGGGAGATGCCGCCGTCGGGGAAGATGTCCACGCGCGCGTGGGTGCCCACGGCCGGGGCCGGCAGGACGAAGCGGTGATCGGTGTCCGGCTGGAGGCGGGTGCGCGGCAGGATCTCCCGCCAGGCGCCCTCGCCCGTGTCCTCCCCGTCCCGCACCGACACCGACGCCCAGCCCGCGCTGTTTCCCTTCAGGTACGCCGTGTCGATCTCCACGGCGCGGATCTGCGCCTGCGCGGCCAGGCGGTAGCGGATCCAGTCGTGGCCCCGGTCGCGGCGGCGGCGCGTCTCCCAGCCGTCGTCCATCTTGCGGGAGCGTCCGGGCTGGATGGTGTTGGTGGCCGGCGAGTAGAAGCGGTCGGAGGCGTCCTCGACGCGGCCGCCGTTCTCCAGGGCGACGACGTCGAAGGTGCCGAGGGCCGCGAGCCAGGCGGGGTCGGGCGCGACCTCGCCGTACACGCGCAGGCGGGCGATGCCGCCGTCGGGGTGCTGCCTGACGCGCAGGTGGGTGAAGCGCTGCTCCACCGCCACCGGGAAGCCGTTGGCCGCGTGGCCGCCGACCGGGGTGCGGGGGACGAGCGTCGTCCACTTCACGTCGTCGCCCAGCAGTTCCTCCGGGGCGGGGGAGCCGGTGACCGAGGTGCCCTCGACGGACACCGCCTGCGGGTAGTTGCCGCGGAAGTGGGCGGTGTCGACGACGATGCCCCGGATCACTCCGGGCGCGCCGAGGCGGACCAGCGCCCAGTCGTGGTCGTCGGCGGTGGGCCAGGGGTGGTCGGCGGACACGCCGCGGCGGCGGCGCGTCTCCCAGCCGTCCATGATCTTGCCCTTGTGGCCGAAGTGCTCGGGGTCGAACTCCGCGCGCCCGGGTATCAGGAGGTTCTCCCGCTGGGCGAAGAACTCGTCGTTGGCGGCGATCACCGAGGCGCCGAGCCGCCGGTCGGCGAGGTCGGCGTGGTGGGTGAAGGGGAAGTCGGCGGTGCGGTAGTCCGCGTACGGGTCGCCGCCGCCGTAGGGGTTCGCGTCGCCGGTGAAGCTGGGTGTCGCCGTCACGGGATGTGCCTTTCGGAGTCGGCCGCTGCGGGTGCGGGTCGGTGGTCAGTGGTCGCGGGTGAGCAGTCGCCCCCGGGGCGCGGTGAACGCGCCGTCGGCGACGACGCGCTCGCCGCGCAGCCAGGTGGACTTGACGACGCCGTACAGGGTCCTGCCGGCGTACGCGGTGACGCGGTTGCGGTGCTGGAGGGCCGCCGGGTCGACGGTGAACGTCTCGTCGGGGGCGAGGACCGCGAAGTCGGCGTCGCGGCCGGCCTCGATCGCGCCCTTGCGGCCGAGGCCCACGAGGGCGGCCGTGCGGGTGGACATCCACCGGACGACGTCCTCCAGGCCGTGGCCGCGCCGGCGCGCCTCGGTCCAGACGGCCGGCAGGCTGAGCTGGAGGCCGGAGATGCCTCCCCAGGCCGTGGCGAAGTCGTCCGTCTTGAGGTCGGCGGTCGACGGGGAGTGGTCGGTGACCACGCAGTCGATGGTGCCGTCCGCCAGCGCCTGCCAGAGCAGGTCCTGGTTGGCGGCCTCGCGGATGGGCGGGCAGCACTTGAACTCGCTGGCGCCGTCGGGGACCTCCTCGGCGGTGAGGGTGAGGTAGTGCGGGCAGGTCTCGACCGTGATGCGGACGCCGTCCTCCTTGGCCCGCGCGATGAGCGGCAGCGCGTCGCTGGACGACAGGTGCAGGACGTGCACGCGCGCGTGGAGGCGTTTCGCCTGGTCGATGAGGTGCGCGACGGCGGTGTCCTCGGCGTCGCGGGGGCGGCTCGCGAGGAAGTCCGCGTACCGGGGTCCGGGCCGCTGGGGAGCCGCGTCGAGGTGGTGGGGGTCCTCGGCGTGCACGATCAGCAGGCCGCCGAAGCCGGCGATCTCGGCGAGGGACCGGGCCAGCCCGTCCTGGTCCAGGTGCGGGAACTCGTCCACGCCCGACGGCGACAGGAAGGCCTTGAAGCCGAAGACGCCGGCGTCGTGCAGCGGGCGGAGGTCCTTGACGTTGTCGGGCAGGGCGCCGCCCCAGAAGCCGACGTCGATGTGCGCCTTGTCGGCGGCCACCCGCCGCTTGGTGTCCAGGTGGTCGACGGTGGTGGTGGGCGGGAGGGAGTTGAGCGGCATGTCGACCAGGGTGGTGATGCCGCCGGCCGCCGCCGCCCGGGTGGCGGTCCAGAAGCCCTCCCACTCGGTGCGGCCGGGGTCGTTGACGTGCACGTGGGTGTCGACCAGGCCGGGCAGCAGGACGTCGTCGCCGAAATCCTCCAGCCGGGCGCCCGACGGCACCTCGGCGTCGTACGGCAGGACGGCCGTGATGGTGCCGGCGA
The DNA here is from genome assembly GCF_055563235.1 of Streptomyces sp. NPDC003248. NCBI lineage: Bacteria > Bacillati > Actinomycetota > Actinomycetes > Kitasatosporales > Streptomycetaceae > Streptomyces > Streptomyces sp. NPDC003248. Next base: position 242,830 of record NZ_JBVHDT010000010.1, on the reverse strand, counting down.
GGACCGCGACCGAGGCGGCGCGCGTCCCTTCCGGAGTGATGACGCGCGTCGAGCGCAGCACCAGTTCAGCGTCGGACACCCGGACCCCTCTCTGCCGCCGTTCTGCTTCCGCAAGACGGGAGTAACTCCCGCGTGACTTCCGCGTAACGGAATTCAACGTTCTGTTGAAGGAGTCTTCACTCCTTGTCGCGCCGCCGTCAAGGGTGCGCTTCTCCGCGGCGCCTCGCACGGCGCCGGTCTGGACGCTTCCACCAAGCGGAATTATCATTCCGACAGGCAGAACGTAGTGACGCACCAGCGGGGAGTCAACCGACCGCCGGGTAGGCTTCAGCTCTTCCCGCCAGTTTCGAAAGGAACGCGCCGTGCCGACGTCCAGCGCCAGCACCACCGACTCCGCCAGGTCCGCCGGCGGAGGGGTCCAGTCCCTAGAGCGCGCCTTCGACCTGCTCGAGCGGATGGCGGACGCGGGCGGCGAGGTGGGACTGAGCGAGCTGTCCGCGAGCAGCGGGCTGCCCCTGCCCACCATCCACCGGCTGATGCGCACCCTGGTGGCCTGCGGATACGTCCGTCAGCAGCCCAACCGCCGGTACGCGCTCGGCCCCCGTCTGATCCGCCTCGGCGAGTCCGCCTCCCGCCTGCTGGGCACCTGGGCCCGCCCCTACCTGGCCCGCCTGGTCGAGGTGACCGGCGAGACGGCGAACATGGCGCTGCTGGACGGCGACGAGATCGTGTACGTGGCGCAGGTGCCGTCCAAGCACTCGATGCGGATGTTCACGGAGGTCGGCCGCCGGGTCCTGCCGCACTCCACGGGCGTCGGCAAGGCCCTGCTCGCGGGCTTCCCGGACGACGAGGTGCGCGCCCTGCTGCACCGCACCGGGATGCCCGCCGCGACCGAGAAGACCATCACCACCGCGGACGGCTTCCTGGCCGCGCTCCGGGACGTGCGCGCCCAGGGCTACGCGGTCGACGACAACGAACAGGAGATCGGCGTCCGCTGCCTCGCGGTCCCGGTCCCCGACTCCCCCACCGCGGCGGCCATCTCCATCTCCGGCCCGGCCGGCCGCGTCACCGAGGCCGCCACGGAGACGATCGTGCCGGTCCTCCAGCAGGTGGCGGTGGAACTGTCGGAGGCCCTGACGAACTCCGGCCCGGCCGCCTAGCCCCACCCGTCGGGGACACCGGCCCCACCCGAGCCGGGACACCGCCTCCCGTCCGAGCCCGGGGCTTCGGCGCCATCCGAGCCCGAGGCTTCGGCGCCATCCGATTCGGGACACCGCCCCGCCCCAGCCCGGGGCTCCGCCCCCCATCCCCCAGCCGGGGCCCGCCCGCCCGCCCTCACCCCCGCTGCGACCGTCCGAACAGCTCCACGGCGTCGCGCACGTCCGACAGGCCGCGCGACAGCGCGCTCACCGAGCCGATCGCACCCGCGATCAGCAGCAGGGAGCGGCGCAGCCGGAGGATCTCCGGGGTCCCGTGGGCCGCCATCGCCGCGAGGGCGGCCAGTTCGTCCTCGGCGACGCCCCGGTCCGGGAACTCGGCCGGGAGCGCGGCGAGTCCGCGGCGCAGCCGGGACACCGCGGTCCGCAGTTCCGCCACCCTCGGATCCTCGTCGCTGCCGGTCACTGGTCTCTGCCCCACGCTCCGCAACACAGCTCTCCCCCCTGGCACACCCTTGTGCACAAGCGCTCGTGTCCCCGCCCCGCCCCGGGCGCTGGTCGGGCACCGCGGGACGCGCGGGTCAGTAAACGCCACCGCCGCGCGGCGCGCCACCGCGCGGACCGAAATTCAGTCCTGGGAAACCGCGTCGCCGGCGCCGCGTCAGGTATGCAGAACGTATGACGCACACGGAGGACGAGGTCGCCGGGCTGCTCCTGGCGGCGGGCGGCGGGCGCCGGCTCGGCGGGCGCCCCAAGGCATTGTTGACGCACCGGGGGCGGCCGCTCGTGGAGCACGCGGTGGAGGTGCTGCGCACGGCCGGCTGCGCGCGCGTCCACGTGGTCCTGGGGGCCGCCGCCGACACCGTACGGGAGCGGGCGCGGCTGGACGGATGCGTGCTGGTGGACAGTCCGCGGTGGGAGCTGGGCATGGGGTCGTCGCTGCGGGCCGGGCTCGGTTCGCTGGCCGGGACGGGGGCGCGGGCCGCGCTGGTGTCGCTGGTCGACCAGCCGGGCATCGGGGCGGAGGCGGTGGCCCGGGTGCTCGCCGCGTACGAGGACGAGTCGTCGCTGGTGGCGGCGGCCTACGGCGGGGTGCGCGGGCATCCCGTCCTGTTCGGCGCCGCGCACTGGGCGGGCGTCGCGTCGACTGCGACCGGCGACCGGGGGGCACGCGCCTATCTGAAGACCCACGACGAGGCGGTCCGGCTGGTCGAGTGCGGGGACGTGGCGAGCCCGTACGACATCGACACCCCCGAGGACCTGGCACACCTGGAGTGAGTGCGCACCTGGAGTGAGTGCGCACCTGGAGAAGGGGAGGCACGCCGCGCCGTCCTGCCTCGACCCGGAGAATCTCGACATCAACAAACCATTGAACTTCCACGATGAGGAAACTAGTATCCACTGATCAGAAGCACTCGCCGGCACCCGGCAGCGCTCGGCGGTTCCCGGCGGCCCTCGACGACCGCCGGCGGCCCCCGGCCGCGTGCGACGGCTCCGCGCCGCCCACGGGTGCCCTCCGCCCCACCCGGGTCTCCTGGCACCCGGTGCCCCGCTCGCTGAAGGAAGTGACAGCTCATGTCCGCACCAGCGCCGTCCCCGCTGGCCATCGTCGACGCCGAGCCCCTGCCCCGGCAGGAGGAGGTCCTCACCGATGCGGCCCTCGCCTTCGTGGCCGAGCTGCACCGCCGGTTCACACCGCGCCGTGACGAACTCCTCGCCCGCCGTGCGGAGCGCCGCGCCGAGATCGCCCGCACCTCCACCCTCGACTTCCTCCCGGAGACCGCCGCCGTCCGCGCGGACGACTCCTGGAAGGTGGCCCCCTCCCCCGCGGCCCTCGACGACCGCCGGGTCGAGATCACCGGGCCCACCGACCGCAAGATGACCATCAACGCCCTGAACTCGGGCGCCCGGATCTGGCTCGCGGACTTCGAGGACGCCTCCGCCCCGACCTGGGAGAACGTCGTCCTGGGCCAGCTCAACCTGAGCGACGCGTACACCCGGAACATCGACTTCACGGACCCGGCCTCGGGGAAGTCGTACGCCCTGCGCCCGGACGAGGAGCTGGCGACCGTCGTCATGCGTCCGCGCGGCTGGCACCTGGACGAGCGGCACCTGGCCGACGCCGACGGCACCCGGGTCCCCGGCGCCCTCGTCGACTTCGGCCTCTACTTCTTCCACAACGCGCGGCGCCTGCTCGACCTCGGCAAGGGCCCCTACTTCTACCTCCCGAAGACCGAGTCGCACCTGGAGGCCCGCCTCTGGAACGACGTCTTCGTCTTCGCGCAGGAGTACGTCGGCATCCCCCACGGCACCGTCCGCGCGACCGTCCTGATCGAGACGATCACGGCCGCGTACGAGATGGAGGAGATCCTCTACGAACTCCGCGACCACGCCTCCGGGCTGAACGCCGGCCGCTGGGACTACCTGTTCTCCATCGTGAAGAACTTCCGTGACGGCGGCGCCCGGTTCGTGCTGCCCGACCGCAACGCGGTCACGATGACCGCCCCGTTCATGCGGGCGTACACCGAACTCCTCGTCCGCACCTGCCACAAGCGCGGCGCGCACGCCATCGGCGGCATGGCGGCCTTCATCCCCTCCCGCCGCGACCCGGAGGTCAACAAGGTCGCCTTCGAGAAGGTCCGCGCCGACAAGGACCGCGAGGCGAACGACGGCTTCGACGGCTCCTGGGTCGCCCACCCCGACCTCGTCCCGATCGCCATGGAGTCCTTCGACAAGGTCCTCGGCGACCGGCCGAACCAGAAGGACCGGCTGCGCGAGGACGTCCAGGTCGCGGCGGCGGACCTGATCGCGATCGACTCGCTGGACGCGAAGCCGACGTACGACGGTCTCGTCAACGCCGTGCAGGTCGGCATCCGGTACATCGAGGCGTGGCTGCGCGGCCTCGGCGCGGTCGCCATCTTCAACCTCATGGAGGACGCGGCCACCGCCGAGATCTCCCGCTCGCAGATCTGGCAGTGGATCAACGCGGGCGTCGAGTTCGAGAACGGCGAGAAGGCCACGCCGGAACTGGCGCGCGCGGTCGCCGCCGAGGAACTGCGGAGCATCCGCGCCGAACTCGGCGAGGAGGCGTTCGCCGCCGGTCACTGGCAGCAGGCCCACGACCTGCTGCTCGAGGTCGCGCTCGACGAGGACTACGCCGACTTCCTCACCCTGCCGGCGTACGAGCAGCTCAAGGGCTGAACCTCAGGGAGCCGGCGTGTCCGAGTGGCCCAGGGACCTCCCCGGGGCCACTCGGTCGCGTACGGCCCGCTTGACGGCCGTCGGCTCCGGGAAGCCCTGCTCGCGGCGGTCCCACACCACCTCGTCGTTCACGCGCACCACGAAGACCCCGCCGGTGCCCGGCCGGAGCGCCAGCTCCGTCAGCTCGGCCTCGAAGGTCGTCAGCAGCTCCTGCGCCAGCCAGGCGGCGCGGGGCAGCCAGCGGCACTGCGTGCAGTACTCGATCTCGACCCGCTGTGCGTCCGTCATCCCGTCCGTCATCCCAGGTGCACCGACCAATCCTGTTCCGCCGCCGGCTTGCCGTGCAGGTCCGGGACCCGCTTGAGCCAGTCCGGGCGGCCCTGCTGGGTTCGTGCCGCCCGGAGGGCCTCCTCGGCGGCGAGTTCCTCCCGCGCGGGGAAGTCGGTGGGGAGCCAGGCCGCGGAGGCCCGCACGCGCGCGTGGAGGTGGTCCACGTACACCGCGCGGACGTCGTCCGGCGTCGTGAAGCCCTCCTCGACGGTCAGCCAGGCGTCCGGTACCTCGGCCGCGATGTCCCGCAGCAGGTCCCGGGTCACCTTCGGCGCCAGCTCGGCGTCGGCCGCCCGCACGTCGGGGGCGTAGTGGCCGAGGGCGTGGTGGCGGAAGTCGTAGGCCTTGGCGGGGTCGGCGCCGTCCCAGCGGTGGTGGAAGACGAGCGCGGCACCGTGGTCGATCAGCCACAGGCGCGGCGGAACGGTGCCCAGCGTCGGCCAGACCATCAGGTTGGAGCTGTGGACGGTGCGGTCGACGTTCACCGTGAGGGCGTCCAGCCAGACGATCCGGCCCGCCTCCAGCGGATCCACCCGGAAGTGCCGGGCGACCTCCGGGGTGAAGTCCCGGGCGCCCGGGAGGTGGTCCATGCCGAGGTTGACACCCGCGCTCGCCCGGTGCAGCTGCCGCACCTCCTGGTGCGGCTCCGCCTCGGCGATCGCCGGGTCGAAGCGCACCAGCACCAGCTCGGGGAAGCGCAGCCCCAGCGCCCGCGCCAGCCCGCCCACGATCACCTCGGCGACCAGCGCCTTGCGGCCCTGCGCGGACCCGGTGAACTTCACGACGTACGTGCCGAGGTCGTCGGCCTCGACGAGGGCGGGGACGGAACCGCCGGAGCGCAAGGGCTCGACATAGCGGGTCGCGGTAACCTCTCGCAGCATCTTCCAAGGCTCCACGGGTCGAATACCTTACTCAGCCTCACGGGTCCAGGCCGGCGGCCGGAGCACCGGTCCCGGAGCACCGTGGGCTTCCAGGAGCCTACCTGGGGAATCCCGGGTTGGAGGCGGAGTCTCAGCGCCCCCTGTCGGACGACGATCCCGATGCCGGCTACGGGGCCTACTACGGCGGCAACCGGCTCGACGAGACCGAGCCGAACAGGGGCCCCGCCTGGCTGGACCCCGCCGCGCTCACCGGCAAGGTGACGATCACCATGGACACCCTCCATCTGGACGGCGACCAGGACCTCCCGGCGCTGCGGTTCGTCGCGAGCCGGTCGCTGTTCGAGGTCGATCCGTAGGTGGTCCCCGGCGCCTTCGCGGAGGACCTGGCCGCGGCGGGTCTCCCTTCCACGTGCGTCATCCGAGGCGACGCGCCGGCGCGCCTCCTGGACCGCATGGGAGGAGGCGGGATCTCTGGTGACCCAATGGATCGGGGCTGTGGACCAGTACACCGTCTCGGTGGTGCGGCACACCGGTTCCCCGTGAGCCGTCGTCGCCGGGTCAGGCCCCCGGGGCGGACCCGCAGGAGGACCGGACCACCAGACGCGGGTGGAGGAAGAGGCGGCGCACGGGAACGCTGTCGGGATCCGGGGCGTCGAGGCGGTCCAGGAGCAGCCGCGCGGCCTGTTCGCCGAGCTGGTGCTTGGGCGGCGCCACGGCCGTCAGGGGGACGTCGGCGAGCGCGGCGATCTCGTCGTCGTAGGCGATCAGCGCCATGTCGTCCGGTGTGCGCAGTCCGTGGACGCGCAGACGGCGCATCAGCTCGATCGCGTCGTGGTCGGACAGGACGAGCGCCGCCCGGACACCGCCGGACAGGCACTCCTCGACGAACCGGTCGTAGTGTTCGGCGGCCTCCGCGGAGCCCATGGTGGGGCGGCCGCTGTCGTGCACCGGCGCGCCCGCCTCCAGCGCAAGCCGCCGCACGGCCGCCTCGTGTCCTTCGCGCACCAGGCCGGCGGTGGGGCTGCCGTTGGTGAACAGGCCCACCTTGGTGTGCCCGAGCCGCGCGAGGTGCCGTACGGCGGCGAAGGCGCCCTGCCGGTGATCGGTGGCGACGAACTCGCAGGAGGCGAAGGGGTCGTGGGGCTGACGTTCCATCAGGACGAACGGCAGCCCGGTGGCCGCGAGCCGCTCGAGCGTGCCGTCCGACAGGTCGTGGCCCTCGGGGGAGGCGACGAGCAGCCCCGTGGCGCCGGAGGCCCGCAGCTCCTCGACCCGTTCCAGGGCGTCCCCGTGGGCGTAGTCGCTGAGGCTGATCACCACGCGGGCTCCCCGCTGGGCCGCGACGGCCTGGACCCCGGCGACCACGCGCGGGTAGTAGTACGTGGCCGACGGGACCAGCAGCCCCAGGGTGCGCTCGGCCGCCGGGGGCGCGGCGGTGGCGGCGGACGGCGCACCGGCCGGCGCCGCCGGGTCCCGCGGGGCGCCGGGGCCGGGCGTCGTCAGGACGGCGCCGCCCCGCACCCGGCTCAGCCGCCCCTCCGCCTCCAGGTCGAGCAGGTCGCGGCGCACGGTGGCGCGCGAGACGCCCAGGCGTGCGGCGAGGTCGACGACCTTCAGACCGCCGGACGTCTCCAGCTCGCTGAGCAGCCGCTCATGCCGCTGGGCGACGAGCAACTCGGCCATGGCCCCTCCCTGAACAGATTCTGCGCATCTTAAAGGAAGGTGACCCATTCTGCGCCGGGGAGGGCGTGGCCCGGCTCCGGGCCCGCGTGCGGGCCCACGTCGGCGCGCGGCCGTTGACATCGGTCGGCGCGGGGCCGATGGCGCCGGCTGCTAAATGTTCACATTGCTGCACCCGATGGCGCCCGGTTGTCCGGTGACCGACCGGCACCGGCACCGGCACGGCTCCGCTCACCCTCCTCGGAGGACGAGGCACGCCCACACAGCTCTTCCTGGCGGGTGCCCGTGCCCGGCGGGGCGTCAGCTCAGGCGCCGGCCAGGGGGTTGGGCAGGGGCAGGTAGCGGGCGTCGGCGCCGTCCGCGTCCGTCCAGCGCAGCAGGAGGTTCGTCTTGCCGGGCAGGGTGGGTGCCGTGAGCAGGGCGTGGACCTCGGGGAGGTCGTGCCGGGCCAGTTCGCGGCGGGCGGCGGGCCAGGGGTCCAGGCCCGGGTGCCGTTCGGCGAGGACGGCCGCGATCTCGGTGAGGTGGTTGACGACCAGGCAGTACACGAGCCGCTCCCAGCCGGCGGCGCGGGGCACGTCCGCCGACAGCTTGACGCCCTCGGCGTCCCGGAACAGGGCCTGCACCGGAAGGCCTGCGGCGTCGACGGCGACCAGCGTGTTCTGCAAGTGGGCCTCGAGGACGACGCCGTGGTCGGCGAAGACGGCCAGCGTCGGGGGGACGACGGCGGCCAGGTACGCCTCCCACCAGGCCACCGGGTCCGCCCCGACGACCGGCAGGCCGTCGGGGGAGCCGCCGGGTGAGCCGTGGGGTGAGAGCGAGCCGCCGGGGCGGCCGGCGATCGGCCCCTCCACGAGGCTCGCCGCGAGCAGGGGGGTCGCGCCGGGCAGGACGTGGTCGCGCAGGCCGTCGCGGACCAGGACGGCCAGTTCCTCGAAGGCGAACGCGGCGGTGCGGTAGCCGCGGTCGCTCAGCCAGGCCGCCGGACCGCCGAGGGCGGCGAAGGCCGCCGTGACGGCCGCGTCGGTCCGCCGCAGCTTCAGCAGGTCGTGGCGCCACAGCCGGCGGATGTCGTTGGTGATGCGCACGTCGAGGCTGAACTTCAGGAACAGGTCCTGCCCCGGTGCGTACAGCGTGCGCACGGCGGCCGTCGGCCACGCCTCGGGCCCGGTGGCGCCGAGCCGGACCAGACGGCCGTCGGCGAAGGCGGGCGCGAGGGCGGGGGCGGCGAGGTCGAGCTGCCAGGGGTGGGCGGGCAGCAGCCGGTAGCCGGGCGGGGCCTCGCCGAGGGCGTCGAGCGCGGAGGTGTCCCCCTCCTCGACGACCTGGTCCTCGCGCAGACCGAGGAGGGCGAGCGGGAAGCGGGCGTGCGCCTCGGGCGCGTACGGCAGCCAGTCGGCGGCCGGGCCGCCGCCGCGCGCCTTGGGTGCGGGGTGGTGGGGGTGGCCGGTGACGAGGGACTGCTCGGACCGCAGGTAGGGGTCGGCGGGCGGGACGGCCCGCGCGCGTGCCGTGAGCAGGGCGGCCACCGCGTCCCTGCTGGCGAGCATCTCGGCGGGGAGCTCGCCGTTGGCGAGTCCGGTGTGCCGGCGCAGCTCCTCGGCGACCAGGGCGACCAGGGCGGTGTGGTCGAGGCGCTGCCAGGCGCCGGCCGCGTACACCTCGGGTTCGGCGGGGCGGCGGGCGCCGAGGACGCGCAGCGTACGGCCGGAGGGCAGCCGGTGCGCGAACCGTCCGTCACGCTCGGGCAGCGGCTCGGCCACCTCGCGCAGCAGACAGTTCAGCAGCGGCGCGGCCGCGTGGGCGTCGGCGAGGGCTTCCGGGCCCCGGGGGGCGGTGCGGTCGGCCGGCGCCCCGGCCTCGACGGGCGGGGGGATGAGGTCCACGCGTTGTACTCGTTCCCTACGGTTCATGCGGGCGGAGACGTTCAGTATCGCTGTCGTCGCGGCCCGCCCCGACGTCCTACTCGTACCCGAGGAGACCCCCGTGCACCATCCCCCCACCGCGGACGGCGAGTTGGGCGCCGAGCTCGCCGCCGTGCGTCCCGCGCTCGGACCGCGGTTCGCGGCCGCGCTGCCCGGCGCCCGCGCGGCGGTGCTGACCCGCCTGTGGCGGGCGCTCGCCCATGAGCCACTGCCGTGGATCGTCCGCCGCGAACAGGTCAGGGAGGGCCTCGTGCTGCACCTGGCCGACGGCCGCCGGCTGCACGGCCCGCGCCCCGACCCGTACACGACGGCCGCCTATGTGACGGTCGTCCACCTGTCCGGCGCGGGGCACGGGCGGGGGGTCGGGTACGACGATCCGGCGCGCCTGATGGGCGACCTCGCGGTGCCGCACGGCAGTGGCTTCGCGGCCGAACTCGGGCACAGCGCGGCGTCGTTGGCACTGTCACGGGCCGCGCAGGGGACGTCGGTCCCTCACTCGATGGAGTGGACCTCCCACGCCACCGGGTCGAGCGCGGACGCCGTCGGGTCGACCGCGGACACCCCCGACCGGACCACGCACACCGCCGAGCCGGCCTCGGACACCCCCGGCCGGACCGCGCACACCACCGACCGGACCGCGCACACCGCCAGGTCAGCCGTGCACGACTGGGAGTGGGAGCAGCGGGTGGTCGACGGGCACCCGTACCACCCGAACTGCCGGGCCCGGCCTGGCTTCTCGGTGGCCGAGCAGCTGGCGTACGCGCCGGAGCACCGGCCGTCCTCGGTACGGCTGGGGCTGCTGCCGGTGCCGGCCGGTGAGTGCCTGGTGTCGGGGGTGTGGCCGTCCTCGCTGCGGGACGGTGGGCGGCTGGTGATCCCGGTGCACCCGTGGCAGGCGCAGCACGTGCTCAAGCGGTCGTCCCCGGAGGGGCTGGCGGCGCATCCGCTGATGTCGCTGCGGACGCTCGCGCTGCCGGACGGGCCGCATGTGAAGACCGCGTTGAGCACCCGGCTGACGTCCTCGGTGCGGGACATCTCCATCGGCTCGATCACCGCCTCCGCGGCGCTGTCGGCGTTCGGCAAGGAACTGGCGGAGCGCACCGACGGGCTGCTGCACGTCACCCGCACGCTGGGCGCGGTCACCGCCCACTCCCCCGACCTCGCGGCCGTACTGCGCGAGCCGCCGGCCGCGTACGCGGGGCCGGGCGAGCACGTCGTACCGGTCGCCGCCCTCACCACCACGCGCCTGGCGGCGTCGCCCGACTGGACGGCGCGGTTCGCCGCGCTCGCGCTCACCGTGGCGCTGCGGCTGCTGGAGATGGGCGTGGCCCTGGAGGCGCACGGGCAGAACCTGCTGGTCGTGCTGTCGGCGTCGGGTGAGCCACTGCGGCTGGTCTACCGGGATCTCGCCGACATCCGCGTCAGCCCGGCCCGGCTGGCCCGCCACGGGCTGCCGGTGCGGGACCTGCCGGAGCGGATCCTCACGGACGACGTGACCGCGCTGCGGCGCAAGCTGTTCGGCTCGCTGGTGGCGGGCGCGCTGGCGGGCACGGCCGGCGGCCGGGACGCGCTGCGGGCGGTGCTGGGGACGGCGGTACGGGAGGTGCCGTCCACACCGGACCTCGGCGCGCTGTGCGGGGAGCCGCTGCCGGTGAAGGCGCTCACGCTGATGCGGCTGTCGCCGGGGGCGGCCGGCGACCGGTGGACGCTGCTGCCCAACCCGCTGGTTCACGGTCAGGGTTGACACGGGGCGGCCCCCGTTTGCGGTCCTCGTTTGCGGCCCCCGTTTGCGGCCCCCGTTTGCGGTCCTCGTTTGCGGTCCTCGTTTTGTGGGCGGACACCTCTGATCAATAGGATCCGCCGATGATCAGAACACAACGGCTGGCGGCGGGCGTGGGTGCCCTGCTCGCCGCGCTCGCGGCCGGGATAGCGTTCCCGGCCGGGGCGGTCGCCGACGAGACCACAGCGAGCGCGCCGAAGGTCGACCTGGTTCTCGACGTCAGTGGTTCGATGCGGACCAAGGACATCGACGGCGGGACGCGGATGGCCGCGGCCAAGCAGGCGTTCAACGAGGTGCTGGACGCGACCCCCGAGGAGGTCCAGCTCGGCATCCGCACGCTGGGCGCCAACTACCCCGGCGACGACCAGAAGACGGGCTGCAAGGACACCGCGCAGCTCTACCCGGTCGGCCCGCTGGACCGTACCGAGGCCAAGACGGCGGTGGCGACCCTGTCCCCCACCGGCTGGACGCCGATCGGCCCCGCGCTGCTGAAGGCGGCCGACGACCTCGACGGCGGCACCGGCTCCAAGCGCATCGTGCTGATCAGTGACGGCGAGGACACCTGCGCGCCGCTCGACCCGTGCGAGGTGGCCCGCGAGATCGCGGCCAAGGGCATCGGCCTGACCATCGACACCCTGGGCCTGGTGCCCAACACCAAGATGCGGCAGCAGCTCAGCTGCATCGCCGAGGCGACCGGCGGAACCTACACCTCGGTCGAGCACACCGACGAACTCACCGACAAGGTCAACCAGTTGGTGGACCGCGCGGCCGACCCCGTGGTGACGCCGGTCGCCACGCAGGGCGCGGACTCCTGCGCGAAGGCGCCGACGCTGACGTCGGGTCTGTTCACCGACCGCGAGGAGTTCGGCCAGGAGCGCTGGTACCGGGTGGAGGTCGAGCCGGGCCAGGAGCTGCGCGCCTCGGTGAGCGTGTCCGCGGACCGGACCGTGAACCCCGACTACGGGGTGCTGCTGCGGGCCGTCACGACGCACGGCCGGGAGATCGTGCGCGGCGAGGCGGCGGGCAACGGCCGTACGGACGTGATCTCGACCGGCCTGCGCCATCCGACGGCGGAGAGCGACGAGGAGGACGCGCCGGCCGAGACGGTGTGCCTCCAGGTGACCAACTCGTTCTCGGCCGGCGCCGGCGTGAAGACCACGCCCGGCCTGCCGCTGGAGCTGACCGTGGACGTCGTCGACGGCCCGTCGCAGGCGGACGACGTGGCCTCCTTCGGCCTGGGCCGCGGCTGGTGGCTGCTCGGCGCACTGATCCTGACCGGCTTCGTCGCCGGTCTGCTGTGGGGCTGGCTGTCGCGCTGGCGCGTCGCGGTGTGGAGGACCAACTGATGGGGATCACACGGGTGCGGATGACACGAGTGCGGATCGCACGGGTGCGGATGACACGAGTGCGGATCACACGGGTGCTGAGCACCGCACTGCTGGCGCTGGGGCTGGGGCTGGGGTCGGCCGCGGGTCCGGCCGCCGCCGACTCCACCCCCTCGGCGAGCCCGTCCGACGACGCCTCCGCGCCGACCTCGGCCGGTACGTCGTTCCGTACGGCGACGGAGGTCGAGCAGGGGCAGACCGCCACCGCGAGCGCCTCCACCGGCGACTACCTGTACTGGTCGTTCCCCGCGGACGCGGAACAGCGTCCCACCGTGCGGGCGACGGTGAAGCTGCCGGACGAGCACGTCGCCCAGACCTGGCAGATCGACGTGTACGACGGTCTGCGGCGCCGCCAGGCCTGCCAGTACGGCGCCCAGACGCGCACCGCCGCCCAGGGCGCGGCGTCCGTCGAGGTGGCCTGCGTGCTGCGCACGGTCCGCTCCTGGTCGGAGGAGTGGGCGAACGACCCGCTGCCGGGCACGTACTACGTCCGTCTCACGGCCGTCGGCCTGAAGGCGGCGGACCTGGGTCTGCCGGTGAGCGCCGAACTGCGGGTGGACTCCAAGGACATCGGCGGGTCGGCCGCGGTGGACGGCTGGCTGGCCGAGCCGCTGGTGCCGGGCGTCGCGGTCACCTCCGCGGCGCAGGAGGACGACGACGGCTCGGACTCCGCCGTGCTGTCGAGCCTCGAACCGGACGACGGCTGGTCGTCCGGCTGGTGGTCGGACCGCTGGGTGTGGACGGCGGTGGGCGGCGTGCTGGCGGCGCTCGCCGGCATCGGCGGCTACGCGCTCACCCGCGGGTCGGGCCGCCCGGCCAGGGTGCCGCCGGGCGCCTGACGCGCCCCCGAAGGCAGCACCTGACGTCCCCTCGGAAGGCCCACCGCGACACCCGCGGCGGGCCTTCCGTCCGTCCGGCCCGCACCACCGGTCACACGCTTCTGAGCCCCTCTCGCCTACCCCTCCCGCAGCGCCTTGGCCAGGATGCCGTCGCCCTCCACGGCGATCCGCCCGTCGCGGACCGCGTCGAGCAGGCGCACCTCGCCCCGCGCCAGCGCCGTGCAGGTCTCCCCGTCCAGGGTGAGGCGGGCGTCGGGCTCCCCGGGGGCGGGTCCGTCGCCGTACACGGCCCCCTCCTCGGCGCCGACGCGCAGATGGAAGTCCCCCTCCTCCAACCGGACTTCGACGACCCCCGCCTCCACCGCCTCCAGCGCGCGCAGCAGGGGCAGCGCGAACCAGTGGGCGCGGACGGCGTCGGTGGGCCGCCGCTCCCCCAGCTCCGCCTGCCCCCACGCCCCGAGCGCTTGCAGGACGGGCAGCAACTCCCGTCCGCGTCCGGTGAGTTCGTACACGTAGGCCGCCCCGGGCGGCGGCAGCCGGCGCCGGCCGGCGAGCCCGTCGCGCTCCATGTCCTTCAGCCGCGAGGCGAGTACGTCCGTGCTCACGCCCGGCAGGTCGGCGTGCAGGTCCGTGTAGCGGCGCGGGCCGGCGAGCAGCTCCCGGACGATCAGCAGGGTCCAGCGGTCGCCGACGACGTCGAGCGCGCGGGCGGCGGAACAGTACTGGTCGTAGCTTCGGCGAGGTGACATGCGACGCAGTCTAGACATGTCATTGGACTTTCCAAGCTGGAACTTGGTAAAACCAAGCAACACCAGATACCGGAGGGGCGCATGGAGTTCCGGCAGTCGAACAAGCTCAGCGAGGTCTGCTACGAGATCCGCGGCCCGGTGATCGAGCACGCCAACGCGCTGGAGGAGGCGGGCCACAGCGTGCTCCGCCTGAACACCGGCAACCCCGCGCTCTTCGGCTTCGAGGCGCCGGAGGAGATCATCCAGGACATGATCCGGATGCTTCCGCAGGCCCACGGCTACACCGACTCCCGCGGCGTCCTCTCCGCCCGCCGGGCGGTCGCCCAGCGATACCAGACCCGCGGCCTGGAGGTGGACGTCGACGACGTCTTCCTCGGCAACGGCGTCTCGGAACTGGTCTCCATGGCCGTCCAGGCACTGGTGGAGGACGGCGACGAGATCCTGATCCCCGCCCCCGACTTCCCCCTCTGGACGGCGGTGACCACGCTCGCCGGCGGCAAGGCGGTCCACTACCTCTGCGACGAACAGGCCGACTGGTACCCGGACCTGGACGACATGGCGTCGAAGATCACCGACCGCACCAAGGCCGTCGTGATCATCAACCCGAACAACCCCACGGGCGCCGTCTACCCGAAGGAGATCATCGAGGGCATCCTCGACCTGGCCCGCCGGCACGGCCTGATGGTCCTCGCCGACGAGATCTACGACCAGATCCTCTACGACGGCGCCGTGCACCACTCGGCCGCCGCGCTCGCGCCCGACCTGGTCGTGCTGACCTTCTGCGGCCTGTCGAAGACGTACCGGGTGGCGGGCTTCCGCTCCGGCTGGCTGGTCGTCACCGGCCCCAAGCAGCACGCCAGGAACTACCTGGAGGGCCTCACCATGCTGGCCTCCATGCGCCTGTGCCCCAACGCCCCCGCCCAGTACGCCATCCAGGCCGCCCTCGGCGGCCGCCAGTCCATCGACGAGCTGACCGCGCCGGGCGGTCGGCTGCGCGAACAGCGGGACGTCGTCTTCGAACGGCTCAACGAGATCCCGGGCGTGTCCTGCGTGCAGCCCAAGGGCGCCCTGTACGCGTTCCCCCGCCTGGACCCGAAGGTGCACCGGATCCACGACGACGAGAAGTTCGTCCTCGACCTGCTCCTGCGCGAGAAGATCCAGGTCGTCCAGGGCACCGGCTTCAACTGGCCCACCCCCGACCACTTCCGCATCCTCACCCTGCCGCACGCGGAGGACCTGGAAGCGGCGATCGGCCGGATCGGCCGCTTCCTGGGCGGGTACCGGCAGTAGGGCTCCCGTGCCGTGCACGACGCGCCGCCACCGTCAGCCTCCGCCCCTACGATCCGGCCATGAAGTGGACATGGGTGGGGGCCGTGTGCAACGCGGTGGGGATGTTCGCCGTGAGCTGGGGGCTGGCGGGGCTGCTGGAGACGGGTTGCGCTCCTTCGTCGAGGAGTGGCTGCGCGGTACCGGACGGAGCCGGTGGGTACTTCGCCGCCTTCTTCGTCCCGCCGTTCCTGCTGGCGATCCCCGCGGCACTGGGTCTCTACGCGGAGGACTGGAGACCGACGCTCGGCTTCTGCGCCGGCGCTCCCGCCGGCTGCGCGGCGGTCTTCTCCACCGGTACGTCGGCGGGGTACTGGCTGCTGGCCGCCGCCCTGCTCGCGTTCGGCTCGGTGACGCCCCTGGCCGCACGCCGGTACTGCGCGGCCGCCCAGCGCAAGGCGCGCAACGTCGCCAGACAGCAGGAAGAACGCCGCCTCGCGAGACAGCGGCGGACCGAACGGAGGCAGCGGCGGGGGCGCTGACCTCAAGCCCCACTGGATGACAGCAGGCACCGGCACTCACCCGAGCACGACCTCGCACCACACCGTCTTGGTGTACCCGTCCCCCCACGTCGCTCCCCAGTGGCTCGACAGGGCCTCGACGAGGTGGAGGCCCCGGCCGGACTCCGCGTCGGCGGCGGGTGGTCGAAGCGCGCCGGGAGTGGGCGGCCGGTGGCCGGGGCGGGCGTCCGTGACCTCGATGCGGAGGGTGGCGTCCTCCGGGCGGAGCGTCAGGCGGAGCCTGAAGTCGCGGCCGCCTTCCCGGCCGTGCCGTACGGCGTTCGTCGCGAGTTCGGCGACGAGGAGCGCGACCGTGCCGTTCGCGTCCGTGGCGTGGGGCCAGCCCCAGGCGTCGAGTTGTCCGGCTGCCAGCCGTCGCGCGAGGCGGGCACCTCTGGGGGTGGCGGAGAAATGCGTCGAAGTAGCCTTCGTCCCCGGCACCGTCCACATACGCGACTCGAAGAACGAACAGGGCCCCCGACTCTCCTTCGGGTCCCACGAATGGGCCGCCTTCGTCGCGCACACCGGGACCTGTGCGAACCTGTGACGCATGGGTGATCTTTTTCTCGTCCGGCACGGTGAGACCGAGTGGTCGCGGTCCGGGCGGCACACCGGATCGACGGACGTCCCGCTCACCGAGCACGGCCGGGAGGAGGCGCGGCGGCTGGTGCCGCTGATCCGCTCGCACCGGATCGGGGCCGCGTTCGTCAGCCCGTCGCAGCGGGCGCGGGAGACGGCGGAGCTGATCGGGCTCGGGGTGCACGATGTGCGGGTCGACCCCGATCTCCGGGAGTGGGACTACGGCGGGTACGAGGGCGTGACCACCGTCGAGATCCAGCGGGAGCGGCCGGGCTGGTTCCTGTTCACGGACGGCGTCGCGCCGGGGCCGCCGGAGCATCCCGGGGAGTCGCCGGAGCAGGTCGGGGAGCGCGCCGACCGGATGCTGGCCAAGGTGGACGCGGCGCTCGCCAACACCGAGGGGTGTGTGGTGCTGGTGGCGCACGGGCACTTCCTGCGCGTCCTCACCGCGCGGCGGCTCGGGCTGCCGCCCGCCGCGGGCGCCCATTTCCAGCTGGCCACGGGGACGCTGTGCCGGCTGGGCACCGAGCACGCGCGGCCGGTGATCGCCACCTGGAATGTCAGACCCGGGTCGTAGCCTTCGAGGTGGTGGGGACGGCACCGACCGTGCCCGGCACCGGAAGGAGAGCGCCCGTGACCCGACCGCCGACCGCCGCCCAGCGGCGGGTGATCGACGCCGCCGATCCCGCCACCGGGCGCCTGAAGGGTACGGAGGCCCAGCTCGCGGCGCTCGTCGCGCGGGGGCTCGCCTTCCGGCACCCGCGCCCGCCGCACGAGCACTTCCTGACGCCGGCGGGACACCGGACACGGGAGGGGACGCCCGAAACTCCCCCGAGTGGGGACGGGTCCGCGGCTCCCGCGTCGGGAACCCCTGATGCGGACACCGGCGTGTTCGCCGCGCGCGTCGGTGGTGAGGAGCGGCCGGACGGCGGGCCGTCGCGCGTGCGTGAGGTGCGCAGCGCCTGGCAGGGGCTGCTGGAACTGCGCAGGATGACCAACCCGGACGGCTCCGTGGACCGGCCGTGCGGCTGGGAGCGTACGCACCTGGTGCGGGCCGCCGCGCTCGCGCTGGAGGCCGCCGGACACCGCCCCGCCGGGCCGGACGGCGGCGACGGATACCGGGTCCGGGCGACCCCGCAGCCGGAAGCCGTCGCCGTGCACGGCCCGGACGACGCGGCGCTGCGGGCCTGCTCGGCGACGCTGGAGGAGGCGGGCTGGCAGACGGGCGAGCACACCGACCCGCGCACCAGGGCGCGCTATGTATTGGCGTCCCCCCGCCGGGCGTGAGCTACGGGGTCGGCTGCCCGGCCGGCCGCGCGGGCTGCGCGTCGACCAGGTCCGGCCGGTGCTCGGTGTCGTAGGCCGCGCGGGACTCCGCGATGTAGCCCCGGTTGCGTTCGGCCCAGTCGGTCAGGCGTTGCAGGGTGTCGTACAACTCGTGGGCGACCGGGGTGAGCGCGTACTCGACCTTCGGCGGCACGGTCGGGTGCACGGTGCGGGTGACAAGGCCGTCGCGCTCCAGGTTGCGCAGGGTGAGGGTGAGCATACGGCGGCTGATGCCCTCGATGCCGCGCTCCAACTCGGTGAAGCGGATGGGGCCTTGCGCGGCGGCGACGAGGATCTGCACGCTCCATTTGCCCGAGACCCTGTCAAGGACTTCGCGCACCGGGCAGGCGTGCGCGTTCACCACCTGCGGGGTAACACCGGTGTTCCTCTGGGACATCCGACTGCCTCCTTACACCTGCTCCCATGGTCACCCACGATGTTCTCCGTTACAAGACGTGCACCTAGGGCACGTACGGTTCCTACGGAGATTGCGGAGGCCGGCAGGCCATGTCCACCACGGTCGAGTCCCAGACCCCGACACCCCCCTCCCGGACGCACTCCCGCTGGGCGTCCCTCGTCGTCCTGTGCGCGGGCACGCTGATGACGGTCCTGGACGGCAACATCGTCACCGTGGCGATGCCGGCGATCCAGAGCGACCTGGGCTTCAGCGGTCCCGGCCTGGCCTGGGTGGTGAACGCCTATCTGATCGCCTTCGGCGGTCTGCTCCTGCTGGCCGGCCGGCTCGGCGACCTCGTGGGCCCCAAGCGGATGTTCACGGCGGGCCTGGCCGTCTTCACGGCGGCGTCGGTGCTGTGCGGGGTCGCCACCGGCCGGTCGACGCTCATCGCGGCGCGGGCGCTCCAGGGCGTGGGCGGCGCGATGACCTCGGCGGTCGTCCTCGGCATGCTGGTCGCGCTCTTCCCCGAGCCGCGCGAACGGGCGCGCGCCATCGCGGTGTTCAGCGCGATCGGCGCGGCGGGCGGCGCGCTCGGCACCTTTCTCGGCGGGGCGCTGACCCAACTCCTGAACTGGCACTGGATCTTCCTCATCAATGTGCCGATCGGCGTGCCGGCGTGGCTCGCGGCCGTCCGCGTGCTCGCGCCGGGGCGCGGCGCCGGGTTCGGCAAGGGCGCCGACTACCCCGGCGCGGCCCTGGTCACCGGCGCCCTCATGCTCACCGTCTACGTCATCGTCGGCGCCGGCGACCGGGGCGCCACCGGCACCGCGCTCCTGGCGCTGCTCGCCGTCGTCCTGTTCGCCGCGTTCGTGCTGCGCCAGGCGCGGGCCGCCCGCCCCTTGCTGCGGCTGCGGCTGTTCGGCTCGCGGCTGCTCAGCGGGGCGAACGCCGTGCAGATCCTGATGATCGCGACGATGTACGGCTTCCAGTTCATCGGCGCGCTGTACCTGCAACGCGTCCTGGGCTACGGCGAACTGGCGACGGGCCTGGCGTTCCTGCCGGCGCCGGTCGCGATCGGTCTGCTGATGCTGGGCCTGTCCGCGCGCACGATCGCCCGGTTCGGCGCGTACCGGGTGCTGCTGGCCGGGCTGGTCCTGATCGCCGCCGGAACGGCACTGCTGGGCCGCGTCCCGGCCGGGGGTTCGTACGCGGCCGACGTCCTGCCGCCGATGCTGCTGCTGGCCGTCGGCTTCGCCGCGGCGATGCCCGCGCTGACCGGGCTCGCCATGGCGGGCGTGCGGGAGGACGACACCGGACTGGCCTCCGGGCTCTTCAACACCACCCAGGTGGTCGGCGGTTCGCTGGGCCTGGCGGTGCTGTCGACGCTGGCGGCGGGCCGGACCGAGCACCTGCTCGGCACGGGCGCCGACCCGGTCCCGGCCACGGCCGACGGCTACCGGCTGGCGTTCCGGGTGGCGGCGGTCGTCTCCCTGGCGGCGCTGGGGCTGGCGGCGGCGGTCCTGCGGGAGCGGCGGACCGCGGAGTGAGCGGGTGGTCCCGCAGCACGGGTGCGCGGTGGAGCGTCCGGGACGGGACACCGGGGTACGGCGGGGCGGGACGGACCCGCTCCGCCCCGCCGTACGCCCGACGGCGACACGGCCGACGGTGACACGGCCGGCCGGTGCGTGCCGGCCGGCGGCGTCAGGTCAGCCGACGATGGCGACGGGGGCGTCCCAGGCGTTGCGGTCGACCGTGATCGTGTAGCCGCCGCGGGTTTCCTTGCTGTTGACGATGTACTGGTGGCCGCGGCTGTGATCGGTGAACAGCTTGGGGTCCCAGGGCCAGTCCGTGGTGGTGGTGTTCTTCTTGTCCCACAGCGCGTACCAGAGGTTGCCCGGCAGGTCCGTCTTGTTCGTCGCGGTGGCGACGGCCTTGGCGCTGGAGCTGCTGAAGCCGTAGTAGCCGGCGCGGTAGGTCTTCGCGCGCAGGGTCTTGGTGAAGGAGCGGACGTAGGTCAGGACGGCGTCGTTGCACGCCTTGTCCGTGATGTCGTAGGGCTCCATGTCGAGGTAGACGGCGCTGCCGGCCTTCATGCCGAGTGCGGCGGCCTTGGCGACCGCGTCGGTCGCGTTGCTCGCGCCGAGGGAGGCAGCGGTGGCGGCGGTGAACTTCTCCGGGTTGGTGCCGGTCTGGCAGGGCGGCTGGGCGCCGACGTAGAGCGGGATGAGCTTGTAGCCGAGGGAGTTGACCGATTTCACCCAGGACGCGGTCAGGTTGGGCTGCGCGCAGCCGCGGTTCTTGCCGCCGATGTAGACGGCGGCGGCGCCGTAGAAGCCGGTGTTCCAGGCCTTCATCGCCGCGAGGGAGGGCGCCGTGCAGGTGTCGAACGCCCGGCCCGTGTAGGTCTTCTGCGCCGGCCAGGCCGTGGCCGCCATCGAGGTCTGCGCCGCGATCCCGGCGCCGGCGACCACGACGACGCCCGCCGTCGACCAGGCGATGTAGCGGCCTCTTCTGGACAGCCGGTGACTGGACATTCCCCACCCCGTTCGACGCGCGGCCCACGGCCGCGGCTGGTGCGCCCGCGGCGGCCGGCGCGTGCGGTGGCACCCCGTGGGGTGCGGTGACACTCCACGGGGTGCGGTCGCGGCGCTCGGTGCCGCCTGCGGTGGCGCGGTACGGCTCCGGTGCCCGAAGCGGTCCGAAGCGGTCCGACCCTATCCAAGACCTGTGAGCCGGAGTACGTCGGCCCTGCCCGGGCCTGCCGACGGCCGTCAGAGCGCTTTCGCCGTCACCCCCGCGATCTCCTCGCCCGCCTCCATCGGATGGGTCACGTCCTGCGCGTCGCGGCTCGTGCCGAGGTGGTTGAAGACGAGGTTGAGCAGGACGGCCGCCACGCAGCCGGTGGAGATGCCCGAGTCCAGGACGATCCTCGCCGTCTCCGGGAAGGCGTGGTAGAACTCCGGCGCGGTGATCGGGACGATGCCGACGGCGAGGGAGACGGCGACGATCAGGACGTTGTTGTCCTTGTCCAGGCCGGCCCGGACGAGGGTCTGGATGCCGCTCGCCGCCACCGACCCGAACAGGACCACGCCCGCCCCGCCGAGGACCGGGCGCGGTACGACGGCGATGAGCGAGGCGGCCACCGGGCACAGGCCCATGAGGACCAGGAAGCCGCCGCCGGCCGCCACGACGAAGCGGCTGCGGATCCTCGTCATGGCGACGAGCCCGATGTTCTGGGCGAAGGCGCTGCACATGAAGCCGTTGAAGACGGGGCTGAGGGCGGAGCCGAGGGTGTCGGCACGCAGGCCCGCCGCGATCGTCCGCTCGTCCACGGGACGGTCGACGATCTCGCCCAGCGCCAGCATGTCCGCCGTGGACTCGGTCATCGAGACCACCATCACCACGCACATCGACAGGATCGCCGCGAGCTGGAACTGCGGTGCGCCGAAGTGGAAGGGGGTGGGGAAGCCGACCACGTCCGCGTCCGCGACGGGGCCGAAGTCGGTGACGCCGAACGGGATCGCGACCAGCGTCCCGGCGACCAGGCCGAGCAGGACGGCGATCTGCTTGACGAAGCCCCGGGTGAAACGGCGCAGGAGCAGGACGAGCAGCAGGGTGATGCCCGCCAGGGCGAGGTAGGTCGACGACCCGTAGTCGTCCGCCGCCGGATCCGGGCCCTGGGCCCAGCCGAAGGCGACGGGCAGCAGGGACACGCCGATCAGGGTGATCACGGTGCCGGTGACGACGGGCGGGAAGAAACGGACCGCCTTGCAGAAGACGGGGGCGGCGAGGAAGCCCAGCAGTCCGGCGACGATCACCGCGCCGAAGATGACCGGCAGGGCGTCGGACTTGTCCTCGGTGGAGGCGACGATGGCCGTCATGGGGGCGACGCCGGCGAAGGTGACGCCGTTGACGAAGGGCAGCCGGGCGCCGATCTTCCAGATGCCCAGGGTCTGAAGGAAGGTCGCGAGACCGGCGGTGAAGAGACAGGCGCCGGTGAGGAAGGTGAGGTCGGTGCCGGTGAGGCCGATGGCCGCGCCGACGATCAGGGGCGGGGCGACGACCCCCGCGTACATGGCGGCCACGTGCTGAAGGCCGCTCGTCGCCATTTTCAGGGCGGGGAGTTTCTCGTCGACAGGGTGGGCGGACACGGCGGCTCTCCTCCGGTCGGATACACGGCAGCTCTGGCGTGGGTTTCTGGGAGGTGGTGCGCGGTCGTGCGGGACCGGGAAGCGGGACGGCGGGGGGAACCGTCTCGGGGTGGGGGACGGAGGTGGGCCGTCCCGGCGTACGGGACGGCGGGGGAACCGGCCCGGGGCGCGCGCGTCCACGCGCGCCCCGGTCACGGCGTCCGGTCGAGGGCCGTCCCCCTCGGCCGGAGTCCTGGGCCGCTCAGTCCTGGGCGGCGATCCGGGCAGTCCTGGGCCGCTCAGTCGTGGGCGGCGATCCGGGCAGTCCTGGGCCGCTCAGTCGTGGGCGGCGATCCGGGCGAGCCGTCGCGCCTCCGCGCGGGTGGCGCGCGCGATGGCGTCCTCGTCGGCGGTGAGCAGGCGGCCGTCCTGGACGATCTGACGGCCGTTCACGAAGGAGGCGGTGACCGGGGCGGCCGCGCCGAAGACCAGGGCGGTCACCGGGTCGGCGATGGAGGCGTGGGCGAGGGTGTCCAGCTTCCACAGCACCAGGTCGGCGAGCTTGCCCGGCTCCAGGGAGCCGATCTCGGCCGCCCGGCCCAGGACCCGGGCGCCGCCGTGGGTGCCGAGGCGCAGCGCCTGGCGGGCGTTCAGGGCGGCCTCGTGGTGGGGGCCGAGGCGGTTGACGAGGAGGGCGTTGCGCAGTTCGGTGTGGAGTTCGCCGGACTCGTTGGAGGCGGTGCCGTCGACGCCGAGGCCGACCGGGACGCCGGCCGCGAGCATGTCGGGGACGCGGGCGATGCCGGCGGCCAGGCGGGCGTTGGAGGACGGGCAGTGGGCGACGCCCGTCCCGGTGCGGGCGAAGGCGGCGATGTCGGAGTCGTTCATGTGGACGCAGTGCGCCATCCACACGTCCTCGCCGAGCCAGCCGGTGGACTCGAAGTAGTCGGTCGGGCCCATGCCGAACAGCTCGTGGCAGAACTTCTCCTCCTCGACCGTCTCCGAGCCGTGGGTGTGCAGGCGCACCCCGAGGCGGCGGGCCAGTCCGGCGCCTTCGCGGAGCAGTTCGGTGGAGACGGAGAACGGGGAGCAGGGGGCGACGGCGACCTGGGTCATCGCGTCGAAGGAGGCGTCGTGGTGCTGCCGTACCGTCTCCTCGGTGGCGGTGAGGGCGCCCTCCAGGGTCTCGACGGCGAAGTCGGGGGGCAGACCGCCGTCCTTCTCACTGCGGTCCATGGAGCCGCGGGCGAGGGTGAAGCGCACGCCCATGTCGCGGGCGGCGCCGATGATCGCGCCGGAGAGGTCGCCGGTGCCCCGGGGGAAGACGTAGTGGTGGTCCATGGCGGTGGTGACGCCGCCGCGGGCCATCATCGCGAGCGAGCCCTCGGCGGCCGCGCGGACCATCGGCTCGTCGATGCGCGCCCAGGTGGGGTAGAGGGCGACGAGCCAGTCGAAGAGGTTGTGGTCCGTGGCCAGGCCCCGGGTGATCCACTGGTAGAAGTGGTGGTGGGTGTTGATCAGACCGGGGGTGACCAGGTGCCCGGTGGCGTCGATACGGCGGTCGACGTCCGTCAGGCCTTCGGGGGCCCTGCCCGCGCCGAGCGATTCGACACGGTTGCCGGCGATGACGAGGTGACCGTCCGCGTACTCGGTGTCGTGGGCGTCGACGGTCGCGATCGCACAGTTCTCGATGACGATACGCCGGTCTGCTGCCATGGTTCGTCCTTGTTCGCTGAGGTTCGGCAGTGGAGTGGGCACGGCAGGACCCTGGGGTGTCGAGTGCCGTGGCCGGGGACGCGTTCCCCGGCCACGGGTGCCGAGAGGAGGGACCTACAGGTTGGTGAGGTCCACCGGGATCCGCGCCTCGCAGCCGTCCCGCAAGACGGTGGCCTCGATCAGGCCGTACGGGCGGTCGGCGGCGAAGTAGACGGCACCGTCGGCGGTGTCGTTCTTCAGCCCGAACGGCTCCAGGTCGACCAGGAAGTGGTGCTTGTTCGGAAGGGAGAAGCGGACCTCGTCTATCTCATCGCGCTGGTCGATGATCCGCGTGCCCATCGCGTAGAGGGTCTGCTGGAGGGAGAGCGAGTAGGTCTCGGCGAAGGCTGCGAGCAGATGCGTGCGCGTCTGGGCGTAGGAGGCGTCCCAGTCGGGCGCCGGCTGCCCGTCGTCGGTCCAGTTGAACCGCCAGCGCGCGGAGACCTCGGTGGCGAGGATCCGGTCGTACGCCTCGGGCAGGGTCGTGTACTTGTCCTTGACGAAGCCCCAGAATTCGGAGTCGGTCGAGTTCATCACGACGAGGTCCTTCAGGCCGGAGACGACCTCCCACGACGTGCCGTCGTAGGTGATCTGCGTCAGCCGGGTCTCCTGGCCCTTGCGGGCGAAGGAGTGCGCGCTCTCCCCCGCGTGCTCGATCCGCTCCCAGGCGTACTCCTCGATGCGGATGCGGGCCCGGTGGATCGGCTCCTGCGAGGTGACGAAGTGGCGGGCGAGGTGGATGCCGAACTGCTCGGCGGACTCGATGCCGTGCTCCTTGGCGAACGCGTACACCGTGTTCTTGGTGGTGTCGGTCGGCAGGACGTTGGCGTTCGAGCCGGAGTGGTGGACCTCCTCCATGTCGCCGCTGAGCGACACGGAGACGTTGAGGTCCTTGATGTGGTGGGTGGCGCCGTCCCGCGTGATCTTGACGACTCGGTTCTCGGCCTTGCCGTACTGGTTCTGTCCCAGGACGACAGGGCGGTCGGGGCGGGAATGGGCAGTCATCTAGCTAGCTCCCTCGGTAAACGGAGTAGCCGAACGGGTTGAGCAGCAGCGGTACGTGGTAGTGCTCGCCGGGGTTCACGGCGAAGGTGATCGCCACCTCGGGGAAGAACACGGCACCGCTGTCCCGATTCGCGGGGGCGTCCTGCTGCGCATCGGCTTGCTTCTTCTTCTCGTTCTTCTCGTGGTTCTCGTGCTTCTCGTGCTTCTCGTGGTTCTCGTGCTTCTTGTTCTTCTCGAAATACGGCTCCACGGCGAAGTCGAGCCGTACGTGGGTGGTTCCCTCCGGCGGCGCCGGGAGGTCCTTGCACCGGCCGTCCGCGTCGGTCGCGGAACCGCCGAGCGCCCGCCAGTCGGCCTCGCGCCCGGCGCGGGCGGAGAGCCGTACGGCGACGCCCCCGGCGGGGCGGCCGACGCTGGTGTCCAGGATGTGCGTGGACACGGAGGCGGTGGTGCTGGTGCTCATGGTCAGGCGTCCTCTTCGACGAGTCGGGCGAGCCGGATGCGGTTGATCTTCCCCAGCTCGGTGCGGACGATCTCCCGCTCCTGTTCCGACGCGTTGCCGATCCGCTCCTTGACCGCGTCGCGCATCTGCTCGCCGGTGCGGCCGGTGGCGCAGATCAGGAAGACGTGGCCGAACCGCTCCTGGTAGGCCAGGTTGAGTTCGAGCATCTCCGCCCTGAGCTCGTCGGAGGCGCCGGCCATGCCGCGCTGTTCGCGCGCCGAGGCCGGGTCGCCGGGCTTGGGGCGGCCGATCGGAGGGTGCCCGGCCATCGCCTCCGCGAGGTCCCGCGCGGTCAGCTCGGCCATGGCGGCGTCACTGGCGGCGTAGAGGGCGTCGGCGGTGGCGTAGGGGCGGGCCGCGAGCAGTCGGCCGGCCCAGGCCGTCGAGGCGCACGCCTCGTGGAGCGCGGCGGCGGCCGCGGACTCCTCGAGTTCGTTGAACCGGGCCAGACCCGGGGGCAGGGAAGTCGACGTCACGGGAGCCTCCGTGGCCGCGTGGGCCTTCGTGCTGAACGGGCTGCGGCTACTTAACGCCCTTCAGAAACACCCCGTCAACACTTTGTTGAAAATTCCGGGTAACGAAACCCGGGTGCCGCGACAGGGCGCCGCGGCCGCGCCCGGCATGCCCTCCGGGCGCGTGTCCGGGGCCGCGGCACAGGGGGCCGTCGCCCCCGCCGCCGCCGGTGCGACCGGACGCACCGCCCGCGCCACCGGTCCCCTCGCCGGCCCCCGGCAGCGCGCCTGCGCTCAGTTGCCCTTCTCCCGGTTGAGGTAGTTGTAGACGGTGAAGCGGCTCACGCCGAGCGCGCTCGCCACGGTCTCCACGCCGTGCCGGACGGAGAAGGCGCCGCGCGCCTCCAGCGTCCGCACGACCTCCTGCTTGGCCTTGCGGTCCAGGTCGGCCAGGGGCTTGCCCTTCTTGCGCTCCATGGCGGCCAGGATGTGGTCGAGCGAGTCGGCGAGCTGCGGCAGGCGCACGGCGACGACGTCGGCGCCCTCCCAGGCCAGGACGACATCGTCGGGGCCGGCCTCGTCCGGCGGGAGGATCTCGCCGCCCATGGCGTCGACCAGCGGCTTCACCGCCGTGATGAAGGGCTCGTCCCCGGCGCCGGTCACTTCTCGCCCTCCCCCAGGACGTTGACCTGGAGGGTGACCCGGGTGGCGCCGGCCGCCAGGGTCCGGCGCAGCAGGGCGCCCACGGCGTTCAGGACCGCGTCGGCGCCGCCCTCCGCGGTGTTGCCGAACGGGCCGACGTCGACGGCGTCGAGGTCGGCGGCTTCGACGACCTCGCGGGCCACCAGCGCGTGCGCGGGAGCCTCGTCGAGGTCGAAGGGCTCGGTGGTGAACTCAACTCTCAGACGCATCGCGCCGCACACCTCTCTGACCTGCGCGTCGTGGCGCCCTCCGGCGGGAGGGCGGATCCGGGCCCGGCACGCGGTCGTGAACCGGTTCCCGACGCCCGGACCCCGACCTTAACGGACCGCGCCGCGCGGCCATCGGGCCCTCCGACCCGGCACCCTCCGGTCGGCGACGGCCGCCGAGGGCGCGCACGGCCGGAGAGGGCCGCCCGCCCCTCTTGACAAGCCAGGACACCCGGCGGCAGTCTTCCAATAAGCAGAAAGCTAATTCCGCATTACGGAAAATACGGCACGCCGGGTCACTGGACACACCCGGTAGCGACACGGAAGGAGCGCGGCACCCGATGGGATTCGCAGACCAGCGCTTCAACGTCAACCTGTCGATCCTCTTCACGGAACTCCCGCTCCTGGAGCGCCCCGCGGCCGCCGCCGCGGCCGGCTTCACCGCGGTCGAGCTGTGGTGGCCCTGGATCGACTCCCCCACGCCCGAGCGGTCCGAGCTCGACGCGCTGAGGACGGCCGTCGAGGACGCGGGCGTACGGCTGACCGGCCTGAACTTCTACGCCGGGCGGCTCCCCGGCCCCGACCGCGGCGCCCTGTCGGTCCCCGGCGAGGAGTCGGAACGGTTCCGCGCCAACATCGACGTGGCCGCCGGTTTCGCCGGGTCGCTGGGCTGCACGGCGCTCAACGCGCTCTACGGCAACCGCGTCGACGGCGTGGACCCGGCCGAGCAGGACGCGCTGGCCCTGGAGAACCTGGCGCTCGCCGCGCGGGCCGCCGACCGGATCGGCGCGACCTTGCTGATCGAGGCCCTGAACCGCCCCGAGTCACCGCTGTACCCGCTGGTGTCGGCACCGGCCGCCGTGCAGGTCGTGGACCGGGTCAACGAGGCCACCGGGCTCGGCAACGCCCGCTTCCTGATGGACCTCTACCACCTGTCCATGAACGGCGAGGACCTGCCGTCGGTGATCGAGCGGTACGCGGCGGTGACCGGGCACGTCCAGATCGCCGACAACCCCGGCCGCGGCGCCCCCGGCACCGGCTCGCTCCCCCTGGAGGACCTCCTCGACCAGCTGGCGAAGGCCGGATACGAGGGCTGGGTGGGGCTGGAGTACAAGCCGGGCGACCGTCCGAGCTCCGAGGCGTTCGACTGGCTCCCGGCCGCGGCGCGCGCCGCCCGCTGAACATCCCGTCACCGAGAGGCTTCCTCACCATGAGCAACAACCTTGCAGCCGGTTCCCGCCCGACCCGCCCGACGATCGCCTGGATCGGCCTGGGCATCATGGGCTCCCCCATGTCGGAGAACCTGATCAAGGCGGGCTACGACGTCACCGGCTTCACCCTGGAGCGGGAGAAGCTGGACCGCCTGGCCGCCGCCGGCGGCACCGCGGCGGGCTCGATCGCCGAGGCCGTCCGGGACGCCGACGTGGTGATCACGATGGTGCCCGCCTCCCCCCAGGTCGAGGCCATCGCGTACGGCCCCGACGGCATCCTGGAGAACGCTCGCTCCGGCGCGCTGCTGATCGACATGTCCTCGATCACCCCGCAGACCTCCGTCCGCCTGGCGGAGGCCGCGCGGGACAAGGGCATCCGCGTGCTGGACGCGCCGGTGTCCGGCGGCGAGGCGGGCGCGGTGGAGGCGGTGCTGTCCATCATGGTCGGCGGCGAGCGGGCCGACTTCGACGAGGCCCGTCCGGTCTTCGAGGCGCTGGGCAGGACCATCGTGCTGTGCGGTCCGCACGGCTCGGGCCAGACCGTGAAGGCCGCCAACCAGCTGATCGTCGCCGTGAACATCCAGGCGTGCGCCGAGGCCGTGGTCTTCCTGGAGAAGTCGGGCGTGGACCTGAAGGCGGCGCTGGACGTCCTCAACGGCGGACTGGCCGGCTCGACCGTGCTGACCCGCAAGAAGGACAACTTCCTGGACCGCGACTTCAAGCCGGGCTTCCGCATCGACCTGCACCACAAGGACATGGGCATCGTCACGGACGCCGCCCGCGCCGTCGGCGCGGCCCTGCCCGTCGGCGCCGTGGTGGCCCAGCTCGTGGCGAGCCTGCGCGCGCAGGGCGACGGCGGCCTCGACCACTCCGCACTGCTGCGGGCCGTGGAGCGCCTGTCCGGCGCCCAGGTCTGACACCCCGTTCTCCGGGCGGCGCCCCCGCCGACACCTGTCCTGTCGCGCCCGAGGCGGCGGCGCCGCCCGGAACCACCCACCGGACGTCAACAGACTGTTGACGTCCGGTTCACCCCGAACCTAGGCTCCACGAAGCGGAAGAATCTTTCCGCTTTCCCTCCAGGAAGGTCCACGATGTCGAAGCGCGTGCCCACCGCCCGTACCCGTGCCACGGCGGTCCGCGCCCCGCGCGCGGACTGAACCCCCGGCCCGCGCACGGGATCGACGGGAGGCCGTGATCCCGTGCGTGTGACCCGCCGCCACCGCGTGATCCGCATGAGGGGTGATCACGGGGGCGCGGCGGGCGGGGCGAGGACCGCGGCGGTGTGCGAGCCAGTGCGGTGGTGAAGGACCCGCGGTGCCCTTCCGGCCAGAGGGAGGACACCCCGGCTCCGTCGCATCCGCCGCGGTCCCGGCCCCTCGACGGCCCCCGCTACCCCGTCCGGCGGCGCGAACGTCCCGTCGCGCCCGGTCTCGCGCCGTCGGACGGCCACCCCCTCCCCGCGGCTCCGGCGCCCTCCGCGTGCGCGTCGGCCCGGCCCGCAGCAGCCTGAAGGCATGGGCGATACGACGCAGCACCCGCACATCGTGGTCCACCCTCCGGCCCTGGACGGCTCGCGCCGGGTCACCGCAGGTGACGTCACCCTGGGACTCGCCACCCACCTCGACGACGTCGTCGAGATCCTCCGGCTGGCCGACCTCGACCGGATCGAGGTCGAGGAGAGCGACCTCGTCGAGTGGCAGGGCGGCGGCCCGGACGACTGGCCGGGGCTGTCGGAACACCACGAACAGCAGCACGAACCGTAGGTGGCCGGAGGGACGCGGGCCGGGGCGGGCCGGACCTCGCGTCGGTCCATCCGACCTCGTGTCGGTTCATCCGACCTTGTGCCGGCGATGCGAGCCGCAAGTCGGCGTCCCGAACCTCAAGTCGGCAGCATTCCGAACCTCAAGTCGGCGGCATTCCGAACCTCAAGTCGGTGGCGTTCCTAACCTCAAGTCGGTGGCCCCGAACCTCAAATCAACCTCTGAACTTGGTTCAGCGGGCTTCAGATCCCGCCGAAGCCGGGCCCATCCTGGTCACGCGGGGCCCGCCTGCACGGGGGCGGCGGGCTCCGCTCCAGGGGGTGCGCCATGAGTGGGGACACGGACATCCGGCTCCAGCCGCACGAGGTCGCGCTGCTGCGGGGCGGTCCGCGCGCCGCCGTGACGGTCGCCGTGGTCGGCCTCCATCTGCGGGGTGCCGTGGAAGCGGGCCGGCCGGGGACGATGAGGACGCCGCGACCGCTCGTCGCGGACACGGTCCCGGGACAGCCGCCGCCTCCCCTCCCGCCGCTGGAGAACGCCGTGCGCGCGTCCCTCGCCGAGCCCTGCGGGCTGCGGCAGTTGGTGCGACGGCCCGACGTCCGCCTGGCGGTCGCCCTGATGCGCGTCCCCCTGGCCGAGGCCGGTCTGCTGCGCTACCCGCTGCTCGGCCCGACCCGCGCCGCCCGCCGCCATGTGCGTGCCCTGCGGGAGCGCCATGCCCTGCCCGCGGAGCGGCGCGGCCTGACCGACCACGACGGACTGCTCGCCGTCGCGCTGCACGGCGAGGCGGCCCTGCGGGTGCTCGTCCCGCGCTTCGCCCTGCGGGCGGGACTGGTCGGCCGGGCCCCGGTGGCGGACAAGGGGTTCCACTCCCGGTCGCCCCGCGGCGGCGGCACGGGCGGAACCCCGTACTCCTGCGGCGGCGGGGGCGGCGGCTCGGAGTGAGGAGCGCGCACGCCCCGGACCGCGTCTGAACCCGCCCGCCACGGGAAGGGCATGCGGAAGAGCGGCCCGTCCCCCGACGAGCCGCTCCCGTTCCCCCGCTCCCACGCTCCCCGCTACGACTCCAGAACGCCGCGCGTCAGACCTTCAGCGTCCTGATCGCCGTCGGGGCGTGCCCCGGTTCCGTGGCGGTCTCCTCGAACTCCACGACGGCGCCGATGTCGTTGGTGACGCTCATGGAGATGTTGGTGACGCGCTCCAGGATCGCCTCCACGACGACCGGCACCCGGAACTCGGCGGCGAGCTTCCCGGCCTGCTCGAAGGCGGCGGCCAGGTCGTTCGGGTCGGTCACGCGGATCGCCTTGCAGCCGAGGCCCTCGGCGACCTTGACGTGGTCGACGCCGTAGACGCCCAGCTCCGGCGAGTTGACGTTCTCGAACTCCAGCTTGACCTGGAAGTCGATGTCGAAGGCGCGCTGCGCCTGGCGGATGAGGCCCAGGTAGGAGTTGTTGACCAGGACGTGGACGTAGGGGATCTTGTGCTGCGCGCCCACCGCCAGTTCCTCGATCATGAACTGGAAGTCGTAGTCCCCGGAGAGGGCGACGACGGTCGCCTCCGGGTCGGCCGTGGCGACGCCGAGGGCGGCCGGGACGGTCCAGCCGAGGGGGCCCGCCTGGCCGCAGTTGATCCAGTGGCGCGGCCGGTAGACGTGCAGCATCTGGGCGCCGGCGATCTGCGAGAGGCCGATGGTGGAGACGTACCGGGTCTCCGGGCCGAAGGCCTTGTTCATCTCCTCGTAGACGCGCTGCGGTTTGATCGGGATGTCGTCGAAGTGCGTACGGCGCTGGAGCGTGGCCCGCTTCTCCTGCGCCGCGGCGGCCCAGGCGGAGCGGTCGGGCAGCCCGCCGGCCGCCTTCAGCTCGCGGGCCGCCTCGACGAACAGCTCCAGGGCCGCCTTGGCGTCGGAGGCGATGCCGTAGTCGGGGGCGAAGATCCGGCCGATCTGGGTGGGCTCGACGTCGACGTGGACGAAGGTGCGGCCGGCGGTGTAGACGTCCAGTTTCCCGGTGTGGCGGTTGGCCCAGCGGTTCCCGATGCCGAGGACGAAGTCGGACTCCAGGAAGGTCGCGTTGCCGTAGCGGTGCGAGGTCTGGAGGCCGACCATGCCCGCGTTCAGGTCGTGGTCGTCGGGGATCGTCCCCCAGCCCATCAGGGTCGGCACGACCGGCGTGCCGGTCAGTTCGGCGAACTCCACCAGGAGGTCGGACGCGTCGGCGTTGACGACTCCGCCGCCCGCGACGATCAGCGGGCGTTCGGCGGCGTTCAGCATGCCGAGCGCCTTGTCGATCTGGGCGCGGGTCGCGGCCGGCTTGTAGACGGGCAGCGGCTCGTAGGTGTCCGGGTCGAACTCGATCTCGGTGAGCTGGACGTCGATCGGCAGGTCGACGAGGACCGGGCCGGGGCGGCCGGAGCGCATGAGGTGGAACGCCTGCTGGAAGACGCCGGGCACCTGGGCGGCCTCCAGGACGGTCACCGCCATCTTGGTCACCGGCCTGGCGATCGAGGCGATGTCGACGGCCTGGAAGTCCTCCTTGTGGATCACGGAGGTCGGGGCCTGGCCCGTGATGCACAGGATCGGGACGGAGTCGCCGATGGCCGAGTACAGGCCGGTGATCATGTCGGTGCCGGCGGGTCCCGACGTGCCGACGCAGACGCCGATGTTGCCCGGCCGGGCACGGGTGTATCCCTCCGCCATGTGCGAGGCGCCCTCGACGTGGCGGGCGAGCGTGTGGGCGATGCCGCCGGAGGCCTTGAGGGCCGCGTAGAACGGGTTGATCGCCGCGCCGGGGACACCGAACGCGGCGGTGACGCCCTCGCGCCTGAGGATTTCGACTGCCGCGCGGGCAGCGGTCATTCGAGCCATCGAGTACTCCAGCTTCGGCTGTCGGATGCGCTCTCCCGTCGCGCCCCGCGGCGAGCGCCTCCGCTACGAATTTCGCATTGCGGAAAACTACTTCTACTATCTGGAAGCAATGTAGGGGGGTGGGGGGAGACCGTCAAGAGACGGACGGAAGGCATGCGCACCTGCGGGGGGGCCACCCGTGCACCGGAATCGTCGGGAGAAGGCAGACCGGCCGAACCACCCGGACTCGGCCTGGAGCCCCCGCCCGTCCGGGGAGGGTGCCGCCGGACGGGCGGGGGGACTGGGGGATGCGGCGCGGCGGGGCCCTGCGGCGGGCCGCCCGCTCACGGCCGGTCCGTCGCCCTCGACAGCCGACGAGGGCACTATGGGAGCGCTCCCACGCACAGGCTGTGCCGGTGACTGTAGGAGTCCGGCACGCCCCTGACAACCCGTCGGGGCCGAACACGCCGGACGGACGCCGGCGCGCTCGGCCCCGACGGGCCGGCGGCGGGTCAGGCCCCGTACCGCTCCCGCAGTTCCACCTTGCGCACCTTCCCGGAGACGGTCATCGGGAAGGTGTCCAGCACCTGGAGCCGGCTGGGAATCTTGTAGTGGGCCAGCCGGCCCTCGCAGAAGCCGCGCACCTCCTCGAGCGCCGGCGGGTCGGCCCGGTCCGCGGGGACGACGCAGGCCAGCACCTCCTCGCCGTACTTCTCGTGCGGCACCCCGACGATTTGGACGTCCGCGATCTTCGGGTGACCGTGGAGGAACTCCTCGATCTCGCGCGGGTAGACGTTCTCACCACCCCGGATGATCATGTCCTTGATGCGGCCGACGATCTCGACGTACCCGTCCTCGCGCATCACGGCGAGGTCGCCGGTGTGCATCCAGCGTCCGGCGTCGACGGCCTCGGCGGTCCGCTCGGGTTCGTCCCAGTAGCCGAGCATCACGCTGTAACCGCGGGTGCACAGCTCGCCCGCGGCGCCCCGGGGCAGGGTGACCCCGGTCGCCGGGTCGACGACCTTGACCTCGATGTGCGGCAGCACGCGGCCGACGGTGGCGGTGCGGTGCTCCAGGTCGTCGTCGCGGCGGGTCTGGACGGAGACGGGCGAGGTCTCCGTCATGCCGTAGCAGATGGACACCTCCGCCATGTTCATCTCGGCGACCACCCGCTTCATCACCTCGACCGGACAGGGCGAGCCCGCCATGATGCCGGTGCGCAGCGACGACAGGTCGTAGGCGGCGAAGTCGGGGAGGTTCAGCTCCGCGATGAACATGGTCGGGACGCCGTACAGGGAGGTGCAGCGCTCCCGCTGGACGGCCTCCAGCGTGGCCGCCGGGTCGAAGGAGGGGGCCGGGATCACGATGCACGCGCCGTGCGAGGTGGCCGCCAGGTTCCCCATGACCATGCCGAAGCAGTGGTAGAAGGGCACCGGCACGCAGATCCGGTCGCGCTCGCCGTAGGCGATCATCTCGCCCACGAAGTAGCCGTTGTTGAGGATGTTGTGGTGGGAGAGGGTCGCCCCCTTGGGGAAGCCCGTGGTGCCCGAGGTGTACTGGATGTTGATGGGGTCGTCGCAGGACAGCTCGCGGCCGCGCGCCGCCAGTTCCGCCCGGTGGGCCGGGGTGGCGCGGCCGAGCAGCGCGTCCCATCCCGGGTCCCCGAAGAAGACCGCCTCCCTCAGGTCCGGGCACCTGCCCCGCACCTGTCCGACCATCGCCCGGTAGTCGCTCGACTTGTGGCCCGGGGAGGCGAACAGGAGGGCGACCCCGGCCTGCCGGAGCACGTACTCGACCTCGTGGGTCCGGTAGGCCGGGTTGACGTTCACCATGATCGCGCCGATCCGGGCGGTGGCGTACTGCACGAGCACCCACTCGGGGCAGTTGACCGCCCAGACGCCCACCCGGTCGCCCTTGGCGGTGCCGCTCGCGAGCAGGGCGCAGGCCAGCCGGTCCACGTCCGCGACGAACTCGGCGTACGTCCAGCGCCTGCCGGACGGCACGTCGACGAGCACCTCGCGGTCCGGCCACCGCGCCGCCGTCCGGTCCAGGTCGGCGCCGATGGTGTCGCCGAGCAGCGGGGTCGTGCCGGTGCCGTGCGCGTAGGAGGCGGGCGGGGTCACCGGGGTCACCGGGGTCACCGGGCTCATCGGAAGTCCTCCTCGCGGTACTCCGCGGCCGAGCCGGCCGCCGTGGCCTCGCGCAGTTCGACGCGGCGGATCTTGCCGGAGACGGTCTTGGGCAGCGGCGCGAACTCCAAGCGGCGCAGGCGCTTGTAGGGCGCGAGGACCTCGCGGGAGTGCTCGAACAGCGCCTTCGCCGTGTCGGGACCGGGCTCCCAGCCCTCTGCGAGGACGACGTACGCCTTGGGCACGGCGAGCCGCAGCGGGTCGGGGGCGGGGACGACGGCCGCCTCGGCGACGGCCTCGTGCTCCAGCAGCGCGCTCTCCAGCTCGAAGGGGCTGATCTTGTAGTCGGACGCCTTGAAGACATCGTCACTGCGCCCGATGTAGGTGATGTATCCGTTCTCGTCCCGGGTGCCGATGTCGCCCGTGCGGTAGTAGCCGCCCGCCATCGCCTCCGCCGTGCGGTCGGGGTCGCCGTGGTAGCCGGTCATCAGGCCGACCGGCCGGTGCGACAGGTCGAGCGCGATCTCGCCCTCCGTCGCGCCGGGCACGCCGGACACCGGATCGAGCAGTTCCACCCGGTAGCCCGGGCTGGGGCGGCCCATGGAGCCGGTCTTGAGGGGCTGGCCGGGGCTGTTGGCGATCTGCACGGCCGTCTCCGTCTGGCCGAAGCCGTCCCGGACCGTCACGCCCCAGGCCCGCCGTACCTGTTCGACGACCTCGGGGTTCAGGGGCTCCCCGGCCGCCACGGCCTCGCGCGGCGGGGTGCGCAACTGGGTGAGGTCGGCCTGGATGAGCATGCGCCAGACGGTCGGCGGGGCGCAGAAGGTCGTCACGCGGGCGCGGTCCATCTCGGCCATCAGCCGCGCCGGGTCGAAGCGCGTGTAGTTGTGCAGGAAGACGGTCGCCTCGGCGTTCCACGGGGCGAAGAGGTTGGACCAGGCGTGCTTGGCCCAGCCGGGCGAGGAGATGTTCAGATGCACGTCGCCGGGCCGGAGCCCGATCCAGTACATGGTGGCGAGGTGCCCGACCGGGTACGACACGTGGGTGTGCTCGACCAGCTTGGGGCGGGCCGTCGTCCCGGAGGTGAAGTACAGCATCAGCGGGTCGCCGGCGAGGGTCGGGCCGTCGGGCAGGAACGCGGCGGAGGCGGTGTACGCGTCCTCGTACGGCTGCCAGCCCTCCGGGACCCCGCCGACGGCGAGGCGCGTGTAGTCGCCGGGCACGTCGTCGAACTTGCCGGTGTCCGCGGCGCGTACGACGACGTGCCGGACCTGCCCCCGCTCCACGCGGTCGCGCAGGTCGGCGGGGCCGAGCAGGGGGGTGGCGGGGATGACGACGGCCCGCAGCTTCATCGCGGCCAGCGCGGTCTCCCACAGCTCGGCCTGGTTGCCGAGCATGACGAGGATCCGGTCGCCGGGGCCGACACCGCGCTCACGCAGCAGGTTGGCGACCCGGTCGGACCGTTCGGAGAGGTCGGCGAAGGAGAGCCGGACCTCGGAGCCGTCCTCCTCGACGATGTGCAGCGCGGTCCGGTCGTTCCCGTCCGCGATGGCGTCGAACCAGTCCAGGGCCCAGTTGAAGTGCTCGGGCCGGGGCCAGACGAAGTCCCGGTGCGCCGTGGCGTAGTCCTCGCGGTGCTCCAGCAGGAAGTCCCTGGCCCTGCGGAACTGTTCCGTCGCCGTCGCCGTCGTCATCTGTCCTCCTAGGTGCCGGACCACTGCCCGGCGGCTCCCCGCCATCGTGTAAGCCGCGACCCGGATCCCACTACCCCTGAACGGGGGGTACTGCGGCGGACGAGCGGGGCGTACGGCCGGGCGGTGGCCGGACGGGCGGTGACCGAGCACGCGGTGACCGGGCACGCGGTGACCGGGCACGCGGTGACCGGCCGGGCGGTGACCGGGCACGCGGCCCGGCGAGCGAGCCGGGCGGACCGGCTGGCGGCAGGGCGCGTGAGCCGGGCGAGTCTGGCGGGTCGGCAGACGGCAGGGCGCGTGAGCCGGGCGAGCGTGGCGGGCCGGCAGGAGGCAGGACACGCGAGCCGGGCGGGCCGGCAGACGGCAAGGCGCGGTAGCCGGGCGGGCCGGCAAACGGCAAGGCGCGCGAGCCGCGTGAGTCTGGCGGGCCGGCAGACGGCAGGCGGGGAGCCGGGCGAGCGGCCCGGTGCCTGAGCTGGCCAGGCGTTCCGTCGGGACAGACGAGCAGGGCGAGCGGGCAGGCCGGCCAACCCGGACGGGCAGGGCGGGCCGGGCGGGCAGGGTCGGGGCGAGCAGGCCGGGCCGAGCAAGCCGGGCAGGCCGAACAGGCCGAGCACGGCCGGTCAGGGCCCTGGCGCGCCCGTCCCTGACGACCGTCCATTCACGGCCCGCCCCGATGAATTGCCCCATGCGCCCGTTGTTGTCTCCCTCACCATGCCGTCCCTCCGAATTCCAATGCGCCAATGCCTAGAATTTGCCCCGGACACGACACTCGGAGGGAGCGGTGACCGTGCGACGGGACTTCAAGGAGTCTGCCAGCCGCCGCCCCGACCTGGTCGTCGGCCGGGAGGAGCTGTTCACGGCGGCCCGGGAGCAGCTGGCGCGCGGCGGCAGCGTGCTGCTGCACGGCCCCGCCGGAATAGGGAAATCGACCGCGCTGCGGGCATTGGCCGCCGATTACGGCGAGACGGCCCGCACCGTGTTGCGCTGCTCGGCCACCGAGTCCGAATCCCACCTCCCCTTCCTGGCCCTGGCCGATCTGTTCGGCCTGGTCCTCGACGAGGTCTCCGGCCGGCTGCCCGCCGCCCAGCGCACCGCGCTGGAGGCGGCCCTGACCGGCCGCGGCGAATCGACCCTGCAACGCGACGGCCTCGCCCTGCGGCTGGCCGTGCTGTCCGCGCTGCGCGCCCTCGCCGCCGCGGGTCCCGTCCTGGTGGTCGCCGACGACCTCCAGTGGCTGGACTCCGCCAGCGCCGAGCTCCTCGGCTTCGCCGCCCGCCGGCTGGGCGACACGCCCGTCCAGCTGCTCTGCGCGGTCCGGACCGAGGGGCAGGAGTACGACCGCCATCTACGCGCGTCCCCGCCCGACACCCTCGCCGTCCGCCTCAACCCGCTCTCCCGCGCCCAGGTCTCCGCCCTGCTCGACCACCGCGGGTACACCGACCTGCCCCGCTCCACGGTCCGCGAGATCCACCGCACCAGCGGCGGCAACCCGCTGTTCGCCCTGGAACTGGGCCGCGCCCTCGGCGAGAGCACGACCCCGCCGCGCCCGGGTGAGCCGCTGCC
This sequence comes from Streptomyces sp. NPDC003248, assembly GCF_055563235.1. Classification (NCBI taxonomy): domain Bacteria; kingdom Bacillati; phylum Actinomycetota; class Actinomycetes; order Kitasatosporales; family Streptomycetaceae; genus Streptomyces; species Streptomyces sp. NPDC003248. The sequence continues at coordinate 204,818 of NZ_JBVHDT010000010.1, read as the reverse complement.
TGTGCCGACCTCGCTGCGCGCCCTGGTGCTCAGCCGTCTGGAGATGCTCTCCGACGAGGCCCGCCGCACCCTGCTCGTCGCCAGTGCGGGCGCCCGCCCCACCCTGGCGCTGCTGCACGCGGCCGGCCGGGAGAACGCCGAGGCCGAGACGGCCCGGGCGGCGTCCCTGGGGCTGCTGGCGACGGAACCGGAGGGGCCGGCCGTACGGTTCGCGCATCCGCTGATCTCGGCCGCGCTGTACGCGGAGGCTCCCGCGCAGGAACGGCGGGCCGCGCACGCCGCGCTGTCCACGGCGGCCTCCGATCCGATCGAACGGGCCCGCAACCTCGCCCTGGCGACCACCGGCACCGACCCGGAGGTGGCCGCCCGGCTCGCCGAGGCCGCCACGCTGGCCCGGGACAGGGGCGCGCCTTCGGTGGCGGCCTCGCTCGGTCTGCTCGCGGCCCGGCACGCCCCGCCGGACGGCACCCCCGGCCCGGACGGGCACCGGTTGCAGGCCGCGGAGGACGCCATCACCGCCGGCGAGGTGGACCTCGCCCGGGACGTGGCGCGCGAGGTGCTGTCCCGGGTCACGGTGCCCGCCGAGCGGGTACGGGCGTGGGAGGTGGTGATCGAGGCGGCCGGGCAGTCCCTCGGCGAGGTCGACGCCGCCTTCCCGCAGGCCCTGGCCGACGCCGGCGACGACCCGCGGCTGCTCGCCCTGGTCCACTACCGGCTGGCCTGGCGCAAGCTGGTCGTCGAGGGCGACTTCGCCGAGGCCCGGCAGGAGGCCGCGCACACCGCCGACCTGGCGGCGCGCGGCGGTGACCGGCGCACCGAGCTGATGGCGCTGTCCTTCCAGGCCTCGACCGAGACCCTGATGGGCCATCCGGACGCGCCCGCGACCATCAAGCGCGCCCTGGGGGAACCTCAGGACCCCTACGTGGCCTGCCACCACAACGGCGCCGGCACGGCGCGGTTCCGCTGGCTGCTGATGAGCGACCAGCTGCCCGAGGCCCGCTCCACCATCACCGCGCTGCTGCGCGAGGTGCGCCGGCGCGGCATGGTCGAGAGCGAGGTGCACTTCCAGCGTTTCCTCGCGGACACCGAACTGCGCTCCGGGCACTGCGGACGCGCCCTGGACCTGGCCCGCGACAGCCTGCGCCTGGCCCGGGACTCCGGTATCGGCCTGGGCGCCTCCGCCATGCTCACCTCCCTCGCGGAGGCCTCCGGCGGCGATGTCGACCGGGCGCTGGCGCTGGCCCGGGAGGCCGCGGACCGGGCCGAGGAGGACGGCGACCAGATGTACCTCTCCCGGGCCCTGGCCGCGCTCGGCTACGCCCAGTCGGTGGCCGGGGACGCGGCGGGCGCGGTCTCCAGCCTGCGCCGGGTGCGGGAGCTGGAGCGGGGCATGGGCATCACCGACCCGGCACGCGGGCGCTGGCAGGGCGATCTCGCCGAGGCCCTGGTCCGTGTCGGTGAGCCGGGCGAGGCGCAGGACCTCATCGACGTCACCCGCGCGCACGCGCTGCGGCTGGGCCGCGAGGGTGTGCTGGCCGTGCTGGACCGGGCGGAGGCGCTGGTGCGGGCCGCGCGCGGCGACCGGGAGGGCGCGGTGGCGCGGCTGACGTCCGCTCAGGACCGGCTCGCGGGACTGGGGTACGGCCTGGAGGAGGCGCGGGCCGCGTTCGCGCTGGCCCGGCTGCGCACCGGGCGGCCCGGACCGACGGCGTACGAGGAGGCCGCGCGGCTGTTCCGGCGGTGCCGGGCGCTGCCGTGGCTGCGGCAGGTCGACGCGGCGGTGGCCGCGGCGGGCGGGGCCGGTCCGGTGGAGCCGCCCGCGCCGGCTCCCGCTCCGGACGCGCTGGAGGGGCTGGCCGCGATGGAGCGTCAGGTCGCCGCGCTGGTCATGGAGGGCGCGACCAACCGGGAGATCGCCGCGCGCCTGTTCATCAGCGTCAAGACGGTGGAGGCGACCCTGACCCGGGTCTACCGCAAGCTGGGGATCCGCTCGCGGGTGGACATCGTCCGACTGGCGGCGGGGCGTCACGCGAAGTAGCGATTGCGCGGGTTAACTGCCAGCGCGGGCTCACGGCACGGGTGGACCGCGCGGGGTTCGCCGCGCGTGGTCTCCCGCGCGGGGGTTTGCCGCGCGCGGTGTGCAGCGCGGGGTTCGCCGAGCGGCGACCGAGGGTTTTCCCTCCCCAACTCCCTTAGGGGGTTCCCTCATTGGGAGACGAGGGTCCGGCCCCTAGCGTAAGGGGCGTGCCGCTCGCCCGGTCACACGGGGAACGGCCCCTCCCCCACTCCCGGCTCCGTCCGAGGGGGAAGGGCGCCCGCCCCCGTGCACACCCCCACACCCGCGCGACCCCCCACCGGCAACTCCCCCAGCAAGGAGATCCATGTTCGGGCTCACCCGTGCGAAGAAGACCGCGGCCGTCGTCGCCGCGACCGCTGCCGCCGCCGCGACGGCGTTGCTCAGCGCCCCCACCGCCGCCGCGGCCCCCCAGCCGATCGTCGGTGGCACGACGACCACCACGACGGCGTACCCGTTCATGATGCAGATCACGGACGCCTCGCAGAACCAGTTCTGCGGCGGCACGCTCGTCGCTCCCACCAAGGTGGTCACGGCCGCGCACTGTATGGTCGGCGAGACCACCAGCAGCGTGAGAGTCGTCGGCGGCCGCACGTACCTCAACGGCACCAACGGCACGGTCAGCCGGGTCAGCAAGATCTGGATCAACCCGGACTACACGGACGCCACCAACGGTGACGACGTGGCCGTGCTGACCCTGTCGACGTCGATGTCGTACACACCGGCGTCGTACGTGACCTCCAGCCAGACCGGCGTGTACGCGGCCGGCACCACGGCCCGCGTCCTCGGCTGGGGGACCACCTCCTCGGGCGGCAGCTCCTCCAACCAGCTGCGGACCGCGACCGTCCCGATCGTGTCCGACTCCAGCTGCGGCAGTTCCTACGGCTCCGACTTCGTCGCGAGCGACATGGTGTGCGCCGGATACACCTCCGGCGGCGTAGACACCTGCCAGGGCGACAGCGGCGGTCCCCTGCTCATCGGGGGCGTCCTGGCAGGCATCACTTCCTGGGGCGAGGGCTGTGCGGAGGCCGGTTACCCGGGTGTGTACACCCGGCTGACCACCTTCTCCAGCCTCGTGGCGGCGCAGGTCGCCTCCTGACCCGGAAGAACTCCTGAGTACCCCTCAGGTGCACGACCAGGGGGCGTTGCGGGCCTCCACGAGCGGCCCGCAGCGCCCCCTCTCCATGTCCTCGCACGGTCCCCCGCGATTCGATGTTGTGCACTTTCTTGACGGCAGTCGATTCTGAGCCTACTTTCGCGGTGTCCTTCCCCCGGTCAAGGGAGACCGCGATGCCCCCGTCCCCCGTCGCCCCACCGCCTCCGAGCCCCGAACGCCTCCGCCAGCTCCGCCGGGTCGCCCTCTCCGGGCTGCTCGGCACCGCCGTGGAGTTCTACGACTTCCTCGTCTACGGCACGGTCGCCGCCCTCGTCTTCGGCGAGCTGTTCTTCCCGGGCGCCGACCCCGCCGTCGGCACCATCGCCGCCTTCGGCACCTTCGCCGCCGGTTACGTGGCCCGCCCGGTGGGCGGCGTCGTCTTCGGGCACTTCGGCGACCGGCTCGGCCGCAAGTCCATGCTGCTGCTCACCATGGGCCTGATGGGCGGCGCGAGCTTCCTCATCGGCCTGCTGCCCACGTACGGCACGGTCGGCGTGTGGGCGCCGGTCCTGCTGATCACCCTGCGCGTCGTGCAGGGCGTCGCCATCGGCGGCGAGTGGGGCGGCGCCACCCTGATGGTCGTCGAGCACGCCGGAGAGCGGCGCCGCGGCCTGTGGTCCAGCTTCACGCAGCTGGGGGCCCCGCTCGGCTCCCTGCTGTCCACCGTCGTCGTGACCCTCGCGGTGGCCCTGCCCCGGGACGAGTTCGTGGCCTGGGGCTGGCGGGTGCCGTTCCTGCTGAGCGTGGTACTGCTCGGCGTCGGGCTCTTCGTCCGGCTCAAGGTGGTGGAGAGCCCGCTGTTCGCCGAGGTGAAGAAGGACCGCGCCGAGGCGCGGCTGCCGGTCCTGGAGGTGCTGCGGCACCCGCGTCCGGTGCTGCTGGCCTGCTGTGTCGGCATCGGCGCCTTCACCGCCCAGTCGCTGCTGACCAGTTACCTGATCGCGTACGCCACCGGCATCGGCTACGCCCGCCCGCAGGTGCTGACCGCGCTCACCGTGTCGGCGTGCGTCGCGCTCGTCGTCCTGCCGTGCGCCTCCGCGCTGTCCGACCGGGTGGGCCGCCGCCCGGTCGTCCTCGCCGGGGCCGTCGCCTCCGCGGTGCTCGCCTTCCCGGTCCTCGCGCTGGTCGACTCCCGGTCGCCCGGGCTGCTGATCCTCGCCGTGGTCCTCGGGCACGGCGTCGCCCAGTCCACGATGTACGGCCCGCTGGGCGCCCTGCTCACCGAGATGTTCGGCACCCGGGTCCGCTACACGGGCGCGTCCCTCGGCTACCAGGGCGCCACCCTCATCGGCGCCGGCTTCTCCCCGATGATCGCCGGCAGCCTGGTGGCCGCCAGTGGCAGCGGCACGCCCGTCGCCCTGCTGCTGTGCGGGGGCGCCGTCGTCACCGCGCTGACCGTCCGCTGTGTGCGGGAGACCAGCCGGACCTCCCTCGCCGGCCCCGCCGAACAGCCCGCCGGCCCCCACGCCGAGGAGGATCCCTCCGGCCTCCCCGTGCTGCCCGGCACCCGTACCGCCGACGGCCGGTGAACGCCGTACGGCCGCCCGCCGCGCCGCCGGTGGACGGCCGTACGCTTGCCACCGTGGAGGACGACGACATCCTGGACCCCTCGAACGACGGCGGCGCGGGCGGCCACGCCCCGGGCGGCGACGGCGACACCGCGGACGGACCGCAGCCGCGCCCGCAGTCGCTCCTGCTCGCCTTCTTCGGCAACCACGTGCTGGACGACGGGGACCTGTGCGTCTACTCGGGCAGCATCATCGACGTCCTGGGCCGCGTCGGCGTCGGCGAACAGGCCGTGCGCTCCACGCTGACCCGCATGGTCAACCGGGGCATGCTGCGGCGTCAGCGGGAGGGTCGCAGGATGTACTTCGGGCTGACGCCGCAGGCGACCCGCGTACTGGAGGACGGCCGCACCCGCATCTGGACGCAGGGCGCCGTCAACGACGACTGGGACGGTTCCTGGACCCTGCTCGGCTTCTCCCTGCCCGACTCCTGGAAGCGCCAGCGCCACGACCTGCGCTCGCGGCTGACCTGGTCCGGGTTCGGCGCGCTGTACAGCGGGCTGTGGATCGCGCCCGGTGACGTCGACGTCTCCGCCCTGGTCGCGGAGCTGGGACTCACCGCCCACGTCAAGATCTTCCACGCCCGGGCCGACGAGGCCACCGACATCGCCCTGATGGTCCGCGACACCTGGGACCTGGAGAGCATCGCCGCCCGCTACGTCACCTTCGACAAGCGGTGGACCGCCCATCTGAGCGACGGGGCCGGGGACGACCCGATCGGCACGCGGCTGCGCCTGGTCAGCGAGTGGCTGGGGACCATCCGCACGGACCCCCGGCTCCCCGCCCGGCACCTGCCCCCCGCCTGGCCGGCCCGCCCCGCCCAGGACACCTTCCGGCGCGTCGCCGAGGAGACCGCGGAGCCCGCCCGCCGGACGGCCCGCGCCCTGCTGGAGACCATCGGGGCGCGCCGGACGCACTGACCCACGTCGCGGCACGTCCAGATTATTGACGAGTGCATGTCCAACGCTTAAGTTCTGGCCGGATTCGCGAACCGTGTTCGACATCACGGACGAAGGAGTGGCGGCTCGTCCCCACCACTTGACCCCCTCCTCCCCTCCCCCTGGAGAACTCCTTTGCGACGTAACGCCGTCCGGCTGCTCCTGGCCGTCCTCGTGGCCCTCACGGCCGCCCTCACCGGACCGGGCGCCACCGCCCGGGCCGCCGTCCCCGACTCCCCCGCCGTGACGTACACCAACCCGATCGCCGAGCAGCGGGCCGACCCGCACATCGTCCGGCACAGCGACGGCTACTACTACTTCACCGCGACGGTCCCCGAGTACGACCGCATCGTGCTGCGCCGGGCGACGACCGTCCAGGGCCTGTCGACGGCCCCGGAGGTCACCATCTGGACCAAGCACACCAGCGGGGTCATGGGCGCCCACATCTGGGCACCGGAGATCCACTTCATCGACGGCAAGTGGTACGTGTACTTCGCGGCCGGCGCCGCCGACGACGTGTGGGCGATCCGCATGTACGTCCTGGAGGGCGCCGGAGCCAACCCGCTGACCGCGACCTGGACGGAGAAGGGGCAGATCAGGACCGCCTGGGAGAGCTTCTCCCTGGACGCCACCACCTTCGTCGTGGGCGGCGTCCGCTACCTCGCCTGGGCGCAGCGCAACCCGGCCGAGGACAACAACACCAGCCTCTTCGTCGCCAGGCTGGCCAACCCCTGGACGATCACCGGCACCCCGGCGGAGATCTCCCGGCCGACGCTGTCCTGGGAGACGGTCGGCTACGAGGTCAACGAGGGCCCGGCGCTGATCCGGCACGGCGCCAAGGTGTTCCTGACGTACTCGGCGAGCGCGACCGACGCCAACTACTGCCTGGGGATGCTGACCGCGTCCTCGACCGCCGACCTCACCGATCCCGCCGCCTGGTCGAAGAGTGCGTCGCCGGTGTTCCGGTCGAACGACGCGACCTCGCAATACGGGCCGGGCCACAACTCGTTCACCGTGTCCGAGGACGGCGGCTCCGACCTCCTCGTCTACCACGACCGCAGCTACAAGGACATCACCGGCGACCCGCTGGCCGACCCCAACCGCCGTACCCGCGTGCAGAAGCTGTACTGGAAGGCCGACGGCACCCCCGACTTCGGCATCCCGGTCGCCGACGGGGTCACCCCGCAGCGCTTCTCCTCGTACAACGTCCCCGACCGTTTCGTCCGCCACTGGGAGTACCGCGCCCGCGTCGATGCGGACGTCAGCCCGCTCGCGGACTCGCAGTTCCGGGTGGTGACCGGCCTCGCGGGCAGCGGCACGGTGTCGCTGGAGTCGGCCGGCTTCCCCGGCTACTACCTGCGGCACCGGAACTTCGAGGTGTGGCTGGAGAAGAACGACGGCACGGCGCAGTTCGCGTCCGACGCCACGTTCCACCGCAGGGCGGGTCTCGCCGACGCGGCGGGCGTCTCCTACGAGTCGTACAACTACGCGGGCCGCTACGTCCGGCACTACGACTACCTGTTGTACGTGCAAACGCCGAGCACCGCGACGGACCGGGCGGACGCCACGTTCTACGCCCAGTGAGCCGGCGGTCCGGTCCGTCGCCCGGCGGTCCGCGGCAGGTTCAGGGCCGCCGTTCGGCCCCGGCCTCCCGGTACGCCCGTGCGATCGCCCGTTCGTCCGCCAGCACATGCTGCCTCGGCGGACCGGTCAGCACCGCGCGCACGGCGGTGAGGAGATCGGGAGCGACGTGCTCGGCGGTCGCCGTCTCCCGCGGGTCCGCCGCCGGGGCGGGGACGAGGATGCCGTGGGCGCCGGCCCGGCACGCGGCCTCGACGGCGTCCGGGGCGCCGGCGATCACGGCGATCCGCTCCGGTGGCGTGCACACGCGCTCGGCGGCCCACAGCACCAGACCGGGCTGCGGCGGGCGGCAGTGGCAGCCGTCGTCGGGGCCGTGCGGGCAGACCGCCCAGACGTCGAAGGGGCCGAGGAGGCCGTCGATCCGCTCGTCGACGCGGCGCAGGCCGGCCTGGGTCGGCAGGCCGCGGGCGACGCCCGGCTGATGGGTGAGGACGCCGGTGCGCACGCCCCGCGCGCGGAGCAGGCCGAGCGCCTCTGGGGCGTGGGGGGCGGGGCGGACCGGGCCGGGGTCGGCGTTGTGCGGGACGTCCTCGACGAGCACGCCGTCACGGTCGAGGAGCACGACGCGGACGCGGTTCACGGCGCCACCTCCTGCCAGGGCGCGGCGTTGCGGTGCCGCCAGCGGCCGCTCATCCGGTGCCAGGCGGCCACGGGCGGGATGAGCACGCTCGTGGTGAGCACGGTGGTGACCTCGTCGCGGGTGCGCGGGCCGGGCGCGATGCGCGCCCACGCGAACGCGCCGGTGCCCAGCGCCCAGCCGAGCGCGGCGGCCGCGGCGGCCCGGCGGTGGCCGGACACGGCGTACGCGCCGGCCGCCAGTCCCGCCGCGCTGGTCGCCAGGTGGGAGCGGATCCGGCCACGCGGCGCGAACGCCCGGTGCCGCCAGCCCGGCCCGTGCAGTCGCCGCATCAGGGCGTCGTCGGCGTTGCCGCGCTCGGCGCGCAGGGACTCCCAGCGGTCGGCGGGCGGGACGGGCCGGCGGGTGGTGCGCCGCCCCTGCCGGATGCGCCATCCGGCGTCCAGCAGCCGCAGGGCGAGGTCGGTGTCCTCGTGGAAGGGGTCGCCGAAGCGTTCGTCGAAGCCGCCGGCCTGCTTGAGCGCCTCGGTGCGGTAGGCCATGTCGACGGTGATCCAGCGGGCGCGCGCGAGGCCCGCGGTGGTGCGCTCCCGGTCCGTGGGGCGGCGCCCGCCCGGCAGGGGCACGGCGAGCACGCCCTGCACCCCGGCGGTGTCCAAGGTCGCGTCGGACAGGTCGTCGGCCAGCTGCTCGCCCCAGTGGGGTCCGACCTGGACGCCCTCGTCCAGCAGGACGACCCAGGGCGTACGGACCAGGCGCAGGCCGGCGTTCCGGGCGGCGGGCCCGCTGCCGGCGCCGCGCAGCACGGTGGTGCGTTCGCGCAGGTATCCCAGGACGCTCAAGGGGTGCTCCAGCGGGGCCGGTCCGGGCTCGGGCCGGTCGTCGACGAGGACGATCTCGGCCGGCGCGGGCCCCTTGGCGGCGGCGAGCGCGGCGAGGCAGTCGGCGAGCGGGGCCCGCGCGCGAGTCGGGATCACGACGGTGTAGGCGGTCATGCGTACGCCTTCCTCCGCCCCGGACGGCGGCTGGACGGCTCCGGACTCTCCGGGTCCCAGATGACCACCACCTCAAACCCGCGCCGCGCGGTGCGGCGGGGTGCGGGAGTGTTCGGTGGGGTGGGTGGCGGCAGGTGCGGCCGGGCGGGTCCGGCTCCAGCCGCCGCCCGGGTCCGCCGCCCCCACCGCGCCGAGCGCCGTCCCGTCCGTCCGCTCGGCGGAGGCCGCGGCCGGTGGCGTGCGCGCGGGCGGGCGGGTCGTCGCGCGCGCTCCCGGCGAGCGGCACTCCGAGGAGCGCCCGCGGCCCGCGCGGCGACGGACCGGCGGACGCGGCGCCACGCGGGCTCCCGTGACGGCAGGGGGGCGGACGCCCGCCGACGGGGCGTCCCCGACCCTGTGGGACGGGCGACCCGGCGGGGGCGCGCGTACGTCTTCGTCAGGCGTCCGCGGCCGGGAAGGCGGGCTCGTGGGGGCTCGGCCGCCGGCACCCGGCTGGGCCAAGTGTGTGACCCGCCGGGGAACCTGCCGCCGGGCCGCCCGGAGTCCCTACGATCGCTACGTGGTCACCTTCCAGTTCGAACGTACGGCGCCGCTCCCCCTCGAGGAGGCCTGGCGCCGGCTCACCGAGTGGCCCCGGCACGGTGACGTGGTGCCGCTCACCCGCGTCACCGTGGTCACCCCCGGGCCGACCCGCGTGGGCACGGTGTTCGTGGCCCGTTCCGGGGTCGGGCCGTTCGCCGTCGACGACCGGATGGAGGTCACCGTCTGGTGTCCTCCGGCCGAGGACGAACCGGGGCTGTGCCGGCTGGAGAAGCGCGGCCGCGTGGTGCGGGGCTGGGCCGAGATCGAGGTGCGGCCCGGGCCGGGCGGGCGGACCCGGGTCATCTGGCGCGAGGAACTCCGGCTGCGGCCGCTGCCGTCCCTGTGCGATCCACTGCTGCGGACCGCGGGCCGGGCGGTGTTCGGGCGGGCGGCCAACCGGCTGCTGCGCCGCCCGTGACGTGGTGGCGTCCGTGACGCGGCGCCGACGGTGACGCGCTGCCGTCCGTGACGCGCTGCCGTCCGTGACGCGCTGCCGACCGACCCCGCGCATCGGCATCGGCAGAGCGTCGACAGGGCTGGTCAGGGAACCGGGTCCGGCGTGCCGCCCCGCGCCACCGCGTGCCACTCTGCGCCGCCTCGCGCCCCCGGCTGCTCCCGGACCGGCCCCCTGGGCAGGTGTCGTGGCCCGTGCCAGGGTGGATCCATGACAGCGGTGGACAGGGGCGGGGCGGCACCGGCGGTGGACGAGGACGCCACACCGGCGGTGGACGAGGTCGAGACACCCGCGGTGGGGGAGGCCGAGACACCCGCGGTGGAGGAGGTCGAGACACCGGCGGTGGAGGACGCCGAGACGCCGGCGGTGGACGAGGTCGAGGCGCTGGCGGTGGAGGGGCTGCGCTGGCTGCTGGGGGTGGCGCGGCAGACGGCGGGCGGCGGGCTCGGCTGGCCGGACCGGCCCTCGGACACCGAGGTCGAGGTGACGCTCTACCACGGCACCGCCGGGATCGTGCCGACGCTGCTGGAGGCGCGCCGGCACTTCGGGGACGACGTCTACGGGGACGCCGCCCTGCGCGCGGCCCGCGGTCTGGCGGTCGCGGCCGAGGAGTGCCGGGACGACTCGCTGTACTTCGGGCGCACCGGGGTGGCGCTGGTGCTGCGGGCCGTCCACCGCGAGCTGGGCGACGCCGCGTCCGGCCGGGCCGCCGACCGGGCCCTGGCCCGGGTGCGGGAGCGCTTCGACGGGACGCGCTGGGGCGAGCTGTTCGAGCTGATGGGCGGCAACGCGGGCATCGGCCTCGGCGCGCTCGCGGCCGGCGACCCCGAGCTGGCGGTGCTCGCGCTGGAGCCGTATCTGCGCACGGCCGAGGAGTCCGCGGGGGGCGTGCAGTGGGCGCACCGGCCCGGGGTGGAGGCGCGGCTGCACCACCTCTCGCACGGCACGCTCGGGATCGTGTACGCGCTGGCCGCCGTGGGAGCGGCCACGGGCCGCGCGGACTTCACGGAGCTGGCGCGGGCCGGGGCGGCGGGCTTCGTGGCCCGCGACGAGGCGGGCCCGGAGGGCTTCCTCGTGCCGCACTCCGATCCGCCGCACCTGCCCGACCTGATCGAGCGGTACAGCTACGGCTGGTGCCACGGGCCGGCCGGTGACGCGCAGGTCTTCCGGCTGCTGCGGGACGTCTGGGCCGAGCCCTCCTGGCAGGCGTCGGCGGACCGCTGCTGGCACACCGTGACGCACTCCGGGCTGCCGCGCCGGCTGCGGCCCGGGTTCTGGGACAACAACGCCCGCTGCTGCGGCACGGCGGGCGTCCTGGCGCTGGCCTGCGACCGGATGGCCGAGCAGGGCGACGCCCCGGGCTTCGCCCGCGTCCTGGTCGCGGACCTGCTCGCCCGCGCCACCCGGGACGCCGGCGGGGCGCGCTGGTCGAACGTCGAGCACAGGGTCACCCCGAGCACGCTGGAGGCGCGCACCGGCTGGGGCGCGGGCACCGCCGGCATCGTGCGGGAGCTGCTGCGCTTCGTCCGGCTGAGCGAGTCGGGCGATCCGCACTACGCGTTCGCCTGGCCGGACCAGCCGACGGTGCGGCGGACCGCGGTGCCGCCTCAGGCGACCGATCCGATCCGCCCCGGCGGCAGCGGCGTCACGTCGTGATGGATCGGCGTGTGCGCGCCGGTCAGCGGGACCCCGCTGCCGCCCCGCCGGGCGGCGACGATCTCCGCGGCGATCGACAGCGCGGTCTCCTCGGGCGTACGGGCGCCCAGGTCGAGGCCGATGGGTGACCGCAGCCGCGCCAGCTCCAGCTCGGAGACGCCGGCCTCCCGCAGCCGTTCCTCGCGGTCGAGGTGGGTGCGGCGCGACCCCATGGCGCCGACGTAGGCGACGGGCAGGCGCAGGGCGAGGCGGAGCAGGGGGACGTCGAACTTGGCGTCGTGGGTGAGGACGCACAGGACGGTCCTGCCGTCCACGCCGGTGCGCTCCAGGTAGGTGTGCGGCCATTCGACGACGATCTCGTCGGCGTCCGGGAAGCGGGCCCGCGTCGCGAACACCGGGCGCGCGTCGCAGACGGTGACCCGGTAGCCGAGGAACCTGCCGACGCGCACCAGTGCCGAGGCGAAGTCGATCGCGCCGAACACGATCATCCGCGGCGGCGGCACGGAGGACTCGACGAACACGGTGAGCGGGGCCCCGCAGCGGGAGCCCTGCGCGCCGATCTCCAGGGTGCCGGTGCGGCCGGCGTCCAGGAAGGCGCGGGCCTCGGCGGCGACCGTGCGGTCCAGCTCGGGGTGGGCGCCGAAACCGCCGTCGTGGGAGCCGTCGGGGCGGACCAGGAGGGCGCGGCCGACGAGGTCCGGCGGGCCCGCGGCGATCCGGGCCGTCGCCGTCGCCCTGCCGCGGGCCGCGGCGGCCAGGGCGGCCGCGACCACCGGGCGGACCCGGTCCGCGGCCCGGACCGGAGTGACGAGGACGTCGATGACCCCGCCGCAGGTCAGGCCGACGGCGAAGGCGTCGTCGTCGCTGTAGCCGAAGCGCTCCAGCACCGGCTGGCCGTCCTCCAGGGCTTGCCGGCACAGCTCGTAGACCGCGCCCTCCACACAGCCGCCGGAGACCGAGCCGATCGCCGTGCCGTCGGTGTCCACGGCGAGCGCGGCCCCCGGCCGGCGGGGTGCGCTGCCGCCCACGGCCACGACGGTGGCGACGGCGAAGTCACGGCCCTGCTCGACCCACCGGTTCAGCTCCTCGGCGATGTCCAGCATGTCTCGGTCTCCTTGTCTGCGGTCCTGTGGACGGTGTTCCACGGCAGGGCCCGACGCACGCCCGGCCGGCCGGCGAAGGATGCGTCCGTGCGCTCCGGGCGGCGCGCGGGGCGTGATACGTCCGTCGCGCCGCCCGGAGGGGCTGTCAGGTGGTTCCGGTGAGGTGTTCCGGCCGGACCGGCGTCCTGTTCAGCTCCAGGCCCGTCGCGTCGCGGATCGCCGCGAGGACCGCCGGGGTCGACGACAGGGTGGGGGCCTCGCCGATGCCGCGCAGCCCGTACGGGGCGTGGTCGTCGGCGAGTTCCAGGACGTCGACGGGGATGGTGGGCGTGTCGAGGATGGTGGGGATCAGGTAGTCCGTGAAGGAGGGGTTGCGCACCTTCGCGGTCTTCGGGTCGACGACGATCTCCTCCATGACGGCGATGCCCAGGCCCTGGGTGGTGCCGCCCTGGATCTGGCCGACGACGGACAGCGGGTTGAGCGCCTTGCCGACGTCCTGGGCGCAGGCCAGCTCGACGACCTTGACCATGCCGAGCTCGGTGTCGACCTCGACGACGGCCCGGTGGGCGGCGAAGGAGTACTGGACGTGTCCGTTGCCCTGGCCGGTGCGCGGGTCGAAGGGCTCGGTCGGCCGGTGCCGCCACTCCGCCTCGACCTCCACGGCCTCGTCGCCGAGCACGTCGGCCAGGCCGGCCAGGACCTCGCCGCCGTCGGTGACCACCTTGCCGTCCTCCAGCAGCAGTTCGGCGGTGGCCCAGGCGGGGTGGTGGGAGCCGAGTTTCCGGCGCCCGATCTCCAGCACCCGCTCGCGGACGAGCGCGCAGGCGTTCCTGACGGCCCCTCCGGTGACGTACGTCTGGCGCGAGGCCGACGTCGAGCCGGCGCTGCCCACGCGGGTGTCCGCCGGGTGGATGGTCACCTGGTCGACGCCCAGCTCGGTGCGGGCGATCTGCGCGTGGACGGTGACACCGCCCTGGCCGACCTCCGCCATGGCCGTGTGCACGGTGGCGACGGGCTCGCCCGCGACGACCTCCATGCGGACCCGGGCGGTGGAGTAGTCGTCGAAGCCCTCGGAGAAGCCGACGTTCTTGATGCCGACCGCGTAGCCGACGCCGCGGACGACGCCCTCGCCGTGCGTGGTGTTGGACAGACCGCCGGGCAGCTGCCGTACGTCGGCGCCCTCGCTGCTCTCCCACTGGCGCTCCGGCGGCATCGGCATCGCCTTGACGCGGCGCAGGAGTTCGGCGACCGGTGCCGGGGAGTCCACGGGCTGGCCGGTCGGCATGAGCGTGCCCTGTTCCATGGCGTTGAGCTGCCGGAACTCCACCGGGTCCAGTCCCAGTTCCTTCGCCACCTTGTCCATCTGCGCCTCGTAGGCGAAGCACGCCTGGACCGCGCCGAAGCCGCGCATGGCGCCGCAGGGCGGGTTGTTGGTGTAGAGGGCGACGGCCTCGATGTCGACGTCGTCGACGGCGTAGGGGCCGATGCCGAGGGAGGAGGCGTTGCCGACGACGGCGGGGCTGGCGGAGGCGTACGCGCCGCCGTCCAGGACGATGCGGCACCTGACGTGGGTGAGCTTGCCGTCGCGGGTGGCGCCGTGTTCGTAGGACAGCTTGGCCGGGTGGCGGTGGACGTGGCCGAAGAAGGACTCGAAACGGTTGTAGACGATCTTGACGGGCTTGCCGGTGCGCAGGGCCAGCAGGCAGGCGTGGATCTGCATCGACAGGTCCTCGCGGCCGCCGAACGCGCCGCCGACGCCGGCCAGCGTCATCCGCACCTTCTCCTCGGGCAGGCCGAGGACCGGGGCGATCTGGCGCAGGTCGGAGTGGAGCCACTGGGTGGCGATGTAGAGGTGGACGCCGCCGTCCTCCTCGGGCACGGCGAGACCGGACTCGGGGCCGAGGAAGGCCTGGTCCTGCATGCCGAAGGTGTACTCGCCCTTGACGATCACGTCCGCCCGCTCGGCTGCCGCGGCCGCGTCGCCGCGGACGATGGGCTGGCGGTGGACGATGTTGGGGTGCGGGACGTGGGTGCAGTGGTGGTCGGTGCGGTTCTCGTGGACGAGGACCGCGTCCGGGGCGGTCGCGGAGGCCTCGTCGGTGATGACCGACAGTTCGCGGTACTCGACCCTGATCTTCGCGGCGGCGCGGCGGGCCGTCTCCGGGTGGTCGGCGGCGACGAGGGCGACCGGCTCGCCGTGGTGGCGGACCTTGCCGTGGGCGAGGACGGGGGTGTCCCGGATCTCCAGGCCGTAGTGCTTCACGTCGGCCGGCAGGTCGTCGTACGTCAGGACGGCGTACACGCCCGGGGTGGCGAGGGCCTCGCCCGTGTCGAGGGAGACGATCTCGGCGTGGGCGACCGTGGAGCGCAGGATCTGGCCCCAGAGCATGTCCTCGTGCCACAGGTCGGAGGAGTACGCGAACTCGCCGGTGACCTTGAGGGCGCCGTCCGGGCGGAGGGTGGGCTCGCCGATGCCGCCGCGGGTCCGCGAACCCTGGGTGATCTTGGTGGGAGCGCCGATGGGGGCGCCGTCGGGAGACATCGTCAGACCGCCTCTCCCTGCCGGGCGGCCGCCAGGCGGACCGCGTCCATGATCTTCTCGTAGCCGGTGCAGCGGCACAGGTTGCCGGAGAGCGCCTCGCGGATGTCCGCGTCGGACGGGTCGGGGGTGCGCTCCAGCAGCTCGTCGGCGGCGACCAGCAGACCGGGCGTGCAGAAACCGCACTGGACGGCGCCGGCGTCGATGAAGGCCTGCTGGACGGGGGAGAGTTCCGTGCCCTCGGCGGTCCGCGCGCCGGTGTCCCCCTCGGCGGTCCGCGGGCCCGTGTTCCCCTCGGCGTCCCGGCGCCCGGCCTCGTCGAGGGAGGTGCCGCCGCCGCGGGCGCCGGTGGTGCGGGAGCGCTGTGCGGCGTACTCCGCCAGGCCCTCCACCGTGACGACCTCACGGCCCTCCGCCTGCCCGGCGGCGACCAGGCACGCGCACACCGGCACGCCGTCGAGGCGGACCGTGCACGAGCCGCACTCGCCCTGCTCGCAGGCGTTCTTGGAGCCGGGCAGGCCCAGGCGCTCCCGCAGCACGTACAGGAGGCTCTCGCCCTCCCACACGTCGTCCGCCTCCTGCGGTCGTCCGTTGACGGTGAAGTGGACGCGCATCACGCGGCTCCCTCGACGGCGCGGCGGGTGCCGCGGTACGACTCCCAGGTCCAGGTCAGGGTGCGGCGGGCCATGACGCCGACCGCGTGCCGGCGGTAGCGCGCCGTGCCCCGGACGTCGTCGATCGGGTTGCAGGCGGCGGCGCACAGGTCCGCGAACCGCCGGGCGACCGACGGGGTGATGGTCCTTCCGTTGTCCCAGAAGCCGCCCTCGTCGAGCGCGGCGTTCAGGAACTCCTCGGCCGTCGTCGCCCGGACCGGGGTGGGGGCGGCGGAGCCGATGCCGGTGCGGACCGTGCGGGTCCTCGGGTGCAGGGCCAGGCCGAAGGCGCAGACCGCGATGACCATGGCGTTGCGGGTGCCGACCTTGGAGAACTGCTGGGGTCCGTCGGCCTTCTGGATGTGGACGGCGCGGATCAGCTCGTCGGGCGCCAGCGCGTTGCGCTTCACGCCGGTGTAGAAGGCGTCGATCGGGATGCGGCGGCTGCCGCGCACCGACTCGGCCTCGACCTCGGCGCCGGCCGCGAGCAGCGCGGGGTGGGCGTCGCCGGCCGGGGAGGCGGTGCCGAGGTTGCCGCCGACGCCGCCGCGGTTGCGGATCTGCGGGGAGGCCACGGTGTGGGAGGCGAGGGCCAGGCCGGGCAGCTCCGCCCGCAGGTTCTCCATGATCCTGGTGTAGGGGACGGAGGCGCCGAGCCGCACACTGTCCTCGCCGACCTCCCACTCCTGGAGGTCGGCGACGCGGCCCAGGTCGAGGAGGTACTCGGGCCGCCGGTGATCGAAGTTGATCTCGACCATCACATCGGTGCCGCCCGCGATCGGCACAGCGGTGGGGTGCTCGGCCTTCGCGGCGAGCGCCTCCTCCCAGCTGGCGGGGCGAAGGAAGTCCATGACCGGCTCTCTTCCTGGTCTCGGGGGTTCGGATCGAGCCGGAGTCGGGTGCGGCGGACCCGGCTCTTGCATGACCTGTTCACGCGCTGTGGAGCCAGTACACCGCCGCGTACTCCGACGGGGTCAGTCACCGAAACCATGAAGGAGTTCGCTGGTCGGGGCGGGCATCTTGTAGATTCGTATGAACGGAGGCCATCAGTAACCTCCCGGTTTTCCTGTGGAAACGTGGGAAACAGCCCGGCAGGCACAGAATGCGGCTGATGAGGGCCCGGAACCGTCGGCGGACCTCCTCGACCCGGCGGCCCCCGGCCCGCCCCTCACGCCTCATCGTGGTTTGCGTGGGCTCTGAGGTCCTTCGGGGACTGGGACTCAGGGGGCCTTCGTGGACTCAGGGGTCCTTCGTGGACTCTGTGGTCCTCGTGGGCTCTGGCCTTCGGAGACTCTGTGGTCTTCGTGGGCTCTGTGGTCTTCGTGGGCTCTGTGGCTTCGGGGACTTCGTGGATTTCGAGACAAGGAACGGCGGCGACGAGAATGCGGCTGCGCGCACTGCTGGACACCGATGCGCTGGGCCTGCGGCTGCTCGGCGGCGAGGACGAGCTGGACCGCACGGTACGGGGTGTGATGACCACCGACCTGCGGGACCCGAGCCGCTACCTCTCCGGGGGTGAGCTGGTGCTGACGGGCCTGGCGTGGCGGCGGGACGCGGCGGACTCGGATCCTTTCGTGCACATCCTGGTGCAGGCCGGCGTGACGGCGCTCGCCGCCGGCGAGGCCGAGCTCGGCGCGGTGCCGGACGACCTGGTCACCGCCTGCGCCCGGCACCGGCTGCCGCTGTTCGCGGTGCACGAGTCGGTGGCGTTCGCGACGATCACCGAGCACGTCGTGCGGCAGGTGTCCGGCGAGCGCGCCGGGGACCTCGCGGCCGTCGTCGACCGGCACCGGCGGATGATGACCTCGGGCCCGGCGGGCGGCGGCCCCGACGTGGTCCTGGACCTGCTCGGCTCCGACCTGGACCTGCGCGCCTGGGTCCTCTCCCCCACCGGGCGGCTCATCGCCGGCCCCAAGGTGTCGGGCCCCGGACCGGCGCCGGAGGTGTGCGCGCAGCTCGCGGCGGAGCACCTGGCGGCCGCGCGCACCGGCCGCCGCGGCCCGCACCGGGTGGTCGTGGGCCAGAGGACGTACTCCCTCTTCCCCGTCCGCTCCGGCGGCTCCGGCGGCTCCGGCGGGCGTTCCCCGCGCGCGCCGCGGGACGAGCGGGACGTGCGCGAGACGGTGCTGTCGGAGTGGCTGCTGGCCGTCGAGGCGGACGCCGGGGACTGGGCGGAGGAGCGCCTCGACCTGCTCCAGGGCGTCACCCAGCTCATCGCCGTCGAGCGGGACCGGCGCGACGCGGCGCGCACCGTGCGCAGGCGGCTCGCGCAGGAGGTGCTGGAGCTGGTCCAGACCGGCGCGGCCCCCGCCGAGATCGCGGCGCGGCTGCGGGTGGCGGCGCCGGTGCTGCTGCCGGGCCTCGGGGCCGCCCCGCACTGGCAGGTGGTGGTGGCGCGCGCCGAGTGGGACGGCGGGGAGACGCAGGGCGGTCCGGTCGCCCAGGCGCTGCTGGAGGAGATCCTGGTGGACCCGCGTGCCACCGGCCCCGAGCCCTCCGACCGCATCGCCGTCGCCCAGATCGGGGACGAGGCCGTCGCCCTCGTCCCGCTCCCGGCGGTCTCCACCGAGCACGACGGCCCGGAGCCGGGCGTTCTCGCCGACGCCCTCCTCGCCGCCGTCCGGGAACCGCTGTCGGCGGGCCTGGACGACGACGGCCGGGTCACCGTGGGCGTCAGCGCGGCGGTGCACTCGGCGGAGGGGCTGCGCGGCGCCCTGGAGGAGGCGCGGCACGCCCGCCGGGTGGCGGCGGCACGCCCCGGCCGGGTGTGCGCGGCGGGCCACCAGGAGCTCGCCTCCCACGTGCTGCTGCTGCCGTTCGTGCCCGACGACGTCCGCCGGGCCTTCACCGCCCGTCTGCTGGACCCGCTGCGCGACTACGACCGCCGCCACCGCGCGGAGCTGATCCCGACGCTGGAGGCCTTCCTCGACTGCGACGGCTCCTGGACGCGGTGCGCCTCCCGGCTCCACCTGCACGTCAACACGCTGCGCTACCGGGTCGGCCGGATCGAGCAGTTGACGAGCCGTGACCTGTCGCGGCTGGAGGACAAACTGGACTTCTTCCTGGCGCTGCGGATGAGCTGACGGTCGGTTGACAGCTCGGCTGAAGGATCGGCTGACGGTCGGCTGACGGATCGGCTGAAGGATCGGCTCACGGCTCGGCTCACGGATCAGCGGCCGTGGGGCCGAAACCTGTGGGCCCCGGGAGTCCCACGACTTTGTGAAATCCTTCACCCGCCCCCTTGGCCCGGCCGGGGCAGTCGTGCTGAGATGCGGCCACCACTCACAGCTCGACGGCGCGCTTGGGCCTGCCCTCCGGATCAGGCCGACGAGGAGGGACGGTGCCTGGTGACGCCGGTGAGCGGGGCTTGGTGCGTGCGGCCTCGGGGCGCGGGCGGGCGCCGGTGCGGTGCACCGGCGGCCGGCGACACCGCCGAGGACGCCCCCCTCCCGGGGAGCGCGCGCCCCGTCCCGTGACCCCGGGCTGAGCCGAAGGACCGGACCTTGGGGAGGGCAACGTGGCGTATACCGCCATGTCTGGTAACGGAACGACCGCTGGTGACGATCCCCTCCGGACCGCGGTATGGCGGTTGCGCTCGCGGGGCTGCTGGGCCGACGCCGCGGCCCTGCTCCCGCCGGGCACCGCGGCGGGCGCCATCCAGCGGGCCGCACTGCTCGTGGAGCGGTGCCTGTACACCGAGCAGGGCTGGCAGGACGCGGAGGACGCCCTGCGGTCGGCCGAGGCGCTGGCGCACTCAGACGAGGAGCGGGGCGCCGCCGCCTGCGAACGCGGGCACCTGGCGTACGCGGCGACCGTGCACGGGGTGCGCGACCGCGTCGACGAGGCGCGGGCCGCGCTCGGGCGGGCGGCGGCGCTGATCCCTCCGGAGGCTCCGGGCCGGGCGCTGCTCGACTTCCGGCGCGGCCTGCTCGCCGAGAACATCGCCCGCTCCCCGCAGGCCGCCCGCACCGCCTACCGGCGCGCCCACACGGCCGCCGCGGCCCACTCCGACGCGCTGCTGCTCTCCTTCACCTGGCGCCACCTCGCGGGCCTCGCGCTGCGCGACGGCGACCTGTCCGAGGCACGGCACGGTTTCGCCGAGTCCCTGCGGATCCGGGAGGAACTGGGCTTCCTGGTGGGCACGGCACCGGCCCTGGCCTCCCTGGCGGACGCGGAGACCGAACCGGAGGCGTCCCGGCTGCGGGAGGAGGCCCGCCGGCTGTTCCGTCTGCTCGGCGGCGTCCCCACCTGGCTGGCACGGGAGTTGTTCCCGCCGGCGGCGACGGCGTAGCGGCCCGGCAGACGCGCCAGGGCACCCCCGGCCCACACCCCGGGCAGCCCCGGCAGGCGCGCCAGGGCGACCCCGGGCAGCCCCGGCCCACGCCCCCCGGGGCCACGCCCGGGCAGCCCCCCGCACGGCCCCCGGGCCACGCCTCCGGCAAACCCGTCGCACGCCCCCGGGCTGCCACGGCACACGCGCCCGCGCCGCCGTCTCTCTCATCCGGGCGGCCTTCGACGCGTGCGCCGGGCCGCCCGCGGTCGCCTGGGGGGCCACGCCGTCGGCCGACCCCGGCCGCGGCACGCCGCCGCGAGTGCGGCACGCCACCGGGCCGTGCCGGGCGGCGCCCTGCCTCGGTCCCGCCGACCCGCGGCGGGGCACCACGACGGGACATCACCCGGCGCCCCCCGCGCGAACGGCGCCCGGCAGGGCCACCTACGACCCTCGCCCGTCGCGAGACGCCGAAGGCGTGCACGGGGCCGCCGACCGACCCCGACCCGGCGCCGCGAGTGTGGCGGCCGCCCTGGCCCTGCCAGACGGCGCCCTGCCCGCCGCTCCCGCCCACACGCCGCGGGAGCACCACGACGGCCCCGTGCGAACGGCGCCCGGCAGCGGCCACCTGGCGGCAGCGCGCCGCAGGCGGACAGCCGCAGGCGTGCACGGCGCAGGCGGACAGCCGCAGGCGTGCACGGCGCAGGCGGACAGCCGCAGGCGTGCACGGCGGTGCTCACCGCGCCGACAGCCCAGGGCTCACCGAACGCGGGCACGGCCGCACTCACCGCGTCCCGGGTCCCGGGTGCGCCCCCGGCGGCGCGTTCAGCTCGCCCCCGTGAAGTGCTCCCGCACCAGGGCCTGCGCCACGTCCGGGTCGCCCGCCGTCAGCGCCTCCAGCAGGGCCGTGTGTTCCGCCGCGTCGGCGACGAGGTCCGCGGGGTCCCGGGAGACCGGGCCGCCGACCAGCGGCCACTGCGAGCGGCGGTGCAGGTCCTCGGCGACGCCGACGAGCTGTTCGTTGCCGGACAGGGCCAGGACGGCGCGGTGGAAGGCCCGGTCCGCCTCGGCGTAGGCGGCGCGGCAGCCGGAGGCCGCGGCGCGGACGGTGTCCTCGGCGAGCGGGCGCAGGTCCGCCCAGCGGGCCGCGGGGACCGTGCGGGCGAGCCGCAGCATCACGGGCACCTCGATCAGCGCGCGCACCTCGGCCAGTTCGGCCAGTTCGCGGGCGCCGCGCACGACCACCCGGAAGCCCCGGTTGGGCACCACCTCGACGGCGCCCTCCAGGGCGAGTTGCTGCATGGCCTCGCGGACCGGGGTCGCGGACACCCCGAAGCGTTCGCCGAGGACCGGTGCCGAGTACACCTCGCCCGGGGTGAGGTCGCCGGTGACCAGCGCGGTGCGCAGGGCGTCGAGGATCTGGCCGCGCACGGAGGCGCGCTGGACGACGGGACGCGGCCGCGGGAGGGGCACCTCGCCGTGCGTGTGCTCACCGCGCACCGCGCCGGGTGCGGACGCGTTCCCGACGGGGCCGGCCACGCCTCGTCCACGTTCCGCCGCGCGCGGGACGCCCGGCACGCCGGCGGATCCGCCGCCCCCTTCGGGGATCCCCGTCCCGGCAAAGCCCTGCGCGCTCGGCTCCACGGGGGTCCTCCTGAGGGACGTTTCGGTACTTGGGGTCATTACGGCGGGTTGTTACTCGCCCGTCAAGCACCTTAGGCCCCCTGGCCGCCAGTTCAAATCCACACCACAATGAGTAAGGTAAGGCTTACCTCTTCGACACTCCTGGATCGGTGGTCCCGGCATGCCCGTACGCCCTTCGGCCCCCTCGGCCGTGACGGACGCCTACCGGCGCCTCTCCGAGGTCTTCCCGGGCTTCACCGTCCTGGAGCTGGAGGACGGGGACCCGGCGCCCCGGGGCGGCGGCTGGGTCGCGGCCTCCGAACTCGCCGAGGGCGGACCGGCCCTGGAGTCCTTCCTGGCCTGGGACGACGCCCAGGTGCTGCGCGACTACGGACAGAAGGCCCGCCCGGACGTCGTCGCGAGCTTCGGGCTGCACCGGTACGCCTGGCCCGCCTGCCTGCTCGTCACCGTCCCGTGGTTCCTGCACCGCCGCGTGCCCCGCTTCCCCGTGACCCACGTGTCGTACGACCGCACGGGTGAGGGCATGCGGATGGCCGTCCGCGCGCCCGCCTCGTTCGCCTGCCTGCCGGGCGACCCCGCCGCGGCGCTGCCCGGCGCCCGGGTGGTCCCGGACGAGGAGGCACTGCGGGCCGAGGTGCGGGCGGCGGTCGCCGAACACCACGAGCCGGTCCTGGCCGGCTTCGCTCCGCGGGCGCGGCGGCGCGGCCGCGCCCTGTGGGGCATGATCACGGACGAGGTCGTGGAGGGGCTCTGGTACATAGCCCATCTGCTCGGCGAGGGCGAGCAGGAGCGGGCACGGCACGAGCTCGAACTGCTGCTGCCGGGGGCGACCCGGCCGTACGTCGGATCGGCGGCCTTCCGTGAGCTGACCGGACCGGACGGGCAGGCGCTGCCCACCCGCGACCGGGCGAGCTGCTGCATGTTCTACACGGTGCGCCCCGCGGACACCTGCGCCACCTGCCCGCGCACCTGCGACGCGGACCGCGTCTCCAAGCTCACCGCCGTCGCCGCGAGTTGAACACCCCTCAGGAAACCGTCCCGGGACGCCCCGGGGGCGACTCCCTCATCAGGGTCACGTAAGATCACCCGAACGAGACTCCCGCTCGGTCACAGGCACTTCACAATCCCCTCACCCGGCGCAGGAACTTTCCGCGGAACCACCCGTGCGGGTAGTCTTATTAGAACTCAACTCCCGCCCCTCACGCGGCAGTTCGAGCAGAACGTCGCCCTGGGCATCCCCTTGCACCTCCTTGGCGGCCTCTTGCCCCGAAACCCCCTGAGGGCCGGCGGGATTGGTCCACTATGGCGGGCGTTACGCCCTATCCCAATGCAAGGGACCCCAGATGAGATTGACCGACATATCGCTGAACTGGCTGCTTCCGGGCGCCGTACTGCTCCTGGGCATGCTGGCGGCGGTGGCGGTGCTCCGGCGCGGCAAGAACTCCTCGGGGAAGGACACCAGCGCGGACGACTCGTGGGAGCGCAGCGAGGAGCGGCGCAGGCGCAAGGAAGCCATCTACGGAATCGCTTCCTACGTCCTGCTGTTCTGCTGCGCCGCCGTGGCTGCCGCGCTCTCCTACCGAGGACTCGTCGGCTTCGGCCGCGAGAACCTGAGCCTTTCCGGCGGCTGGGAATACCTGGTCCCCTTCGGCCTCGACGGCGCGGCCATGTTCTGCTCCGTCCTCGCGGTCCGCGAGGCCAGCCATGGTGACGCGGCGCTCGGCTCCCGGATACTGGTGTGGACGTTCGCGGGTGCCGCCGCCTGGTTCAACTGGGTCCACGCACCCCGCGGCCTCGGTCACGACGGCGCTCCGCAGTTCTTCGCGGGCATGTCCCTGTCCGCCGCGGTGCTCTTCGACCGCGCGCTGAAGCAGACCCGCCGCGCCGCGCTGCGCGAGCAGGGCCTGGTGCCCCGTCCGCTGCCGCAGATCCGCGTGGTGCGCTGGCTGCGGGCCCCCCGTGAGACGTACAAGGCGTGGTCGCTGATGCTCCTGGAGGGCGTGCGCAGCCTGGACGAGGCCGTCGAGGAGGTCCGCGACGACAAGGCCCGCAAGGAGGAGACCAAGCTGCGCCGTCGCGAGCAGCAGCGTGTCGAGCGGGCCCAGCTGAAGGCGATCAGCCGCGGCCACGGCCGCTGGCCCGGCCGCGGTGGCGGCGGTGGCGGCGGCACCCGCCAGCTGGAGGCCCAGGCCACCCTGGAGCGGGCCACCTCCGAGCGCGTTCCCGCGGAGCCTGCCATAGCCAACTCGGCCGAGCAGCTGCCGGTCCGGCCGCGCCCCTCCCTCCAGCCCGTCCGCCACGGTTCCGACGCACTCACCGTCGACCTCACGGCGGAGGACGACACCATGGCCCTGCCGCGACTGGACTCCCTGGAGCGCAAGCTCAAGGACCTGGAGCAGCAATTCGGCTGACCGGTGAGCGGTAACGGGAAGGGGGCGCGGCCATGCGGGCCGCGCCCCCTTCCCGTTGCCCCGTTCCCGTTGTCTCAGGCCGCTCCCGCCTCCAGCTCGAACCACACCGCCTTGCCGACCCCGTGGGCCCGGACACCCCAGGCGTCCGCGAGGGACTGCACCAGGAGCAGGCCCCGGCCGTGCGTGGCGCCGTCGGTGGCCGCCGGGCGCGGCTGCGGAGGGCGGGAGACGAAGTCCCGTACCTCGACCCGCAGGCCGGCCGGTCCCACGGTCGCCGTGAGGACCGCGTCGTGATCGGTGTGCACGAGCGCGTTGGTGACGAGCTCGCTGGTGAGCAGTTCCGCTATGTCCGTGCGTCCTGTCCGGCCCCAGTGCCGCAGCATCTCGCGCAGCGCCCGCCGTGTCTCGGGGACGGCTCTCAGGTCCGCCCGCCCGAGTCTGCGGCGCAACTGGGGCGCCCGCGCGTGCCCCTCGGCTCCGTCGGCCCCGTCCTCCGCCGTCTGCTGCGCCGAGGTGTTCGCGATCACGGTCGCACCGCTGCCTCGTGCCTGCCTCTTCATGACCCCCGCCCGCGTGCCGATTGTCGGTTCCCCCCTGCTCGAACACGTTCATGGGGATGCTTGCCCCGTGGGTCCGGGGGCAGTCATGCCGGATCGTCGACGACCAGGTGTTCGGCCACGGCCACGGGCCCTCGCCCGGCCCCTCGCCCGGACCCTCCTGCGGGTCCCGGCCGGGACCGCGGGCGCGGGACACGGCGGTGCGCGCGCCGTGTGCGCGGCGTTCGCCGCGTGCGCCGCCGGGCCCGGGTGCCGCCGGTGCCGTCCCCCCGGTGGGGCGGGCGGAGGAGGCGGGCCGCGGGGCCACCGGCCCCTGGGCCCCGGCCGGCGTCCGAGGGCGGCCCACGCGCTCCTCGTCCACGGCTCGTCGCACGAAGAGCCTGGTCGACGCGGTGGCCGCGGACGGACGGGCGGTCGTACGGCGGGCGGGAGGACCGCCCGGCCGCGGACCGCCGTCTCGCCGCCGTCTCCCCGCGGCCCCCGCCGTCCGCCCGCCGTCTCGCCGCCGCGCCCCGGCGGCGGCCCCGGCCCGCGCGACGCAACCGCCGTGCGACGGCCCGGGCGTGCCCGTGCGGGGCGTGCACCGGAGCCGCCGGTGCGGGAGGGCCGCCGGCCGCGGCCGGCCCGCGCGTCGTCGCGCCTAGGTGCCCGGGGATGTGCCGACCGCCCGGGGTGCGCCGCCCGGCCGATGCGTGTCTGCCGCTCCGGCCGTAGTCCGGGAAGAGGTGGGGCGCGAGACCTCGGCCAGGGACTCCGCGGGCGCCGGCGGCCGGTTCCGGCGGGCACCGACGGGCCCCACCCGCGCGCCGGGCCCGCCGACACCCCCTCCGCGCCGCCGCCCCGGCACGGCTCGCGAAGTTGGCCGGAATCCGGTGGTGCCCGACCGGGCGCACCCGTCGCGTTCGGCTGCGGTCACGACTACGTCCTCGCCGAGCCGCCCGCGCGGGTCCGGCCGCTCCCGGCGCCGCAGGACGCCGCGGCGTGGGCCGCGGCGCAGGGGGCCGTGCACGGGCGGGACACCACCGTGGAGATCTCGGTCCAGGGGCGCAGCTCCACGGCCGTGGTTTTGACCGCGCTGCGGGTCCGCGGCGTCGGCCGCGGACCCGCAGCCCGTGCCGGGCCACGCCTACGCCATGGACCAGGGCTGCGGCGGCGCGGTCAGTCCCCGTCACTTCGCCGTCGACCTGGACCAGGACCGGCCGGTCGCCCGCGCGGTCCCCGGCGACGACTCCGGCACACCGCTCCCGGCGGTCCGGCTGCCGTACCGGGTGTCCGCCGAGGACCCCGAGGCGCTGCTGGTGACCGCGTCGACGCGGGGCTGCGACTGCTCCTGGTACCTGGAGCCGGACTGGTCCTCCCGGGGCCGCGCCGGCACGGTCCGCGCCGACGACCGCGGCCGTCCGTTCCGCACCCGCTCCCTCGAGGGCCTGCCGCGCCACGCGTACGACATCTCCGCCCGCCGCTGGGTCCCCTACGGGTAGGGGCGCCGGTCGGCCGAGGCCGTGCGTCGGCCCTCACGGGCGCGGGACGTTGCGGAGGTTGGAGCGGGCCATCTGGAGCATCCGGCCGACTCCGCCGTCCAGCACGATCTTCGACGCGGACAGCGCGAACCCGGTCACCATCTCGGCGCTGATCCTGGGCGGGATGGACAGCGCGTTGGGATCGGTGACGACGTCGACCAGGGCCGGGCCCTTGTGCCTGAAGGCGTCCTTCAGCGCGCCGGCGAGGTCCTTGGGCTTCTCGACGCGCACCCCGTGGGCGCCGCAGGCCCGGGCGACGGCGGCGAAGTCGGGGTTCTTGTTGGCGGTGCCGTGCGAGGGCAGCCCGGCGACCAGCATCTCCAGTTCGACCATGCTGAGCGAGGAGTTGTTGAAGAGGACGACCTTCACCGGCAGGTCGTACTGGACGAGGGTGAGGAAGTCCCCCATGAGCATGGAGAAACCACCGTCGCCGGACACCGACACGACCTGCCGCTTCCGGTCGGTGAACTGGGCTCCGATCGCCATGGGCAGCGCGTTCGCCATCGAGCCGTGGGAGAAGGAGCCGATGATGCGGCGGCGCCCGTTGGGCGAGAGGTAGCGGGCCGCCCAGACGTTGCACATGCCGGTGTCGACCGTGAAGACCGCGTCGTCGTCGGCGAGTTCGTCGAGGACGGAGGCGACGTACTCGGGGTGGATCGGAACGTGTTTGTCCACCTTCCGGGTGTAGGCCTTGACGACGCCCTCCAGCGCGTCGGCGTGTTTCTTCAGCATCTTGTCGAGGAAGCGCCGGTCCTTCTTCTCCCGCACGCGCGGGAGAAGACAGCGCAGGGTCTCGCGCACGTCGCCCCAGACGGCCAGGTCCAGCCGGGAGCGCCGGCCGAGGTGCTCGGGCCGTACGTCGACCTGGGCGATCCGGACGTCGTCGGGCAGGAAGGCGCTGTACGGGAAGTCGGTGCCGAGCAGGATCAGCAGGTCGCACCCGTGGGTGGCCTCGTAGGCGGCGCCGTAGCCGAGGAGGCCGCTCATGCCGACGTCGTACGGGTTGTCGTACTGGATCCACTCCTTGCCGCGCAGGGCGTGCCCCACCGGGGACTTGATCTTCTCGGCGAACCGCATCACCTCGGCGTGCGCGCCCGCGGTGCCGCTGCCGCAGAACAGGGTGACCTTGTCGGCCGCGTCGATCATCCCGACCAGCCGGTCGATCTCCTCGTCGCCGGGGCGGACGGTGGGGCGGCTGGTGACCAGGGCGGTCGCGGCGGTCTGCTCGGGAGCGGGCTCGGCGGCGATGTCGCCGGGGAGCGAGACCACGCTGACGCCGCTGCGGCCGACCGCGTTCTGGATGGCGGTGTGCAGCAGTCTCGGCATCTGCTGCGGGCTGGAGACGAGTTCGCTGTAGTGGCTGCACTCCTGGAAGAGGCGGTCGGGGTGCGTCTCCTGGAAGTAGCCGAGGCCGATCTGGCTGGACGGGATGTGGGAGGCGAGGGCGAGGACGGGCGCCATGGAGCGGTGCGCGTCGTACAGGCCGTTGACGAGGTGCAGGTTGCCCGGCCCGCAGGAGCCCGCGCAGGCGGTGAGCTTCCCGGTGATCTGGGCCTCGGCGCCCGCGGCGAAGGCGGCGGTCTCCTCGTGGCGGACGTGGACCCAGTCGATGCCGGCGTGGCGGCGGACGGCGTCCACGACCGGGTTCAGGCTGTCCCCCACGACGCCGTACAGGCGGGTGACCCCGGCGCGGACGAGGATGTCGACGAACTGCTCGGCGACGTTCTGTTTGGCCATGGTGCTCTGGTGCCCCTTCGGTACCCGTCGATCCCTTCGGACCCTCCGGGTTCCATGAATCCACAGGGGCGGCCGTCATGCCTCCCAGACGGCGGCGGCCGTACGGTCGTCGGCGTACCCCTTGACCCGCGCCTGGGTGTCGGCGAGGAACGCGGCCAGTCCGGGCGGGACGGCCTCGGACCACCGTTCCGCCAGGTGGCCGAGGAGCGCGGGCTCACCGCGCAGCGGGTCGGCCAGGCCGCCGGTGCACAGCAGGAGCGTGTCACCCGGGCGGGCTACGGAGGCCCGGAAGCGGAAGGGTTCACGGGCCGGCCCGGAGACCGGCCCGGAGACCGGCCCGGAGACCGGCCCGGAGGACGGCCCGGAGGATGGACCGGAGACCGGGCCGGAGGAGGGGCCGGAGGACGGCTCGTACGGGTTCGGGGCGGTCGGGATGCCCAGGTCCATGGTGAGGCGGTCGCCCTCGGGGGTCTCGGCCGGCGGGGAGCCGAACCCGACGACCGGCTCGCCGGTGACCTCACCGGCCCGCGGTTCGATGTCCTGCCACGCGCCGTCCCGCAGCCGGAACAGCCCGCCCGGTCCGACACCGAAGAAGACCCGCGTACGGCACGCCGGGTCGGCGGGCAGCAGCAGGCACCGCAGGGTGGCCGCGTACTCCTGCGGTTCCAGGCCCTGTTCGGCGGCGCCGGCGCGGAGCCGGCCGAGGCTGCGGTCCGTGAGTCGGTGCAGGCCCGACTTCAGGTCGCCGCGCCGGCCGGCCCTTATGTCCTCCGCGAGCCGGACGTGACTGCGGCCCACGGCCCGCCCGATCCACCGGCACACCTCGGCGGCCGCCCGGTGCGCCCCCGGCGTGGCCCGGGCACCGGTCGCCATCGCGACCAGCAGCAGCGCCTGCTCGCCGGTGCCGAACCGCGCGGTGAGCAGCGCGTCGCGGCGCGGCTCGCCCCGGTAGCGCGCCGAGTCGCCCCGCACGGACGCGGCCCGCAGCGTGCAGACCCCGTACCGGGCACCGTCCAGCACGGTGTCGGCCACCACGTCGTCGAGCGCGTCCGGGTCGGCGGGCGGCAGCGCGGTCGGCTCGGCGTCGTACGTGGGCGGCCCGGACCCGACGTAGGGCTGCACGGCGGGTCGCGCGGCGTGCCGGGGGGCGGATCGCGGCGCGGCGACGGCCGGCGGGAAGGGGGCCGCCGCGCCGGTGGCGGAGGCGGTGGGGGCGTGCGGGGGTACGGGGGGCGCGTAGGGGTGTGCGGGGGCGGGAGGGGGCGCGGGGTGGGTGCCGGGGGCGGTGGATTTCGGGGGTGCCGGGGGTGCCGGCTGGGAGGGAGTGGACGCGGTCTCCGGCATCGGCTTGGGCTCCGGCTCTGGTGCGGACACGGGCTCGGGGGCGGGAGGGGCGGGGGCGGACAGGGGCTCGGAGGCGGGCTCCGCCAACGGCTCCGGGGGCGTACGGCCGGAGGAGGCGGAGGGTGCGGGACGCTGGGCCGCCCGCTGGTCGAAGCCCGGGGGCAGTGGACCGGGCGGGAAGGTGGTGGGGCCGGGCGGGGTTGCCGACGGGGGCTCCCAGGGGGCGTGCCGGCGCTGTGGTGGGGGTGGGCCGGTGGGGGACGCGACGGGGGGCTGGGCGGGAGCGGGGGCCGGCCCGGCGGCGGTGCCGCTGCGCGGCGGCGGGACGGCGGGTGCCGTCCTCGGAGGGGCGGCCGGCCGGGGCGGAGCGGTGGCGGGCGGCGGCGCCTCCCCCCGCGCCCACCAGTCCGCCTGCCCGGCGCGATCGCCCTGCTGTGCGCGGTCGGCCCGTTCGGGCTGCGCGGCCCCTTCCGCCCCCTCGGACGCCTCGGCCCCCTCCGACCACCCAGGTCCCTCCGACCGCTGGGCCCCCTCAGATCCCTCGGGTGCTTCGGTTCCGTCCGCCTCCGTCCCTGCGGGGCGCGCCGCCCCCGCGAGGCGCGCCGTCCCCTCGGGGCGCACCGTCCCCTCGGGGCGCACCGTCCCCTCGGGACGCACCGCGCTCTCGGGGCGCACCGCACCCGCCGCCGACGCGAAGCGGTCGTCGAGCGAGTCGCCGGCCGCCGCCGGCCCGTGGTCCTCGGCGGAGTCGTCGTACAACTGCCCCCACCAGTCGTCCTCGTGACCGGTGGGCCTACCCCCCTGCTGGCTCATGTCCCCGATTGTCCACGGCACGGCCCCTGGGGGAACGGGGCATCGGGAAAATGCGACCGGCCTGCCGGGGCCCGACGGGCGACCGGCCGAACGGGAGTGCGACGAGTGGGTGGAGGGGCCGCCGGGCGGTCCCACCCCCCACGGGAGGACCGCCCGGCGGCCTCGGGTGACCCGGGCTCAGATCCCCTAGGCGCCCCTGCGCGTCATGAGCCCGCGTCACGTTCCGGGTGCCCGCCGATGCCGTGCCGATGCGGCCGACGGTCACACGTGTACGCCCCGGATCGAGAGGGGGTCCGCCGTGACGGACGATCGCGGTCGCGGTCACGGCCGCGGATGATCAACGGCGGCCGCCCCGCCACACCATGGCAGAGCGCCCCCGGGTAGGGCGATGATGTGCGGCGGCGGGATGGCGCCGTGGCGGTTTCCCGCCATGGGCGACGGAGTGGTCAGGGAGGGCGACGGCGGATGCTGGGAGCGATCGGGCTCGACGGGACACACGAGTCGGCGTACCGGGAGCTGGTGTCCGTGGGCGCCGCCGACGTACCGGACCTCGCGCGCCGGCTGGCCCTGGGCGAGCACGACACCGAACGCGCGCTGCGCCGGCTGGAGCGGCACGGGCTGGTCGCGCAGTCCTCGGGACGGGCCGGCCGCTGGGTCGCCGCGCCGCCCGGTGTGGCCCTGGCCGCGCTGCTCACCCAGCGGCGGCACGAGCTGGAGCAGGCGGAGCTGGCGGCGGCGCTGCTGGCGGAGGAGTACCGGGCGGCGGCGGCCGAGCCGTCCGTACACGATCTGGTCGAGGTGGTGACGGGCGCGGCGGCGGTCGCGCAGCGCTTCCTGCAGATCCAGCTGGGCGCGAGCGACGAGGTGTGCGCGCTGGTCACCGGGACGCCCGTGGCCGTGACCGGCGTGGAGAACGACGCGGAGGAGCAGGCCGCGGCCCGCGGGGTGCGCTACCGCGTGGTGCTGGAACGGGCGGTCCTCGACCAGCCGGACGGCGTGACGGAGCTGACGGCCGCGCTCGGCCGGGACGAGGAGGTGCGGGTCGTGGACCGGGTGCCGACGAAGCTCGTCGTGGCGGACCGCTCGCTCGCCCTGGTGCCGCTCACCGGCCGCTCGGCGGAGCCCGCCGCGCTGGTGGTGCACGCCAGCGGGCTGCTGGAGCTGCTGTCGGGGCTGTTCGAGTCGGTGTGGCGGGAGGCGCTGCCGCTGCGGCTCGGCGCGGACGGCGTCGTCGACCGGGACCCCGCCTGCCCCGACGGCCCGGACGCCGCCGACCTGAGGTCCTGTCCCTGCTGCTGGCCGGCCTGACCGACGCGAGCGTCGCCAAACAGCTCGACCTGGGTCTGAGGACCGTACAGCGCCGGGTGAAACGGCTGATGGAGCTGACGGGCGTGACGACCCGCCTCCAGCTGGGCTGGCACGCGTACGAACGCGGATGGGTGACCCGGGAACACTAGAACCCCCGAACCCCCGGGCGCCCGCCTTGACCTGCGCCTTCGCCCGCTCTCCGGCAGGCTGGGCAGATGGGCGTGTGGGAACTCCTGCTGGTCGGGCTGGTCATCCTGCTCGGCCTGTGCGGAGTGCTGGTGCCCGGTGTTCCGGGGTCGTGGCTGGTGTGGGCCGCGGTCCTGTGGTGGGCGCTGAAGGACCCGCAGCCCGTGGCCTGGGCGGTGCTGGTGGGGGCGACGGTCGCCCTGTTCCTGTCCCAGGTGGTGCGCTGGGCCCTGCCGCCCCGCCGGCTGCGCGTGGACGGCACCACCCGGCGGATGGCGCTGTACGCGGGCGCGGGGGCGTTCCTCGGCTTCTTCCTGCTGCCCGTGTTCGGCGCGATCCCGGGATTCCTGGCCGGCGGCTACCTCGCCGAGCGCCTGCGCCTCGGCCGGTCCGACGCGGCCCGCGCGTCCCTGCGCACGGCGATGCGCGCCGGCGGCTCCAGCGTCCTCGCGGAACTCTTCACCTGCCTGCTGGTGATGGGGGCGTGGCTGGGCGCGGTGCTGTGGGGGTGACGGAGCTGTGCACGGTGGAGGAGCCGAACGCCGCGGAGGCTGGGTGGGCGGCGGCGTGGCCACGGCCTCGGCCTCCTCACCACGCCCCCTCCAGCCCGAGCAGCCGCATCTTGCGCTCCAGGCCGCCCGCGTAGCCGGTGAGGGAGCCGTCGGCGCCGATGACGCGGTGGCAGGGGCGCACGATGAGCAGGGGGTTGGCGCCGATCGCGCCCCCGACGGCCCGTACGGCGGGCCGGGAGGCGCCGATCCGGGCGGCGATCTCGCCGTAGGTGGTGGTGGCGCCGTAGGGGACGGTGTCGAGGGCGGCCCACACCCGCTCCCGGAAGGCGGTGCCCTCGGTCCGCAGCTCCAGGTGGAACTCCTTGAGTTCGGCGGCGAAGTAGGCGGCGAGCTGTTCCTCGGCGGCGCGGAAGGGTCCGCGGTCGTGCCGCCGGCCGTCCGGGACGGGCCGTGCGCCCTTCTGGCCGGGCACGGACAGCGAGGTCAGCGCGCCGTCCGGGGCGGCGGTCAGGAGCAGGGGGCCGAGCGGGCTGTCGACGCTAGTCCAGTACATGGGTTTCCTTCGCTGCGTGCAGGTGGTGGAGGGCGTACGTCCGCCAGGGACGCCAGGTGTCGGGCACGTCGGCGCCGGGCGGTGCGACGTCGGGGTCGCCGAGGGCCCTGGCCCGGACGTCAGCGACCGTGCGCCCGTCCAGGCCGGGCAGCGCGAGCAGCGCCGCCTGGGCGTCGTCCCGGTCCGCGCCCGCGTCGAGGCGCACGGTGCCGTCGGCGAGGGCGGTGGCGAGGGTGCCCACGGGGCCCGGGACCCCCGCCAGCGCCGCCGGTTCGGGAAAGAGGTGGGTGAGGCTTCCGCTGGGGGCGTCCAGGGCCTTGCCGTGGGCGGCCACCAGGTGTGCGGTGGCGCTCCGGCCCGCCAGCGCCCGCACCGCGTACTCGTCCGGGTCGGCGGCGCCGGGGGCGCGCAGCCCGGGCCGGGCGGCGACGAGCGGGGCGAGCCGCGGGTCCGCGCCGAGCCGCTCGTCGACGGCGTAGGGGTCGGCGTCGAGGTCGAACAGCCGCCGCAGCCGCTGGACGGCGGTGGTGAGGTCGCGTGGGTCGGTGAGGTGCAGCCGGGCGGGGAGCCAGCCACCGGGGTGGACGGCGGAGGCGGGCGCGGAGCCCGTCCGTTCCTCGACGGCGGCGATTCCGGTGCCGTACGGCAGGCGGAGCGTGCGGCGGTAGGTGCGGTGGCCGGGAGGGCCGTCGACCTCCTCGACGCCGGTGACGGCCTCGCGTCGCAGCAGGTCGAAGACGGCGGCCGCGTGGAACGGGCCGCGGTGGGCGAGCCGTAGCGGGATCCCGCCGCCCGGGGCGGCCGTACGGCCCCGGCGGGGGGCGGCGTCCCGCAGCCGGGTCGGGGTCAGCGCGTACACGGCGCGGATGGTGTCGTTGAACTGCCGGACGCTCGCGAAGCCCGAGGCGAAGGCGATCTCGGTGACCGGCAGGTCGGTGGTCCGGAGCAGCACCCGCGCGGTGTGCGCGCGCTGCGCCCGCGCGAGGGCGACGGGCCCGGCCCCCAGCTCGGCGGTGAGCTGGCGCTGCACCTGGCGGGCGCTGTAGCCGAGGCGTGCGGCGAGCCCGGCGACGCCCTCCCGGTCGACGACGCCGTCGCCGATCAGCCGCATGGCCCGCCCGACCACGTCGGCGCGCGCGTTCCAGTCGGCCGAGCCGGGCGCGGCGTCCGGGCGGCACCTCCGGCAGGCCCGGAACCCCGCGCCCTGCGCGGCGGCGGCCGTCGGGAAGAACCGCACGTTGCGCCGTTTCGGGGTGACGGCGGGGCAGCTGGGCCGGCAGTAGATCCCGGTCGTCGCGACGGCGAAGAAGAACGCGCCGTCGAAACGGGCGTCCCGGCTGCGCACCGCCTCGTACCTGGTCTCCTCGTCCATCACGGGTTCCAGTCTTCGCCCGTGCGGAGGGCGACGCTAGCGGGATTCGGACGGGGTGGTGGGCGGCGGCCGCTCACCGCCCACCACCCCCACCGGCCGCCGTGCGCTCACCGCCCCCGCCGGCCGTCGTCCGTTCACCGCCACTGCCCGCGTTTGGCCCGTCCGGCCGCCCGGCCGTCGGCCTGCTTGCGCTTCCAGTCCTGCCGGGCGTCGGCGCGGACCCGGGCGTCGGACTTGGCGGTGATCCACTGGTTCTCGCGGACGAGCTTGCGGTAGCTGTCCAGACGGCGCGGGGACAGGTCGCCCGCGTCGAGGGCGGCCACGACCGCGCAGTCCGGCTCGTACTCGTGGGCGCAGTCGTGGAAGCGGCAGCCGCGGGCGAGTGCGTCGATCTCCGAGAAGACCTGGCCGACGCCGTGCCCGGCGTCCCAGAGCCCGACGCCGCGCAGTCCCGGCGTGTCGATGAGCACCCCGCCGCCGGGCAGCGTCAGCAGGTTCCGGGTGGTGGTGGTGTGCCGGCCCTTGCCGTCCAGGTCGCGGGTGGCCTGGACGTCCATGACGTCCTCGCCGACGAGCGCGTTGGCGAGCGTCGACTTGCCCGCGCCGGAGGCCCCGAGCAGCACGGAGGTGCCCCCGCCGAGGGCGTCCGTCAGCTCCCGGACGCCCTCGCCGGCGAGGGCGCTGACGGTGTGGACGGGCACCCCGGGCGCGCTGCGCTCGACGTCCTCGACGAGGTACGCCCGTACGGCCGGGTCGGGCACGAGGTCGGCCTTGGTGAGGACGACGACCGGCCGGGCGCCGGACTCCCAGGCCAGGGCGAGGAACCGCTCGACCCGCCCGAGGTCGAGTTCGACGGCCAGGGACAGGGCGATGACGGCGCGGTCGGCGTTGGCCGCGAGGATCTGTCCCTCGGACCGCTTGGAGGAGGTGGAGCGCACGAAGGCGGTGCGGCGCGGCAGACACGCCCGTACGTAGCGCGGGGTGCCGTGGGCGTCGACG
This sequence comes from Streptomyces sp. NPDC003248, assembly GCF_055563235.1. Classification (NCBI taxonomy): domain Bacteria; kingdom Bacillati; phylum Actinomycetota; class Actinomycetes; order Kitasatosporales; family Streptomycetaceae; genus Streptomyces; species Streptomyces sp. NPDC003248. The sequence continues at coordinate 169,659 of NZ_JBVHDT010000010.1, read as the reverse complement.
GCGACCCAGTCGCCGGTGCAGACGACCCGCAGGGGGTCGTGCGGGGTGACGAACGCGGTGTCCGCCCGTACGACACCGTCGGCGGTGACGACGTCGCACTGCCCGCGGTCGACCCGGACGACGCGGCCGGGCAGCAGGCCCCGCTCGGCGTGGCCGGTGAACTCGGCCTCCCAGTGCCCGTCCCAGCCGTAGGGAGCGAGCGGGTGGGGGGAGGGCGAGAGGGAGGGAAGGCCGGAGAGGTCGGGGAGGTTCAAGGAGGACCCTTCACAGGGCGGTCCCGGGTGGCGCGCGCGGCGCGCGGAAGTGACAGGTGGTCAGCCGGAGACCGCGGAGGTGGAGTGGACAAGCGTCTGGTCGCTGTGGACAGCACCCGTGGTGGCGACGGTCATCGGTCACACCTCCCGTTCCTCGTACGGCTGTCGGCGGCGGCATCCCGCCCCCGTGTGAAGCGAGGCCCATCATAGGAGGCCCGGGCGCCCGGCGCGATCGGATTACGCCCCGGAGGAGTTACGACGGTGCCCGGCCGCGGGCGTACGTCGATCCCGGCGGCCCCGGGCGGCACGGTAGGCTGCCTGCCGGGATGGAATTGGGGCGTCTTCCGTCGGACTCGGCCGGGACGGCGGGCGGCGGACCGTTGAGGAGACCGAGTGTGGAGGCCGCACGCGACACGGGGGAACGTGCTCCGGGGCAGGGCGGGGCCGTGCTGGAGGTGAGCCCGTTGCCCGGTCGTTCCGGGATACGCGTCAGCGGCGAGATCAGTGTCGCCACCCGCCTCTCCTGGGAGGCGGCCCTCACCGAACTGGCCCGGCGGCACACGGACGTGTCGTACGTGGAGCTGTCACGCGTCGGGTTCGTCGACGTGGCCGGGGTGTCGGCGCTCGCGGTCACGGCCATGAACCTGCCGCGCGGACGGATGGTGGTGGAGCACCCGCCGCCCCAGGTGCCACGGGTGCTGGCACTGTTCTGGCCGGCCCTGCGCGGGATCGAGGTGGCGCCCCGATGAACTCCGTGGCAGGCGACGGGGTGTTCGCCCACCCGGCCCTCTTCTACCGCACCGCGCGGGAGTACGCCGAGCGGACCGTGTCGTTCGTCCGGGACGGCCTCGCCGCGGGCGAGCCCGTGGCGGTGGCGGTGCCCGGTCCCCGGCTGGAGCTGATCAGGTCCGGGCTGGGGGCCGACGCCCGGGACGTCCGCCTCCTGGACATGACCGAGGCCGGCCGCAACCCGGGGCGCATCATCCCCGGCGTCCTCAAGGCGTTCGCCGACGCCCATCGGCAGAGCCGGGTGCGCATCATCGGCGAGCCGGTCTGGGCGGGGCGCAGCCCGGTGGAGTACCCGGCGTGCGCGCAGCACGAGGCGCTCATCAACGCCGCCTTCGAAGGCCGCGCGGTGACGATCCTGTGTCCGTACGACGAGTCCCGGCTGGACGCGGAGGTCCTGGCCGACGCCCGGGCCACCCACCCCACCGTCATCGCCGGCGGCCGCGAACGGCCGAGTGACGTCTACGACTGGCAGGCCGTCGTCGCCCGCTACAACGAGGCGCTGGTGCCCGCCGCCGACGCCGCCGTCCGCGCCTTCGAGGCGGAGGAGCTGCCGGCGGTCCGTCACTTCGCCGTGGACCGGGCCGCACGGCTGGGCCTGGCCGGGCAGCGGTTGCAGGACGTCGAGCTGGCGGTGGCGGAGCTGACCACCAACAGCGTGGTGCACGGCGGCGGACGCGGCACGCTGGCGGTCTGGGCCGAGGGCGGCCAGGTGGTCTGCGAGGTCCGCGACGAGGGACGGCTGACCGATCCGCTCGCCGGACGCAGGCCGCCCGAGCACGGACAGATCGGCGGCCGTGGCCTGATGCTGGTCCACTACGTGGCGGACCTGGTGCGCGTGCACACCTCCGAGAAGGGCACCACCGTCCGCTTCTACCTCACGCGCTGACACGGTTCGGTCCCGGTGCACTCGGCCGGAGGCCCGCCGCCACGCCTGCCGGAATTATGAAGTTCGTCTGCTTAGCATCTGAATGCCTGCCGCCCGCAGGCTCCGGCCCGTGGGCCGCAGACGCACCCCTGCCCCCCGGGAGCCCAGGCCGATGCGCCCGACAGGCCGTCACACCCCGTTGCCCGCACGGTCCCTGACCGAGCGGCCGCTCCTGACCCCCGAGCGGTCCCTCACCCCGTACGGTGACGGTCACGAGCCGAGGCGGAGTCACGGCCCCGGTGACCGCCGCGGCCCGCACGGACCGCGCGCCGCCGCCGGGCACTTCGGACGCCGGCGTTTCCTGACGATCGGCGCCGCCGCCACGGCCCTGGCCTTCGCCGGCCAGGTGCCCGCGACGGGCGCGGCGGCCGCCCGTGAGCTCGACGGGGCGCGGATCGCCGGTGAACCGTTCACCCTGGGCGTCGCCTCCGGGGACCCGCTGCCGGACGCCGTGGTCCTGTGGACGCGGGTGGCACCGGACCCCTACGAGCCGGGCGGGGGGCTGGCCGGGCAGTCCGTCTCCGTCGCCTGGGAGGTGGCGCGGGACGAGCGGTTCGCCACGGTCGTGCGCAGCGGTACGGCCCTGGCGTTGCCCGAGTACAACCACACCGTCCACGTCGACGTCGACGGACTGGAGCCCGGCCGTACCTACTGGTACCGGTTCAGGACGGGCGCCTGGATCAGCGAGACCGGCCGCACCCGTACGGCGCCCGACCCCTCCTCCGCCGTCGCGTCCCTGTCGTTCGCCGCCGTCTCCTGCCAGGCGTACCACGACGGGTACTACACGGCGCACCGGCATCTGGCCCAGGACGACGTGGACGTCGTCTTCCACCTGGGGGACTACCTCTACGAGTACGCCGTGAACTCCGCCGGTGGCGCCCGCGGCTACACCGACCTGGTGCTGCCCGACGCGTTCAACCGGGAGACCGTCACCCTGGAGGAGTACCGGCTGCGGTACGCCCTCTACAAGAGCGACCCCGATCTGCGGGCCGTCCACGCGGCCCACCCCTTCGTCGTCGCCTGGGACGACCACGAGACCGAGAACAACTACGCCGGTGCCGTCGACGAACACGGCAGCCCGGCGGCCGAGTTCCTGCTGCGCCGGGCCGCCGCCTACCGCGCGTACTGGGAGCACCAGCCGCTGCGCGCCGCACAGCAGCCCGTCGGGCCCGACATGCGGCTCTACCGCCGGCTGCACTGGGGCACCCTCGCCCAGTTCGACGTCCTCGACACCCGGCAGTACCGCTCCGACCAGGCCTACGGCGACGGCAAGCACGTCCCCGGACCCGAGTCGGACGACCCGGCGCGCACGATGACCGGGGCGGCCCAGGAGCGGTGGCTGATCGACGGGTGGCGGGCGTCGCAGGCGCTGTGGAACGTGATGCCGCAGCAGGTCTGCTTCTCCCAGCGCAAGCTGGACCTCACCGCGCAGCCGCTGATGTCGATGGACGCCTGGGACGGCTACCGCGCCTCCCGCGGCCGGATCCTGGCCGGGGCGCGGTCGGCGGGGGTGGAGAACCTGATGGTCCTCACGGGCGACGTCCACGTGGGGTACGCCTTCGACATCAAGGCCGACTTCGACGACCCGGCGTCGCGGACCCTGGGCACCGAGATCGTCGCCACGTCGGTCGCCAGCGGCAGGGACGGCGCCGAACGCCCCGCGAACTGGCAGACGTACCTGACCGCCAACCCCCACCTGAGGTTCTACGACGGCCGCCGCGGCTATGTGCGGGTCCGGCTGGACCGCGCCCTGGCCCGGGCCGACTTCCGGACGGTCGCCGCGGTGACCGTCCCGGACGCCCCCGTCTCGACGGCCGCGTCCTTCGTGACGGAGGCGGGCAACCCGGGGCTGGTGCCGGTGTAGGGCCTGGGGGTGCCGTTCAGGACGCCGTGCAGCCGAGCCCGTCGAGGCTGAAGTCGTACGGTGCCGTGTTGCGGTCCTGCCAGGAGGCGAGGAAGCCGAAGGAGAGGGAACCGCCGGCGGGGACGGACCGGTTGTAGTCGGCGGCGGTCGCGGTGACGCGGGAGCCGTCCTGGGAGAAGCCCGCGTCCCACATCTGGTCGACCCGCTGGCCGTCGCGGAAGGACCAGGCCACGCTCCAGGAGCCGAGGGCCCGGTCGGTGGTGACGGTGACCGCGGCCTGGAAGCCGTCGGGCCACTGGTTGACCAGGTCGTAGCTGACCGTGCAGGCCACCGCCTCCCCGATGCCGCCGGCGCCGGCGGTGGACGAGGTGGTGCCCTGGGGTTCCGGGTCGGGGTCCGTCGTCGTGGGCGAGCCGGCGTCCGGGGAGGCGGAGGGGGCCGGGGAGCCGGTCGACGGTGCCGGGGAGACGGAGGGGGCCGACGGGCCGGGGACGGCGGCCGACGGCGAGGCGGAGACGGCGGGGCCGGCGACCGGGCTGCCGCCGGCGGGCGCGCCGCCCCGGGCGGAGCCGTCACCGCCACCGCCGGACGGCATCAGCGTCACGGCGAGGGCCAGCGCGGAAACGGCACCGGCGGCGAGCAGCAGCCCGCCCCGCCGGACGCGGGCCCGGCTCGCGGCGGCGTCCGGCGCGTCGCCGTCCGGGTCGGGCGTGCCGGGGCGGCCGGCCGCCATACGGACCTCGGCGGCGCGGCGGCGGCGCTCCAGGTAGGCGAGGCCGCCCCAGCCGATGACTCCGCCGGCCAGGGCGGCGGGCAGTCCGCCGCCGTGCAGGCGCAGGCAGGCGGCGGCCTCCGCGCACTCCACACAGGTGGCGAGGTGCCGGGAGAGGTCCTCGGGGGTCTCCGCGACGGGCGAGCGGGTGACGGCGTCGAGCAGCCGGACGTAGCTGCGGCACTCGGCGTCCATCGGCGTGTCGAGGTGGTTGCGGTGGCAGCGGTCCCGGAACAGGCCGCGGACCTGGTTGAGTTCCTCCGTCGCGGCGGCCGGGTCCAGCCCCTGCCGGCGGGCGACGGCCCGCAGCGGCAGCGCCTCCACCTCCGCGAGCCACAGCAGCGTCGCGTCCGGCTCCTGCATGTCGCGCAGTCCGCGCAGGGCGATCGGGCGGCGCAGGGGCGGCCCGGTGTAGCGTGCGGCCTTCTCCGAGTTCAGCCACAGCCGCAGATCGGGGTCGAGCCGGTGGCCCTGGCCCTGCGCCTCCCAGGCGGCCGCCGTGGTGCGCACGGCGGTCAGCAGCAGGGGGATCCGGGGCAGCCGGGACGCGCGGCGGCCGACGCTGTGCCGGGACCCGTCCTCGGCGGCGCGGGCCTCGCGGATGCCGAGCGCGAACGCCTCGCGGGCCAGCTGGTTGGCCGCGGTCGAGCCGGACGTGCACAGGTCGGCGTACGACAGCACGGCGTCCCAGCACTCCGAGAACAGCGCGGCCTCGGCTGCGTCCTTCGGGATCGGCAGGTCTGGCATGAGTCTCCTGCATCCACAGGCGAGGTCAACTCACCTTGAACGCAATGGAGTTGGGGGGAACCTCGCGGCAGGGCCAGAGCTTTTCACATCTCCCGCACAACTGACAAGCGCCCTGTGCGGATGTCAGGACAGCCCGGACGGACCCCGGCGACTCCCCCGACGGCTTTCCCGCCGGGGCCGCCGCCGGGCCGTAGCCGGGCCGCTCCCGGCCCGCTACCGGAGCCCCGACGGCCCCTCCGGCTCCTTCGCCGGCAGGCTGTCCATGAAGGAGCTGACCGAGAAGACGGCGTGGCCGGGGCCGGGCGGGCCGTAGCCGGGCGGGGACGAGAGGCCGAAGTCCTCCATCGTCTGCCGGTACGCCTGGAGCAGCCGGATGTGGTACTCCAGCGGGGCACCCGCCGGGTTGGCCTTGCCGAGCGGGGTGGTCGGCTCCGGGCACCAGGTGGTGAACCGGGGGGTGATGCCGTGCGACATGAAGAAGCGCAGGCCCTCCGTCGTCGACGCGATCGCCTCGTCGACCGTCTTGAAGCCGAACGGTTCGGCCATCTCCACGCCCGCGACGAAGTTGGGGATCACGTTGCGCGCGCCGAAGATCTCCGCCGAGTCCAGGATCCGCTTGTGCCACTCGTCGCGGCCGACGTACCGCTCCTTGCCGGGGCAGTACATCTTGAAGAGGTACTCGTCCCACACCTCGTAGTTGGGGTGGTAGATCTGCACCCCGTAGTCCTTGAAGCGCTGCACGTCGTCGCGCGGGAGGGCCTGGGCGACGACCTTGCCGATCCAGCGGCCCGGGAAGCGCTCCTCGATGGCCTTGGCGTAGTGGCCGTAGAAGTCGGCCTCGTCGCGGCCGGCGACCGTCTTGGTGATGGCGCCGCCGGTGAGGGTGTAGGCGGTGGACGCCTTGGCGGTGTCGTACCGGTCGATGATCTCGAGGGCCTCCAGGACCTCCTCGACGTCCTTGACACCCGTGTAGGGCCGGCCGGCCGCCTTGTGCTGGCGCCAGTTGTGGTTGATGTCGCAGTACTGGCACTCCTCCTTGGCGCCGAAGTACTGGCAGACCCGGAAGACGGTGAGGTAGATCAGGTAGCCCCACTGGATGGTGGGGGCGACCTCCATCACGGACTTCCCGTTGGAGAGGGTGTGCCGGTAGTACTCGGGCATGGGCGGCACACCGACGTCGGCGATCCGCTTCCCGTCGAGGTAGAGCCCGAGGAGCCCCTCGTCGTCCGCGGCCACCCGGTACGGCGAGGAGGGATTGACGCGCACCGACACGACCGTCCGGCGCAGGTCGTAGGGGCCGCCGGTGAGGATGATCTCCTCCGGGGGGCGCCGCAGCGCGGCCTCGCCCAGTTCGGGGAGGGTGCCGTGGTCGAAGGAGAAGATGAAGTACGACTTCGGCTTGACCTCGCCCGACTCGTTGTCGCTGAGGGCGGAGGGGTCGAAGGCCACTCCCCCGCGCAGCAGGTCCTCCTTGAAGACCGCCTCCCGCGGCACGTGCGGAAAGCGCTCCATCAGATCCTCGACCAGCGCGGTACGGCTGCCCATCCGTCTCTCCTCCCGGCTCAGGCGTACGACTCCTCACGGTATGCCCCTGCCCCGCGGGAGGTGGGGGCGGGGGTCCTGTGTCGCCGGCACGGTAGGTTCACCTGGGAATACCGGGTTCTGGTTCTCCTCGGGGAAGGGCGACGGCATGGGCGAGACCGTGACGAACTGGGCGGGCAACATCACCTTCGCGGCCAAGGAGCTGCACCGGCCGCCCACGCTCGGTGCGCTGCGCGCGCTCGTCGCGGGGAGCGCGCGGGTGCGGGTGCTGGGCAGCGGGCACTCCTTCAACGAGATCGCCGAGCCGGGCGACGGCGGGGTGCTGCTGTCGCTGGACGCCCTGCCCGTGGAGGTCGACGTCGACACGGCGGCGCGGACCGTACGGGTCGGGGGCGGCGTGCGCTACGCCGAGCTGGCGCGGCGGGTCCACGCGCACGGGCTCGCGCTGCCGAACATGGCCTCGCTGCCGCACATCTCGGTGGCCGGGTCGGTGGCGACCGGCACCCACGGGTCGGGGGTGCGCAACGGGTCCCTCGCGGCCGCCGTGCGGGAGGTGGAGATCGTGACGGCGGACGGGTCCACGGTCGTGATCGGGCGGGGGGACGAGCGGTTCGGCGGGGCCGTGACCTCGCTGGGCGCCCTGGGCGTGGTGACCGCGCTGACCCTGGACCTGGAGCCGGCCTTCGACGTCGAGCAGCACGTCTTCACGGAGCTGCCGCTGGCGGGGCTGGACTTCGAGACCGTGGCGGCGGCCGCGTACAGCGTCAGCCTGTTCACCGACTGGCGGGCGCCCGGGTTCCGGCAGGTGTGGCTGAAGCGGCGCACCGACGAGCCGCTCGCCGGCTTCCCGTGGGCCGCGCCGGCCGCCGAGGCGCTGCACCCGGTGCCGGGGATGCCCGCGGTCAACTGCACCGAGCAGTTCGGCGTGCCGGGGCCGTGGCACGAGCGGCTGCCGCACTTCCGCGCCGAGTTCACCCCGAGCAGCGGCAGCGAGCTCCAGAGCGAGTACCTGATGGCGCGGGAGCACGCCGTCGACGTGCTGCGCGCGATCGACGGGATACGGGCGACGGTCGCCCCCGTGCTCCAGACCTGCGAGGTGCGCACGGTCGCCGCCGACGAGCAGTGGCTGAGTCCGGCGTACGGACAGGACTCCGTCGCCGTGCACTTCACCTGGGTCGAGGACACACGGGCCGTGCTGCCGGTCGTACGGGAGCTGGAGGCCGCGCTGGAGCCGTTCGCGCCGCGCCCGCACTGGGGCAAGGTCTACGCCGTGCCGGCCGGCGTGGTGCGCGGGCGGTATCCGCGGATCGGCGACTTCCGGTCCCTGGTACGGGAGCTGGACCCGGCGGGGGCCTTCACCAACGCGTTCGTCGCGGACGTCCTCGGCGACTGAGGGACGCTGCCGGGGAACGCCGCTGGGGGAACGCTGCCGGGGAACGGGCGCGCCGGACTTCGTACGGCCCCTTTCCTAAGGCCTTGTCGAACCGTGTCGCACGCCATAGCCTGACGCCGCGCCGGTGCCCGACCGCTCCGGCGCGGCCGCACGGACGGGAGGGGGGCTCCCCGGTGAAGCGCACGTCACGCGACATCCGCACCGCGAACCGCTACGAGGTGCTGCGCCAGATCATCGCCCGGTCGCCCACCTCCCGGCAGGAGTTGGCCGCCGCCACCGGCCTCAGCCTCGCCACCGTCGCCACCCTCGTCGGCGAGCTGCTCGACCTGCGCATGATCACCGAGGTCGGGTTCGAGGACTCGGCCGGCGGGCGCCCGCGGGGCCTCGTCGCCGTCGACACGTCCGGGGGCACGCTGATCGGCGTGGACATCGCGGAGACGTACGTCCACGTCGAGCTGTTCGACCTCGCGCTGAACGTCCTGGCCCGCGCCGAGGAGGACATGCGCCCCGGGGAGAGCCGGCCGGAACAGGTGGTCGGCCATGTCGCGGCGGCCGTCGGGGCGGTGGCCGCGCGGGCCGGCGTGGAGCCGGCCCGGGTGCTGGGCGTCGGGGTGAGCGTGCCGGGGCAGGTGGACCGCTCCACCGGTGTCTGCGAGTACGCGCCCAACTGGGACTGGCACGACGTGCCGCTGCTCGACCTGCTCTCCGCGCACATCGCCCACCCGCTCCACCTGGACAATCCGCTGCGCGCCTGCGCCGTGGCCGAGCTGTGGTTCGGGGCCGCGCGCGGGCACGGCGACGCCGTGGTCGTCAACCTCGGGACCGGGGTCGGCGCGGGCCTGGTGCTGGGCGGCGGGGTGCACCGGGGGGTCAGCAACAGCGCCGGCGAGTGGGGGCACACCACGCTCGTCCTCGACGGACGGCTGTGCCACTGCGGCAACCACGGCTGCGTGGAGACGTACGTCGGCGCGCCGGGCATCATGCAGAACCTGCGCGAGATCGGCCCGCGCAGCCCGCTGCTGCACCCCGAGGACCAGACCGCCACGGTGGACGCGCTGGCCCGTGCGGTCGCCGCGGGGGATCCGGTGGCCGTCAAGGTGGTCCGGGACACCGCCCGTTACCTGGCGGCGGGCATCGCCGACCTGGTCAACCTGCTCAACCCCGAGGTCGTCGTGTTGAGCAGCTGGGTCGCCGCCCGGCTCGGCGAGCCCCTGCTCGACGAGGTGCGCGAGGCCGTCGCCCGGCACGCGCTGCGCCGGCCGCTGGCCGCGACCGCCATCGTCCTCTCCCCGATCCCCGGTGACCCGGTCTGCCTGGGCGCGGCGACGTTCGCGCTCGAAGGGGCGTTGCAGTCCGTCGGGCAGCGGAGCGCGCAGCGCACCGCCGACGCCGGCCCGAAGGGCCGCGGCAGGCCGGGGCCCTGACCCGGCGGCAGCGCCCCGGACGGTTCCCCGGCACCGGGCCCCGTCGTCCGGTCTCCCGCTCTCACCCCGTCACGTCCGGTATCCCGAACGTCACGCAACGCTTCGAACGGGCTTCGTCCAACCCCTTGCCGAAGCCTTAGGCGAAGGTTAACGTCCCGCACCGCAACGCCTTTCCGAGCCATCTGGCGCTGATGCCGTACAGCGAGCCGCAGCCGACCTCGAGACAAGGACGTCACCATGCCGGCACCGAGCAACAGCAACTGGTCCCGCCGCTCACTCCTCCGGTCCGCCGCGGGCCTGGCCGCCGCCGGCGCGCCGGCCGCCTGCGGGAGCAACAACGGCCGGGGCGGCGGGAGCGCGGGCGGCGGACTCGTGCAGTACTTCCACGCGTACGGCGAAGCGGGCACCGAGCAGGCGATCAAGAAGTACGCGGTCGCGTACGACGGGGCGAAGGTGACGACCCAGTGGATCACCGGGTCGAACTTCGAGAGCAAGCTCTTCGCGAGCCTGCTCACGGACAACGCGCCCGACGTCTTCGAGTTCCACCCGCAGATCCAGCTCGTCAAGAGCGGTCAGGTGGCGGACCTCACCGACCTCGTCGAGCCGGTCCGGGACGACTTCAACCAGGCCGACATCCGGTCGCACACGGTCGACGGCAAGGTCTACGGCGTCCGCATGATCGACGACCCGCAGTTCTTCTTCTACCGCAGGTCGCTGCTGGAGAAGGCCGGCGTGGGCGTGCCGCAGACCCTCGACGAGCTGATCGCGGCCGCCGCCGAGCTCACCACGGACAAGGTCAAGGGCGTCTACCTCGGCAACACGCTCCAGGCGGTCATCCGCCCGATGATCTGGGCGGCCGGCGCCGACACCCTCGACGACCGGAACCGGCCCGCCTACCACACGGACGGTGTCGTCGAGGGGCTCGGGAAGATGCGCACCCTGTTCACCAGCGGCGACCTGCTCCTCGACGCCCCGGCCGACTACTGGGACCCGTCCGCCCTCAACCAGGGCCTGACCGCCATCCAGTTCTGCGGCATGTGGGCCATGCCGGCCATGCAGCAGGCGCTCGGCGACGACCTCGGCGTCTTCCCCTTCCCGAAGGTCACCGACGCCGGCGAGCCCGCCGTCTACAACGGCGGCTGGTCGATGTTCGTCAACGCCAAGAGCGACCGGGCCGAGGAGGCCAGGGAGTACGTGAAGTGGCTGTGGATCGACCAGAAGGAGTACCAGGAGGACTGGGCGCTCTCCTACGGCTTCCACATCCCGCCGCGCACCTCGATCGCCGCGTCCGCCGACAAGCTCCGGTCCGGCCTGCCCGCCGACGGCGTCGAACTCTTCACCGAGTACGGGCACTTCGACAACATCGGCTGGACCCAGGCCATGATCAAGGCGACCGAGGACGTCTTCGCCGACTGCGTACGCAAGGACGGCGACCCCGAGGCCGCGCTCGACACCTGCGACCAGGTCGTCGGCGCCGAACTCGACAAGCTCTTCGGATAGCCCGGCGGACGGACCACGCCATGCCGACGACCACCACGCGCGGCCCCGCGCGCCCCGCCCCGGCGAAGACCGCCGCGGGCCGGTCGCGGCGCGGGCCGCGGCGCAGCGGCACCCTCGCCTTCTGGCTCTTCACCGGCCCGTTCCTCACCGGCCTGCTGGTCTTCGTCTACGTCCCGATCGGCTGGAGCCTGTGGCTCAGCTTCTTCGAGGCCCGCTTCACCGTCACGCCCAGCACGTTCGTCGGGTTCGACAACTACCGGTACATGCTGGAGAACGGCACCTTCACCGGCGCCCTCGTCACCTTCACCGTCTTCGCCGCGATCATCGTGCCCGCCACCTGGGCGCTCTCGCTCGGGCTGGCCCTGCTGGTGCACCGGCTGCGGTTCCTGCGGGCGTTCTTCCGGTCGGTCTTCTTCCTGCCGACGGCGTGCAGTTACGTCGCCGCCTCCCTGATCTGGAAGATGTCCCTGTTCAACGGCGTCCGTTTCGGCCTGGCCAACACCGTGCTCGGCTGGTTCGGCGTGGAGAACATCGCCTGGCTCGCCGACCCCGACCCGCCGTGGTACTGGCTGGTCATCGTCAGCGCCCGGCTGTGGCTCCAGTCCGGCTTCTACATGATCCTGTTCCTGGCCGCGCTCCAGAACATCCCCGGCGAGCTGTACGAGGCGGCCGCCCTGGACGGCGCCCGGCCCGGCTGGCAGACCTTCCGCCACATCACGCTGCCGCAGCTACGGGCGACCTCGACGGCCGTGGTCCTGCTGCTGCTGATCGCGGCGTACCAGGCCTTCGACGAGTTCTTCAACCTGCTGTCGAAGACCACCTGGGGGCGGCCGCCGCTCGTCGAGCTGTACTACACGGCCCTGGGCGACAGCCAGGACTACGGCGCGGGCAGCGCGGGCGCGGTGATCCTCACCCTGCTGATCGTCGTCGTGACCCTGTTCCAGGGGAAGGTCATGGGCTTCGGACGGGGGGAGGGATCCAGGTGACCGCCACCGCACCCGAGCTGGGGGAGGCCGCTCCGGCCGCCGCGCCGCGCCGTACCGGCCGCCGCGGGGTGATGGGCTCCGCCGGGCTGTACACGGCCGTCGGCGTCGCCGCCCTGCTCTTCCTCGTCCCGTTCTACGTCCTCGTCCGCAACGCCCTCTCGACGGACCCGGAGATCACCGGTGAGGAGTGGGCGTTCCTCCCCGCCGACATCCGGTGGGGCAACGTCACCGAGCCGTTCGACGACCCGACGGTCGACTTCGGGCGTGCCCTGAGGAACTCGCTGGTCGTCGGTGTGCTGCACACGGCCGGCACCCTGCTGGTGTGTTCCCTGGCCGGCTACGGACTGGCCCGGATCCCCTACCGGCACGCCGACAAGGTCTTCTACGCCGTCCTGTTCACGCTGATGGTGCCGACGGCCGTCACCTTCGTGCCCGGCTTCGTCCTGGTGTCGTCCCTCGGCTGGATCGACTCCTACCGCGGTCTGATCATCCCGGGCCTCTTCAGTGGTTTCACCTGCTTCCTCTTCCGGCAGTACTTCCTGGGGTTCCCCAAGGAGCTGGAGGAGGCGGCGCGCGTGGACGGACTGAACCACTGGGGCGCGTACTGGCGGGTCGTCGTGCCGAACTCGCTCAACTTCTTCGCGGCCATCGCGACGATCACCTTCATCAACGGCTGGAACTCCTTCCTGTGGCCGCTGGTCATCGGCCAGGACCCCGGCGCCTGGACGGTTCAGGTGGCGCTGTCGTCGTACATGACCAACCAGACCGTCAACTACCACCTGATCTTCATGGCCACGGCCCTCTCCCTCCTGCCCCTGCTGCTCGTCTTCCTCTTCCTCCAGCGCTGGCTGGTGCAGGGGATCGCCCGGACGGGCATCAAGGGCTGACGCCCAACGACCACCGCCCACCACCCACCGCCCACGACCAACGACCCGCATCCCACGACTCACGACTCACGACTCACGACTCACGACCTGGAGACCGATGTCTTTGCGCACCACCTTCCCGTCCGCCCGCTACGTCGAGGACGTCTCGCCGGGCCGCGGGGCCCTCGCGCCCCGCGCCTGGTACGCCTCGTCGGACGCGAAGTCCCTGTCCCTGAACGGCAGCTGGCGGTTCCGCCTGTCGGCGACGGCCGACGCCGAGGACGACTCGTTCGCCGCGGAGGGGTACGACGCCGGCGGCTGGCCCGAGGTCACGGTCCCCGGGCACTGGGTCCTCCAGGGACACGGCGCCCCCATCTACACCAACCACCTCTACCCCTTCCCGGTCGACCCGCCCCACGTCCCCACCGAGAACCCGACCGGCGACCACCTGCGGGTCTTCGACCTGCCCGACGACTGGCCCGACCTCGCCGACGGCGGCGCCGTCCTGCGCTTCGACGGCGTGGAGTCCTGTGCCCGGGTGTGGCTGAACGGCACGGAGATCGGCGAGTTCAAGGGCTCGCGGCTGCCGCACGAGTTCGCGGTCGGCGAGCTGCTGAAGCCTTCCGGCAACGTGCTGGCGGTCCGGGTGCACCAGTGGTCGGCCGGCTCCTACCTGGAGGACCAGGACCAGTGGTGGCTGCCGGGCATCTTCCGTGACGTGACGCTGCTGCACCGGCCCGCGGGCAGCGTGCGCGACTTCTTCGTGCACGCCTCCTACGACCACGTCACGGGCGAGGGCACCCTGCGCGTCGACTCCGACGTCGACGGACGGGTGACCGTGCCCGCGCTGGACATCGATGTCGTGACGGGCGCGACGGTCACGGTGCCGGTCCAGCCGTGGAGCGCCGAGACACCCCGGCTGTACGACGGTGAGCTGGTCACGGCGGGCGAGCGGGTCCCGCTGCGGATCGGGTTCCGCACGGTCGTCCTGGCGGACGGCCTGATCAAGGTGAACGGCAGGCCCGTCCTGTTCAAGGGGGTCAACCGGCACGAGTGGCACCCGCGCACGGGCCGTGCGCTCGACCTGGAGACCATGCGCGAGGACGTGCTGCTGATGAAGCGGCACAACGTCAACGCCGTCCGCACCTCCCACTACCCGCCGCACCCGGCCTTCCTGGACCTGTGCGACGAGTACGGCCTGTGGGTGATCGACGAGTGCGACCTGGAGACGCACGGCTTCGTCGAGCAGGACTGGCGGGACAACCCCGTCGACGACGACCGCTGGACCCCGGCCCTGCTGGACCGCGCCGCCCGCATGGTCGAACGGGACAAGAACCACCCGTCGGTGGTGATGTGGTCCCTGGGCAACGAGGCCGGCACCGGACGCGGCCTGACCGCGATGGCCGAGTGGATCCACGCCCGTGACACCTCGCGCCCCGTGCACTACGAGGGCGACATCGACTGCCGCGACACGGACGTCTACTCCCGCATGTACGCCTTCCACGAGGAGGTCGAGCGGATCGGCCGCGGCCTCGACGGCGGCACCCACAAGCGGCGCGCGCTGCCCTTCCTCCTGTGCGAGTACGGCCACGCCATGGGCAACGGGCCCGGCGGCCTCGCCGACTACCAGCGGCTGTTCGAGGCGCACGAGCGGCTCCAGGGCGGCTTCGTCTGGGAGTGGATCGACCACGGCATCGAGGACGAGCGGTACGGCTACGCCTACGGCGGCGACTTCGGCGAGGAGCTGCACGACGGGAACTTCGTCTGCGACGGCCTGCTCTTCCCCGACCGCACCCCCTCCCCCGGCCTCGTGGAGTACAAGAAGGTGATCGAGCCGGTCGCGATCGCGGGCGACGGCGCGGGCGGCACCGTGCGCGTCACCAACCGGCACGACTTCGCCGACCTGTCGGCACTGTCCTTCGAGTGGGAGTTCCAGGCGGACGGCGAGACGGTGGCGTCGGGCCCGCTGCCGGTGCCGGCGCTCGCGGCGGGCGAGTCGGCGGAGGTGAAGCTGGGTCAGCCGCCGGAGGACGTCCGGGCCGGAGCGGAGACCGGGTGGACGGTGCGGGCCGTCCTGGCCGAGGACACGGCGTGGGCGCCGCGCGGCCACGTGGTGGCGTGGGGGCAGCTGCCGGTCGCGCCGCGGGCCCGGCCGACGGTGGCCGCGACCGGGGCACCGGTGGCCGGCGACGGCCTGATCACCCTGGGCCCGGCCGTCTTCGACGCCCGCACGGGCGAGCCGCGCGCCATCGGCTCCGTGGCGGTGACCGGGCTGCGGCTGGACGTGTGGCGGGCGCTCACCGACAACGACGAGGGCGCGGCGTGGCAGTCCGACGTCCGCTACGGCGAGCTGTGGCGCAAGCTGGGGCTGCACCGCATGCGGCACCGGGTGGACGCGGTCGAGCCCGGCGAGGACGCGCTGACGGTGCGGACCCGGGTGGCGCCCGCCGCGTCGGAGGTGGGTCTGTCGGTGGTCCACCGGTGGACGTCGGACGGCACCCGGGTGCGGCTGGACGTCTCCGTGACGCCCGAGGGCGGCTGGACCGTGCCGCTGCCCCGGCTGGGGGTGCGCTTCGGGCTGTCCGGGGCCGACGCGGTGACCTGGTTCGGCGGCGGCCCCGGCGAGGCGTACCCGGACACCCGGTCGGCGTCGCGGATCGGCCGCTGGCGGTCGACCGTCGACGGCCTCCAGACGCCGTACGTCCGTCCGCAGGAGAACGGCGCCCGCGCCGACGTGCGCTGGGCCGAGCTCGGCGGGCTGCGGATCGAGGGCGAGCCGGAGTTCTGGTTCAGCGCCCGGCGCTGGACGAGCGAGCAGCTGGACGCGGCGCGGCACCTCACCGACCTGGTGCCGGGCGAAACGGTGTGGGTCCACCTCGACCACGGCCAGCACGGCATCGGCTCGCAGTCCTGCGGTCCGGGCCCGCTGCCCCGATACTTCCTGGACGTGGCGCCCGCCGCGTTCTCCTTCGTGTTCTCGGAGACCGGCCCGGACGTGCGCGCCTGATCCGGTCCCGGGGCCGGCCGCGCACCGCCCGGCCGGCCGGCCCCGGCTGCCCCGCACCGCCGTCCCGGCCGTCGGGGGATGGCCGAAACCATGGGGGTCGCCGTCCGCCGGTCCCCGGTGGAGCCATCACGCCCGGCGGACCGGGGAAGGATCGACCGCATGACCGATTCCGCCCTGTGGATCTCCTCGTTGACCGCGGGCACGGCCGTGCTGGCGAGCTGGGTCACCAGCCGTGGCACCGCCCGCGCGGCACAGATCCAGGCGCACACGGCCGAGCGGACCCAGCGTGCGGTCCGGGTGAGCGAGGCACGCCGGACCGCCTATGTCAGCCTCATCGAACAGGCCCACAGAATGGCCGAGTTGTACTGGAGGATTTCGGACATCCACCAGTCGGCGGCCCCGCGGAGCGAACAGCTGCCCGCCCTGAAGGAGGTCCGGGCCGGTCTGCGCGTGGAGTACCCGAAGCTGCGGCACTTCATCTGGGTCATCACCCTGGAAGGTCCCGACGACGTGGCCGAGGCGGCGGAGAACCTGCGGCTGTCGACCAGGCCGCCCTACCGGGCGCTCGAGGCGGCCATCACCGGGGATCCCACCGCCCTCTCCTCGTTCGACCAGTACTACGACCCGTTCTGGCTGTCGCTGACGGACTTCGTCACCCGGGCCCGTTCGGCGGTCCACGGGCTGTAGGACGGGCGGTGCCGCACCGACCGGGTGGACCGGCCGTGCGGGTGCACCGGCCGTGCGGGTGCACCGGCCGTGCTGTGGCCTCCGCCGGTGGTGGAGGATGACGGCCATGGACGGATACGACGGCGCCCCGCGCCCCCGCGAGGTTCGGCCCGGCGAGTACCCGCTGTGGGACCGGGCGCTGGACCTCGTCAACCGGGACCTGGCGGCACTGCTGCCGGACGCCGGTCCGCTGCGCCTGCTGGCCCTGCCGCCCTGGGCGGAGGAGGACACGCGCGAGCACGTGTACGTGGCCCTGCCCGACGGGCGGTGGCACGGCGACGACCTGGGGCACGGCTCCACGGCCTCCGTCACGGCCGCGAGCGCCGAGGTCGCGGAGGCCGCTCAGGAGACCGTCATGGAGGTCCTGTGGCAGGTCTGGCCGGTCTGCGCCGAACACCGCCTCGGCCTGCACGTGGGCCAGGGCGAGGACCGCGCGGTGTGGTGGTGCGCGGGCGGCGAGCGGGACCCGGCCCATGCGCGGGCCGAGGTGGGCGGGTTGGACGCGCCGCACCGCCCGCGCACGGGTCGCCGCGCGCGGCCGTGAGGGTCAGTGGTCCGCGCAGCAGGGTGTCGGGTCGGGCACCTCGAACGGCACGAGGGCGCCGCCGACGGCGGGCATGGCGGTGAGGACCAGTTCCCCCTCGTGCCACTGGGGCCGCACATGGTCCCGGGTCACCAGCCGGGCGTCCGGCGCCGGCCGTCCCGCGGCTCCGAGCACCGTCACCCGGTCGATCGCGGAGACGGACAGGACCTCCGCGACCGTCATCGTGCCCCGGAGGACGTCCGCCCCCGGGTAGAGGACCGCCCGGCCGACGGGGTCCGGGGCGCCGTCCGCCGGCTCGTACCCGCGGGCCGCGAGCTGCCCGCGCACCGTCGCCGCGGCCGCTTCCGTCGGCAGCGCGAGGGAGACGGCGACGCGCGGCCGGTCGCCCCGCACGAGGTGGGTGCAGCCGAACACTCCCCCGTCGAGGGCGAGTTCGGCTGCCAATGTGCGGAGCAGGTGATCGGCCGCGCGCAGATCGCGCGGACCGGCGTCCACCGTGAGCACGTACCGGGTCACGACGGCAGGACCCACACGGGGTTGGAGTAGAACCACAGGTCGCGCCACGGGTCGGCGTCGCCGACGACGTCGATCGCCGGGCCCGCCGGGTCCACGGCCGCGCCCATCGCGCCGACGGCGGAGCGGTTGCCGTCGGTGCCGCGCAGACGGACGTACAGCGGCTCCTCCACGCGCCCGAGCCGGTAGGTGAGCCGGACGGTGCCGGTGGACCTGTCCACCTCGTAGGACTTCACGACCCTGGCCGTCGGCGCGGTGAAGGTGTCCCGGTCGGTGACCGTGCCCGTCACGTCGCCCTGGATGACGTCGACCCGCGCGAGCCGCGGGACGAAGCCCGCCCAGTTGGGGCCGCCGGCGAGGGCGACGTCGACCGTCAGCGTCACGTCCGTGCCCTTCTCGACGTGCAGGGCGCCGCCGAGGGTGGCCCAGCGGCTGCCTCCGGTCACCCGGACGTCGAGGCCGCTGACGAGCTGCCCGTGGTCCACCCAGACACGGCCGGCGCGGATGCCGTCCATGACGGCGGCGTAGGAGAAGCCGTCGGCGCCGACGTGGGTGCGGCTGTACTGGCCGGGCCAGTAGTCGCCCTGGGTGATGTCGATCTGCCCGCCGTAGACCGGGTCCGCGTACCGGCCGTCGGTGGCGAAGTCGCCGCCCGTGCCGCGCACGGCGGTGTCGGCGTACACCTGGTGGGAGTCGGAGTTGGCGGTGATCCACCAGGGCTTGCCCTCGGCGAGGAGGCTGTCCCACAGGCCGCCGACGGTGGCGGTCATCCAGTCGAAGCCGCCCCAGGTGCGGTAGCTCTCCAGCGGGTAGCCGGCGAAGGAGTTGGCGCTGGGGCTGTTGTCGTAGATGCCGCGGGCGCGGGCCGGGCCGAGGGGGGCGGGGAGGCCGGCGGCCTGGTGGCCGGGGGCGCCCTCGAAGCCGATGGCGATCTGGTGGCCCGGGTCGGTCGCGTCCCGCCAGGCGCGGATCTCGTGCGGGGAGTCGACACCGCGCCGCGCCGGGTGGTTGGCGAGCATCAGCGCGTCCTTGACCTTGCGGCGGCGGACCTGCTCGCCGAGGAAGGCCAGGCCCGCGACGGCGAGGGCCTCGTTGGCGGGCGTGGAGTCGGAGGCGTTCTTGACGCTGCCGTCGTAGTCGGTCTCGAACTGCTTGAGGACGGAGACCTCGTTCTTGCCGGGGTGCACGAAGACGGTGCCGTGCTCGGCGCCCGGGATGTTCCACTCCAGTCCCTGGAAGACGAGGGTGTCCTCGTGGGCGGAACGGGCCTCCTGGATGTCCGGGTTGACCTTCTCCACGCCGATCCTGGCGTGCGTGGCACTGCCGTGGTCGGTGATGACCAGCCAGTCCATGCCGTGCCGGGCGCCCTGCCGGACCTGGTCCACGACGCGGTACTTGCCGTCGCTGCTGTACTGGGTGTGGATGTGGTGGTCGCCGGCCAGCCAGAGGAAGCCGTTGCCGCGGCGGCCGTCGGTGGCGGCGTACGCGGGCGCCGAGGCCGCGCGGCCGAGGACGCCGGCGGCGGTCAGGCCGGCGCCGAGCAGACCGGCGCGGCGCAGCAGGGTGCGGCGCGACTGCTGCTCCGGGCTGAGGGCGTCGTCGGGCACGGAGGCGTCGAAGGCGGCGGGCAGCGCCGAGGCGCCCGGGGTGCCGTGGTCGTGTCCGTGGTCGTGTCCGTGGTGGTGATGGTGATGCCCGTGCGCGTGACCGTGCCCCATGGTGCCCTCCTGGTTGCCGCTGCCGTCCGCGGCCGGTGTCCGCGCGGCGCGAGTGCGCCGCGTGGGGAGGATCGAGCCAGAAGATGAACCTGGAACGGCTTTCGGGTGAGCGGCGACCGGCGCGGACGCGTCCGGCTCGCCCCGTCCTCCACTGTTCCCTCAACTGCCCCTGGAGCTCACACTGTTGGCCATCACACGCGAGCAGTGTTCCTCTTCCCGTCCGTTCCCCGCGTCCCCCGGAGCTCCCCCCATGAGACGACTCCTCGGCACCCTCGCGGCCGCCGCCCTGGCCCTCACCGGCCTCGCCGGCACCGGCGCGACGCCCGCCGCGGCCGCCGCCGGCGGCACGTTCACCGTCCTGACGTACAACGTGGCCGGCCTGCCCGAAGGCCTGAGTTCCAGTCACCCGGCGACCAACACCCCCCTGATATCGCCCCGTTTGGGCGCCTACGACCTCGTCAACGTCCAGGAGGACTTCAACTACCACGCGGCGCTGTACGCGGGCGACGACCACCCGTACCGTACGGCCACCAGCGGCGGCGCCGGCATCGGCGACGGCCTGAACACCCTGTCGGACCTCCCCTTCGAGGACTTCGAGCGCGTCCGCTGGAACGACTGCACCGGCACCGACTGCCTGACCCCGAAGGGCTTCACCCTGGCCCGGGTCCGCCTGGCGGAGGGCGCGTTCGTGGACCTCTACAACGTCCACACCAACGCCGGTGACACGGACGAGGAACTGGCCGCCCGCCGCGCCAACGTCCAGCAGCTGTCGGACTTCGTCCAGGCCAACTCCGCCGGCAACGCGGTGATCGTGATGGGGGACACGAACACCCGCTACACCCGCGCCGGCGACACCATCCGCACCCTCGTCACCGAGAACGGCCTGACGGACGCGTGGGTGGACCTGGTGAAGGGCGGCACCGCGCCGGCCCAGGGCGCGGACGCGCTGCTCTGCCCGGCCACCGCGCCGCCGGACGACTGCGAGGTCGTGGACAAGATCCTCTACCGGAGCGGTGCGCTGCTCTCCCTGACGGCCACCGGCTACCACAACGAGTGGGCGGCCTTCCTGGACTCCGCGGGCGGCAACCTCTCCGACCACTTCCCGCACACGGCCGGCTTCTCGTACACGCTCGACCCGGAGCTGACGGCGAGCGACTTCTTCGGCGGCCCGCACGGCACGGCGTTCAACGACGCGGACGACCTGCCGGCGGCCGTCTCCCCCCGCACCCTGACCCTGAGGGGCGGCGCACGCCTGGACGCGGTGTCCCTGACCCACGACGGCGGCACCACCCTGACCCACGGCGGCACCGGCGGCACCGCGGTGTCCCTCACCCTCGGAGCGGGCGAACACCTCACGAGCGTCCGCCTGGCGCAAGGCCAGAAGGACGGCCGGACACGGATCTTCTCGGCGTCCTTCACCACGGACCAGGGCCGCACCCTGTCGGCCGGCACGGCCACCGCGGACACCAAGACCTTCACCGCTCCGGCGGGCCGGCAGATCGTGGGCTTCACGGGCCGCGCGGGCGACGAGGTGGACAAGCTGGGCGTGGTGTACGCGCCGATCGGCTGAGCCCGGCGCGTCCCCGGGGAGTCCGTCCGGGCCGCCCCGGTGCGGGCCGTCCGGACGGAGCCCGCGGCGCGCGGGGCCCGCGGTCAGACGCGGGACACCGTTCCGCAGCCCTCGAAGGCGTCGGCGCCGACCTCCTTGCTGCGGTCGTACGGGTCGGTGGCCGGGCCGGAGGGCCGGGGACCCGTCGGTTCGGCCGTCGCGAACTGCGGGTGCAGGAAGCCGTCGTGGACCTCACAGGCCGAGTTGGCGAGCTCCTGGTCGTAATGGCGGACGAGCAGCCGGCCGGACGTCACCTGGTAGCGCGCCGGGTCGGCGAGTTCCGCGTCGATCACGCGCCGCACGATCGTGCGGGTGACCTCGGTCGAGCCGTCGGCGCGGACGACCGGATAGACGAAGGTGTAGTCGGCGTGCACGGAGACGCCGCCGGACTCGCCCTTCGCGAAGGTCATGCGGCCGCGGGTCTTGACCACGTCGCCGACGAGCCGGACCTCCTCGGGGTCGAAGCGGCTGAACAGCTCCAGCGGGTCGTGGTCCTCGTCGGGGGCGCGCAGGGAGGTGTCCAGGTGCTCGACGAGCTCCGGTTGCAGGGGGTCGAGCACCGCGAACGCGGCCGTGGGGCGTCCGCCGCGCAGCGTCTTCTCGTCGAGGTTGGCGCCGACCAGCAGTTGCCCGGTCAGACGCAGCGCCTGTTCGACCCGCTCCGCGGAGACGGAGCCCACCGCCCGCGCGGCCGGCAGGACGACACCGGCCTCGCCGTCGGCCCAGCCGAGGGCCGGGGAGCCGGCGAACGGCCGGTCGAGGGTGGGGGTCTCCTCCGGGGCCTCGGCGGGCGCCCCGGTCGGCGCGGCCGTCTCCGGGGGCAGGGGCGAGGCCGCGACGGCCTCCGGCTCCCCCGCGCCGAAGAGGTCCCCGGGCAGCAACGACGGCTTCAGCGCCACGGCGAGCAGACCGAGCGCCGCGGCCATGCCGAGGACGGACCAGACCTTCCGGCGCCGAGCGGCCCGTCCGTCCAGCTCCCGCCAGGCGGGCCCGGTACGCCACCCCTCCGGCTCACCCTGCCGCCGCAGCCGCTCGGTGACCATCCGGGCGCGCGCCGACGGCTCCTGGGGGGCGGAGGCCGCGCCGCGTTCGCTCTCCTCCAGGAACGCGCGCAACGCGTCGTCGGACAGGGACGAACCGTCCTCGGGCTCTTCGGGGGATCTGCCGACCACGCTGCTGTGTTTCCTTCCTCGGGCCGGGTTCCACCGGCCGGGAGCGAGACCGGGAAGAACCGCCCACCCCGAAATGATCACGAGTGGGGAAGATCTAAGGGATCTCCCGGCGAAAGCACAAGACGTTCACAGGCACCCTCCGGGTGAAGTGAGCATGATCACGCCACAACTGCCGCGAAGCGGCAGCTTCCCGGCACCCTCTAGGATTCCCCTGACCTGCCCAGAGACCCCGTTCCCCTACCCGTGAGGCGACCCCATGCCCCGAGCCGGCCTCACCGTCGACCGCCTGGTCGCGGCCGCCGCCGATCTCGCCGACGAGGTCGGGTTCGACAACGTCACGCTCTCCGCGCTGGCCCGCCGGTTCGGCGTCAAGGACGCGAGTCTCTACTCGCACGTCAAGAACCTTCAGGACCTGCGCAGCCGCGTCGCGCTGCTCGCCGGGGGCGAGATGATCGACGCCATCGCCGAGGCCGTCGCCGGGCGCGCCGGCCGGCAGGCGCTCGCCGGGTTCGCCGGGGCCTACCGGGAGTACGCGCTCCGGCATCCGGGACGGTACGCCGCGACGCAGATCCCCGTCGACCAGGCCTACCGGGACCTCGTCGCCGACGCCCCCGCCTTCCGCCGCACCACCGAGATCACCTACGGCATGCTGCGCGCCTACGGCCTCGAGGAACCCGACCTCACCGACGCCGTCCGCCTGCTGCGCAGCACCTTCCACGGCTACTGCGCCCTGGAGGCCGGCGGCGGCTTCGGCGCCCCCCGGGACGTGCGGGTCTCGTGGGAGAAGGCGGTCGACGCCCTGCACACGGCCCTCGTCCACTGGCCGCGCGAGGAACGCGAGGAAGAGGAGGAGGGGAAGCGGAAGGGCTGACCTGTCTCAGTCCTCCCCCCGCTCCCCCGCGCTCCGCTCCACGCAGAACTCGTTGCCCTCCGGGTCGGTGAGGACCGCCCAGCCGGTGCCGTCGGGGTTGCGGCGGTCGTCGGCCAGGGTGGCGCCGAGGGCGATCAGCCGTTCGACCTCCTCGTCGCGCGTGCGGTCCTGCGGCTCGAGGTCGAAGTGGATGCGGTTCTTGGCCTTCTTGCCCTCCGGGACCGTGACGAAGAGCAGGCCCGCGCCCTCGATCAGCGCCCACTCGTCGCCCGGCTCGCCGTCCGTGTGGAGGGGCCGGTCGAGGACCCGCGACCAGAAAGCGGCGAGCGCGTGGGCGTCGGAGCTGTCGATCGTCACATGGCGGATCGTGGAGGTCATGCGGGGATTCTCGTGCAGGCCCCGACGCCGGGCAACAAGATGCGAACGGCGTCGGCACCGGCGTCAGGGCTGCTCGGCGACCACCCGTACGGTGTCCCCCGAGAGGTCCACCCGGACCTCGGGGCCCCCGCTCCAGCGGACCCGGAGCCCGTGGGCCCCCTCCCCCCGGACCGACGCGGTCTCCGCCAGCGGGACGGGATCCGGTTCGGCGGTCAGCCGGGCGAGGGCGACGAAGAGGCTGTCGCCGTCGCCGGTCGTCCCGGCCGGCGACTCCCCCAGTCCGAGGACGGGCAGGATCTCGGCGCGCGCCTCCCCCTCCGCCGCCCACCCGGTCACCCGTACCGGCGTGCCCGGCGCGGCCCCCGTCACCAGATGGACCCGCACCTCGGCCGCCCCGCGCACGAGCACCACGCTCGTCACCCGCGCCCCGCCGCCCGCCGTGTGCCGGGAGGCCGCCCAGCCCTCGCCCACCCCCAGCGGCTCGATGCCGGTACGGCTCGGGTCGTCCCCGACGATCACGCTGTTGTCGTACGACGAGGACGGCGCCGTCACCGTCGAGTAGGCGAGCCGCGTGTAGTACGGGTCGTAGCGGACGTCTTCGCTGCCGTGGTTGTGGAGGCGGACCACGCCGTCCGAACGCGTCGACTGGAGCAGCCAGTTGGGCGCGGCGATCGGGGTGGACGCGTCCGCGCGCTCGGCCGGGCCCGGCGTCTCCGGCGCCGTCCACACGGGGTGCTCGGGCGGGAGCAGCAGACCGAGGAAGCCCTTGCTCGCCCAGTAGGGGGAGGCCGGGCCCGAGTAGCCCTGGAGCACGGAGGGGTCGGGGCCGTGCCAGCCGAGGGTCAGCAGGCCCCGTCCGTCGACGGCGCCCCGTTCCAGGAAGTACTTCAGGGCGCCGGAGGCCAGCCGGCGGGTCTCGCCGGGCGGCAGCGGGGTGTGTCCGGTCAGGGCGCCGAGCCAGAGGGGGGCCGTCGTGGCGAACCGGTAGGTGAGGGAACGGCCCTGGCGCACCGGGGCGCCGTCGCCGCCGAACAGGCGGGCGTGGTCGGCGAGGTGGCGTGCGAGCCGGCCGCCGTAGAGGTCGAGCAGGCGGGGGTCGTCGGCGAGCCAGGCGTGCAGGACCGGGTAGAGGTGCATCGCCCAGCCGTTGTAGTAGTCGAAGGCGCGGCGCTCGCCGTCCGTGTACCAGCCGTCGGCGACGTACCACTGCTCGATGCGGTCCAGGCCGCGCTCGACGGCCGCGCGCGCGGCGTCCGTCGCGCAGCCGGCCGCGTCCAGGAAACCGCCGACCGTCACCGGGAACAGCTCCCAGTTGCAAGGCCACGGCCGGGCGGTGAGCGCGTCGGCGAGCCAGCCGGCCGCCCGCTGCCGTACGCGGTCGTCCAGGCGGTCCCACAGCAGGGGCCGGGTCAGCCGCAGGGCGAGCGCGATCGAGGCCGCCTCGACGAGCGGCTGGCCGTGGTCCTCGATGCGCGGCCAGACTCCGGACACGCCGGCTTCGAGGCCCTCCGCGTAGCGTTCCAGGACCGTCTCGTCACGGCGGAAGGCGGCGAGGAGGAAGGTGCGGGCGTAACCCTCCAGGCCGTCGGAGAGCCGGCCGGACCAGCTCTCGCGGTCGCCGGGAAGGTGGTAGAGGGCACGGTCCGCGGTGGCGTACGGCTCCACGGCGGCGAGCAGGCCGTCGGCGGCCGCCTCCCAGTGGGCGCGGGTGTAGCCGGTGCGGGGGCTGAGGGCGTGGTCGGGCGGGGGCAGGTGCATCGGCGCTCGCTTCGTCGGGGCTGGGGCGGACCGACCCCGGGGGTGTTCCCGGTTTCCGGGGCCGGTCCGGCCCCGGGGGTGGTCCGGCCCGGGGGTGATCCGGCCCCGGGGGTGATCCGGCCCCGGGAGTGGTCCGGCCCCGGGTGCGTTCCGGCCCGGGTGCGTTCCGGTTCCGGCGTGCCGACACCGGCGGGACCGGTTCCGGCGGCCCCGCACCGGGCGTTCCGGGACCGGGCGTCTCGGCACCGGATCCTGGTGCCGGGCCGGGGCCAGGGCCTGGGGACGTCCCGGTTCCGGTCGGGGCGCCCCCAGGGTCTCATCCCACCCGCACCTTGCCCCTGGGCACCAGACGCAGGTCGAGGAGCGCGTCGCGGACCAGGCCCGCGTACACGGTGGCGCCGTACACGGAGGTGTGGGTGTTGTCCCGTTTCTCGTTGTAGAGGTACAGCGCCTTGGAGCCCTCGACGCCCAGGGACTCGACCAGCGCCTTCGTCAGGGCGGTGAGGTCGATCAGCGGGACGTCCTGGGCGGCGGCGACCTCGCGGATCACCGCCGGGTGGTCGACGCCGAGGCCGTTGACCAGCAGGGCCGTGCCGTTGTTCAGCGTGCCGTCGGCGTTGAACCAGCGGCGCACGATCGGGGTGACGAGGACCGGCTCGCCGCCCTTCTCGCGGACCCCCGCCACCAGCGCCTCCAGGTTCGCCCGGTAGGTCGCCTCGTCGGTCGTCTTGTCGTTGTGGGCCAACTGGATCAGCACCAGGTCGCCCCGGTGGATCTGGGGCTGCACGGTGGCCCACAGCAGCGGGTTCCCCAGGTAGGAGACCGTACTCTCCCCGGAGTCCGCGTAGTTGGCGACCGAGACGCCCTTGCGCAGGTACTGCGGCAGTTGCTGGCCCCAGCCGGAGTAGGGGTCGCCGGGCTGGTCGCAGACGGTGGAGTCGCCGACCAGGAAGATCTGGCGGGTGGCGGAGGTTCCGCCGCGCGAGGTGCCGGCGAGGCGGGCCGGGGTGACGCGGACGTCCGCGAGCGCGGGGGCCGAACCGCCGAGGACGAGGTCCAGGCCGGCGGTCCCGTCGGCACCGGTGGGTTCGCCCTCGGGGGTGCGGACGTTCACCGTGAAGCTGCGGGCGACGCGTTCGCCGGCCGGGACGGCGGTCTCGGGCAGGAGGGAGCGCCGGGTCTCCCCGCCGACGGCGGTGCTCGACGCCGCCTCGCCGCCGAGGAGGACGGTCACGTCGTAGGTGCCGGGCGGGACGTCGAAGTGGCAGGCGGTGGCGGCGCAGTTCTCGATGCCGAGACCCGGGCCGCCGTCATGGGCCTGGGCGGCGGGGACGGCCGTCAGGGCGGTGGTCAGGGTCAGCGCCGCCAGCACGGCTGGGGTGAAACGTCTCACTGCGGCTCCTCGGTCACGGGTGACAGGGCTGGCGGCTGGACGGTACCGCCTTCGGCAAGCGCTTTCTAGACCCTTGACTCAAATCCAACAATCGCCAACTCCCCGCGCGTGAAAGCCCTTTCGCGAAATCGATTCAACTGCCACGCTGACCCCTCACCCGCACCCCGTACCCCACACCTCCCGAAGGAGGCACCCCCATGTCCGGATCCGAGAGCCACCGGCCGGTCCGACGCCGCGCCTTCGTCCTCGGCGCCGCTGCCGCCGCCGGCTCGGCCGCGCTCGCCGGTCCGCTCGCCGCCCCCGCCGCCGCGGCGAGCTTCGGCTACACCGACGACGGCTCGAACTACGTCGTCGACACCGGCGCCAGCCTCGTCTTCAAGGTCAGCAAGACCAACGGCGACCTCACCTCGCTGGTCTACAAGGGCACCGAGTACCAGGGCTACGACGGCAAGAACTCGCACATCGAGTCCGGCCTCGGCACCTCGACGGTGACCGTCACCCAGTCCGGCTCGACGATCCTGATCTCCGTCACGTACGGCACGCTCAAGCACTACTACGCGGCCCGCAGCGGCGAGAACAACATCTACCTGTGGACCAACAAGGCCGACAGCTCGGTCAGCGCCACCCGTTACATCGTGCGCGTCAAGGCGGGCCTCTTCCTCAACGACGAGCCCGACTCCTACACCTACGCGCCCACCACCATCGAGGCCTCGGACGTGTTCGCGAAGTCCGACGGCCAGACCCGTTCGAAGCACTACTCGAAGCTGCGGGTGATGGACTACGACTACATCGGCTGGACGACCGGCAGCGTCGGCCTGTGGATCGTGCGCAGCAACCACGAGAAGGCGTCCGGCGGGCCCTTCTACCGCTCGCTGCTGCGCCACCAGAGCGCGGACGGCGGCGGCCTGTACGAGATCCTGTACTACGGCCAGAACCAGACCGAGTCCGAGCGCTACGGCCTCCAGGGCCCGTACGTCATCGCCTTCACGGACGGCGGCGCGCCCTCCTCCTCGCTGTACCCGGGGACCCTCACCACGTCGTGGGCCGACTCGCTCGGCCTGTCCGGCTACGTGGCCTCGGGCGGCCGCGGCCGGGTCGCGGGCGTCGGGATCACCGGGCGGAACACGGCGTACGCGTACACCGTGGGACTCGCCAACTCCGCAGCGCAGTACTGGGGTTCGGCACGCTCCTCGGACGGATACTTCTCGATCACCGGCGTCCTGCCGGGGACGTACACGCTGACCGTCTTCAAGGGCGAACTGGCGGTGTACACCACGTCGGTGACGGTGTCCGCCGGCGCAACGACCACGCTCAACAGCATCGCGATCCCCTCCTCGAACGATCCGAGCAACGCGAGCGCGATCTGGCGGATCAACGACTGGAACGGCACGCCCAGCGGCTTCAAGAACGCCGACCTGATGACGTACGCCCATCCCTCCGACGTGCGCGCCTCGGCCTGGACCGGCAACGTCGTCATCGGCAGCGGCACCGAGACCTCGGCCTTCCCCTGCTACCTCTGGAAGGACGTCAACAGCGGACTGCTGGTGTACTTCAAGCTGACCGCGGCCCAGGCCGCCGCCGCGCACACGCTGCGCATCGGCGTGACGACGGCCTACGCCAACGGCCGTCCCCAGGTCGTCGTCAACGACGCCTGGACGTCGTCGATCCCCTCCCCGCCCACGCAGCCGAGCACCCGGTCGCTGACCAACGGGTCCTACCGGGGCAACAACTACACGTTCACCTACAGCGTTCCGGCGAGTGCCTGGCTCACGGACACCAGCCAGTACAACGTGCTGAGGATCGACGTGGTGAGCGGTTCGGGGACGACGGCCTATCTCAGCGCGGGCACCTCGATCGACGCGATCGACCTGCTGGCCTGATCGGGACGGGCGTCATGTACCGCGCGTCCACTGCTGGTTGGCCGCTCCGTTGCAGGTGTAGGTGATGACCGCGGCGGAGTTGGCGGTGGACGCGCCGTTCACGTCCAGGCACTCGCCGGTGGCGCGGGCCTTGACCAGCCAGTAGCTGCCGGAGGCGGTCAGAGACCACTGCTGGGCGGTGGCGCCGGCGGCGCAGTCCTCCTGGGTGACGTCGGTGGAGTTCTCCTGGAGGCACAGGGAACTGCCGCGGCCGACCAGCTGGTAGTAGCCGGTGCCGAGGTCCTTGAACCACCACTTCTGGTTGGTGCCGCCGTTGCAGGTGTACTGGCTGATCGCGACGGCCTGCCACAGCGACTGGTTCGGCACGTCCGCGCACTTGGAGCTGTTCCGGGCGATCAGCGTGTGGTAGGTGGCGCTCGTCCCGCCGACCGTCCCGGCGGTGGTGTCGACCGTGACCTCCGGGTACCAGGACATCGACAGCGTGGTCGTGGTCGGGAAGGCCAGCGGCAGCCACACGTACCGCGAGTCGTCGACGGTGCCGCCGAAGGAGTTGCCCCAGCGGTCGCCCAGGTAGAGGTAGGAGGTGCCCGAGGACCCCGTCACCGGCAGCACGTACGCGGTCTGCGATCCGTACGCCGTCGAGTCGCCGACGTTGGTCATCGAGCTCCACGGGCCGGCCAGGGAGGTGGCGGTGGCGTACTGCTGCTGGTTGGCGCTCCAGCCGGTGGCGCCCGAGGTCAGCATGAAGTAGACCCCGCCCCGCTTGAAGAGGGCCGGGGCCTCCCGGTGGCCGCCCGCCCAGGGGTTGGCGACCAGGCTGTCGATGCCGAGGTAGTCGGCGGTCAGCTTGTACAGGTGCAGGTCGTAGTTCTCGTTGGCCGCCGAGACCATGTAGCCGGTGCCGTCCGTGTCGACGAACGTCGTGATGTCACGGGACATGTAGGTGCCGAACGGCCGGAAGCTGCCCTGGTAGGTGTAGTTCCCGTCGACGGTGTCGGAGACGGCGACGGCGGCGCGGGCCTCGCTGTAGTCGGTGCCGTTCTCCTTGTGCATCCACATCACGTACGTGCCGGTGGCGGCGTTGTACACGACCTTCGGGCGCTCGATGTTGGCGGTGGCCAGCTCCGGGTCGCTCGCCTGGGTCAGGACGTGGTTGCGGAACTCCCAGGTCTTCAGGTCGGTGGACCGGTAGGCGTCCACGTACCGGAAGGTGTTGTCGGCGTTGCGGTGCTCGCCGAACCAGTAGTAGTACGAGCCGGCCTTGAGGACGCCGCCGCCGTGGGCGTGCACGGGGCTGCCGGTCGTGTCGGTGAACTGCGTGCCGTTGGCGATCGTCTGCGGTGCGGCCTGGGCCGGTCCGGCGGTGGCGAGGGCGCCGGCCAGCGCCAGACAGAGGGCGAGCAGGATCGCGTACGCACGTCTCATGTCACGCACTCTCCTTCACGGTGTCGGCGGCCGTGTCCGCCACGGGGACGCCGAAATGCGGGGTGCCGTCCGGGTTCCAGCCGAGCGCCTGGAACCGGGTGTGGCGATGGGGGTCGTCCAGGGGTTCGCCGTCGATCTCCCGGTACGAGCGGGCGTGGTAGATCAGGACGTCGGTCTCGCCGTCCTCGGCGACCGTGAACGCGTTGTGGCCCGGGCCGTAGACGCCGTTGGCCTCGCTGGTGGTGAACACCGGGACCGGGGACTTGGTCCAGGCGGCCGGGTCGAGGAGGTCGCCGTCGGCGTCGGCGGTGAGCAGACCGAGGCAGTAGCGGTGGTCGGTGGCGCTCGCCGAGTAGGTGAGGAAGACCCGGCCGTGGCGCTTCAGGACGTACGGGCCCTCGTTGACCCGGTGGCCCCGGCACTCCCAGTCGTACTCCGGCGCGGACAGGCGCACCTGGGGTCCGGTGAGCGTCCAGGGGTCGGCCATCGCCGAGAGGAGGATCACGGTGTTGTGGCCGCCGAGGGAGGGGTCCTGCTGGGCCCACGCCAGGTACCGGGTGCCGCGGTGGGTGAAGGTGGTGGCGTCCAGGGAGAAGGTGTCCCAGGCCGTCCCGACGCGGCCCTTCTCCGTCCAGGTGCCCTCGAACGGGTCGGTGGCGGTGTTCTCCAGCACCCAGATGCGGATCGCCCACTCGTCGTCGGCGGGCGCGGCGGCGAAGTAGACGTACCAGGCTCCGTCGATGCGGTGGAGCTCCGGCGCCCAGATGTGCGCGCCCATGTCGCCGGTGGGGTGGGCCCGCCAGATCACCGACTCGGCGGCGGTGGCGAGACCGGCCAGGGTGCGGGAGCGGCGCAGGACGACGCGGTCGTAGTCCGGGTGGGTCGCCGTGAAGTAGTAGTGGCCGTCGGTGTGGCGGTGGACCTGCGGGTCGGCGCGGTGCGGGACGAGGGGGTTGGGGTGCACGGGATGGCCTCTCGCCGGAGTGCCGTTCGGTCCTGCGAACGGCATGTGGGATGACGAACGCCGAAAACGTAAGGGCGGGGTGGGAGCGGGTCAACGGGTAGGACGGGGCGGCTGTGGGGGGCGTGTGGCGGGGGCGGGAGCCGGGCGGGCAGGGGCGGGAGCCGGGCGGGCAGGGGCGGGAGCCGGGCGGGCAGGGGCGGGAGCCGGGCGGGCAGGGGCGGGAGCCGGGCGGGCAGGGGCGGCCTGTCCGTATGGTGGGCGGCCTGTTCGTACGGCGGACGCCGTGGGTCGTGCTCAGCCGCGTCGACTAGCGTCGTCACATGAGCAGCGACATCCCCGCATTCTCCGCCCCCCTCGCCGAAGCCCTCGCGGCCGGGCCGGTCGTCCTGGACGGCGGCCTGTCCAACCAGCTGGCCGCCGCGGGGCACGACCTGAGCGACGAGCTGTGGTCGGCGCGGCTGCTGGCGGAGCGGCCCGAGGCGATCACCGAGGCGCACCTCGCGTACTTCCTCGCCGGTGCGGACGTGGCGATCACCGCCAGCTACCAGGCCACCTTCGAGGGCTTCGCCAGGCGTGGGATCGAGCGCGAGAAGGCGGCCGGGCTCATCGCCCTGAGCGTCGAGCTGGCACGGGACGCCACGCGGGAGGCGTGGGCGCGGGGCGTGCGGCGGCCGCTGTACGTGGCGGCCTCGGTCGGGCCGTACGGCGCGATGCTCGCGGACGGCTCCGAGTACCGGGGCGGGTACGGGCTGGGCGTCGCGGAGCTGGAGGCCTTCCACCGGCCCCGCCTGGAGGTGCTGGCCGCCGCCGGACCCGACGTGCTGGCCCTGGAGACGATCCCGGACACCGACGAGGCCGAGGCGCTGCTGCGGGCGGTGCGCGGGCTCGACGTGCCGGCCTGGCTGTCGTACTCCGTCGCGGGCGACCGCACCCGTGCCGGGCAGCCCCTGGAGGAGGCGTTCGCCCTGGCCGCGGACGCGGCGGAGGTCATCGCCGTCGGTGTGAACTGCTGCGCGCCCGAGGACGTCGACGGCGCGATCGGGATCGCCGCCCGGGTGACCGGCAAACCGGTCGTCGTCTACCCCAACAGCGGCGAGACCTGGGACGCCGGGGCCCGCGCCTGGAACGGCCGCTCCACCTTCGCCCCCGAAGAGGTCCTCGGGTGGCGGGACACGGGCGCCCGGCTGATCGGCGGCTGCTGCCGGGTGGGCCCGGAGGCGATCACGTCGATCGCCCGGACGCTGGCGGCGGGGTAGGCGCGGCGGCGGTCACGGCCGCCGGGCGGTCAGTGGCGGCGGGCCCCGCCGACGCGGCGCAGGCGGCGGACCGCCGACCGGAGTTCGCTCGCGCGCAGGGGGCGGGCGACCAACGCGTCCGGCGAGACGGGAGCCGCGGGCGGCGTGGCCGTGGGGTCGCTCGCCCACAGGGCCAGTTCCCGGTCGCGCGGACCGTGGACGGTGTGCGCGAGCCGTTCGCCGTCGCCGAAGACGCACACGGGGTGCGTCTCGTCCCAGGCCTGCCAGCCCGGATCGCCGGTCTCCGCGAACCGCACCCAGGCCCGGTGCATCGCGTCGGCCAGTGACCGGGGGGCTCCCTCGCCCGCGAGCTGCGCCGACTCGGGCACGTCCCCGGTGTCGAAGACGAAGCCCAGCTCCAGGGCGTGGCAGGCGCCGAGGCCGGGCCGCAGGGACGGCCAGGCGAACTCGTACACGTACGACGAGCCGGGGCGGGCGTCGGCCAGGCGGTGCAGGGGCAGGCGCAGCAAGTGGTCGGTGACCATCTGGCCGACGGTCTCGGCGGTGCCGGCCTCCGGGTGCAGGGCGCGGTAGCCGCGCGGCACGTCGTGACCGCAGTGGCAGCGGGCCATGGCGCCGGCCAGCGCGACGGCGCCGAGGCGGTCGACGCGTTCCAGCAGGCCGCCCGGGACCAGCCACAGCCGGTACTCGTCGCGGGTCCAGCCCAGCAGCAGGTCGGTGCCGCGCGCCGCGTCGCCGTCGACGAGCGCCTTCAGGGGGTCGCGGGGGACGAGGTCGCCGTCGATGACGATGCCGAAGGCGGGCCCGCCGAGCACCGGGCTGCTGAGCCGGCTGATGTCGGCCTGGGCGCGCAGCAGCTGGTCGCGGTCGACGGCGGCGAACGCCTCCGCGGTGGCCGGGATCCGCAGCCGGTTGGCCATGCGGCGGACCATGCGCCGCACCTTGTCCCGCTCGAAGGCCTCCGGCGCGCCGCTCTGGAGAATGGCCCGCCGGAACAGGCCCTGCGCCGGGGGCGCGGCGATCAGCGCGCCGGTGCTGATGGCGCCCGCGGACTGCCCGGCCAGGGTGACCCGCGCGGGATCGCCGCCGAAGGCGTCGATCGACTCGTGCACCCAGCGCAGCGCGGCGAGCTGGTCGCGCAGTCCGGGGTTGGCGGGGGCGTCCGGGAACAGGCCGTACCCCTCCACGCCCAGCCGGTAGTTGACGGAGACGAACACGACGCCGTCCCGCGCGAAGTGCCGCCCGTCGTACACGGGCACCGCCGAGGAACCCCTGGTCAGTGCGCCGCCGTGCAGCCACACCACGACCGGCAGCCGGGCGCCCGGACCGGGCTCGGGCGTCCACACGTTGAGGTTGAGGCAGTCGTCCCCGTCCACCACCGGGTCGGACAGGTACCGCGCGAAGACCTCGGAGTACGGCGGTTTCGGCGCCGTCGGCCCGAAGGCGCCCGCGTCCCGCACGCCGTCCCAGGGCTCGGGCGGCTCGGGCGGCCGGAACCGGCGGGGCCCGAAGGGGGGCGCGGCGTAGGGGATGCCGCGGAAGACGGCGACGCCGTCCTCGTGGCGGCCGCGCACGGCTCCGTACGGGGTGCGGACCACCGGGTCCGCCGGGTCCGCCGGGTTCGCCGGGTCCGACGGGTCCGACGGGTCCACCGGGTTCGCCGGGTCCGACGGGTCCGACGGGTCCGACGGTTCCGACGGGTCCACCGGGTTCGCCGCCACGGGGTTCGTCCGGCCTGCCGTCATGAGCCCACCAGCCCTTCGCCGCGCTCCTTCGCCGGTTACACCAGAGCACCACAGCGATGCCCGGTATTCCGGTGCGCGAGCCTCCCGCGGGGCCGTTCGGCGTGGCCGGGGGCGCCGGAACCGGCCTGGTCGGGCCGCTGCCGACGGCGCCGTCGGCCCGCGACGGGCGGGAGCGGGCGCCATGGGCCGTCCGGGCGACGCACCCGCCACGCCCGGGCCGGCGGCGCGCCGCCGGGGCCCCGGCGGTGGCACCGTCCCGGCCACCGCCCGGCGGGCGGCGCCCCCGAACCCGGTCCCGGTGTCTTCCCGACACGCTGAGGCCCACCTAGGATAGCAAGCGCTTTCTGCGAGCCGTCGGTCAGGATCGGCTCCGAAAGGGCGGTGGTCGAACTTTCGCTGGCCCTCGGGCGGGCCGGAGAGGTGGTTCCCGATGGTCCGCACGGGCAGTGCGAGCATGACGGCCGGACCGACGCTGGCGGTGGTGGCCCGGGAGGCGGGCGTGTCCGTGCCGACGGCCTCCAAGGTGGTCAACGGCCGCGAGGACGTGGCGCCCGAGACCCGGCGCCGCGTCACCGAGGCCCTGGACCGGCTCGGTTACGTGCGCCGGCCGCGCTTCGACGCCACGAAGCCGCCCCGGCTGGTGGACCTGGTCGTGGACTCGCTGGAGAGTTCCCTGTCCGGCGCGGTGCTGCACGGCGTGGAGGAGGCGGCGCACGACGCCGGTCTGGACGTCGTCGTCTCCGCCGCGCTCTCCCGCACCCGGGCGGGCCGTCCGCAGCGCGGCTGGCTGGACAAGCTGGCCGCGCGCGGCTCGGCGGGGGTGCTGTTCAACCTCGCCGAGCTGACGGACTCCCAGTACCTGTGGCTGGAGCAGCACCGCATCCCGTACGTGATGATCGATCCGCTGGTCGAGCCTCCGCCGGGCGTGGTGTCGGTCGGTGCGGCGAACTGGCACGGCGGGGTGACCGCGACCGAGCACCTGCTGGCCCTCGGGCACGAGCGGATCGCCGTGATCGCCGGTCCGCGGCGCAGGATGTGCAGCAACGCGCGGGTGGCCGGCTACCGCTCCGCGCTGGCCTCGGCGGGCGTCGCCCACCGCCCCGAGTACCTCCGCCACGGCGGCTTCGACCAGTCCGTGGCCCGCCTCCGGACGCACGAACTCCTCGATCTGCCCGAGCCGCCGACAGCCGTCTTCGTCTGCTCCGACCACATGGCGCTCGGTGTCTACGAGGCCCTGGCGGAACGGGGGGCGAGGGTGCCGCGTGACGTCAGTGTGGTCGGCTTCGACGACCTCCCCGAGTCCCGCTGGACGACACCGGCGCTGACCACCGTGCGCCAGCCGCTGGCGGAGATGGCGGCGACCGCCCTGCGGCTGCTGGTGCGGATGATGGACGGGGAGCGCCCGGAGGGGACCCGTACGGAGCTGTCGACGCGGCTGGTGGAGCGGGCGAGCACGGCGGCCCCGGCCGGCTGAGGCACCGGCCCGCTTGCCGCCGGGGCGGGTGCCGTCGCCGGGCCCCTTCCCCCCGGACGGCAGGCCGCCCCCGCGCCACCGGCCCCGCGGCCGGTCAGCGGCCCGCTTGCCGCCGGGACCTGCCCGGAGACCACCGGATGCCCTGAGGCCGCCAGGAACCCGGAGACCACCGGATGCCCTGAGGCCGGCCGCCCGGAGCACGAAGACCACCAGGAGCCCCGAGGCCACCCGGAGCACGGAGACAGCCGGTAGCCCGGAGACCGCCGGTAGCCCGGAGCACGGAGACAGCCGGTAGCCCGGAGCCCGGAGACAGCCGGTAGCCCGGAGCCCGGAGACAGCCGGTAGCCCGGAGCCCGGAGACAGCCGGTAGCCCGGAGCCCGGAGACAGCCGGTAGCCCGGA
>NZ_JBVHDT010000010.1:68263-133668 GCF_055563235.1 Streptomyces sp. NPDC003248 | reverse complement strand
CCGGAGCCCGGAGACCGCCGGTAGCCCGGAGGTGCCCGTGCCGCCGGGCCGGCCGGCCCGTACCGTACGCGTCAGGCGGCCGTCCTGCCGCACAGCCGTGCCGCGGACGTGCCCTTCGCCGCGGTGGGGCGCGTAGTCTCGGGCGGGATGAACACCATTCCTCCGCGGCTCGATCACCTCGTCCTCGCCACCCCCGATCTGGCGGCCACGGTCGCCCAGTTCACCCGGCGCACCGGGGTGGCGCCCGCCCCCGGTGGCGCGCACGTCGGGCTCGGCACCCGCAACCACCTGGTGGGCCTGGGCGGTCGCGCCTATCTGGAGATCATCGGACCGGACCCGCGGCAGCCCGATCCGCCCGGCCCCCGCCCCTTCGGCGTCGACGGGCTCGGCACCCCGCGGACCGTCACCTGGGCGATCGCCGTACCCGACCTGGACGGCACGGTCGCGGCCGCCCGCGCGGGGGGCTACGACCCCGGCGACGTACGGGCGATGAGCCGGCGCCGGCCCGACGGCACGCTGCTGGAGTGGCGGCTGACCGAGGGCGGCGTCCCGCACCCGTCCGGCCTGGTCCCCTTCCTGATCGACTGGGGCTCCACGGTCCACCCCACCGCCTCGGGCCTGCCCGTGACCCCGCTGCTCGAGGTGTCGGCGACCGCCCCCGACCCCGACGGGATCCGCCCCCTGCTGGCCGCGCTCGGCACCGGCCTCGAGATCGCCGAGGGGCCGGTGGGGCTCTCCTTCACGCTGGACACACCGCGCGGGCCGGTGACCTTCGCCTGACGGAGGTGGCACCTCCCCGCACGCGGCCGGCAGGTGTCCGTTTCCTTCAAGACCTGCCGGCCGCAAGCTGCTTACGGTGGCCGCATGACTCCACGATTCGATGCCGTCGGCCTGGTCGTCTCCGACATGGCCGCCTCCGTCGCCTTCTACCGCCGGCTCGGGTTCGCGTTCCCCGACGGCGCCGAGCGGGAGCCGCACGCCGAGGCCGGGCCGCCGGACGGGGTGCGGCTGCTGCTGGACACCGAGGAGACCGTGCGGTCCTTCCACCCCGCCTGGCGGGCGCCGGCCGGCGGCGGCCGGGCCTCACTCGCCCTGCGGTGCGACGGACCGGCCGAGGTGGACGCCGTGTACGAGGACCTGGTGGGCGCCGGGTACCACGGGGAGCTCAAGCCGTGGGACGCCTTCTGGGGCCAGCGGTACGCCGTCGTGCACGATCCCGACGGCAACGGGGTCGACCTGTTCGCGCCGCTGCCCCAGTAGCCCGGTCAGCGTCGTACCGGTCAACCGCCGCACCTCGCGGGCGAGATGCGCCTGGTCGGCGTAGCCGGCGCGGGCGGCGGTGGCGGCGTGCGGGAGGCCGCCGCGGGCCAGTGCGAGGGCCCGCTGGAGGCGCAGGACCCGGGCCAGGGTCTTGGGCCCGTAGCCGAAGGCGGTCAGTGAACGGCGGTGCAACCGGCGTGCGCCGAGGCCGAGTTCGTCGGCGAGCGCGGCGACGGGGCGGCCCGCCGCCAGGCCGGTGACCAGGCGGCGCAGTGCGGGGTCGGGCCCGGCCGCCCCCTCCGGTCCCGCCAGCTCCAGCGCGAGGGCTTCGAGTGCCGTCGCCGGGTGCGCGGCGGCCTCGACGCGGGCGCGCAGCCGCCGTACCCGGGCGGCCGGCCACAGGTCGGCCAGGTCCACGCGCCGGTCGCGCAGCTCGTGGGCGGGCACGCCGAGCAGGCCGGGCGCCGTACCGGGGTAGAACCGCAGGCCGGCCCAGCGCGCGGGCGGGCCGTCGGGGACGTGGGCGCGGGTGTCGGGGCCGGCGACCAGGAGTGCCCCGCCGTTCCAGAGCAGGTCCATGCAGCCGTCGGGCAGGACGGGGTGCGCACCGTCGCTCGCCGGGGTGTTCGTCCACACGACCGCGCCGGGCAGCCGGGAGGGCCGTTCCGCGTACACGGGGCCACGGTACGCCGCCGCGGCTCACCCGGCCCGTGCCCGGTGTTCCCGGGGGCTGACCCCGTAGACCCGTTTGAAGGCGCTGGAGAGGGCGAAGGCGCTGCCGTAGCCGACCTGGCGGGCGATCGCACCGACCGTGTCGCCGGTGTCGCGCAGCAGGTCGGCGGCGAGGGCGAGGCGCCGGCCGGTGAGGTACGTCATCGGCGGTTCCCCGACGAGCTCGGCGAAGCGGCGGGCGAGGGCGGCCCGGGAGACGCCCGCCTCGGCGGCGAGGGAGGCCACCGTCCACGGCTGGGCCGGGTCGTCCTGGACGAGCCGCAGCACACGGCCCACGACGGGGTCGGCACTCGCCCGGTACCAGGCCGGCGCCGCCGCCTCGGGCCGGGAGAACCAGGCCCGCAGGGCGGCGATGACGAGCAGGTCGAGCAGACGGTCCAGGACGGCCTCCTGGCCGGGTTCGTCCCGGCCGATCTCCTCCGTCAGCAGCGGGGTGAGCGGGCACTGCCACACCGCGGGGGTGAGGGACAGCAGCGGCGGCAGCGCGTCCAGCAGCCGGCCGCTGATCTCCCCGTCCATCAGGTACGTCCCGATCAGCACCACCGTGGAGCCGTCCGGCCGGTCGCCCCAGGCACGGGTCCCCAGGTCCATGGAGCCGTTCAGGGACCGTCCGTCGGGGCGGGCGCACCGTCCCCCCGGCAGGACCAGCGCCTGCGGGGCGGTGGCGGGGTCGTCGGCGCAGGTGTAGGCGCCGGGGCCGCGCGCGATGGCGAGGTCGCCCGCCGTGAGCCGGACCCGCTCGCCCTCGTCCGGCACGACCCAGCCCTCGCCGCGCACCATCAGCATCACCGTCAGGGGTGCCCGGTCCTCCACGCGCACCGCCCACGGCGGGTCGAAGCACGCGCGGATCATGAGGGCGCCCCGCGCGCGCGTCCCGTCCAGCAGGCCCGCGAGGGGATCCCCCCGCGAGACCGTGTTCGAGCGCGGGGAAGCGTCCATGCCGACAGCGTAGACGGGCGCTTATGGGAATGAGCCGTTCGGCGATGGGCCCGTGCGGTGCACGCCAGTTGACTGGACGCATGACGCGGAACACGGCACAGGACACGGCGGGGAACACGGCAGAGGGCACGGCGCGGGACACGGCAGAGGGCACGGCACAGGA
The DNA here is from genome assembly GCF_055563235.1 of Streptomyces sp. NPDC003248. Taxonomy (NCBI): domain Bacteria; kingdom Bacillati; phylum Actinomycetota; class Actinomycetes; order Kitasatosporales; family Streptomycetaceae; genus Streptomyces; species Streptomyces sp. NPDC003248. Next base: position 130,574 of record NZ_JBVHDT010000010.1, on the reverse strand, counting down.
CACGGCGCGGGACACGGCGAAGGGCACGGCGCGGGGCCTGACGATGACGGTGACCGGCGCGACCGGTCGTACGGGGGCACGCGTGGCGCGGGCCGCGCGCGAGGCCGGGCTGACGGTGCGGGCGGCCTCGCGGGCGATGGGCTTCGACTGGGAGGAGCGGTCGACGTGGGCGCGGGCACTGCGCGGCGCGGACGCCGCCTATCTGGTCCACCCGACCGACGTCGGCACCCCGGAGGCGGCCCGCGCGGTCGGGGAGATCGCCCGCGAGGCGGCGGGGCTGGGCGTACGGCATCTGGTGCTGCTGTCGGCCCGGGGCGAGGAGCGGGCCCGGCCGGCCGAGGAGGCGCTGCGGACGTCGGGCGCGGACTGGACGATCGTGCGGGCCGCGTGGTTCTCGCAGAACTTCAGCGAGGGCCCGCTGGCGGAGGAACTGCGGCTGAGCGGCGGGCTGGTCTTCCCGGCCGCCCCGGACGTGCGGGAGCCCTTCGTCGACGTGCGGGACATCGCGGACGTGGTGGTGGCGGCGCTGACCGGCGGCGACCGGTACCTGGGGCGGGAGCTCGACCTGACGGGGCCGCGGCCGGTGGCGTGGGGCGAGGCCGTCGCGGAGATCGCCGCGGCGGCCGGGCGCGAGCTGGCCTACCGGGCGGTGCCGTCGCGCGAGTACCGCGAGCACTTGACCGGGTTCGGGGTGCCGGCGCGGGAGGCCGACTTCCTCGTCGAGCTGTTCGAGGAGATGCTCGACGGCCACAACGCGCATCTCACGGACGGGGTGCGGCAGGTGCTGGGCCGGGAGCCGCGCGACTTCGCGGAGTTCGCGAAGGAGGCAGCGGCGGCGGGCACCTGGGCGTGACGCCGGGCGTTCACTTCTCGGGGGGCGGGGGCTCCTCCCCGTTCCCGCTCCCCTTGGGGAACGTCTTCGCGTGCGTGCGCAGCCGGCCGGTCACGTCCTCCGGCGGCAGGAACCGCGACCACCGCTCGGGGAACTCGGACGGCATGTCGGGGTCGTCGGGGTCGTCGTGCGTGCGGGCGGCGGCCATGCGGGCGACGTACTCCGCGGCCTCCTCCTCGCGCAGCCGCTCGTTGGCGGCGCGCGCCGCGGCGGTCGCGGCGGCCGGCCAGACCCGGTCGATGGCGGCGTTCACGGCGGCGCCGACGAGCACGGCGAAGGCGGACACGCCGATCCACAGCAGGACGGCGACGGCGGCGGCGAGAGAGCCGTAGATGGTGGCGCCCTCGATGGTGCTCTGGAGGTAGATGCGCAGGAGGAAGCTGCCCAGCACCCACATCGCGAGGGCCACCAGGGCGCCGGGCACGTCCTCGATCCACGGGGAGCGCACCGGCACGGAGACGTGGTAGAGCGTGGTCAGGAAGGCGATCGACAGGACGATCACGACCGGCCAGTACAGGACCTGCACGACCGTCGTCGACCACGGCACGATCCGGACGACGGCGTCGGGCCCGGCGACCATCAGCGGCAGCGCCACCGACCCGATCAGCAGGGCGGCGATGAACAGCAGGAACGCCACCAGGCGGGTCTTGACGATGCCGCGGACGCCGTCCAGGCCGTACATGACGGTGATGGTGTCTATGAAGACGTTCACCGCGCGGGAACCCGACCACAGGGCGAACAGGAAGCCGATGGAGATGACGTCGGGCCGGCCGCCCGCCATCACGTCGTCGAGGATCGGCTGGGCGATCTGCGTGACGCCCTTGTCGGACAGGACGGTGCGGGACGCGTCGAGGAGGTTGCTCTCCAGGCTGCTGATGGTGTCGGTGCCGGTCCAGTCGTCGACGTAACCGAGCAGGCCGATGAGGCTCAGCAGCAGCGGCGGCACGGACAGCAGGGTGAAGAAGGCGGCCTCCGCGGCGAGGCCGAGGATGCGGTACTCGATGCAGGAGTTGACGGTGTCCTTGAGCAGCAGCCAGGCGGTCCTGCGCTTGGAGACGTTGCGGTAGAGGGCACGCGCGCGGTGGAGACGCCCGAAGGGGACCTCGGGCCGCTCGGGCCGCTCGGAAGGCTGACTTGCTGGCTGCACGCCTTAAAGGTATCCGCCGTACGGGGCTGCGCTCACCTCCGGTGGGACCCGGCCGCGGTCGCCCGCCTCCGGGGGCCCGGTCGCGGTCGCCGCCGGCGCGCGGCCCGCGGCTACGGTGCCCGGACCTGCCGTGGGCGTGACACCCCCGGGGGCGTCGGCCCCCCGCCATGGACGCGGCACACACGGCATGCTTCGGCCCCGTCATGGCGTGGACACGCACAGGAGGCGTCGGCCCCGCCACGGACGCGGCACCGCGTGGGGTGTCCGGCCGTCGTCGTGCCGGGCACGCGCGCGTGAGGCCGTCGGGCCGGCAGCCGGGCCTTGCGCAGCTCCGTCCCGGCCGGGCACGCGCGCGTGAAGCCGCGGCCCCTCCCGCGAGCCGTCCCCGTACGAGCGGCAGCCGGGCACGCGCGCGTGAGGCCGTCGGTGTCCTGGGGTCATGAGCGGTCCGGCCGGGGGTAGGTTCGCCGTATGGCAGGCAGCACGCACACCGTGACCAACCAGCCCCCGCCGCTGCTCGGGTACGACGTCTACGGCGCCGACCGGGCCCTGGTGGACGCCGTGGAGCGGCATCTCGATCCGGAGCTGCTCGACGAGGCCCGGGGGGATCTGTCGGCCCTCGGACGGGCCGCCGGGTCGGCGCAGCTCCACGAGTGGGCGATCCAGGCGAACGAGAACCCGCCCACCCTCCGCACCCACGACCGTCACGGCCACCGGATCGACGAGGTCGAGTTCCATCCGGCCTGGCACCGGCTGCTCGGCAAGGGCGTGAGCGCCGGGCTCACGTCGGCGTGGGTCCGGCCGGGCGGGCATGTGCGGCGGGCGGCGGGGTTCGTGGTGTGGACGCAGGTCGAGGCGGGCAACGGGTGCCCGCTGTCGATGACCCACGCGGCCGTGCCCGCCCTGCGGACCGACCCGGAGCTGGCCGCCGAGTGGGAGCCGCGGCTGACGTCGACGCTGTACGAGCGCGAGCTGCGGCCCGCCCGTCTGAAGGCGGGCGCGCTGTTCGGCATGGGGATGACGGAGAAGCAGGGCGGCAGCGACGTCAGGGCGAACACGACGTCGGCGCGGCCGCTCGCCGAGGACGGGACGTACGAGCTGACCGGGCACAAGTGGTTCTGCTCGGCGCCGATGTCCGACGGCTTCCTGGTGCTGGCCCGGGCGCCGGAGGGGCTGACCTGCTTCCTCGTCCCCCGGGTGCTGGAGGACGGCACCCGCAACCCGTTCCTGCTCCAGCGGCTGAAGGACAAGCTGGGCAACCGGTCGAACGCGTCCGCCGAGGTCGAGTTCGACGGGACGTGGGCGCGCCGGGTCGGCGAGGAGGGACGTGGGGTGCGGACCATCATCGGGATGGTCGCGGCGACCCGGCTGGACTGCGTGCTCGGCTCGGCGGGCCTGATGCGGGCGGCCGTGGCGCAGGCGGTGCACCACTGCGCGTACCGCGAGGCGTTCGGCGGGAAACTCCTCGACAAGCCGCTGATGCGCAATGTTCTGGCCGATCTCGCGGTGGAGTCGGAGGCGGCCACGGCGCTCGGGCTGCGTCTGGCGGCGGCCTACGACGACGACGGTGAGCAGGAGCGGGCACTGCTGCGGATCGCGGTGCCGGCCGCGAAGTACTGGGTGACCAAGCGCTGTACGCCGGTGACGGTGGAGGCGGCGGAGTGCCTGGGCGGCAACGGGTACGTGGAGGAGTCGGGGATGCCGCGGCTGGTGCGCGAGTCGCCGCTGAACTCCGTCTGGGAGGGCGCGGGCAACGTCCAGGCGCTGGACCTGCTGCGGGCGCTGCGCAGGGAGCCGCAGGCGCTGGACGCGTATCTGCGGGAGGTGGGACGGGCGCGGGGCGCCGACCACCGGCTGGACGCGGCGATCAAGGACCTGCTGACCGAGCTGGCCGACCTGGAGGGAGCCGAGGCGCGGGCGCGGCGGCTGGCGGAGCGGTTCGCACGGGTGCTCCAGGGTGCGCTGCTCGTACGGTTCGCGCCGCCGGAGGTCGCCGACGCGTTCTGTGCGTCGCGGCTCGGCGGGGACGGCGGGTCGGCCTTCGGCACCCTGCCCCACAGCCTGGACCTGGCGGCGCTGGTGGAGCGGGCCCGGCCGCTCGTCTGACCTGGGACGGGGCAGATGCGGGGGTGGTGCTGCGCCGACACGGCACCACCCCCGCCGCATGGCCCTGCGAGGCCAGTGACGCCGCTCGGGACGGCGCGCCACAAGTTTTGGACAGCGAGTGGATGTTGGCCAGGGTTGCAGAGGGTTGCAACGTGTCGGACTCGCTGTCCGGAGTGTGCCCCTCCGTGACCTGCGGACGGCAAGATGGGACCCCGAGTGAGACCGGAAACAGTCGGCGCAGGAGCTTGACACCCGGTCCTGTGACTGTGTGTTCACCGGGAGGCTCCAGTGGCGAAGTCGCCGATGACCGTGCCGCAGCTCGCGGCCGTCGACGCCGCGCGGGCGGCGCGGATGCTCAACGAGGTGCGCGACGCCAAGCTCTCCGGCCGCCGGACGAGGATCGCGCCCCGGCCGGTGATCGAGCAGTCCTGGGAGCGGATGCTGCGCAGCGGCGTGGACCCCGAGCACGACTTCAGAGCCGGGCTGCTCAGTGTGGACGAGGTGCGCCGGCGCCGTGAGCGGTCACCGCTGCGGGAGGTGCTGCCGGTGCTGCGGGAGGGGCTGCTGTCGGTGGCGGACGCGGCCCGCCACATCATGGTCGTCGCCGACGACGAGGGCCGGGTGCTGTGGCGGGAGGGCTGTTCCCCGGTGCTGCGCCGGGCCGACGGACTGGGTTTCGAGGTGGGCGCGGACTGGCGGGAGGAGGTCGTCGGGACGAACGGGATCGGGACGCCCGCGGTGGTGCGCCGGCCCGTCCAGGTGTTCGCGGCCGAGCACTTCGTGCGCTCGCACGCGGCGTGGACCTGCGCCGGCGCCCCGATCACCGATCCGCGGGACGGCCGGCTGCTGGGCGTGGTGGACGTGAGCGGGCCGCTGGAGACGATGCATCCGGCCACGCTCGCCTGGGTCGACGCGGTGGCCAAGCTCGCCGAGGCGAAGCTGCGCGAGCTGCACCTGGGGGCGCTGGAGCGGCTGCGGGCGGTGGCGGCGCCGGTGCTGGCCCGGCTCGGCGGCCGGGCGGCGGTGGTGGACCGGGACGGCTGGACCGCGGCCGTGAGCGGGATGCCGTACGCGGCCCGGATCACGCTGCCCAGGTCGACCTCGCCGGGCCGCCGGTGGCTGCCGGTGCTGGGGCTGTGCTCGGTGGAGCCGCTGGCGGGGGGCTGGCTGGTGCGCGCGCTGGAGGGCGCCGCGGAGCCGCTGCCGCGCGGCACCACCCGGATCGAGCTGGACGTGACGCGGCCGCGCCGGTGGTCGGTGGCGGTGACCGGCGGGGCGGGGGCGTGGTCGCACGAACTCAGTCCCCGGCACGCCGAGTTGCTGTACCTGCTGGCGGTGCACCGGGGCGGGCGCAGTGCGGCGGGGCTGGCGGCGGACGTGTTCGGCGATCCGGGGCGGACGGGGACCGTCCGGGCCGAGTTGTCCCGGGTGCGGCGGTACCTCGGGGGACTCCTGGAGCACCGGCCCTACCGGTTCCCCGAGGACGCGGAGGTGGCGGTGCTCCTGCCGGACGACCCGAAGGACCTCCTGCCGCACTCCATGGCGCCCGCCGTGGCCGAGGCACGGGCGACGGACCCCGTGTCCTGACGACGGCCGCCCTGCCACGCCCACGACTCCCCCGGCGCCCCCGCCCGGCCCCGTTCCCCGGCATCCCGTCGCCCGACACCCCGCTGCCCGGCATCCCGTCGCCCGACACCCTGACACCCCGCTACCCCGCTACCCCGCTACCCCGCTACCCCGCTACCCCGCTACCCCGCTACCCGGCATGCCGTTACCTGACCTACCGTCGCCCGGTATCGCCACCCGCTCGAACTTCCTCACGTCGGCCGTCAGTTCCGGTTCGGACACGACGAGCACGTCCCAGCCACGACGACCGTGTCCCCACCCCGGCGCCCTCGCCCTGGCGCCCGGACCCGGCGCCCCGGGCGCGCCTCACCCGCCCTGGCCACGGCTTTCGCGTCGTGGCCGGGGCGGACGCGGATTTCGTACCGTACGGCGCTCTCGTCTCCTTTTCCGTGCCGTGCGCCCGCGTGTGCCGCCGCGACTTCCGCACATCTGCGAGGTCCGGGCCCGGGCGGACGCCCACTGCCGTAGCATCCCCCTACGGGTCACCCCACCTGCTCCTCGGTCAACGTAAGGATCAACAGGCGCAGTTGGCCCCGCCTCGGGAGGACGAATGAAACATCGTGGCCGACATCGCCGGCACAGGCGGGGCAGGGCACTGCGTGCGTTCCTGACCGGAACGGCGCTGGCGCTCACCGCCGCCGCCACCATGATCAGCGCCTCCCAGGCGACGGTCGCGGACGGCCCCGGGGCCCTGGAGCCGCTCACCGCCTCCACCGACACCGAAGCCCTGCGGCTGACGGAGAACCTGGTGCCGCGGGCCTCCCTGGACCGGCTCGCCGCGGAGATGGGTCCGCCGGTCGGCGTCGGCGCGGTGCTCGACGACGCCGACCGCACCCTGCGCGACGCGGCCGGCTGTACGGCCGCGGAGCGGCGGGCGCTCCCCGTCTCCCCCTCCGCCACGCACGCCTACTGCTGGGACGCCGAGGACACCCGGGGCTGGCAGCCGGGCGCGGTGACCACCTCCGGCGAGGCCGACGACGACGGGCTGTGGGGCGCGCACCGGGTGATCCTCTCCGGCTGGTCGCGCAGCACCGGCCCGAGCACCGACCGGGGCCTGGCCCGGGTCGCCTTCGTCGACGCGGGCGAACCGGACCGCCTCGCCTACACCTGGGCGCTGCTCGCCGTACCGGTCGAGGGCGGCCGCGACTACCGCGGACTGGTCTCGCGTGTCTCGGGCATGGCCTGGTCCGAGGACAAGCTGCTGGTCACCGCCGACGAGGAGGACGGCACCGCGCTGTACGTCTACGACCTGAACCGCGTCCAGCGCGCCACCGTCAGCGGTGCGGCGATCGGGCGGGTACCCGGCGGCTGGTCGGCGTACGGCAGCCGCTACGTCCTGCCCGCCGTCGCCTCCTACCGGCTGGACGGCGGCGCGGACGCCCCGCGCCCGGCCACCGTCTCCCTCGACCGCAGCACCTCCCCCGACACCCTGGTCGCCGGGGAGTGGACCCTCGACGACAGCGACCGGGGCGCCCGGCTGTGGCGGTACGCCCTCGATCCGGCGCCCGGCCGGACCGGGCTCCTCGCCTCCGACGCGGCCGGACGGGTCCGGGTGACCGAGGCGTACCGCACGAAGGCGACCGGGGTACGGGGCGTGCTCGCGCACGGCTCGGCCTGGTACCTGACCCGGGCGGCCGCCACGGACCACCGGCACGGGACGCTGTGGCGGCAGGACACCGACGGGGCACGGGGCGCCACCTGCGGCGCCGACGGCAGCCGCACCTGCTGGAGCACCCGGACCGAGTCCCTCTCCTACTCGGCGCGGACCGGCGAGGTCTGGACGCAGTCCGGCCGGGTGCTGTTCGCGCTGCCCCTGGCCTCCGTCGACCGGGCGGCGAAGTGACGGACGCGATCGACAGACCGGCGGAGCGGATGATTCCCTGAACGGCATGACCAACATCCCCGTGACCACCTGGTCCCTGGAGCAGACCGCGCCGAGTGACCTGCTGCCGGCCGCCGCGCCCGAGGGCGACGTCCGGATCGTCCGCTCCGAGGTCCCCTCGCCCGAGTTCAGCCGCTTCCTGTACGCCTCCGTCGGCGGCGACATCCGCTGGACCGACCGGCTGGGCTGGAGCCACGCGCGCTGGCAGGAGCACCTCGAGCGGCCGGGCCTGGAGACCTGGGTGGCCTACGACCGGGGCACGCCGGCCGGGTACGTGGAGCTCGAACCCGGGGACGACGCGGTGGTGGAGATCGGTTACTTCGGCCTGATCCCCGCCTTCCGCGGACGGCGGATCGGCGGGCACCTGCTGTCCTACGGCGCGGCCCGCGCCTGGGACCTGGGGGACCGCTGGCCCACGCTGCCGCCGACCAAGCGGGTGTGGCTGCACACGTGCAGCAAGGACGGCGAGTACGCCATGGACAACTACCTGCGGCGCGGCTTCCGGCTCTTCGACACCAAGGTCGAGGAGGAGGCCGAGGTCGCCGCCCCGGGCCCCTGGCCGGGCGCATACCCAGCCTGACCTGCGCGGACAAGACACCGTGCAGCACATGTGACCGATGCCACCCTTGTCTCACTCTTCGGGACAAGGGTGTCCGCATGACGGACGAAGCTGGACTCTGTCCAGATCGCCGTGACACGCTTTCGTCATGTCTGGAACTGGAATTGCCTTGGTGAGTCGGCGGCACGTCGACCTCGGCCGCATGTCCAGCGCCATCTGTCCGGCGAGCTGACGAGCCGCAGCACCGCCGACACACCCCTTCCAGAACTTCCCGCCCGCGCAATGGCGCGCAGGTATGCCCATGCGCCCGTACGCGCAGGTCAGCGTCGCATTCCGCCTGTCCCGAAGGACGTATTCACCATGGCCGCCACCCCGCAGAACCCTGCCGCCTCCGCGCCCCGCCGCAAGGTGAGCCGTCACCGCGGTGAGGGTCAGTGGGCCGTGGGTCACTTCACCCCGCTCAACGGCAACGAACAGTTCAAGAAGGACGACGACGGTCTCAACGTGCGGACGCGTATTGAGACGATCTACTCCAAGCGGGGCTTCGACTCGATCGACCCCAACGACCTGCGCGGCCGGATGCGCTGGTGGGGGCTCTACACCCAGCGCAAGCCCGGGATCGACGGCGGCAAGACCGCGATCCTGGAGCCGGAGGAGCTGGACGACGAGTACTTCATGCTGCGGGTCCGCATCGACGGCGGCCGGCTCACCACCCAGCAGCTGCGCGTGATCGGCGAGATCTCGCAGGAGTTCGCGCGCGGCACCGCGGACATCACCGACCGGCAGAACGTCCAGTACCACTGGATCCGCATCGAGGACGTGCCGGAGATCTGGAACCGGCTGGAGGCGGTCGGCCTGTCCACCACCGAGGCCTGCGGTGACACCCCGCGTGTGATCCTCGGCTCGCCCGTGGCCGGCATCGCCGAGGACGAGATCATCGACGGCACCCCGGCCATCGAGGAGATCCACCGCCGGGTCATCGGCAACCCGGCCTTCTCGAACCTGCCCCGCAAGTTCAAGACCGCGATCTCCGGCTCGCCGCTGCTGGACGTGGCGCACGAGATCAACGACGTCGCGTTCGTCGGCGTCGTCCACCCCGAGCACGGTCCCGGCTTCGACGTCTGGGTCGGCGGCGGCCTGTCCACCAACCCCAAGATCGGTGTCCGGCTCGGCGCCTGGGTCCCGCTGGACGAGGTCCCGGACGTCCACGAGGGCGTCGTCTCCATCTTCCGCGACTACGGCTACCGGCGGCTGCGCAACCGCGCCCGGCTGAAGTTCCTGGTCGCGGACTGGGGCCCGGAGAAGTTCCGCCAGGTGCTCCAGGACGAGTACCTCAAGCGCACGCTCGTCGACGGTCCCGCCCCGGCCCAGCCCGTGGAGCGCTGGCGCGACCACGTCGGTGTGCACCGGCAGAAGGACGGCCGCTACTACGTCGGCTTCGCCCCGCGCGTGGGCCGCGTCGACGGCACCACCCTGACGAAGATCGCCGACCTGGCCGAGGCCCACGGCTCGGGCCGGGTCCGCACCACCGTCGAGCAGAAGATGATCGTGCTGGACGTCGAGGAGGCGCAGGTCGAGTCGCTGGTCGAGGCCCTGGAGGCGCTGGACCTGACCGCCAAGCCCTCCCCGTTCCGGCGCGGCACCATGGCCTGCACCGGCATCGAGTTCTGCAAGCTGGCCATCGTCGAGACCAAGGCGCGGGGCTCCGCGCTCATCGACGAGCTGGAGCGCCGCCTGCCGGACTTCGACGAGCCGCTCACCATCAACCTCAACGGCTGCCCGAACGCCTGCGCCCGTATCCAGGTGGCGGACATCGGTCTCAAGGGCCAGCTGATGCTCGACGACCGCGGTGAGCAGGTCGAGGGCTACCAGGTGCACCTCGGCGGCGCGCTCGGCCTGGAGGCCGGCTTCGGCCGGAAGGTCCGCGGCCTGAAGGTGACCTCGGAGCAGCTGCCCGACTACATCGAGCGCGTCCTGAAGCGGTTCCAGGCGGAGCGCGAGGACGGCGAGCGGTTCGCCGCCTGGGCCGCGCGCGCCTCCGAGGAGGCCCTGTCATGAGCGAGCGGGCGGCCCCCTTCTACTGCCCCTACTGCGGCGACGAGGACCTGCGTCCCAGCGAGCAGGGCCACGGCGCCTGGGAATGCGCGGCGTGCAACCGCGCATTCCAGCTGAAGTACCTCGGGCTCCTCGCCCGTGGCGTTCAGCGAGCCGACAACGGAGGGGATGACCGGATATGACGACGGCTCAGGAAGCTCGTGAAGCTCGCGTCGAGGACGAGTTGAAGGCACTCGCCGAGCAGGCCGGACGCGACCTGGAGGACGCCTCCGCGCTGGAGGTCCTCCAGTGGGCCGTGGACACCTTCGGCGAGCAGTTCTGTGTGACGTCCTCCATGGAGGACGCCGTGGTGGCCCATCTGGCGTCCCGCGTCCGCAAGGGCGTCGACGTGGTGTTCCTCGACACCGGCTACCACTTCCCCGAGACCATCGGCACCCGGGACGCGGTCGAGGCCGTGATGGATGTGAACGTCATCACCCTCACCCCGCGCCGGACGGTCGCCGAGCAGGACGCCGAGTACGGTCCGAAGCTCCACGACCGCGACCCGGACCTGTGCTGCAAGCTCCGCAAGGTCCAGCCGCTGGAGGAGGGCCTGCGAGGGTACCGGGCCTGGGCGACCGGGCTGCGCCGCGACGAGTCCCCGACCCGGGCGAACACCCCGGTCGTCGGCTGGGACGAGAAGCGCCGCAAGGTCAAGATCTCCCCCATCGCCCGCTGGACCCAGGACGACGTCGACGCCTACGTCGCCGAACACGGCGTCCTGACCAACCCGCTGCTGATGGACGGCTACACCTCCGTCGGCTGCGCCCCCTGCACCCGCCGGGTCCTGGAGGGCGAGGACGCGCGCGCCGGCCGCTGGGCGGGCCGCGCCAAGACCGAGTGCGGGCTGCACGGATGACGGACACCAAGGTCATTCATACGACTCCCACAGCTCCTGTTGCTACTGCTGTTACAGAAGCGATCACTGCGACCCAGGAGAATCACGTGACGACCGGAGCCACCGTCTGGCTCACGGGTCTGCCGAGTGCCGGCAAGACCACCATCGCGTACGAGCTGGCCGGCCGGCTGCGCGAGGAAGGCCACCTCGTCGAGGTGCTCGACGGCGACGAGATCCGCGAGTTCATCTCGGCGGGCCTCGGCTTCAGCCGCGAGGACCGGCACACCAACGTGCAGCGCATCGGCTTCCTCGCCGATCTGCTCGCCCGCAACGGCGTCAAGGCGCTGGTGCCGGTGATCGCGCCGTACGCCGACAGCCGTGACGCGGTCCGCAAGCGGCACGAGGCGAGCGGCACGGCCTACGTGGAGGTGCACGTGGCGACCCCGGTCGAGGTGTGCAGCGAGCGCGACGTCAAGGGCCTGTACGCCAAGCAGGCGGCGGGCGAGCTGTCCGGCCTCACCGGCGTCGACGACCCGTACGAGGTGCCCGCGTCGCCCGATCTGCGGATCGAGTCGCAGAACCAGACCGTGCAGGAGTCCGCGGCGTCGGTCTACGCGCTGCTCAGCGAGAGGGGACTGGCGTGACGACCGTCGCCAAGACCAAGGGGGGCGAAGAGGGCACCGACAGCCCGTACGCCCTCAGCCACCTCGACTCGCTGGAGTCGGAGGCGGTGCACATCTTCCGCGAGGTGGCGGGCGAGTTCGAGAACCCGGTGATCCTGTTCTCCGGCGGCAAGGACTCGATCGTCATGCTGCACCTGGCGCTCAAGGCGTTCACGCCGGCGCCGGTGCCGTTCTCGCTGCTGCACGTGGACACCGGGCACAACTTCCCGGAGGTCATCGAGTACCGCGACCGCACGGTCGCCCGGCACAACCTGCGGCTGCACGTCGCCTCGGTGCAGGACTACATCGACCGGGGTGTGCTCAAGGAGCGCCCGGACGGCACCCGCAACCCGTTGCAGACCCTGCCGCTGACGGAGAAGATCCAGTCGGAGAAGTTCGACGCGGTCTTCGGCGGCGGCCGCCGCGACGAGGAGAAGGCCCGCGCCAAGGAGCGCGTGTTCTCCCTGCGGGACGAGTTCTCCCAGTGGGACCCCCGCCGTCAGCGCCCCGAGCTGTGGAACCTGTACAACGGGCGCCACGCCCCCGGCGAGCACGTCCGCGTGTTCCCGCTGTCCAACTGGACCGAGCTCGACGTCTGGCAGTACATCGCCCGCGAGGAGATCGAGCTGCCCCAGATCTACTTCGCGCACGAGCGCGAGGTGTTCGCGCGCGGCGGCATGTGGCTGACCGGCGGCGAGTGGGGCGGGCCCAAGGACGGCGAGACCGTCGAGAAGCGGCTCGTCCGCTACCGGACCGTCGGCGACATGTCCTGCACGGGCGCCGTCGACTCCGACGCGGTGACGCTGGAGCAGGTCATCGCCGAGATCGCCGCGTCCCGGCTGACGGAGCGCGGCGCCACCCGCGCCGACGACAAGCTCTCCGAGGCCGCGATGGAAGACCGTAAGCGCGAGGGGTACTTCTAAGCATGAGCACGACCACGACCGAGGAACTCTCGGCCACGACCCTGCTGCGGTTCGCCACCGCCGGCTCCGTCGACGACGGCAAGTCCACTCTCGTCGGCCGGCTGCTGCACGACTCCAAGTCGATCCTCACGGACCAGCTCGAGGCCGTGGAGCGCGCCTCGGCGAGCCGTGGCGCGGAGGGCCCGGACCTCGCGCTGCTCACGGACGGCCTGCGCGCCGAGCGCGAGCAGGGCATCACCATCGACGTCGCGTACCGCTACTTCGCCACTCCGCGCCGCCGGTTCATCCTCGCCGACACGCCCGGCCACGTGCAGTACACCCGCAACATGGTCACCGGTGCCTCCACGGCCGAGCTGACGGTGATCCTGGTCGACGCGCGCAACGGCGTCGTCGAGCAGACCCGCCGGCACGCGGCGATCGCGGCCCTGCTGCGCGTCCCGCACGTCGTGCTCGCCGTGAACAAGATGGACCTGGTCGACTACCGGGAGTCCGTGTTCGCCGCGATCGCCGAGGAGTTCACGGCGTACGCCACCGAGCTGGGCGTCCCGGAGGTCACCGCGATCCCGATCTCGGCGCTCGCCGGGGACAACGTGGTGGAGCCGTCCGCCCACATGGACTGGTACGGCGGCCCGACCGTCCTGGAGCACCTGGAGACCGTCCCGGTCAGCCACGACCTGGCGCACTGCCACGCGCGGCTGCCCGTGCAGTACGTGATCCGGCCGCAGACCGCCGAGCACCCGGACTACCGGGGCTACGCGGGCCAGATCGCCGCCGGCACGTTCCGGGTGGGCGAGCAGGTCACCGTCCTGCCGTCCGGGCGGACGACGACGGTCGCCGGGATCGACCTGCTCGGCCGGGCCGTCGACGTGGCGTGGACGACGCAGTCGGTGACGCTGCTGCTCGCGGACGACATCGACGTCTCGCGCGGCGACCTGATCGTGCCGAGCAAGGACGCGCCGGCCACCACGCAGGACGTCGAGGCCACCGTGTGCCACGTCGCCGACCAGCCGCTGACCGTCGGGCACCGGGTGCTGCTCAAGCACGGCACCCGCACGGTCAAGGCGATCGTCAAGGACATCCCGTCCCGCCTCACCCTCGACGACCTCTCCCTGCACCCGCACCCGGGGCAGCTCGTCGCCAACGACATCGGCCGGGTGAAGATCCGCACCGCGGAGCCGCTGCCGGTGGACTCCTACGCCGACTCGCGCCGCACGGGCTCGTTCATCCTGATCGACCCCAGCGACGGCACCACGCTCACGGCGGGCATGGTCGGCGAGTCGTTCGCGGCCCCCGAGCCCGTACGGGACGAGGCCGAGGACGACGGGTGGGACTTCTGACATGACCACCGGCCACTGCGTGACGTGCCCGAAGGGGGGCGGCCGCGTCGGCAGCGGCCCGCTCGGCCGCGGGCAGGGCTCAGTGGCGCGAGGTGCGTGGTGAGGTCCGCGCCGCGTCCGCGCGACCTCACCCGCCGAGCACCGTCCCGGACGAGACGAACAGACTTGCCGAACTCCCGGCCACGACCAGCCACACCGTGACCGCCGGGCCAACGAGAGGAACACCTCCCGTGCCTGCCACACCCAGCCTCCGCCGTGCCTTCGCGGTGATGGCCGTCCTCCCCCTGCTGGCCCTCGCCGCCTGCGGTTACGGGTCGAGGGCCCAGGACGCGTCGTCCGCCCAGCAGATCGCCGCCGGGGCGGAGAAGATCGACGGACTCGACTCCGTGAAGATCGGCTACTTCGGCAACCTGACCCACGGGACCGCGCTCGTCGGGGTGAACAAGGGCTACTTCCAGAAGGCCCTCGGCGCCACCAAGGCCACCTACCAGGTGTTCAACGCGGGGCCGTCCGAGATCGAGGCCCTCAACTCCGGCTCCCTCGACATCGGCTGGATCGGCCCCTCCCCCGCCATCAACGGCTACACCAAGTCCTCGGGCAAGAACCTCCGCATCATCGGCGGCTCCGCCTCCGGCGGCGTCAAGCTCGTCGTCGACCCGGACAAGATCAAGTCCGTGAAGGACGTCAAGGGCAAGAAGATCGCCACCCCCCAGCTCGGCAACACCCAGGACGTCGCCTTCCTCAACTGGATCTCCGACCAGGGCTGGAAGGTCGACGCCGAGAGCGGCAAGGGCGACGTCTCCGTCGTCCGCACCGACAACAAGACCACCCCCGACGCCTACAGGTCCGGCTCCATCGACGGCGCCTGGGTGCCCGAGCCCACCGCCTCCAAGCTGGTGTCCGAGGGCGCCAAGGTGCTCATCGACGAAGCGGACCTGTGGCCCGACAAGAAGTTCGTGATCACGAACATCATCGTGTCGCAGACGTTCCTCGAGGAGCACCCGAAGGCCGTCGAGGCCGTGCTGAAGGCGTCGGTCGAGGCCAACGCGTACATCGGCGCCCACCCCGACGAGGCGAAGACCGCCGCCAACGCGCAGCTGGAGTCGGACTCCGGCGCGGCACTGCCCGCGGACGTCCTGGACCCGGCGTGGGAGTCCATCCGGTTCACCGACGACCCGCTCGCCTCCACCCTCAAGACCGAGGCGGCGCACGCGGTGCAGGCCGGCCTGCTGGAGGACCCGGAGCTGGACGGCATCTACGACCTCACCCTCCTGAACAAGGTCCTCGCGGCCGAGGGCGAGAGCACCGCCGACGACGCCGGCCTCGGCGCCGAGTAGAGCCCCAGTCGCATGAGTTCCCAGGAGGTGACGACCATGGCCACGACCCTCGTCAAGGCGGACAGCGCCGAGTCGGTGGGGTACGCCGCCCGCATCGAGCACGTCTCGAAGTCCTTCGCCGGGCCCGCGGGGCAGCAACTCGTCCTGGACGACATCAGCCTCGATGTCGCGCCGGGCGAGTTCGTCACCCTGCTGGGTGCCTCCGGCTGCGGCAAGTCCACGCTGCTGAACCTGGTGGCGGGGCTCGACCGGCCCACCGCCGGCAGCATCAGCACCGACGGGCGTCCCGCTCTGATGTTCCAGGAGCACGCCCTGTTCCCGTGGCTGACCGCGGGCAAGAACATCGAGCTCGCCCTGAAGCTGGGCGGGGTCGCGAAGAACGAACGGCGCGACCGGGCCGAGGAACTGCTCGAACTGGTCCGTCTGAAGGGCTCGTACGGCAAGCGGGTGCACGAGCTGTCCGGCGGTATGCGCCAGCGTGTCGCGATGGCGCGCGCCCTCGCGCAGGACGCCCGGCTGCTGCTGATGGACGAGCCGTTCGCGGCCCTCGACGCCATCACCCGGGACGTGCTGCACGACGAACTGACCCGCATCTGGTCGGAGACCGGACTGTCGGTCCTGTTCGTCACGCACAACGTGCGGGAGGCGGTACGGCTCGCCCAGCGCGTCATCCTGCTCTCCTCCCGGCCCGGCCGGGTGGCCCGCGAGTGGACGGTCGGCCTTCCGCAGCCCCGTCGCATCGAGGACGCCCCCGTGGCCGAACTGTCCCTGGAGATCACAGAAGTCCTGCGTGGGGAGATCCGCCGTCATGGCCAGCACTGAGACGAAGACGACGGACGAGCGGACCGGGAGCGCCGACGACGACCGGCAGACCGCCTCGGTCGAGGCGGGCCTGGACGCCCTGGAGACCGGTGTCACCAGCCGTACGTCCTTCCGTCAGACCTTCGTCGGCAAGGTCCTGCCGCCGGTCGTCGCCGTCGCGGTGGTCCTGGTGGTCTGGCAGGCCCTGGTCTCCTTCAAGATCGTCGATGATCCGACCAAGCTGCCCTCGCCCGCCGACGTCGGCGGCGAGTTCCGCGACGCCTGGCTGGAAGGCAGGTTCTTCGGATACATCTGGACCAGCGTCTCGCGCGGTCTGCTGGGCTTCCTGCTGGCGCTCGCCATCGGCACCCCGCTGGGGCTGCTGGTGGCCCGCGTGAAGTTCGTGCGCGCGGCCATCGGGCCGATCCTGTCCGGACTCCAGTCGCTGCCGTCGGTGGCCTGGGTGCCGCCGGCCGTCATCTGGCTGGGCCTGAACAACTCGATGATGTACGCGGTGATCCTCCTCGGCGCGGTCCCGTCCATCGCCAACGGCCTGGTCTCCGGCATCGACCAGGTGCCGCCGCTGTTCCTGCGGGCGGGCCGCACGATGGGCGCGACCGGGCTGAAGGGGGCCTGGCACATCGTCCTGCCCGCCGCGCTCCCCGGCTACCTGGGCGGTCTGAAACAGGGCTGGGCCTTCTCCTGGCGCTCGCTGATGGCGGCGGAGATCATCGCCTCCTCCCCCGACCTGGGCGTCGGCCTGGGCGCGCTGCTGGAGAACGGCCGCAACGCCAGCTCCATGTCGATGGTCTTCGAGGCGATCATCCTGATCCTGTTCGTCGGTATCGCGATCGACCTGCTGATCTTCAGTCCGCTGGAGCGGCGGGTGCTGCGCGGCCGGGGTCTGCTGGTGAAGGGCTGACATCCCATGCACAGAGAGCCGGTCCTCCTCGTCATCGCCCACGGCAGCCGCGATCCGCGGCACGCGGCGACCGTCCACGCCCTGGTGCGCCGGGTGCGGTCGCTGCGGCCCGGGCTGCGCGTGGAGACCGGCTTCCTGGACTTCAACGTCCCGTCCGTGCAGGGGGTGCTGGAGTCCCTGGCGGCGGAGGGCGTCCGTGACGTCGTGGCACTGCCGCTGCTGCTGACGCGCGCCTTCCATGCGAAGGCGGACATCCCGGCGGTCCTGCGGGACGCGCCGCAGCGGCTGCGGATCCGCCAGGCGGAGGTCCTCGGACCGTCGCCGCTGCTGCTGTCCGCGCTGGAACGGCGGCTGTACGAGGCGGGGCTGTCGCCCGCCGACAGGTCCTCCACCGGGGTCGTGCTGGCCTCGGCGGGGTCCACCGACCCGGAGGCGATCGCGGTGATCGCCGATATCGCGCGGGAGTGGTGGCACACCGGTTGGTGCGCCGTGCGGCCCGCGTTCGCCTCCGCCTCCCTGCCGCGCACCGAGGACGCGGTGCGCGAGCTGCGGGAACTGGGCTGCTCGACGGTGGCGGTCGCCCCCTACGTCCTGGCACCCGGCTTCCTGCCGGACCGTATCGCGCGGGGCGCGGCCGGGGCGGACGTCCTCGCCGAGGTGCTGGGCCCGGCGCCCGAGGTGGCGCGGGTGCTGCTGGAACGCTACGACGCGGCCCGGGTGCCCCGGCTAACCGCCATCGGCGCGTAGGGGCGCCGGTCCGGCGCGTCACGGCGTGAGCCGGTTCCGCGGTGAGCCGGTTCCGCCGTGAACCGGTCCCGCCGTGAACCGGTCCCGCCGTAAGCCGGTCACGCGGTGAACCGGTTCCGCGCGCCGGGACGGCGTGCGCTCAGATCTCCCGGCCGGACCGGGCGGGCTCCGGGGACTCCGCGGACCCGGCCGACCCGGCCGACCCGGCGGACCCTGCCTCAGCGGCCTCGACGGCCTCGTCGGCCAGCCGGGCCAGTTCCCTCAGGGGCAGCGAGCCGGGCGGCCGGCGCTCGTGCGCGAAGGTGTTCGCGAGGTGTTGCAGCAGTTCGTTCAACGGTGTCGGTACGCCGTGGGGGCGGCCGAGATACGTGATCTCGCCTCCGCCCCGCGGCGGGGTCACCCCCCGGTCATCTCCACCAGCTTGACCACGGTGTTCCAGTTGCGGGTGGTGGCGATCAGCCGCTTGTTCCCTCGGGGCTTGGAGAGCTGTTCGGCGAGTTTGGAGCGGCCCAGGCCGTCGGGGGCGTACAGGTACAAGGCGCGGTCGCCGAGGTGGAACTCCTCGGGCAGGAAGGCGGCCCGGTCGATGCCGGTGAAGCGGTCGGGCCCGACGGGGGCGGAGAGATAGGTGACGTGGAGCTGTCTGGCCTCCAGGTCGGCGGCCGGGAACGGGCAGGCCTCGGCGACGGCCCTCAGATAGGCGTGGTCGCGCACGATCACGTCGACGCCGAACCCGAACCGCGTCTCGATCGCGCCCGCGATCTCCGCGGCGAGGGTGTCCTCGTCCCCGTGAGCGGAGGAGAAGACCGCCTGGCCGCTCTGGAGATAGGTGCGCACACCGCCGAGTCCGAGGCCTTCCAGGAGGGCGCGCAGGTCGGCCATCGGGACCTTCCGGGCCCCGCCCACGTTGATGCCGCGCAGCAGCGTCGCGTATGTCGTCGTCATCCGCCCACCCTAGGGCGCTTCTGTCCCAGGTCGGCCGCCGCGCCCCGTGGGGGTGGGCGCGGTGGCCGCGGGGCCCGGTCCGGCGGGACGGGTTGGCGAAACTCTGGTGGAAGGGGAACGCTGCCGGACGGACCGGGCGGCCGCGTCGCGCCCCTGATCACGGCCCCCGAGACCGCCGGCATAGATGTAAGGGCCCGCCTCCTCCCGTGCGGTGAGGCGCCGGGGTCCGAGGGGAGGAGCCGTGCGGCCGGTACCTCACCGGGCAGTACGACGAGATGGCTTTATGCCGCCCCTACCGTCGAAGCGGAAGGTGGCGGCAGGGGGCCGCCACCGCACCTCGAGGGGGCAGCCCGTCATGGGGAACGGAGATTCACGGGTGCGGGGCATCGCCGCGCGGGCCGGCGGCTGGAGCGCCCGGCACCGCTGGGCGGCCGTCGGCATCTGGGTGCTGTTCGTCGTCCTGGCCATGGGGCTCGGGTCGGCGGCGGGCCGGGTCGACGTCGA
Organism: Streptomyces sp. NPDC003248; assembly: GCF_055563235.1. Classification (NCBI taxonomy): domain Bacteria; kingdom Bacillati; phylum Actinomycetota; class Actinomycetes; order Kitasatosporales; family Streptomycetaceae; genus Streptomyces; species Streptomyces sp. NPDC003248. Next base: position 111,252 of record NZ_JBVHDT010000010.1, on the reverse strand, counting down.
CGACAGCGACCAGCTCAAGGGCGAGACGCACACCGCCGCCCGGATCGTCGAGGACGCCGGGATCGAGGAGCCGGCCGGTGAGACGGTCCTCGTCCAGGCGAAGGACGGCGAACTGAAGGCCACCGACGCCGAGTTCCGCGCGGCCGTCGAGGCGGTCGTCACGGCCGTCGAGGGCACCGGCGAGGCCACCGACGTCACCTCGCCGTACGACACGCGGACGATCTCGGAGGACGGCCGCAGCGCGCTGGTGCAGTTCGACATCAGGGGCGACTCCGCCACCGCGGGCGAGCGGGTGGAGCCGGTGCTGGAGGCCGTCCAGGGCGTGCAGGAGGACCACGCGTCGCTGCGGATCGAGGAGATCGGCGGCGCCAGCATGATGAAGACGTTCGACGACGCCTTCGGGGACGACTTCCAGAAGGCCGAGTACTCCGCGGTGCCGGTGGCCCTCGGTATTCTGCTCATCGCCTTCGGCGCGCTGGTCGCGGCGCTGCTGCCGGTGCTGCTGGCGATCACCGCGATCGTGGCGACGATGGGCCTGATGGGCGTGGTCAGCCACGTCATGCCGATGAGCGACACCGCGAACTCCGTGATGCTGCTGGTGGGTCTGGCCGTCGGCGTCGACTACTGCCTGTTCTACCTGCGCCGGGAGCGTGAGGAGCGGGCCGCCGGCCGGGACCCGCAGACCGCGCTGCGGATCGCCGCCGCGACCAGTGGCCGTGCGATCGTCGTCTCCGGTGTGACGGTGTGCGTGGCGATGGCGGGCATGCTGTTCACCGGGCTCGCCGAGTTCGAGGCGATGGGCCTGGCCTCGCTGATGGTCGTGGCCGTGGCGATGGTCGGCTCCGTGACGGTGCTGCCCGCGCTGCTGTCGCTGCTGGGCGAGCGGGTCGAGAAGGGCCGGATCCCCTTCCTGCGGCGCCGCGGCACCACCGGCACCGCACGCACCGCACGCACCGCCCGCACCACCGGCACCGGTGACAACGGCGGCAACGGCGGCAACGGCGGGAGCCGGTTCTGGACGGCCGTCCTCAAGGGTGTGCTCGCCAAGCCCGTCGTCTCCGTGGTCGTCGCGACCGGCGCCCTGCTCGCCGTCGCGGCGCCCGCGCTCGGCATGAAGACCCAGCAGCTCACCCTGGACCAGGAGTTCGGCGACTCGCTGCCCATCGTCCAGACGTACAACCGGCTCAACGAGGCGTTCCCCGGCGGCTCCGAGCCGGCCGAGGTCGTCGTGAAGGCGAAGGACATCAACGCGCCCGAGGTGCGGGCGGCGCTCGCCGACTTCCGTGAGCGGGCGGTCGCTTCGGGCGCCTCGCGCGGGCCCGTCGAGATCAAGCTGCACGACGCGCAGAACGTCGCCTTCGTGTACGTGCCGCTGGTCGGCGGCTCCGATCTGGACAAGGTGGGCGCGAGCCTGGACATGCTGCGGGACGAGGTGCGGCCGGCGACCCTCGGCGCGGTCGACGGCGTCGAGGCGCCGATCACCGGGCAGGTGGCCGGTTCGAAGGACTTCAACGACCAGCTCGCCGGAGCCGTCGTCCCGGTCTTCGCCTTCGTCGTGGTCTTCGCCTTCGGGCTGATGCTGCTGTCGTTCCGCTCGCTGACGATCGCGCTCACCTCGATCGTGCTGAACCTGCTGTCGGTGGGGGCGGCCTACGGCATCCTCGTGGCGGTCTTCCAGCACGGCTGGGGCGCCTCCCTGGTGGGCGCGGAGGGCGTCGGCGCCATCGTCACCTGGCTGCCGCTGTTCCTCTTCGTGATCCTGTTCGGGCTGTCGATGGACTACCACGTGTTCGTGGTCTCGCGGATCCGTGAGGCACGGCTGCGGGGCCGGACGACGAGGGACGCGATCACCCACGGCGTCGTCACCACGGCGGGTGTCGTGACCAGCGCCGCCGTCATCATGGTCGCCGTCTTCGCGATCTTCGGCACGCTGTCCATGCAGTCCATGAAGCAGATGGGCGTGGGTCTCGCGGCGGCGGTCCTGATCGACGCGACGGTGATCCGGGGCGTGCTGCTCCCGGCGGTGATGGCGCTGCTGGGCGAGCGCAACTGGTACCTGCCGAAGTGGCTGCACCGGCTGCCCGACCTCACCCACGACGAGGCGCCGGACGCCGTCGCCGCGCCGGTGACGCACGACGACGAGGGCGAGCCCGTACGGGTCTGACGCGCACCGCCTTCCTCCGGCCGGGGGCCCGTCGACCACAGGGGAGTCGACGGGCCCCCTCGTGTGCGCGCGCCGCCGTAGCGGTACGCGCCGCTCCACGCGCCCGCGCCGCTACGGCAGTTCGGCCTCGATGAGGTCGGCCGCCCTGCGCGTGCCGCCCTCCCGCGCCATGCCGGCCCGGATCTCCTTCAGCCGCCGGGCGACCTCGGGGTCGTCGACCAGGGCGAGGGCGAGGGCCCGCAGGGTCTCGGCGCTCGCCTCCCGCGTCGGCAGCTGCCGGGCGACACCGAGCGACTGGAGCATGTCCGCGTTCCCGAACTGGTCCGCGGCCTGCGGTACGGCGATCATCGGGGTCGCCGTGGCCAGCCCCTCCTGGCTGCCGCCGGCGCCGGCGTGGGTGACGAACAGGTCGGCCTGCTGGAGGACCGCCCACTGCGGGACCCAGGAGCGCACCTCCACGTGCGCGGGCACGTCGCCCAGTTCGGCCGGGTCGACGTGTCGGCCGATCTGGAGCACCAGGTGCCAGCCGGGCAGCTCCGCGAAGGCCTCCACGCAGGCACGGTAGAAGTCGGGCTGCTTGGTGAAGGCCGAGCCCAGCGAGACGAGGACGACCCTGGCGGCCCCGGCGGGCCGCGTCCAGGCGCCCTCGGCACCGCGGTCGCCCTGGCAGGCGCCGACGAAGCGGTACACCCGTTCGTCGACCCGGTCGGCGTTCGGCTGGAGCACCCTGGGGATGAGCACCAGGGAGCGGGCGGGCCGGCCGGCGAAGGAGTCGGGGTGCTCGGTGATCCCGTTCTCCGCCAGCCAGGCGCCGAAACGGGCGTAGTAGGCCCGGCCGCGTTCGGTCTTCCTCGGCTCGGCCCACATCGGCTCGGCGACCTCCTCCTCGTAGCCCTCCCAGGCGACCATGCTGGGCGAGAGGGAGATCGCGGGCACGCCCCAGCGGTGGGCGAGGACGCGGGCCGGGTAGGAGGCGATGTCGTGCAGGACGAGGTCGGGTTCGTCCCCGGCGTAGGCCTCGGTCAGCTGGGGCAGCGCCTGGATCGCGTCGTCCAGGAAGGGTTCCACGTTGTCGAGGAGGGTGGTCCCCCAGGCCGACGGGTCGGCGTCGGGCGAGGGCAGGGTGGAGTGCCACGGCCTCACCTCGGCGCCGGTCCCGGCGACCTTGCCGGCGAGGGCGGGCGGGACGGCGTAGGTGACGCGGTGCCCGCGCGCGACGAGTTCCCGGATCACCTCCAGGCTGGGGTTCACATGGCCGTGGGCGGCGATGGAGAACATGGCGATGTGGGCGGGAGCGGTCATGTCGTCGACCGTAGGCGAGACGATACGTCTCGTGCAATCGAATTGGGGTCCCTCCCGCGTTCCCCGGGGCGGGGTGGGCCACGCCGTCAGCGCTGGTAGCGCGCCAGTACCAGGTTCCCGTCCTCCTCCAGCCGTCGCCGCAGCTCGCCCAGGCCGATCGCGCCGCTGTAGTACTCCTGGAAGGCGGGGGTGGCGACCTTGTCCTTCCACTCCGGGTAGCCGCGGACGGACTGGGCGGGCGCCGGGCTCAGATGGCCGGCGAGCGCGGTGCCGGTCGCCCAGTCGTCCTCGGTGGTGCGCAGGGCCGGGTCGGCGAGGGCCCGGGTGCCGGTGGGCAGCATCCAGTCGCCCAGGGCCAGCCGCACCATGTTCGGCGGCTGGAGGAGGTAGTCGATGAACGCGGCGGCCTCCTCCTTGTGCGGGCTGTCCTCGGCGATGGACAGGGTCTGCGGGCTGACGCCCTGGGTGAGCCCGTCAGCGCCGGCCGGGGCGGGCAGCACCTGCCAGTCGAAGCCCTCGGGGGCCTGCTGGACGATCTGCTGGCGGTAGGAGAAGCCCAGCGGGACCATCGCGTACTTGCCGGCGAAGAAGCCGGGCAGGGTGTCGGAGCCGCCGCTGCCGAGCAGCGAGTCCGGGGCGCTGCCGTCCACGCCGACCTGGTCGTGGACGGTGCGCGGCACGACCTCGTCGCCCTCCTCGAAGCGGACCGTGACCTTGCCGTCGGCGCCCCGGTGGAAGAGCCGGCCGCCCGCCGACAGGGAGAGGTTGAGGGTGGCGGAGACGGGGTCCTTCAGCGGCCAGGCCACGCCGTACCGGCCGTCGCCGCTGAGCCGCTCGGTGACCTCCCGGAACTCCGTCCAGCTCCACGGCCGTTCGGGCGTCGGGATGCGCACCCCCGACTGCCTCAGCCAGGTCGCGTTGGCGATGAGGACCCGCGGCTCCTGGAGGAAGGGCACGCCGTAGACGCCGTCCCCGAAGGCCGTCGTCTCCCAACTGCGCGGCGGGATGTCGGCCTCGAGCCGCTCGGACAGCAGGCCGGTGAGGTCGGCGAGGTAGCCGCCGTGGGCGAAGTCCGCGAGGTCGTCGGAGGCGTCGTGGATGACGTCCGGTGCCTCGCCGCCCTCGAAGGAGGTCAGGAGCTGGTCGTGGACGCTGTCCCAGCTTCCCTGGACGTACTCCACCCGGACGTCCGGGTGGGCCGCGTTCCACTCCGCCACCAGCTCCTTGTTGGCCTCGACGGACTCCTCCTGCCAGGCCAGGGACTGGAACCGAAGGGTCACCGGGCCTCCGTCGCCGTCGCCGCCGCCCGCGCAGCCCGCCAGCAGCAGGACCAGCGCGAGGACGCCCGCGGCCGCCGCGCGCATCAGCTCTTCACCGCCCCGGCGAGCATCCCGCCGGTGATCCGCCGCTGGATCACCGCGAAGACGACGAGCGAGGGAAGCGTCGCGAGGAAGGCGGCGGCCGCCAGCGGCCCGAGGTCGGCGACGCCCTCGGCCCCGATGAAGTGGGTGAGGACGACCGGCAGGGTCTGTTTCTCCGGCGACTTCAGCAGCACCAGCGCGAAGAAGAACTCGTTCCACGCGGTGACGAAGGCGAACAGTCCGGTCGCCGCGATCCCCGGCGCGAGCAGCGGCGCCGTCACCGACACCAGCGTGCGCAGCCGTCCGGCCCCGTCGACGGCGGCCGCCTCCTCCAGCTCGACGGGCACCGCGCGCACGTATCCGACGAGCATCCACAGCGCGAACGGCAGCGCCCACACCACGTACACCATGACCAGCCCCGCCAGGGAGTCGATCAGCCGCAGGTTCTTCAGCACCAGGAACAACGGGACGATCACCAGCACGAGCGGGAACGCCTGGCTGACCACCACCCAGCCCGTCGCGGCGCGCGCGAGCGGGGTGCGCCGGCGGGCGACGGTGTAGGCCAGGGGTGCGGCGAGCAGTACGGCGATCAGCGCGGCCCCTGCGGCGGCCAGCAGGGAGTTGCCCGCGGCGCGCAGCAGCGGCTGCTCCTCGAAGGCCTGCCGGAAGTTGGCGAGGGTGGGGTCCGCCGGGATCCACGACGGGTGCAGACCGCCCAGCTCCCTGGGCGACTTGAAGGCGGTGGAGACCAGCCACAGGAAGGGGAAGGCCAGGAAGAGGAGATAGGCCAGCAGGGCGAGGTACTGGCCGGCCCGGCCCGCGGTGCTCGTCCTCATGTCTCGTCGCCCCCCTTGAGCCGGCCCACGAGGAACAGGGCGAGCAGCACCGAGATCACCACGACCATCACGCATCCCATCGCCGCCGCGTAGCCGAACTGCCCGTAGCGGAAGGCCTCCTCGTAGGCGAAGAGCATCGGAAGCCGGGTGCGGCCGCCGGGGCCGCCGCTGGTCAGGACGTAGACCAGGGCGAAGGAATTGACGTTCCAGATGAAATTGAGGGCCGTGATCGCGAGGGCGACGGGGCGCAGCGCGGGCCAGGTGACCGTGCGGAAGCGGCGCCAGGGGCCCGCGCCGTCGACCGCGGCGGCCTCGTGCAGTTCGCGCGGGGTGTTCTGGAGCCCGGCGAGCAGGGCGACGGTGGTCTGCGGCATGCCCGCCCAGACGCCGACGGCGATCACCGCGGGCAGGGCGGTGGACAGGCCGCTCAGCCAGTCCCGCCCGTCGCCGAGGCCGAGGTCGCGCAGGGTCTCGTTGAGGACACCGGCGTCGGGGCTGTAGACGAGCCGCCACATGATGCCGACGACGACCTCGGGCATCGCCCAGGGGACGATCGCGAGGGCGCGGGCGAGCCAGCGCAGCCGCAGCTCCTGGTCGAGCAGCAGCGCCAGGCCGAGGGCGAGCAGGAACTGCGGGACGGTCACCCCGACCGCCCACACCAGCCCGATGCGGAACGACTCCCAGAACAGCGTGTCGTGCCACAGGTCCCGGAAGTTGAGCGCGCCGATCCACTGCGTGGGCGTGGTCCGCCCCGACTGGGCGTCGGTGAACGCCAGCAGGATGCCGTACAGCAGCGGGCCGGCGCTCAGCACCAGGACCGGGATCAGCGCGGGCAGGACGAGGAACCAGGCGCCGGGTCTCCCGGTGCGCCGGACCGGCGGGCCGGTGCCGGGCGCGCGGCGCACCGTACGGCTCTCCTCGGTCGTCGTCGGCACGAAGCGATCCCCCTTCCCGGCGGCTCCGGCGGGCTCCGCCATGGTCGTGAAGGGGCGGTACGCCGTCAAGGCACCGCGCACACGGCCCCACCTGTACGAATGCGAGACTGGCCGTCGGACGGCCGGATTCCGGCGCCGTCCCCGGGGCCGGAGACGGCCCCCGCGGCACACGGCACAGCGGTACATGACACAGCGGCACACGGCACAGCGGTACATGACACGGAGGCGGACGATGGACGAGGCACGGGCGCGGGAGGTACTGGCCGCGGCGGGGGTGCTGCCGGGCCCGGCGCGGGACGCGCGGCTCCTCGCCCTGGGCGAGAACGCGGTGTTCGCCGCCGGGGACCTGGTGGTGAAGGTCGGCCGGGACGCCGAACTCCTGGACCGGGCCCGGCGCGAACTGGGCATCGCGGTGTGGCTCGCCGAGGCGGGCGTCCCCGCGGTGCGGGCGGCCGGACCGGAGGCGCTGCTGGTCGAGGGCCATCCGGTGACGGTGTGGCACCGGCTGCCCGACCCGGTACGGCCCGCCGGGCCCCGCGATCTGGCCGGACTGCTGCGGATCGTGCACGCCCTGCCCGCCCCCTCGCCCTCCCTCGCCCTGCCCCCGCGCGATCTGCTGTCCGGCGTGGAGCGCTGGCTGCGGCTGGCGGGAGACGCCATCGACCCGGCGGACGCCGCCTTCCTGCGCGGGCGCCGCGACGGTTTCGCCGCGTCCGCCGCCGCGCTCACCCCGCATCTGCCGCCCGGCCCGATCCACGGTGACGCGCTGCCCCGCAACGTCCACGTCGGCCCGGACGGTCCCGTCCTGGTCGACCTGGAGACCTTCTCCGCCGACCTGCGCGAGCACGACCTGGTCGTGATGGCCCTCTCCCGCGACCGCTACGGGCTGCCCGCCGAGGCCTACGACTCCTTCACCGACGCGTACGGCTGGGACGTCCGGGAGTGGGAGGGCTGCGCGGTCCTGCGCGGGGCCCGCGAGACGGCGAGCTGTGCCTGGGTCGCCCAGCACGCGCCCACCAACCCGGGGGCGCTGGCCGAGTTCGGACGCCGGGTGGCGTCACTGCGGGACGGGGACGAGGCGGTGCGCTGGTACCCCTTCTGAGCCGCGCGGCCGGACCGCTCCTAGGCCCTGTCGGGCGGTCAGACCCTTTCGCCCGCGAGTTCCCGCACCGGCCAGGTCCCGTCGACCACGGCCCGGGTGTCGCCCTTGCGGCGCAGGAAGTCCTGGAAGTCCGCCGCCCACTCGGCGTACCACTCGATCTGGCGGCGGTGCAGCTCCGCCGGGCCGAGGGCCGCGATCTTGGGGTGGCGCTCGGCTATCGCGCCGGCGAGCCGGGCGGCGGCGAGGGCGTCGGCCGAGGCGTCGTGCGCCGCGTCGAGGGGGACGCCGTACTCGGCGCAGACCGCTTCGAGGTTGCGCTTGCCGCGGCGGTAGCGGTCGGCCCGGCGGTCGATCGTGTACGGGTCGACCACCGGGGCCGGGTCGAGGCCGCCGAGGCGGTCGCGCAGGGACGGCAGCCCGTGCCGCCGCAGTTCGGCGGAGAGCAGGGTCAGGTCGAAGGCGGCGTTGTAGGCGACGACGGGGACGCCCGTCCGCCAGTACGTCACCAGGACGTCCGCGATCGCGTCCGCGACCCGGTCGGCGGGGTCGCCCTCGGCGGCCGCCCGCGCGGTGCTGATCCCGTGGACCGCGACCGCCTCCGCCGGGATCTCCACGCCCGGGTCCGCCAGCCACTCCCGGCGTCCCAGGACCTGTCCGCCCCTCACCTCGATCACGGCCCCCGTGACGATGCGCGCCTCGCGCGGATCCGTTCCGGTCGTCTCCAGGTCGAAGCCGATGAGCAGCTCCCGGTGCCAGGCCATGGTGGCCCCCCTTCTTGGTGGTGCTTCCCCCAGTGGCCTCCACCTTCCCATGCGCCACTGACAATCAGAGGATCTCATTCCGTTTCTCGGGCCGGGCACGCCCCTGGACAGGCACCGGGACGTTTCAGGACACCGGCCGCGAATCCGCCCAGGCCAGCTCGAACTCCTCGCGGTAGGCGGCGAAGAGTCCGCCGTCGTCGACCTCGTCCGACTTGACCACCCGGCTGCCGTTGCGCAGCACCAGCACCGGCGCCTCCATGCCGCGCATGCGCCGCAGATAGGACTGGACGACCGCGACGCCGTCGGAGCCGTCGCCGTCGACGAGGTAGGCGGTGAAGCGGGGCGTCTCGTCGTAGACCTGGATCTGGAAGGCGCCCGGGTCGCGCAGCCGGGAGCGCACCCGGCGCATGTGCAGGATGTTCATCTCCACGGCGCGGCTCAGCTCGCCGCGTTTCATGCCGAGCTCGCGTTCGCGGCGCTTGACCGCGCTGGAGGCCGGGTTGAGGAAGAGCAGCCGCACCCGGGCGCCTGCCTCGGCGAGGCGGACCAGCCGGCGGCCGGAGAAGTTCTGCACGAGCAGGTTGAGCCCGATGCCGATGGCGTCGAGGCGGCGGGCGCCGTCGAAGATGTCCTCGGCCGGGAACCGGCGCAGCAGCCGCACCCGGTCGGAGTGGACGGCGACCACGTCCGCGTACCGGTCGCCCACCAGGTCCTCGACGGCGTCGACGGGCAGCCGGCGCGCGGAGGGCACGTCACCGCCGGTGCCGAGCATCTCCAGCAGGCGCGCGGAGGCGCGTTCGGCCTGGTTCAGCACGGCCTCGGACAGGGCCCGGTTGCGGGAGACGACGTTGCGGGTGACCTCCAGCTCGTCCAGGGCGAGTTCGACGTCCCGGCGGTCGTCGAAGTACGGCTCGAAGCACGGCCAGTGCTGCACCATCAGCTCGCGCAGCTGCGGCAGCGTCAGGAAGGAGATCACGTTGTCGTCGGCCGGGTCGAGCAGGTAGCCCTTGCGCCGGCTGACCTCGCGTACGGCGACCGCGCGCTGCACCCACTCCTGTCCGGCGGGGCCGGCCGCGGCGACCACCCAGTCGTCGCCGTGGACGGGTTCGTAGATGGGCCGCAGCACGGCGGCCACGACGGCGCGCAGCCGCTGTTCGACGAGGTTCAGCCAGATGTAGGCCCGGCCGGCCCGCTGGGCGCGGGTGCGTACCTCGCGCCAGGCGTCGGCGTCCCAGTCCAGCTCCGGCCCGATGGCGCCCTCCATCGGCCGGGCCAGCGACACCGTGCCGGGCGGGACGTCTGTGGAGGAGCCTCCCTCGTGACCCTCGTCACCAGGGGGCAGCTCCAGCCCTCCCGAGCCCACCCAAGCACCGCCTTCCGCTCCCCCGAGCACTCCCCGTCCCAACGATCAAGGAAGGGTACTCCGGGAGCGGTCGGCGGTGCAGCCGGATGGACAGGTCGTTTCTCAACCACCGCCCTCGGGCCGTCCGTTCTGGCCCGCGAGAGCGCGCGGAGTGAGCGGATTCATAGCCGTGACGTCCCGCGGGGCGAGGGAGAAGCCCTGCCAGTGGACCGGCATGGGCTGCTGGTCCTCGTCCCGGGCGATGTGGTGGAAACCGACGTTGACCCAGGCCACGGGGTGGGTGAGGGGCTGGCCGTTCACCCACTTGTCCACCGAGTCGCCGTGCCGGGGGCTGCCGCAGTCGCGCACGTTGTTGCTGGCGTACTGCTCGCACGGGTTGTACTGGGTGAAGTAGACGTCGTGCCGGGTGAAGGCGCGCCCCGGGAAGGTGGTGCCGGCCCCGGTGACGATCTCGTAGGACCGCCGGTGGCCGTCCTTGTTCTTGCCGGCCGTGCTCACCACGCGCCACCAGCGCATGTTCGCCGCGTCGCCCGCGCGTTCCTTGGTGACGGCGGTGCGGGTGGTCCTGCTGGACGGGCCCGGCCGTCCGGAGGCGGGCGGGCCGACCTTCGAGTCGTACTGCTCGACCTTCGTCTTCGAGGAGCCGTCGAGGCCGAAGTCGAGCCGCCAGAACACGTTGTGGTGGTGGCTGGTGGCGTACGCCCTGGCCCCCTTGCCCAGCGGCCAGCCCCGGCCGTCCCCGGCGTCGTAGTCGAAGGGGGAGAGGCTGCCGGTGGCGCCGGCGTTCATGCCGATGGTGCCGTCGTCGGAGAAGCGCCACTCGGTGATGTACTCGTACCAGCCGACCTTGTTGACGCTGTAGACCAGCAGGTCCTTGCCCTGGGCCTGGTGGACCCCGCCCGAGTCGGCCTGCATGCGGTAGGCGTGGCCGTGCGCGCGGGTCGTGGTGCACAGGCCTTTGACGTTCGGGGTCCCGGAGTTGTACGCGTCCGGCACCTTCACCGTCTTGAGGGTGCCGCCGGGGCACTCGGCGGGGGTGAGGTTCACCATGCCGTTGCCGAAGTTGAAGTCGGTGATGTCGTTGTACTCGTTCTTGCCGTCGTCGTACGGCACGTGGATCTGGGCGATCCGGGCGCTGTTGAGGACGCGGATCGGGCGGGGCTCACCGGGCGGCTGGTAGGAGATCTTCTCCAGGACGATGCCCGACTTGGCCTCGTGGCGCCAGCACATGCGCCAGGTGGTGCCGGAGGTGAGCTTCTGCTGGATGCGGTAGGCGGCGCTGCACTCGGCGGCGGTGGCCGCCGGAGCGGCCTCGGGCCGGGCGGTGGCCGGGCCGGTGCCGGCGGCCGACGCGGCGGCGGCCAGCGCGGCCACGGACAGGCCGAGGGCCGCGGCCTGGCGGGCACGGCCGGCGCCCCGCGGCGGGAGGCCGCTGTTCACGGACTTGACGCGCATGAGGTGATGGCTGCTTCCTGTGCGTTCCTGCGGCGGACGGTGAAGGTGTCGGGCTCGACGGACGGGCGGACGGGCGGCCCGGCCGGGCGAACGGACGAGCGGCCTCAGCCGGCCGGCGGACGGCTCGGACGCACGGCTCGAACGAGCGGACGGCTCGGCCGGACGGCTCGGACGTGCGGCTCGGCCGGGCGGCTCGGCCGAGCGGATCGGCCGGACGGCCTCAGCCGGTGAGCCTGCCGACCTTGCGGTCGCTCAGGTCGATCAGCAGGGACCGGGCGTCGATCCACGGTCCGTTCCTGACCTTCGGCAGCAGCCGTACGCAGCGGTGGACACCGCAGCTGTCGAAGGCGGCGGGCTGGGCGCCCGGCGAGGCGCGGTACACCATGCCGAACGGCACCAGCTGGTCCGGGGAGGTGAGTTCCCTTCCGGTGGCGTCGTTGTAGTCGGCCTTCAGGCCCGCGCCCAGCGGGTCGGCGAGGAGCAGCCGGACCGCCTCGGCCTCCTCGGCCGCGTTGAGCGGCGGCTGGACGCCCTGCCGGGTGCCGGTGCGCTCGACCGTGCCGGTGTCGAGGTTGACGGTCCGGGTGACGAGGGTGTCGTCCTTGTAGTCGTAGAACGTCACCTCGGCGCGCCGGGGCGCGTCCGGGTCGTCGGCCTCGGCCGCGGCCGGCTCGGCGAGGTCGACGCCCAGCCGCTGCGGGCCGCGGTCGCCGTCGACGTCCTCACCGGCCTCGAAGAGCTGCCGGTTGAGCGCGATCCGTTCGGCGCGCGCGGTCTCGTCGTCGGTCAGCGGATCGCGGCCCTCGCCCCGGGCGCCCTCGGCCGGCGCCTCCTCGACGACGCCGGGTCCCACCGCGGCCGAGCCGCCCTGCCGCCCGGCCCCCTGTCCGGCGCCCTGTCCGGCCTCCTGTTCCGCGGCCGCCTGTCCAGCGGCCTGCCCGGTGCTCCCCGCGGTCCCGCCCGCCCCCGCCGTTCCCGGCAGGGTGATCGCGATCATCGCGGCCGTCGCGGTCAGCGCGAGGCCCGCGCCTGCCACCACCTTGCCCAGGTGGCGGCGCACTGTCGTGCGCACATCTTCCCCCTACTCCCCCATGGCTCCGGGAGTACGTGATTTCTGCCCCACTGGTGCGGCACACACCGATTTCCGGCGTATGCGTCGGTCGACGGGTAAGAGGGACATACGTCACAGGTGGTTCCCTCACTTTCCGGGAGACTCGATGCCAAGGCACCCCCAGCGGGGCGGCACACCTGAAAGAGTCGTATCCATGCAGGTCTGGCCTGGAGAGGCATATCCCCTCGGCGCCACGTACGACGGCGCCGGTACGAACTTCGCGGTCTTCACCGAGGCCGCGGACCGAGTGGAGCTGTGTCTGTTGCACGACGACGGCTCCGAGACGGCCGTGGAGCTGCGCGAGAGCGACGCGTTCGTGCGCCACGCGTACGTGCCGGGCATCATGCCCGGACAGCGCTACGGCTTCCGGGTGCACGGCCCGTACGCGCCGGAGCGCGGGCTGCGCTGCAACTCGGCGAAGCTGCTCCTCGACCCCTACGCGAAGGCGATCAGCGGCTCGATCCGGTGGGGCGAGGAGGTGTACGGCTACCACTTCGGCTCGCCCGACCGGCGCAACGACCTCGACTCGGCCCCCCACACGATGACGTCGGTCGTGGTCAACCCCTACTTCGACTGGGGCGACGACCGCAGCCCGCGCACCGAGTACCACCACACGGTGATCTACGAGGCCCATGTCAAGGGCCTGACGATGCGCCACCCCGGGCTGCCGGACGAACTGCGCGGCACCTACGCGGCCCTCGCGCACCCGGCGATCATCGAACACCTCACCGAACTGGGCGTCACGGCACTGGAGCTGATGCCCGTACACCAGTTCGTCAACGACCACCGTCTGGTCGACATGGGCCTGAACAACTACTGGGGCTACAACACCATCGGTTTCTTCGCCCCCCACAACGCCTACGCCTCCTGGGGCGACCGCGGACAGCAGGTCCTGGAGTTCAAATCGGCGGTGCGGGCGCTGCACGAGGCCGGGATAGAGGTCATCCTCGACGTGGTCTACAACCACACCGCCGAGGGCAACCACCTGGGCCCGACGCTGTCCTTCCGGGGCCTCGACAATCCGCAGTACTACCGGCTGACCGACGATCCGCGCTACTACATGGACACCACGGGCACCGGGAACTCGCTGCTCATGCGGTCCCCGCACGTCCTCCAGCTCATCATGGACTCGCTGCGGTACTGGGTCACCGAGATGCACGTCGACGGGTTCCGCTTCGACCTGGCGGCGACCCTGGCCCGCCAGTTCCACGAGGTGGACCGGCTGTCGTCGTTCTTCGACCTGGTGCAGCAGGACCCCGTCGTCTCGCAGGTGAAGCTGATCGCCGAGCCGTGGGACGTCGGCGAGGGCGGCTACCAGGTGGGCAACTTCCCGCCCCTGTGGACCGAGTGGAACGGCAAGTACCGCGACACCGTCCGGGACCTGTGGCGCGGCGAGCCGCGCACGCTCGCGGAGTTCGCCTCCCGGCTGACCGGCTCCTCCGACCTCTACCAGGACGACGGCCGCCGCCCGCTGGCCTCGATCAACTTCGTGACCTGCCACGACGGCTTCACCCTGCACGACCTGGTCTCCTACGACCACAAGCACAACGAGGCCAACGGCGAGGAGAACCGGGACGGCGAGAGCCACAACCGGTCCTGGAACTGCGGTGCGGAGGGCGACACCGACGACCCGGCCGTCCTGGAGCTGCGCGCCCGCCAGATGCGCAACTTCCTCGCCACGCTGATGCTGTCCCAGGGCGTGCCCATGATCAGTCACGGCGACGAGATGGCCCGCACCCAGCGCGGCAACAACAACGCCTACTGCCAGGACAGCGAACTGTCCTGGGTGCGGTGGCCCGACCCCGGCCAGGACGACGGCGCCGGCCTGCTGGAGTTCACCCGGGCGCTCGTCCGGCTGCGCGCGGAGCACCCCGTCTTCCGCCGGCGCCGCTTCTTCCACGGGCGGCCCGTGGAGGGCACCCACGACGAGCTGTCGGACATCGCCTGGTTCACCCCCGAGGGCAAGGAGATGACCCAGCGGGACTGGAACTCGGCACAGGCGTCGGCGCTGACCGTGTTCCTCAACGGCAACGCGATCTCCGAGCCGGGCGCGCGCGGGGAGCGGATCACCGACGACTCCTTCCTGCTGATGTTCAACGCCTCGCCGCGGCCGCTGGAGTTCGTGGTGCCGGTCGACCACGGGCGGCAGTGGCAGGTGGTCGTGGACACGGCGGACCCGGAGGCACCGGCGCGGGGCGCGGGCGCCAAGGTCGCGGCCGGGGACCGGCTGACCCTGGTGGACCGCGGCATGACGGTGCTCCAGCGGCCGGCGTAGGGCGCTTCCGACGGATCTCCGTGGGAGAAGGAGCGGCGTGCGGTGAGGGTGCGTGCCGGGCGTCGTGACGCCGCGGGGATCCGTCAGAAGCGCCCTGGGGCCGCCGGCCGGGGTGGGCCGGCGGCCCTCCACCTGGCGGGTGCGGTGACACGATCAGGGGCAGGGCGGGTACGTAGGTCTGCATGACCTCTGAGCGCACCGCCCCCGTCGTGCCCACGGCCACCTACCGGCTCCAGGTGCAGCCGGCGTTCCCGTTCGCGGCCGCGGCGGCGGCCGTGCCGTACCTGGCGTCGCTGGGGGTGTCGCACCTGCACCTGTCGCCGGTGCTGGAGGCCGTGCCCGGCTCCCCGCACGGGTACGACGTGGTGGACCCCACGCGCGTGCGCGAGGAGCTCGGCGGGGAGGAGGGCCTGCGGGCGCTGTCCCGCACCGCGCGGGAGCACGGGCTCGGACTGGTCGTGGACATCGTGCCGAACCACATGGCGGTGGCCCCGCGCCACAACCGGGCCCTGTGGGAGGTGCTGCGGGAGGGCCCCAGGTCGCCGTACGCGCGCTGGTTCGACATCGACTGGGAGGCGCAGGACGGCCAGCTGCTGCTGCCGGTGCTGGGCGGGCCGGTCGGCGGCGAACTCGGCCGGCTCCGCGTCGACGGCGGTGTCCTGCGCTACCACGACCATGAGCTGCCGCTGCGCGAGGGGACCGAGGACCTGCCGCTGCCCCAGCTGCTGGACGCGCAGTGGTACCGGCCGGTGTGGTGGCGGCTGGCCCGCACCGAGCTCAACTACCGGCGGTTCTTCAGCATCTCCGAGCTGATCGGGGTGCGGGTGGAGGACCCCGAGGTGTTCGAGGCCACGCACGCGAAGATCCTCCAGCTGCTGCACGAGGGCGTGGTGGACGGGCTGCGCGTCGACCACCCCGACGGCCTCGCCGACCCCGACACCTATCTGGAGCGGCTGCACGGGGCGACCGGGGGCCGCTGGACGGTCGTGGAGAAGATCCTGGCGGACGAGGAGCGCCTGCCGGACTCCTGGCCGGTCGCCGGCACCACGGGCTACGACGCCCTGCGCCACGTCGACGGGCTCTTCACCGACCCGGACGGCGCCGGCGAGCTGCTCGCGCTGTACCGGCGTTTCGCGGCCCCGCAGACCGACCGGGGCGGGGAGTGGGCGGCGACGGCCCGGCGGGCGGCGTACGGGGTGCTCGCGCACGAGCTGGCCACCGAGCTGGACCGGCTGACCCGGACGGCGGTGCGGGTGTGCGCCGCCTCCCCGGACCCGGCGCTGCGCGACCGGGCGCCGTGGGCGCTGCGCACGGCCCTGGAGGAGCTGCTGGTGCGGCTGGAGGTGTACCGGCCGTACGCCTCGGGTGACGCGTCCGACGTGGTCACCGAGGAGGCCGCCGGGGAGGCGCGGCACGCCTTCGTGGTCCCCGAGGAGGCGGGCGCGGTCGACGTGGTGCGCGCCCTGGTGCTGGGCGGGGGCTCGGGCCCGGCGGCGGTGGAGTTCCGGACGCGGTTCGCGCAGACGGCGTCCGCGCTGCGGGCCAAGGCCCTCGAGGACACGGCGTTCTACCGGTACGTGCCGCTGCTGTCGGTGAACGAGGTGGGCGGCGACCCGGGCCGGCCGGGCGTGTCCCCGGACCGGTTCCACGCCTACTGCGCGCGCGTGCAGCGCGACTGGCCGCTGACCGGGACGGTCGTGTCGACGCACGACACCAAGCGCAGCGCCGACGTGCGGGCCGCGCTGGCCGTGCTGTCGCAGTGCCCGCGGCGCTGGGAGGAGGTCCTCGCGCGGGTGACGCGGGCCGAGGAGGCCGTGCCGGACGGGCAGACGGCGTGGGCGGCCTGGCAGACGGTGTTCGGGCTCGGCCCGGCGGCCCCGGAGCGGGTCGGGGAGGCACTGCTCAAGCACGTGCGCGAGGCGGGGCTCTACACGAGCTGGACGGAGCAGGAGCCGCCGTACGAGGAGGCGGTGGCCGCGTTCGTCGCGGCGGGGCCGTGCGGGGCGCCCGGCGAGCCGGTGGCCGCGCTGCGGGAGGCGCTGGAGCCGCACATCCGGGCGAACGTGCTGGGCACGGCGCTGGTGCACCTGACGATGCCGGGGGTGCCGGACCTCTACCAGGGCACGGAGGGCGAGTACCGGGCCCTGGTGGATCCGGACAACCGGCGGCCCGTGTCCCTGCCGCCGGAGGCCCCCGGAGCCAAGGGCGAGGTGACGGCTGCGGCGCTGCGGCTGCGCCGGCGGCGGCCGGACGTCTTCGGGGAGTCGGCGGCGTACGAGCCGCTGGCCGCCGAGGGGCCGGCCGCGGGCCACTGTCTGGCGTTCGCGCGCTCCGGTGAGGTCGTCACGGCCGTGACGCGTCTGTCGCTGCGGCTGGCGGAGGCGGGCGGCTGGCGGGACACCCGGCTCGCGCTGCCGCCCGGGCGGTGGGCCGACGCCCTGGACGGCGGACGGAAGTTCACCGGGCACGCGCGCGTGGCGGAGCTGTTCGACCGGCTGCCGGTGGCGCTGCTGGAGCGGGTGGCCGACTAGGGCGCTTCTGACCGGCGGCGGCAGCGGGCCGCCCGCCGGCGCTCCCGCCCGTCGCCTGCCGGCCGCCTGCGGCGTCGCGGAGATCCGTCGGGAGCGCCCTGAGCGCGCCGGCCCCGCCGACGCGGTCCCGTCCGCGCATCCGGGCGCCCCGGGGAGGCTCCCCCTGGGCGTTCTTGACAGCGCGGGGCGTCCATGGGGTACTGCGGATGGCGAAGGCCGGGCTGACGTGACGGGGGTGAGTCTGGTGCCGGAGCAGCGCTACCCCACGGTGAGCGAACTGACCTCGCTCGCGGGGGCGTTGACCGCGCTCCAACCCGGTCTGTGCGCGCTGCGCCGGGTGGGGCGCTCCCGTGCGGGACGGCCGCTGCACCTGCTGTCCGTGGGCCGTGCCCGACGCGCGGTGCTGGTGGTCGCCGGGGCGCACGCGAACGAGCCGACCGGCGGGCCGACCCTGCTCGCCCTCGCCGAACGGGTGGTGCAGGAGAGGGAGTTGCGGGACGGTCTGTCCTGGCACTTCCTGCTGTGCGCCGACCCCGACGGGGCGAGCCTGCACCGCGCCCCGTCGCCGCGCAGCCTGCTCGACTACCACCTCGGCTTCTTCCGGCCCGCGGGCCCGGAGCAGCCGGAGTGGTCGCCCGCCGTCCTCCCGCCGGACCGGCTGCCGCCCGAGACGCGCGCGCTGACCCGGGTCATCGACGAGTTGCGGCCCTACCTCCAGGTGACGCTGCACGGCACCGATCTGGGCGGCAGCTGGGTGCAGCTGACGAAGGACATCCCGGGTCTGGCCGAGCCGTTCGCCAAGTCGGCGGCGCAGTTGCACATACCGGTGGAGACGGGCTCCTCCGACGCGGCGGGCTGGCCGGCGTCCGGGCCCGGGGTGCACGTGATGCCGGAGCCGGGGGCGGGCGCGGCGTACCCGAGCATGCCGGACGACGCCCGGCACAGCACCTGGTACCACGCCCACCGCTACGGCGGTCTGACCGCGGTCGTCGAGGTGCCGATGTGGGCGAGCGACATGGTGGACGACCCCGCCCCCCACCCCGCCCCGGCCGCGGCGATCCGGCGCCTGGCGCACCGGCTGCTGCGGGACGCGTGGGAAGTGGAGCGGGTGCTGGTGGAGGCGCTGCCGCGGCTGGAGGGGGTGGACGGGCCGTTGCTCAGAGCGGCCCGGTGGGGACTGGAGCTGGTGCCGGGCCTGGCCGCGGACCTGACCCACACCCCACCGGCCGGCACGACGATGGCGTACGTCGGCAGCGTGGACGCCTTCGCCCGGCGGCTGCCGCTGCGGGCGGCGGCGATGCTGTGGCGGGTCCTGCGGGAGCGGGAGGACCGGGCGGCCCCCCGGCTGGAGCACCTCGTCGCGGGCTGGAGCGAGTCCTTCGCCGAACGCTTCCGTGCCCGCTGGGTGCCCGTGGAGCACCAGGTGGAGCACCAGTCCCGCACGGTCGTGGCGGCGGCGCTGCACGCGCGCGAGGGGGCGGCGTAGGCGCGGCACGCGGCAGACCACGGGCGGCAGACCACGGGCGGTGGGCGGCAGGCGAAACACGCAGGTGCACAGGTGCTACGGCTGCACAGGTGCTACGGCTGCACAGGTGGACGGACGCGCACACGGCCGTACGCTCCCCGGAGCTCCCCGCCCGCCCACGGGGGGTTCCGGGGCGCACCGCGAAGGTCAGTCCCCCGACCGCTCGGCGGGACCGGGGAGGGCGGGCGGAAGGCCGGGCGGCCGCTCGTCGTCCAGGGCGAACACGGCGCCCGTCTCCGCGCGCATCACGCAGGCGTTGGCGAAGTCCTCGGTGTACGTGACGGGGCGGCCCTTCCACCGCCCGTGGGCCTCGGCGGTCACCGGGGCGTACACCAGGGAGCAGATGCCGTCCCGCGCGGGGATGGAGCGGATGTCACCGCGCGCCGCGTCGAGGTCGGCGCAGGCCTCGGCGGCACGGGAGTGGCCCCGGGGCGGGTCGCACAGCAGCAGGGTGCCGCGGGTGCCGGCGGAACGGGGGCCGCCCCCGCTGACCGTCAGCCGGACCCAGTCGCCGGGCAGCCCGTCGCGGGGCGCTGCGGCCGGCACCGGGGCGACGGCGGCGAGGAGGAGCGCGGTGGCGGCGGGGAGGGCGCGGAGCAGGGGGTGTGGGGGGAAGTACGTCATTCCCGGTGCATCGGCACGGCGGGCCGGCTTCCCCAGTCGGGCTCACCCGATCGTGCGGGACCGGCGGCGCGGCGCCCGGCGAGGTCGAACGCCGCGAGCACGACCCGCACCTGGTACTCCACCTGGCGGGCGACGGGGATCCAGCGCGCCTGGAAGCCGTCGTGGTAGTCGGCGCACCACCGGTCGATGAGCGCGTCCAGCTCCGGCAGCGTCCCGGCCGGGTCGTCTCCGGCGCCGGTGACGAGCTGGTGCAGCAGGCCGGCCGTCCGGACGGCGATACGGCGGCCGGCGATGCGCAGGGCGGTCAGATGGGCGGTGCTGAGCGGCGGGAGCGGGTGGGCGGGGTCGGCGGTGTCCGGGTCCCAGGCGGTGGCGAGGCCGGGGCAGACCAGGAGGTAGTCGTCGACCGGCGCGAGCAGGCGGGCCGCGTCGGGGGTGCCGGGGAGGTGGGGCCGTACCCGGGTGAGGAGGCGTTCCAGG
This sequence comes from Streptomyces sp. NPDC003248, assembly GCF_055563235.1. Lineage (NCBI taxonomy): Bacteria > Bacillati > Actinomycetota > Actinomycetes > Kitasatosporales > Streptomycetaceae > Streptomyces > Streptomyces sp. NPDC003248. The sequence goes on along the minus strand of NZ_JBVHDT010000010.1, from coordinate 91,427 downwards.
ACGCGGGTGTCGTGCCGCAGGGTCCCGCTGACCGTGCGCAGCGCCGCGTCCCGGTCGGCGGGCGGGGACGCGTCCTCGACGGTGGCGACCCCCCACATGGGCGACTCGACGACGGCGGTGACCGTGCCGTATCGGTGCGGGTGGTACCAGGTCGACTCGACGGCGGCCTCGGTGATGGCGGCGGCCAGGTCGCGCGGGCGCGGCGGCGGGATCCGGTAGACGGCGGGTCCGAGGCGGGGCCAGTACAGGGTGTCGTAGGGGCCGAGTTCGCGGGGGATGCCGAGGCGGGCGGCGGCGTGGGCCGTCCGCTGGGCGAGTCCGGGCAGGTCACGGGTGAGTTCCACGAAGCCGCCGCCGACGTCGACGCCGTGCAGCGAACACTGGAAGAAAGGTTTCAGCTCGTCCTGGAGGCGGAGCAGCGCGCGGGTCTCGGGCAGGGCGGCGGCGGCCGCTCCCTCGGGCAGCCACTCGGGCTGTTCGAGGAAGCCCGGGCGGAAGAACCGCCGGAAGTAGCGGCCGAGGGTGTACGGGCCGGTCAGCCAGCCCTCGTTGTGGCGCAGGCCGTCGGGGTCCAGGCACAGCAGCAGGTTCCAGGTGGCGTCGGCGCCCTCGGTGAGGCGGGGGTCGGCGAGGACGCGTTCGGCCAGCCGCAGGACGGTGGCGCCGCCGACGGGCTCGTTGGCGTGCGGTCCGGCCACCACGAGCGCCTGGCGGGTGCCGTGTCCGACGGACAGCAGCCACAGGGGCGTGCCCGCGCGGGAGAGCCCGACGCGGCGCAGCCGGGCGTCCCCGGGCCGGCCGGCGGCGAGCGCGGCCGCGCGGGCCGCGGTCTCGTCCACGGTCGGGTAGCGCAGGAGTGGCGGCAGGGCACACCTCCGCGTCGGGGCGCCGCCGGTTCGCCGGTTCGTCGGTTCGTCGGTTCGTCGGTTCACCGGGAGTGCGCGGTGTACGCACAGTGAGTCATGACGCGGGAGGTACGTCAACACCGCCGCGGGCGCGGGGCCTTGGAGCGGCGGTCAGTTCGCCGAGAGGCGGAACGTCATCTGTCCGAAGGCGACCTGGTCCCCCTCGCGGACGACGGCCGCGCCGATGACGCGGCGCCCGTTGACGGTCGTGCCGTTGGTGGAGCCGAGGTCACGCAGCACCCACATGCCGCCCTGGCGGCAGAGCTCGGCGTGCACGCGGGAGACGCTCTCGTGCGTCAGCCGCAGCCCGCTCGCGGGGTCCCGGCCGATGCGCAGGGCGTGCGCGGTGCCGGGGTGCGGCAGCAGCAGCTTGGGCAGCCGCTCGGCCTGCCAGGCCCGCCGCAGCCGGACGGTGAACCCGGAGACGGCCTCGACGGTGCCGAAGACGGCCCGGGAGAAGCGGCTCTCCCGGGGGAGGTCGGCGGTGAGGGCGGCGAGTTCGTCGGAGCGCCGGGCGGTGAGCGCCAGCTCCATCCGGCGGATGAACGTGTCGTGGGACAGGCGGCCCATGGCGACGCCGTCACGCAGCACCTTCAGCGCCCTGTCGCGCTCCGCGTCGGACAGCCGCGCGGGGTACGTGTTGAACTCGAAGGACGACGTCACGCTGGTGATTGTCGGTCAGTGAACCCCGGGTGTCCAGGAAACGGGAAATCCGTGCTCCTCGCGCGCGTGCCCGGGTGTTCGCCCGGCGGATCCACCGCGGGTGGAGCACGATGGGAGGGCTGGGGCATCACGGTGAGCAGACGAAGGGGAACCGTCCGTGCAGTTCGAGGTGTGGGCACCGCAGGCCGAACGAGTGACGCTCCGGTGCGACGGGGCCACGCGCGCGCTGGAGCGTGATCCCGGGCGGGCGGGCTGGTGGACCGGCGAGGCGGAGGCCGCGGACGGCTCGCGGTACGGCTTCGCGGTGGACGACGGCCCGGTCCTGCCCGACCCGCGCTCCCGCCGCCAGCCGGACGGCCCCGACGGCCTGAGCGCCGTCGTGGACCAGTCGCGCTTCACCTGGCGCACGCCGTGGCCGGGCCGCCCGTTGCGGGGCGCGGTCCTGTACGAGCTGCACGTCGGCACCTACACCCCCGAGGGCACCCTGGACGCGGCCGCCGAGCGGCTCGACCACCTCGCGGAACTGGGCGTCACGCACGTCGAGTTGCTCCCCCTGTGCCCCATCCCGGGCCGGCACGGCTGGGGCTACGACGGTGTCTCGCTGTGGGCGGTGCACGAGCCGTACGGCGGGCCGGAGGCGCTGAAGCGGTTCGTGGACCGGGCGCACGGCCTCGGGCTCGGCGTCGTCCTGGACGTCGTGCACAACCACCTCGGCCCGTCCGGCAACCACCTCCCGGCCTTCGGCCCGTACTTCACCGACACGCACCACACGCCGTGGGGATCGGCCGTCAACCTCGACGCGCCCGGCTCGGACGAGGTCCGCGCGTACCTGCTGGAGAGCGCGCTGGCGTGGCTGCGCGACCACCGGCTGGACGGGCTGCGCCTGGACGCGGTGCACGCGCTGGCCGACACGCGCGCGTACCCCTTCCTGGAGGAGCTGTCGGCGGCCGTGGACGCCCTGGCCGCCGAGACGGGCCGGCCGCTGTTCCTGATCGCCGAGTCCGACCTGAACGACCCGCGGCTGATCACGCCCCGCCGGGAGGGCGGACTGGGCCTGCACGCGCAGTGGAACGACGACTTCCACCACGCCCTGCACACCGCCCTCACCGGCGAGTCCCAGGGCTACTACGCCGACTTCGCCCGCGACCCGTTCGCCGCGCTCGTCAAGACCCTCACCGGCGGCTGGTTCCACGACGGGACGTACTCCAGCTTCCGGGACCGCCACCACGGCCGCCCCCTGGACCGCACCCGGCTGCCCGCGCACCGCCTCCTCGGCTACAGCCAGACCCACGACCAGATCGGCAACCGCGCCCAGGGCGACCGCCTGTCGGCCACCCTCTCCCCCGGCCTGCTGGCCTGCGCCGCCACGCTGGTCCTCACCGCCCCCTTCACCCCGATGCTCTTCATGGGCGAGGAGTGGGCGGCCGGCACCCCCTGGCAGTTCTTCACCGACCACACCGACCCCGACCTCGCGGAGGCCGTACGGCGGGGCAGACGGCGGGAGTTCGCCGCGCACGGCTGGGCCGAGGAGGACGTGCCCGACCCCCAGGACCCGGCGACGCGCGACCGCTCCTGCCTGGACTGGTCCGAGCCGCGGCGCGAGCCCCACGCGCGCGTCCTGGACTGGTACCGCCGCCTGATCGCCCTGCGCCACACCCAGGCCGACCTCACCGACCCCGACCTCACCGACCTGAAGGTCGCCCACGACCCCCGGGCCCGCTGGCTCGCCTTCCGGCGCGGGGACGTACGGGTGGCCGTCAACCTCGGCAAGGAGACGGCGGCGATCCCCCTGGGGCCTCGCCCCGCCCGCGTCCTGGCGGCGTGGGAGCCGGTGGCGGCGCCGGGGGCGGACGGGGTGCTGCACGTGCCCGGGGAGTCTTGCGTCGTACTGGAGCAGGAGTAGAGGGTCGGGCCCGGGCGTGTGCGGGTGGGCCGGGCCGCCCGAAGGTGGGGACGACCTGGGCGGCGGTGGCCTTCGCGAGGTGACGAAGCACCGCTAGTCCGAGGCCAGTGGATCGCGGTGGTCCGCCTCGTCCTGTTTCCAGTAGCCCTTCGCGTAGGCGTGGTGGCGGTCCAGGCCGAGGTCCTCCGTGAAGTGGCGGCGGATGGCCCTGACGGCACCGGACTCGCCGGCCGCCCACGCGGCGACGCGCGCGTGCGGGACGGTGGCTCCGAGGACGGCCTCGCGCAGCGCCTCGCCCTTCGGACGGCCGGCGCCCCGGTGGACCCACACGACGTCCAGGCCGGCCGGGCGGCTCACCTCGATCTCGGCCTCGGGGCCTTCCACCTCCAGGTAGACCGCGCCGCGCTGACCGGGCGGCAGGCTCTCGGCGATGGTGAGGATCGCGGGCTGGGCGCTCTCGTCGCCGGCCAGGAGGTAGTAGTCGGTGTCGGGGACGGGACGGAAGGACCCCTTGGGACCGCCGAAGGAGACCTCCTGGCCCGGGCGGGCGGCTTCGGCCCAGCGTGCGGCCGGACCGTTGCCGTGCAGCACCACGTCGACGTCGAGCCGCGGTTCGGCGGGACAGTAGTGGCGCACGGTGTAGGCGCGGCCCACCGACCGGCCGTCGAGGGGGTCGGTCACGAACAGCTTCACCCACTGCGTGGGTTCGTCGCGGTGGAAGGCGGACATGCCGGGTCCGGACAGGGTGATGCGGGCCATGCGCGGGGCGATCAGGGAGACCGCCTCCACCGTGGCGGTATGGCGGGTGCGACGGGCGCGGAACATGGGGAACAGCCCTTCAGGTGGCGGAGGGTGCCTGCGGGACGCCGTGCCGGCAGGCCAGGACGGTGGCGGTCAGGCGCTCGACGAACCGCGGGTCCAGCGGCTGTCCCGTGGTGAAGGCCCGGTGGAAGGCGGGTCCGATGAGCAGGTCGAGGAGCTGGTCGGCCTCGTCCCGGGTCACCTCGCGGCCGGGTAGCGGGGCGAGGGCCTGCCGGACGCGGGAGCGGTCGTACTGCCGCTGACGGGTCAGCACCTGGTCGCGCAGGACCGTGGCGGTCGTCGCGTCGTGCAGGGCATGACCGATGAGCACGAACAGCACGTGGCCGGTGGGGGACTGGGTGAAGACCCGGCTCAGGTGCGTCACGTGCTGCTCCAGGGCGGCTTGCGCGGATTCCGGGGGCTCCGGCCAGGACGCCCTGTCGTGCAGGTCCTCCTCCAGGACGTCGAGGAGGATGGCCACCTTCGACCGCCACCACCGGTAGATGGTCTGCTTGGCGACTCCCGCCCGCTCGGCGATCGCGCTCACCGTCATCGCGTGGAAGCCGACGTCCATCAGCAGGTCGTCGGCCGCCCGCAGGACCGCGACGCGTGCGGCCTCGCTGCGCCGCGGGCCGCTCCTGGTGCGCACCGCGGGCGCGTCGGCCGGCTGCCGGGGGTCGTGTGGGGCGTCGATGGCGTGCCCTCCTCCTCGCGTCGCGGCGCCTGTCCCGGGCGGTCGGCGACGACCTGTCCGGAAGATCGACCTCTTAGACTAGACGCAACGGTGCGTACGGTCAAAGCTCCGGCATCCGCCAGGTCCCTCGGGAGGTGCCCCGTTTCCCCCCGGACCGGGGGAAATCCGAAGGGAAACGGGAGTCGGCGGGCCGCACGGGCGCCCTCAGCGGTGCATGGCCGCTTCCTCGCGCGGGGCGCCGCCGGTCTCCGCGCGACCGAACAGCAGCCGCGTGCGCATCCGGTACACCGCTTCGCCCTGCTGGTTGTCCGCCTCGACGACGAAACGGACCGTGCCCGTGTCCGGGCGCCGGGGATGCGGCGCGGCCTCCTCCACGGTGGCCCGTCCGCGCAGCTCGTCGCCGGGCCGCACCGGGCGCAGGAACCGGACCTCGTCCATGCCGTAGGAGCCCTGGCAGGCGGAGCCGGCGAGCAGGGCGCGGACGAACTGCCCCATGACCACGGCGCCGGTGTGCCAGCCGCTGGCCACCAGGCCGCCGAAAGGGGAGCGGGCCGCCGCCTCGGGATCCAGGTGGAAGGGCATCGGATCCCACACCCGCGCATAGCCGATGATGTCCTCGCTCGTGAGCCGGGTGGCCCCCAGCTCGTAGGTGCTGCCGACGCGGAAGTACTCGAAGTGCCGCACGGTGAGTGGTCCTTCCTCTCGGGAGTCTCGCAACGGTCGGGATCCGGCGCTCAGCCGTGGGACGCCGCGTAGGCCGCGTACACCGGCACGCCCGCCGGGCGGATCGAGGCGGGCTCCGGGCGGGGGCGGCCGAGGCGGCGCTTCTCGGCGCTGAACCACTCGGCGACCCGGAAGGCCAGGTCCATCGACTGCCCTCGGTTCAGGCGGGGGTCGCACGCGGTCTCGTACCGCAGGTGCAGGTCGTCGGAGAGGACCTCGTTGCTCCCGCCCACGCACTCGGTGACGTCCTCGCCGGTGAGCTCCACGTGCACCCCGCCGGGATGCGTACCCAGCGCCCGGTGCACCTCGAAGAAGCCCGTGATCTCGTCCAGGACGTCCTCGAAGCGCCGGCTCTTGTGGCCGCTCGGCGCGGTGAAGGTGTTGCCGTGCATCGGGTCGCACACCCACACCACCCGGGCGCCCTCCGCGCGCACCGCCTCCACCAGGGCGGGCAGCCGGTCGCGCACCAGGCCCCGCCCCATCCGCGCGATGAACGTGAGCCGGCCCGGGGTGCGCCGCGGATCCAGCCGGTCCACCAGGGTCAGTACGTCGTCGACGGTGGCGTCGGGACCCAGTTTGACGCCGAGCGGGTTGCTGACCCCGGCGGCGAACGCGACGTGCGCGCCGTCGGGCCGGCGGGTGCGCTCGCCGATCCAGAGCAGGTGCCCGGAGAGGGCGTACCGCCGTCCCGTGTCGGGGTCCGTGCGCACCAGGGCGGACTCGTAGTCGAGGAGCAGCGCCTCGTGGCTGGCGAACACCTCCGTGGTGCGCAGGGTCGAGGTGCTCATGCCGCAGGCCCGGATGAACGTGAGCGCCGCGTCGATCTCGTCCGCCAGCCGCTCGTAGCGGCGTTCCGCCGCGGACAGCGCCACGAAGTCACGGTTCCACTCGCGCACCCGCTGGAGGTCCGCGTGCCCGCCGGCGGTGAAGGCGCGCAGCAGGTTGAGCGTGGCGGCGGAGGCGTGGTAGACGCGTTCCAGCCGGGCCGGGTCGGGGGTGCGGGCCTCGGCGGTGAAGTCCAGCCCGTTGACGGCATCGCCCCGGTACGAGGGCAGCGTCACGCCGTCGCGGGTCTCGGTGGGCTGCGACCGGGGTTTGGCGTACTGGCCGGCGATACGGCCGACCTTGACCACCGGGACGCCGGCCGCGTACGTCAGCACGGCGGCCATCTGGAGAAGGACCTCCAGCTTGTTGCGGACCGACTCCGCGCTCACCGCGTCCAGGGTCTCCGCGCAGTCGCCGCCCTGGAGCAGGAAGGCCTGGCCGAGGGCGGCTTCGCCGAGACGGTCGAGCAAGGTGTCGCACTCCCTGGCGAACACCAGCGGCGGTGCGGCGGACAGGGCCGACAGGGTGGTCCGCAGCGCCGTGGCATCGGGCCAGTCGGGCTGCTGCGCCGCGGGCAGCGCCCGCCACGCTTCGACAGAGGGATCGGGAAGTGAGTTTTCGTCCATTTCCAGGGATTCCACGCTGAAAACCTCAACGCCTTCTGTTCCGAGGGCAGGGCACGGGGGTTGCGGTGGGCGCAGCCTGTCACGCGCCGGCGGGGCCCAGGCAGTGGGTCGTTGTGGCTAGAAGGGCGGATCTACTACCCGCGTACTAGCCCCAGCGGCCGACTGTCGGGGCCGGTCCCGCTCCTGGAGCATTTCGGCAGGCGCGACCGTCATCGGCACCCGACGGCAGGCGCGGTCCGCCGCATCCCGCCACACCACCGGCCCGAAAGGTGATTCCGCATGAGCAGCACCGACAGCCCGTCCGGGTCCGCGTCCCGCCCGCAGACCGGGGACGAGTACCTCGAGAGCCTCCGGGACGGCCGGGAAGTGAGGATCTACGGCGAGAAGGTGCGGGACGTCACGAGCCATGCGGCCTTCCGCAACAACTCCCGCATGGTGGCCCGGCTCTTCGACGCGCTCCACGACCCCGAGCGCAACAGCAAACTGGTCGTCCCCACCGACACCGGCAACGGCGGTTTCACCCACCCCTACTTCAAGGCCCCGTACACCTCCGGCGACCTGCGCGCCGCGGCGCGGGCCATGGAGGAGTGGGCGCGCATGACGTACGGCTGGCTGGGCCGCACCCCCGACTTCAAGGCCGCGTTCCTGTCCACCCTGGGATCGAACAAGGAGCACTACGCGCCGTTCGAGGACAACGCGTCCGCCTGGTACCGCAAGGCGCAGGAGAACGTGCTGTTCATCGGCCACGGCATCGTCAACCCGCCGATCGACCGCAACCGGGGGCTGACCGAGCTCAAGGACGTGATGCTGACGGTGGACCGGGAGACCGACGCCGGCCTCGTGGTGTCCGGCGCCAAGGTCGTCGGCACCGGCGCGGCGCTCACCCAGCACATCTTCATCGGCAGCTACGGGGCCATACCGAAGGGCGCCAAGGAGTTCTCCGCGTACTTCATCGTGCCGACCAACAGCCCCGGCCTGAAGATCATTTCCCGGCCGTCGTACGAGTTCGCCTCGGCCACCGTCAGCAGCCCCTTCGACCAGCCGCTCAGCAGCCGCCTGGACGAGAACGACGGCATCCTCGTCTTCGACCAGGTGCTGATCCCCTGGGAGAACGTCTTCTGCTACGACGTGGACAAGGCGAACAACTTCTTCTACGGGTCCGGCTTCTTCTACCGGGCCATGTTCCACGCCTGCGTCCGCTTCGCCGTGAAGATGGACTTCCTGACCGGTCTGCTCGCCAAGTGCCTGGAGACCACGGGCACCTCGGAGTTCCGCGGGGTGCAGAGCCGGCTCGGCGAGGTCCTCGCCTACCGCAACATGTTCTGGGCCCTGGTCGACTCCATGGCCGAGAACCCCACCAAGTGGCCCGACGGCACCGTCACCCCCAACGGCGAGACCGCGCTGGCCTTCCGCGTCCTGTCCTCGTCCATCTTCCCGAAGGTGCGCGAGATCTTCCTGCGGGACCTCGGCAGCGCGCTGATCTACAACAACTCCCACGCCGCGGACTGGTCCCACCCCGAGGTCCGGCCCTACCTGGACAAGTACGTCCGCGGCCTGGGCGTGGAGGCGATCGACCGGGTGAAGCTGATGAAGCTGGCGTGGGACGCGGTCGGCACCGAGTTCGGGGCCCGCTGGGAGCTGTACGAGATGAACTACGCGGGCAACCACGAGCAGATCCGCTTCGAGGCGCTCCACGCCCAGCAGGCCTCCGGGAAGTTCGACGACTACAAGCAGCTCGTCGACCAGTGCCTGTCGGAGTACGACGAGAACGGCTGGAAGGTCCCGGACCTCGTCGCCCCCAAGGACACCACCGTCATCGGCGCCGGCGCACCGGACACCCGGGCGACCGCCCCCGTCGAGGCCGCGCGGTGAGCAGCCGTCCCCCCGCTCCGGGCGTGCCCGCCGCCCCGCCCGCTGTCCCCGTCCTGCCGGACCAGGCCCATCTCCGGCACGTCCTGGGCCAGTTCGTGACCGGCGTGTGCGCGGTGTCGACCCGCTTCGAGACCCGGTCCGGCGTGCGCCACGACGCCATCGCGGTGAACTCGTTCACCTCGGTCTCCCTCGACCCGCCGCTGGTGTCGATGTACCTGCGCGACGACTCCACCTTCCTGCGGCGCGTGCGCGCGTCCGGCCAGTGGGCCGTGTCGTTCCTCGGCAACCGGGCGCGCTCCCTGGTCGGCGTCCTCACCGCGCCCGCGGCCCGACGCCCGCCGGTGGAGCAGGCCGCCGACTGGGCCGTAGGCCCGCACACCGGCTGTCTGGTCCTGCCGGACGGTCCCGGAACGCTCGAATGCGCCCTGCACCTCACCCAGACACTCGGCGACCACGTCCTCGTCGTCGGACGGGTTCTGGGCGCCGTCGGCCGCGACCACGAGCCCCTGGTCTTCCACCGCGGCACCTTCACCGAGGTCGCACCGGCACCGTGACCGTACGCCGCCGGCCTCCGGCGGCGGACAGGAGAGGAGACCCCATGGCGGGGAAACGCCCGTACGTGGCGGTAGTGGGCGGCGGCATCGGCGGCCTGGCCGTCGCGCTCGGACTGCGCCGGCAGGGCGTCGAGGCGGTCGTCCACGAGCAGGCGCGCGCCCTGTCCCACCAGGGGGCGGGGATCGCGATCGGCGCGAACGGACACCGGGCTCTGCGGGAACTGGGCGTCGCGGAGCGGCTGACCGCCTCGGCCGCCCAGCCGGTGTGCGCCGACTTCCGGCACTGGCGCACGGGCCGGTCCATGGTGTCGCACCGCCTGACGGGCATGTACGAGGAACGCTTCGGCGCCCCCTTCTGGACCGTGGAACGCGCGGCCGTCCAACAGGCCCTGCTCGCCGAACTGGGCCCGCGGCACGTGCGCCTCGGCGCGCGCTGCACCGGCGTGGAGAGGACGGCCGACGGTGCCGTGCTCCGCTTCGAGGACGGCGGCGAGGCGGAAGCCGACGCGGTCGTCGGGGCGGACGGCATCCACTCCGCGGTGCGCCACAGCCTCTTCGGCCCCGACGAGGCCGTGTTCTCGGGCACCAGCGGATACCGCGCGCTGGTCCCCATGGACCGGCTGCGGCACGTTCCCGAACTCGCCGAACCGGTCCTGTGGCTGTGGCTCGGACCGGGCCGGCACTTCATCGCCTACCCGGTGGCCGACGGCAGCGCTCTGAACTTCCTGGCCGTCGTGCCCGACCGCACGTGGACCGTCGAGTCCTGGTCGACGGAGGGCGACGCCGCCGAGCTGCTGGCCGCCTTCGACGGCTGGCACCCGTTCGTCACGGAGGTCCTCGGCGCCTGCGAACGCCCGGGCCGCTGGGCGCTGTACGACCGGGAGCCGCAGCGCACCTGGAGCTCCGGCCCGGTGACACTGCTGGGCGACGCCGCCCACGCGATGCTGCCGCACCACGGACAGGGAGCCAACCAGGCCCTGGAGGACGCGGTGGTCCTCGCCCGCCTCCTGGCGCGGACGGACACCGGCGGTGTGCCCTCGGCCCTGCGCGCCTACGAGCGCCTGCGCCGGCCGCGCACCCGGCTGATCCAGTCGGGCTCCCGCAAGAACGCCGGCTGCTTCCAGCTGCCCGACGGGCCGGAGGCCGAAGCCCGCAACGTCCGGCTGGCCGGCCTGCCCGACGACCTCGCCTGGATCCACGGGCACGACCCCCTCGGCTCCCTCCGCCCGGCCACGGCACCGGCCTGAGCCACGGGCGGAGGGCCCCGACCGCGACGACCATCGACCAACGGTGAGGAACACCATGGCAAGGACCTACTCCTTCGAAGGCAACGTCCCCGTCGTGCATCCCACGGCGTTCGTGCACCCCGACGCCGTACTGATCGGGTCGGTCGACGTCGGACCGGGGTGCTATGTCGGCCCCCTCGCGAGCCTGCGGGGCGACTTCGGGCACATCGAACTCCGGGCGGGCTGCAACGTCCAGGACGGCTGCGTCCTGCACTGCTTCCCGGGCGCCGACACGGTCGTGGAGGAGGACGGGCACGTCGGGCACGGCAGCGTGCTGCACGGCTGCCGGGTGGGCCGGGACAGCCTCATCGGCATGAAGTCCGTGCTGATGGACGGTGTCGTGGTGGGGGCGCAGGCGTTCGTCGGCGCCGGCAGCTTCGTGAAGTCCCGCTTCCAGGTGCCGGAGCGGCACCTGGTGGCGGGCAGCCCGGCCAAGGTGGTGCGCGAGCTCACCACCGACGAGATCACCTGGAAGGGCAACGGAACGGTCCAGTACCGGAAGCTGGCCCAGCGCTGCCTCACCGGTCTGCGCCCGGCGGAGGCCGCCACCGAGCGCGCCACCACGGTGGCCCCCGCCGAGCCCGGCGAGCCCGAGCACGTCACCCTGCACGCGTACCGGTCCCGCTGAAGGAGCACCGTTGAGCAGGTTGCGCTGGCTGACCGCGGGAGAGTCCCACGGCCTGGCACTCGTGGCGACGCTGGAGGGCCTTCCGGCCGGCGTGCCGATCACCACGGAGATGGTCGCGGACCATCTGGCGAGGCGCCGGCTCGGCTATGGGCGCGGTGCCCGGATGAAGTTCGAGCGGGACGAGGTCACCTTCCTCGGCGGTGTCCGCCACGGCCTCACCCTCGGCTCTCCGGTCGCGGTCATGGTGGGCAACACCGAGTGGCCGAAGTGGGAGCAGGTGATGGCGGCCGACCCGGTCGACCCGGAGGTGCTGGCGGGTTCCGCGCGCAACGCGCCGCTGACCCGCCCGCGTCCGGGCCATGCCGATCTGGCGGGCATGCAGAAGTACGGCTTCGACGAGGCCCGTCCGATCCTGGAGCGCGCCTCCGCGCGGGAGACGGCGGCCCGGGTCGCGCTGGGCGCGGTGGCCCGGTCGTACCTGAAGGAGACGGCCGGCATCGAGATCGTCTCCCACGTGGTGGAGCTGGCGGCGGCGAAGGCGCCGTACGGCCTGTACCCGACGCCCGCGGACGTGGAGCGGCTGGACGCGGACCCGGTGCGGTGTCTGGACGCGGACGCGTCGAAGGCGATGGTCGCGGAGATCGACCAGGCGCACAGGGACGGCGACACCCTCGGGGGTGTGGTGGAGGTGCTGGCGTACGGGGTGCCGGTGGGGCTGGGTTCGCACGTGCACTGGGACCGCAGGCTGGACGCGCGGCTGGCGGGCGCGCTGATGGGCATCCAGGCGATCAAGGGCGTGGAGATCGGCGACGGTTTCGAGCTGGCCCGGGTGCCGGGTTCGAAGGCGCACGACGAGATCGTCGGCACGCCGGAGGGCATCCGCCGCGCGACCGGCCGCTCGGGGGGCACCGAGGGCGGTCTGTCCACGGGTGAGCTGCTGCGGGTGCGTGCGGCGATGAAGCCGATCGCGACCGTGCCGCGTGCCCTGCGGACCGTGGACGTGGCCACCGGCGAGGCGACGCAGGCCCACCACCAGCGTTCGGACGTGTGCGCGGTGCCGGCGGCGGGGATCGTCGCGGAGGCGATGGTGGCGCTGGTCCTCGCGGACGCGGTCGCGGAGAAGTTCGGCGGCGACAGTGTCGCCGAGACCCGCCGCAACGTGCGCTCCTACCTCGACCACCTCCCCGTCCGATGAGCGGGCCGCTGGTCGTCCTGGTCGGGCCGATGGGCGTCGGCAAGTCCACCGTCGGGCAGCAACTGGCCGAACAGCTGAAGGTCGCCTACCGGGACACCGACGACGACATCGTCGCCGAGCAGGGCCGCACCATCGCCGACATCTTCGTCGACGAGGGCGAGCCCGCCTTCCGCGCCGTCGAGAAGGCCGCCGTGCACCGCGCGCTCGCCGACCACGACGGCGTCCTGGCGCTCGGCGGCGGCTCGGTCCTGGACGCGGACACCCGCGCCCTGCTGTCCGGGCTGCGGGTGGTCTACCTGTCGATGGACGTCGAGGAAGCCGTACGGCGCACCGGCCTCAACGCGGCCCGCCCGCTGCTCGCGGTCAACCCGCGCCGGCAGTGGCGCGAGCTGATGGAGGCGCGGCGGCACCTGTACGAAGAGGTCGCCACGGCCGTCGTGGCGACGGACGGCCGCACCCCCGACGAGGTCACCCGAGCCGCCCTGGACACGCTGGAGTCGTCTCGGGAGCGGCCCCGCGCGACAGGGCGATGACCGCCTGGCGCGGGGCCGCTCCCCCGCCTCACAGCACTCGCAGGAGCCCCATGGGCTGTTCGACCAGGTCGGCGACGTGACGCAGGAAGCCTCCCGCCGCCCCGCCGTCGCAGACACGGTGGTCGAAGGTGAGGGACAGCTGGCACAGGCTGCGTACGGCCGGCTCGCCGTCGACGACCCAGGGGCGGGGCAGGATGCGGCCCACCCCGAGCATCGCCGCCTCCGGATGGTTGATGATCGGCGTGGAGCCGTCGACGCCGAAGACCCCGTAGTTGTTCAGGGTGAAGGTCCCTCCGGACAGCTCCGCGGGGGTCAGCTTCCCCTCGCGGGCACGGGCGGTGAGGCGGGCGATCTCGGCCGACAGTTCGGGGAGTCTCCTCCGGTCCGCGTCCCTGACCACCGGTACGACCAGGCCGCGTTCGGTCTGCGCGGCGAATCCGAGATGGACCGACGGGAGCCGGACGATCTCCTGACGTTCGGTGTCCACGGTCGCGTTGAGCTCCGGATACCGGGCGAGCGCCGCGACACAGACCCGGGCCAGGAGGGCGAGCAGGGAGATCCTCTCCTCGTCCGGGGCCGCGAGGTGCCGCCGGACCTCCAGGAGCCGGGTGGCGTCCACGTCCACCCAGGTGGTGGCGTCGGGGATCTCCCGGCGGCTGCGCGCCAGTTTGTCCGCGATCGTGCGGCGCCCGCCGCGCAAGGGGATGCGCTCGGCTTGCGGCACCGGGCGCGCTTGCGGCACCGGGCGCGTTTCCGGCACCGGCGTCGGCGCGGGCACGGCCTCCGCCCGGACCGCGTGCACGGGCGACGGTTCCCGGGGCGCCTCGACGTCCCGGCGCAGGACGAGACCGCCGGGCCCGCTGCCCCGGACCGTACGCAGATCGAGGCCGCGTTCCCTGGCCAGCCTGCGCACCAGCGGGGAGATCACCGGGACGGGCCCCGCGCCGGCAGCGGGCGCGGGCGACGGGAGCGCGATCCGTCGCCGGCGGGCCGTGGGCGCGGAGGTCCCGTAGCCGACCAGCACGTTCCCGGAGTGGTCCGCCGGCGCCGGCGCCGCCTCGGCCACCGGTGCCCGCCCGGCACCGATGGACAGCAGCGGCTGCCCCACGTCCAGGCTCTCCCCCTCCCGCCCCCACAGGCGGGTGACCACACCCTCGTACGGGCACGGCACCTCCACCACCGCCTTGGCCGTCTCCACCTCCACGACCGGCTGGTCGACGGAGACGGAGTCACCCTCGGCGACGAGCCACCGTACGATCTCCGCCTCGGTGAGGCCCTCGCCCAGGTCGGGCAGGATGAACTCCCGCGTGGCCGTGGTCGTCGTCATACGCCCTCCCCGGGGACGCCGTCCTGCCATTGGAGTCGCTCGACGGCGTCGAGGATCCGGTCGACGTCCGGAAGATGATGGTGCTCCAGCATGGGCGGCGGGTACGGGATGTCGAACCCGGTGACCCGCAGCACGGGGGCCTCCAGATGGTGGAAGCAGCGCTCGGTGACCCGCGCGGCGATCTCGGCGCCGAAACCGGCGAAGCCCTGGGCCTCGTGGACCACGACGGCCCGGCCGGTGCGCCGGACACTGGCGCACACCGTCTCGTCGTCGAAGGGCACCAGGCTGCGCAGGTCCACGACCTCCAGCTGCCGGCCCTCGGCCGCCGCCGCCTCGGCCGCGTCCAGACAGACGGGCAGGGAGGGGCCGTACGTGATCAGCGTGGCCGAGGAGCCGCTCCGGCGCACCGCGGCCCGGCCCAGGTCGGGCAGGACGGCCGAGCGGTCGAGGTCGCCCTTGGACCAGTACAGCCGCTTGGGCTCCAGGAAGACGACCGGATCGTCCGAGACGATGGCCGCGCGCAGCAGGCCGTACGCGTCCGGGACGGTGGCCGGCGCGACCACGTGGAGACCGGGAGTGTGCGTGTAGTACGCCTCCGAGGCGTCGCTGTGGTGTTCGACGCCGCCGATGCCGCCGCCGTAGGGGATGCGGATGGTGATCGGCATGGGCAGCGCCCCGCGCGTCCGGTTGCGCATCTTGGCGACGTGGCTGACGAGTTGCTCGAACGCGGGGTACGCGAAGGCGTCGAACTGCATCTCCACGACGGGACGCAGCCCGTACATGGCCATGCCGACGGCGGTGCCCAGGATGCCCGCCTCGGCGAGCGGGGTGTCGGTGACCCGGTCGTCCCCGAACTCGGCGGCCAGACCGTCGGTGACGCGGAAGACGCCGCCCAGGGTGCCGATGTCCTCGCCCATCAGGTGGACCCGGTCGTCGTCGGACAGAGCGTCGCGCAGGGCCCGGTTGAGCGCCCCCGACAGGGTCACCTGTTCCACGGCCGGCCCGGTTCCCGCGGCGGTGACGGTGTCCACGGCGGCTGTCATCGTCCGGCCTCCCCTGCACCGCCCGCCGCCACCGCGGCCAACTCCGCGGCGAGCAGCGCGCGCTGCTCGTCGAGTTGCGGGGTGCGCCGGGCGTAGACGTGCTCGAACAGGTCGAGGGCGTCGGGGGACGGGTCCGCGGAGAGGCGGGCACGCAGGTCCGCGGCCATCTCCTCCGCGTCCCGCCGGACGCGGTCGACCCCGGCGTCGTCCAGCAGCCCACGGTCCCGCAGATGCCGTTCCATGCGGTCGACGGGATCCCGGCGACGCCAGAACTCCACCTCGGCCGCGTCGCGGTAACGGGTCGCGTCGTCGGCGTTGGTGTGCGCGTCGAGGCGGTACGTCACCGCCTCGACGAGTGTCGGCCCCCCGCCCTCGCGGGCGCGCCCCGCGGCCTGCCGCACGGTCCGGTAGACGGCCGCGGCATCGTTCCCGTCGACCAGCACGCCCGGCATGCCGTAGCCGATCGCCTTGTGGGCGAGGCTGGGCGCGGCGGACTGCCTGGCGATCGGGACGGAGATCGCGTAACCGTTGTTCTGCACCAGGAACACCACGGGGGCGCGGCTGACGGCCGCGAAGTTCAGCGCCTCGTGGAAGTCGCCCTCGCTGGTGCCTCCGTCCCCGGTCATCGCCAGGACGACCAGGTCGTCCCCGCGGAGTGCGGCGGCGCGGCCCAGGCCCACCGCGTGCAGGGTCTGGGTGGCCAGCGGGGTGCACAGGGGCGCGACGCGCCGGGCCGTGGGGTCGTACCCGTTGTGCCAGTCCCCGCGCAGCAGGGTCAGCACCTCCACGGGGTCGACGCCCCGCACCAGCAGGGCCAGGGTGTCCCGGTAGGTGGGGAAGATCCAGTCCTGGCGGTCGAGGGCCAGGACGGCACCCACCTCGCAGGCCTCCTGCCCCGTGGTCGACGGGTAGACGGCCAGTCTGCCCTGCTTGGTCAGCGCCGTCGCCTGCGTGTTGTAGCGACGCCCCCATACCAGCTGCCGGTACAGCTCCAGCAGGACCGAGTCGTCCAGCGCCCGGGTGCCGGACGGGCCGTCGATGAGGCTCAGGGGTTCGGAGGCGGGCAGCAGGGCCGTCACGCCGTCCTCGGCGACGCCCGGCGGATCGAGAACTGTCATGGGGATGAGACTCCTTCCGGCCGCGTGGAAGGGGCCGGGGCTCCCGGGCGCACGCCCGTGGCCGGGAGCCGGCGACCCCGCACCAGCATTCGCGCCGGGCGGTGGCGACGGCAGTCGGCCGATACGGCTAGTACCTCGTCCCTACTCCCAACAGGCGACTACCGGGCCCTTTTCACGGACTTCACGCTGAAGGCACTCCCGCGGCTCCGCATGACCGCGGCCTTCCCCACCAGGAGGCATGTTCATGAGCAGCTCAGCCACCTCCCGGCTCGTCGTCGGCGACCGGTTCCGCGACTTCGCCGAGGCCGTCGGCGCCGACACGTTCTCGCGGCTCGCCCGCTCGCTCGACGCGGGCGACCTGGACACCGTCGAGGGGCCGGTGCGCGTGGTCACCGGCCAGGGCGTCGGGGAGTTCGAGATCTCCTACCTCCAGGACGCCATCAGCCGGCGGCGGCTGGACGACCGGATCGTGCTGGTGCACTCCGCGGGACAGCCCGCCCGCCGCCAGGAACTGCACAAGGCCCGCGAGGACAACGTGCTGGTCGCCGGGCTCACACAGGTCGACGACCTCACCTACGAGGCCTCCTTGAGGCTGCACGACCACAACGAACTGCTCGTCGACGTCCAGGACCGGGTGCACGTGCAGGGCATGGTGGCCGTCGAGGCGGCCCGCCAGATGTTCGTCGCGGTGGTGGAGCGCTACTTCACGGCACGCTGGCCGCAGCAGCGCTACTACATCGTCCTCAACTCCATGAACACCACGTTCTCCAACTTCCTCTTCCCCGTGGGCGCCACCGTGCGGCTGACGGTGGACGAGTCGGAGGTGTCGGAGCCCAGCCGGCTCACGTTCCGTGCGACGGTGGAGGTGGAGCAGGCCGGGCGGACCGCCGCCGCCGTCACCGTCGACGCGGCCGCGTTCGCCCCCGGGCTGCTGGAGGAGAAGGAACTGCGGCGGGCCAAGAGCGCGGTGGCGAGCACGATGGACGCCGCGCTGGCCACCGCGTGACATGAGGACGCCGACACCGGACATCCAGGCGTTTCCCGCACCGGGACGACTCCCCTGCCCGGAGCGGCGGTTCGCCTATCTGGGCCCGGAAGGCACCTTCACCGAGCTGGCCCTGCGGTCCCTCCCGGAGGCCGCGGGCTCCCGGCTGTCACCGGCCGCCACAGCCGCCGAGGCCCTCACGCTGGTGTGCCGGGGTGCCGTGGACGCGGCCATGCTGCCCGTGGACAACACGGTGGCCGGGTTGGTGGCGGACACGGTGCGCGCCCTCGCCGAGTCACCCGCGCTGACCGTGCTCAGGGAGGTGGTGCTCGCCGTCGAGTTCGCCCTCCTGGTCCGCCCCGGCACGCGGCTCGCGCAGATCCGCACGGTGAGCGGCCATCCGCACGCCGGGGCGCAGGTCGGCGGATGGCTCGGCAGGCGGATGCCACGGGCGCGCTGGACGCCGGCGCCGTCCAACGCCGAGGCCGCGCGCCGGGTCCGGGACCGGGAGTGCGACGCCGCGGTGGCCGGGGACTTCACCGCCGCGCACTACGGCCTTCGGATCCTGGTCACCGGGATACAGGACACCGCCGGCGCGGCCACCCGGTTCCTGCTGTGCGCGCGTCCCGGCGGGCGGAGCGGCCCGCGGCCCGCCGCCGACCGCACCTCGCTGGTCGGGCGTCTCCCGGGCCGGCCCGAGGAGCTCGGCGGGCTGCTCGACGGCCTGCGGCGCCACCCCTTCCTGCGGTCCGTGTCCCTGCGGACCGTGTCCGACGGGCGCGGCGGATCGGTCCTGTTCGCCGACTGCCCGGGCGGCGCCGAACAGGCCGCGGCCGAGCGCGCCGCCGGCCTGCTGCGCCTGCGGGTGCCCGCGCTGAGATCCCTGGGGTCGTACCCCTCGACGACCCATGTCCCGTCGTACGAACGGAGCGAGACGATGCACACCGAGATCACCGGCGAAGCCGGCGGCTCCGCGGACACCGCGTCCGGGGACATCGCCCGGCTGCGCGAACAGATCGACGCCCTGGACCGCTTCCTCATCGGCACGCTCAAGGAACGGCTGGAGACGTCCCGGGAGATCCAGCGGATCCGTACCGGAAGCGGCGGCTCCCAGGTCGACTCCGGGCGGGAGCTCTCCGTACGGGGCAGGTACGCCGAGGAGTTGGGGGAAGGCGGAGCGGGCGTCGCCGAGGCGCTGCTGGAGCTGTGCCGGGGGCGGGCACCGCGGTGAACCCGCCACCGACGACGACGTCGTCGCCCCGCCTCCGTCGCGGCCGTGAGGACGTCCTCGCGGCCGCGACGGCCTTGTTCCACGAGCGGGGCTACGACGCGACGAGCATGAGCGACATCGCCGCGCGCCTCGGCTTCACCAAGGCGGCGCTGTACCGGCACGTGAAGGGCAAGGCCGAACTGCGGCGGGCGATCACGCGGCCGGTCCGCGCGGACGTGCGGGCGTTGCTCGCCGTGAACGCCGCCGGGGCGGGCCGGCCCGTCGACCGGCTCGTCGCGCTGCTGCACGGGGTGGCCGGTGTCGCAGCGGCCCACCCGGGCCGGTCCGCCCTCTTCTGGGGACCGGACGGCGAGCCGGGCCCGCGCGCCCCCGACACCGTGTGCCGTGCAGCGGTGGTCCGGCGGCTGACGGAACTGCTGGAGCGTGCCGTCGAGCGCGGCGACATACGCGGCGGCATCGCTCCCCACCTGGCCGCGCGACTGCTCGTCGGCGCCGTCACCGGGCCGGGCACGCCGGTGTCGCCGTCGGCCGTGGACGTCCTGCTCGACGGGCCGGTGCGGCTTCTGACCGGCGGGGGGAGCTGAGCGCCGCCCGGCTGCCCGTCGGAGCGGTCGTCGGTGCCGGGCCGGGCACGCCGACGTCACCGTCGGTCGCGGACGTCCTGCTCGGCGGAGCGGGCCGGGGGCGCTGACCGGGTCAGTGCGCAGCGGACGGCGTGGCGCAGCCATACGTGGACGGGCTCGGTCTCACGGCGGGGGTGCCAGGCCTGGCAGATGGTGACGGGCTCGGTCTCCACCGGAAGGTCGAACAGCTCGATGCCCACGCACTCCCGCGCGCCGGCGGCGAGCGAGTGGGGCATCGCGGTCACCAGGTCGCTCGACGCGATCATCAGCAACGCCTCGCCGTGGTTCGGCACGGAGGCGATGACGTCCCGGCGCAGACCGCGCGCGTGCAGCGCCCCGTCGATCGGGCCCGTCATCAGGCCCTTGCGGGAGACGCTGACGTGCCGTGCGGAGGCGAACGCCGCCGCGCTCACGGCCGTGGCCAGCAGAGGATGTCCTGATCGCGCCACTCCCACGAACCGGTCCTCGAAGAGCGGTTCGATGCGCAGTTCCGGGCTGCACTCGTCGATGACGCCCACCTCGATGTCCACGGCACCCTCCCGCAGGGGCGCGCTGCCGTGGGTGCTCTCCACCGTGAACGTGAACCGGGCGAGCGGCACCTCCGTGCTCGCCCGGTTCAGCAGCGCCGGGGCCAGCACCGCCGCGTAGGCCTCGTCCGCGACGATGGTCAGGGTCCTGCTGACCTGGGTGAGGTCCTCCTGCCGGCTCGGGGCGAGGACGGCCTCGGCCTCCCGCATCAGGGCCCGCACCTTCGGCTGGAGCTCCAGCGCCCGCGGCGTGGGAACCAGCCCCCGCCCGGCGCGCACCAGCACGGGGTCGCCGAGAGCGCGACGGATCCTGGACAGGGCCCGGCTCATGGCGGGCGGGGACAGCGCCAGCCGCTCCGCCGCCCCGGTGACGCTGCCCTCCTGGAGCAGCGCGTCCAGGGCGGGCAGCAGCCGCAGGTCCACGTGCGGCGCCAGGGCGCCGGGCAGCTCGTGGGCCCAGTCACCGTCCTGTCCGGGGTCGTCGACGCCGGTTCCGCTCAAGGCTGCTCCTGGGAAGTGGTCCGCTCCGCTGCATGGGGACGCAGCCACGCTATGACCAGGAGCGCCGCCAGGAGCAACAGCAGGGCGATCCACCGCAACGACTCGGCCATCCCCGTGGTGTCCTTGACGTTCATCGGGTACTGGCCGTCGAGACAGAACACCGGGTACGTGGCGACGAAGGACACGACGATGCCGAGGGTCCCGGCGCGCATTCCGGGACGGCGGAATACCCGGGGGTCCAGCAAAGGCTGCTCCTGGCGGAGTTCGTACCGGCGGAAAACCGCGAGAAAACCGCGCCGACGGCAAACCCGAGCAGTACGCCGGGGGACGTCCAGCCGAGTTCGGCCCCCTCGATGACGCTGCACAGCACACCGAAGACCGCGATCACGAGGAGCAGAACCCGGCCCGCGCCCAGCGAGCGCTGATGGCGTTCGACCCGCGGCAGGGACTTCGCCGCCACGACGATTCCGAATGCGGCGAGGGGAGCGGCGACCGCGAACAGGGCCTGCCGGTCGAAGAACTGGAGGACGGCGCCGCCCACGATAATGCCCGCCCCCCGCCGCCGCTCAACGCGGTCCACAGCGCGACGCCGTGACCGGCGACGGAGACGTAGCCGTTGGCGGGATCGCGGACGTGATCGAGGTGGGGAAGGGCTAAGGCCGCGCATGTCACGGTGTCGTCCGCGTGCACCAGCGCACCGCTGCGCAGCCGTTGCTCGGCAGCCCGGACGGCGTCGAGGTGGAAGTCGGCCCAGCCGTCCTCACCCGCGACCAGCAGCGAGTGGACGCCGTGGAACAGCCGAAGCTGCTCGACATCATCAGAAAGTGCGGCGACGATATGGTCGAGCACCGCTCGAAACTGTGGGGAAAACAGGGTGAAAAACATTCTACTACGTCCTCCCCGTGGGGTCACCGGACGGTTTCGCGGGGTAAGCGGGCGCCCTGGACCGACCCTACGGAAATCCCTGGATGGGAAATTCGGAAAACCTCCACATTGATTGCGACGAGTGGCTGGATGATCAGGTCGACACTTACGAGAAAACACACTGTGCCGATTCCGAAAGGCCCGCCCATAAGGAAATCTGGAGATCATCAGGGAGGCCTCGACGAGTCCTTTCGACGCCGCCGCCCAGCAGGGCCAGCGCCACCTGCCCGCCTTCGAGTTCCACTTTATTGATCGTTCGACATTCAATCCAGTGCGATGTACGCAACATGCATTCACTTGGAGTGGAATCGCGGCGTCCGGCCGCACGGCGAGAGAAGTTCAGAACACAATCTTTACCTGTGAAGTAACGCACGTTTGCCCCAGGGTTTTCGCTCCCGCCCATATACTGCTTGCGCGACGAGCAATCGTTGAATATGCGGCGGCGTGGGCAATGGCGCTTGCGTGCACGTCTTGATGAGTGATGGTCATGCATGACAGGGGGAAGTACATGTCTCACGCATCCCGTCCGACGCTCGAAGGATTAGTGACCACTCTCGACTCCGAGCAGGTGTCAGGTCGCGTGGCGACCAGAACGGTCTCGGCACTCACTCCGCGGGAGCGTCAGGTCCTGAACGGGATCAAGGAGGGGAACTCCAACAGGATGGTCGCCCGATTGCTCGGTATTTCCGAGCGCACGGTCAAGGTCCATCTGCACTCGATTTTCATCAAGCTGGGCGCGGCATCACGTACCGAAGCGGTTATCGAGGGAATAAGGAGCGGATGCATCAGCCTGCACTGACCCTCTTACGCGAGTGGCCCCCGACGGAAAACGCCGGGGGCCACTCGTTGAGGTCGGCGCGAGGTCAGGAATGCTGGTTCGACGACTCGCGGGCGAGCCCGAGGACGAGGCGGGCCGTGGTGTCCACCAGTTCCCTGTCGATCGGGGAACCGAACACGAGCACGCGGTAGTACAACGGACCGAGCAGCAGATCCACGAGGTGGTCGAGCGTGCGGCCGTCGACGACGAGATCCTGGTCGCGGGCGAGCAGGTGGCGCAGGCCGGCCACGTCACGCTCCCGCTGCTCCCGCAGGAACCCCGACCGCAGCGACGCGGCCGTCTCGCTGTCCAGTTGGGCGTGACCGAGGAGGGCCAGCAGCACCTGGCCGGCCGGCTCGTCGAAGAAGTCGGCCACGCGCCGCAGGTGGGAGGTGAGGATCTCCTCGACGCTGCCGTCCTCGTCCACGCGCCACTCCAGGGCCTCGCGGGCGTCGTCGGTGAGGGTGTCGAGGAGGATGTCGACCTTCGACTTCCACCAGCGGTAGATCGTCTGCTTGGCCACGCCCGCGCGCTGGGCGATGCCCTCGATGGTCAGGGCCGCGAAGCCCCGCTCGACCAGCAGGTCGTCCGCGGCGTTCAGCACCGCGAGCCGGACGCTCTCACTGCGGCGTGGGCCGGTTCGGCTGATGACCGTGCTCGTCTCAGAGGCAGGTTGTGGTTTCCGCGTGGCGCTGATGGTTCCGCCGACCCTTCGCATCGTGTCCGTCGCTGTGATTCTGGCACAGCGGGGTGCGCCCCCCCCCCGGGGGGGGGCGGCCCCCCCCCCCCGGCCCGGCCCGCCGGCCCCCCCCCCCCGGGGCCGGCCCCCCCCGCGGGCCCGCGCCCCCCCCCCCCGCCAC
>NZ_JBVHDT010000010.1:0-68253 GCF_055563235.1 Streptomyces sp. NPDC003248 | reverse complement strand
TTGGTGGGGGTGGCGGGGGGGCGTTGTGGGGCCCCCCCCCCCGGCGCGGGGGGTCGGTGGTTTTTTTTGGGCCCCGGGGGGGCCCGCCGCCACCGGGGGCGGGGCGGACCCCGCTCAGGCGGCCTTCCGGCCGGTCCGCACCAGGCTGAGCAGGACACCCAGGGAGAGCGCGGCGACCACGGCGCTGAACGTCTCGCCGGCCGGGCGCAGGCTGGTCTCGCGGATCAGGACGCCCACTCCGATCGCGGGCACCGCCAGCATCGAGTACAGGATGGCGAAGAAGGTGGAGACCGAGGCGCCCCGGTGCTGGGGAGCGCTGCGCGTGGTGATGCTGCCGAGGCCGTGGCCGACGGCGACGCCCGTCGCCAGTCCGTTGACCGCGGCCCCGACGAGCAGGGGGGCCAGGGAGCTGGTGGCCATCGCGGCGGCGATCAGGCCGGCCGCGACGATCAGGCCCAGGCACGCCGCGGGCAGGGCGGCGGCGGGCTTGAGGGTGCGGACGAGGAGCTGGCCGAGAGCGGTGCACGCGAAGGCGATGAAGACCACGAGCCCGGTCAGCGAGTGGCTGGACTCGTGCAGCACCGTCCCCAGGAACAGACCCGTCACCGCGGTCAGGACGCCGAGCACGGCGAAGCCCGCGCCCGCCGCCATCGCGGAGCGCAGGAAGTCCGACCGGATCTCGGCCGGGATGTGCAGCGGCTGGAACTGGAGGGAGAAGCCGGAACGGTGGGCGGAACTCTCCCCGTTCACGATGACACCGAGCGCGCCGATGGCGGCGAGGGCCAGCATGACGACCCACGGGGTGCGCAGCGGGGAGGGCGCGAGGTCCGCCAGGACGCCCGCGATCAGCGTGCCGCACGCGAGCCCGCCCATGTTCGCGAACAGCGCGAGTGTGGCGGGCTTGATACGGCGGTGCTGCCCGAGCCGCTCGGTGAGTGAGGCGGTGGCGGCGCCGGTCACCAGGGCCGCCGAGAAACCGGAGACGACCCGGGCGACGAGCATCGCGGCGACGTTCTCGGCCAGCAGGAAGATCACCGCGGCACCCACGGACAGCAGGGTGGCCGCGACCAGGACGGGACGGCGTCCCACCTGGTCCGAGAGCCGGCCGAAGACCAGCAGCCCGAGGACGACACCGAGCGCGTAGACGGCGAAGACCACCGTCACGGTGAACGGCGTGAAGCCGAACTCCTCGCCGTAGAGCGGGTAGAGCGGGGTGGGCGCCGTGGTGCCCGCCATGGTGATCCAGAAGGCGAAGGCCACGCTGAACACGGCTAGACCGCCGCCGCGTGCCCTCTCCGGAGCGCCGGTCCCATCGACGGCGCGGACGGTGGAGTTCCCCACTGAAGTGGCCTCTCGTGTGCGGTTGGGTGTGCGCAAGGAACGGCGGCCGCGACAGATGTCGAGACTTACCGTTGCGTCTAACCTGGAGATTAGACTAGTCGTCGCGTCTATTCAATTGCGCCGGCGTGACAGGGAGATGACGAACGCGTCGGCCGGGACGGCCCTGGATGCGGCGTCCTCCCTCACGATGGCCGCGGAGCCCGCAGGCCCGGTGCCCGGTGGGCCGGCGGCTCGGGACACAGGGGATGCGCCGGCCCGCACACCTGGACGCCGGCTGCGGGCCCACCCCGATCGGCACCGCGCCGCGGCTGGTCACCGAGTGGCTGCGGCACCCTCCGCACCGGCCCCGGGCTCCCGGCACGCCACCCGCCCACGACCGGCCGACCCCGCCCGGGGGACCTTCCACCGCGTCGCCGACCGGAGCGCGGAACCGCCCGTAGAAGGGACTACCGGGTCTCGTCGTCCCCCCGGAACTCCGTCACCCGCTCCAGCAGGATCGTCTCCCAGGCACGGCGCAGTCGGGTGCGGAGCGGGGGGAGGGGGGTGGTGGCGTGGCCGTGGAGGCGTTCGGCGAGGTGGACGACGGTGTCGCAGCGGGCGAGCCAGAGGCCGCGCAGGCAGGGGCGGGCGCCGTAGCCGGCGAGGGTGGCGGCGCGGACGGCGGCGCCGGAGCCCACGGCGAGCGCGAGGCCGGCGATGTCCTCGGCCGGGTCGCCGAGGACCGCGCCGGTCCAGTCGAGGACGCCGCGTACCCGGCCGTCGGCGCTGACGACGAGGTGTTCGCCCCGCAGGGCGTGGTGGACGAGGACGGCGGGGGCGGACTGGGCGGCCAGCTGGGCCGCTCCCGGCGGGGTGAGCTGGTGCAGGCGGGCGGGATCGAACTCGTCGGCGTGGGCGAGGTGTTCCGCGGCGGTCACGGCCGTGCGGCGCAGGGCCTCCAGTGAGCGGGGGGCGGCGCGCGGCACGCCGAGGGTCTCGGCCTGGCGGGGCGGCACCGCGCGCAGTCCGGTGAGCAGTCCGGCGAGGTCGGCCTCGCCGAGGGCCGACACCTCGTGCTCCTCGCCGGTGCCGCCCGGCACCCTGGTGTCCAGGGTGTAGGTCAGGCCCGGCGACCACTCGCCGTGGGCGACGCTCGTGGGCACCGTGACGGGGACGTGCGGGCGGACGAGGTCGCGCAGCCGCAGCTCGCGGCGCTGGCGGACGGCCGCGTCCCGGTCGGGGGCCAGCCGCAGCACATGGCGGGTGCCGACCCACCACGCGCACCGCTCGCCGGCCTCCTGGTGGACGGGCCGTACGTCGGGGCCGGCGGCGCCGCCCGCGCCGTTCCTGCCCCTGCTGCCCCCCACGCCCTCCTCGAGGAGGGTGTGGACGAGCCGGCGGACGGTGTCCGCGGTGGGGGTGGGTGCCTGGGTCATGGTCGCGCCGTCGCCGTTCGGGTGGGTGCCAGGGCTCCTGCGGGGTTCAGTCCACTATGACCAGTTCGCGGGTGGTGTCGTTGAGGCGGCGGCCGCCGTCCTCCGTCACCGTGACGATGTCCTCGATGCGGACCCCGAAACGGCCGGGCAGGTAGACACCGGGTTCGACGGAGAAGCACATGCCGGGCACGAGAGGCTGCTCCTCGCCCTCGATCATGTACGGCGGCTCGTGCGTGGTGACGCCGATGCCGTGGCCGGTGCGGTGGATGAAGCGGGCGCCGTGGCCGGCGTCGGCGATGACCGCGCGGGCGGCCCGGTCGACCTCCTGGCAGGCGACGCCGGGCCGGACCGCCCGGAAGCCGGCCTCCTGGGCCTCGCGCACGAGGTCGTGGATGCGGCGCTCCTCGTCGGTGGGTTCGCCGACGTGGACGGTGCGGGAGGTGTCGGAGCCGTAGCCGTCCTTCAGGCCGCCGAAGTCGAGGACGACCATGTCGCCGTGTTCGATGACCCGGTCGCCGACCTCGTGGTGCGGGTCGGCGCCGTTGGGGCCGGAGGCGACGATGGTGAAGTCGACCTGGGAGTGGCCGAAGTGCCGCAGCAGGTCGGCGAGGTCGGCGCCGACGTCGGACTCCGTGCGGCCGGCGAAGGGCACCGTGCGGATCTCCTCGAAGGTCCGGTCGGCGGCCGCTCCCGCCGCGGCCATCAGCTCCAGTTCGGCCGCGTCCTTGACGGCCCGCAGCATCGGCAGGGCCTCGGTGAGGGAGGCGTAGGAACTGCCGGGGAGGACCTTCTGGAGGCCGAGCAGGTGCATCGCCCAGGCGTTGTCGCTGACGCCGTACCGTCCGCCGGTGCCGAGGAGGGCCGCGGTGGTGGTGTAGGGGTCCGTGCCGTCGGTCCAGTCCCGCAGGGTCAGGGCGGGGGCGCCGGTCGCCTTCGCGGCGTCGGGGGCCTCCAGGGTGGGGACGACGAGGACGGGGTCCCGGCCGGGGGCGAGGACGAGCAGGGTGAGCCGTTCGGTGGCGGCGGGGGGAGCGTAGCCGGTGAGCCAGACCAGGTCGGGGCCGGGCGCCACCAGCAGGCCGGCCAGTCCCGCGTCGTCGGCCGCGCGGGCGGCCCGCTCCATACGGGCCCGGTAGTCGTCGGCGGTGAAGGGCGCGGGCGTGCTGCCGGTCATCCGGGCCTCCCTGACGGGCTTCCTCGAGGCGTGGGGCTACGGGCAGCATCCTGCCCGGACAGCGGGGGCGACGCGAGCCGGTCGGCACGGACGACGACAGGATTAACGGTTGTGGATTGCCGTGGCATTAGATCTGATGGTTGGATCGCCGTGCCCTGTTGGTCCATCACGTCAGGAAGGCCCACCGCCGTGCTCGTACTCGCCCACATCAGCGATCTGCACCTGGACGGGACCGCCCGGGCGACCGAGCGGGCCGAGCGGGTGCGCGACCGGCTCCGGAGCCTGCCGGGGAGGGTGGACGCGCTGCTGGTCACCGGCGACATCGCGGACCACGCGGCGGAGGCGGAGTACGAGGAGGCGGCACGGATCCTCGGCCTGCGCGACCCGGGCGGCCCCTTCCCGGTGCTCACCTGCCCGGGCAACCACGACCGCCGCGCGCCCTACCGCAAGGCCCTGCTCGGCGAGCCGCCCTCCGACGGGCCGGTCAACAGCGTCCAGGTGTTCGACGGCGGTGCGGTGCTGATGTGCGACTCCAGCGTCCCCGGCGAGGACGACGGGTCCCTGACGGACGACACGTACGACTGGATCGAGCAGACCCTCGACGAGCTGGGCGGGGACGTGCCGGCCCTGCTCGCCCTGCACCACCCGCCGGTGGCCCTGCACCACCCCCTGCCCGACGCGTACCGGCTGGGCGATCCCGGCCGGCTGGCCGCGCTCCTGGAACGGCGGCCGGAGATCGCCGGGATCATCGCCGGCCACGCCCACACACCGGCCTCCACCGTCTTCGCCGGCCGGCCGCTGGTCGTCGGGCCCGGCGTGACGTGGACGCTGCGGCTGCCGTGGGAGGGCGACCAGGTCGCCGACCGGGAAGCGCCGGTCGGGCTGGCCTTCCACGTCCTGGACGACGAGCGGCGGCTCACGAGCCACTTCCGGGTGGTCGTCTGAGCCCGCGTGCGCGTCCGCGGGCGCGCGGGGCACCGCCGGACGGCCGGGCACCGGCTGACGGCCGCGTGGCTCCGGAGGGCCGGACACCGGCTGACGGCCGCATGGCTCCGGAGGGCCGGACACCGACCGACGGCCGTCTGACGCCGGACGGCCCGTGGGCGCACCCGGTCAGGTGACGACTCCCGGGATCACGGTCAGCTGCTGGTAGCCGCCGCTCTCGTGCCGGACCGTCAGTTTCACCTCACGGCCCGGCCTGGCCTCGTCGACCGCCCGCGCCAGGTCCGTCGCCGAGTCGACACGGGTGCGGCCGAACACCAGCAGGACGTCGCCGCGCACCAGTCCGGCCGCGTAGCCGGGGCCGGGGACGTGGACGGCGACGATCTCGGCGCCCGCCTTCTCCGCGTCCACGGCCTCCACCCCCAAGGTGGCGCCGGTGGAGTCCCGCGCCGGGGCGGACCCGGTCGAAGCGGACGGGTCCGGGCGGCGGTCCGGGGCCGACGCGGCGCCCGGCCCTCCCGGTCCGTGCTGCGCGGCCTGCCGTTGCAGCTCGGCCAGTCTGCTCATGGCGATCACGCTCGCCCCGACGGTTCCGAGCCCGACGCCGGACAGGACCAGGACCGCGCCGGCGAACAGGCCGAGCAGCAGGGTCGTCAGCCGCCGGCCGCGCCGGGGTGCCGCGTGCGGGCGGTGGGCCGGGCCGCCGGAGCGGTCGTCGCCGGGCTCCTGTCCGGGCATGGGTTTGGGACGCAACGCCATCTGTTCCATCGATCGCCTCCGGCTGGTGCCCTACCCGGCGCACCGGCGCACCACGAGCCACGAACGAGTGAGACTGACGGCCGGACCGCCGGCCCCGCACACTCACCGCCGCGCACTCGCCCCCGCGCACTCACCCCCGAGCGGACAGCACGCGCGCCAGGGCCGCCGCCGCGCCCGTCGGCGTCCCCGAGTGCACGAGTTCCACCCGGTGGACCAGGTGGGGCTCGGCGAGGGGAACGGCGGCCGTTCCCGGCACGCCGGCCGCCGCCGAGCGGGGCAGGATGGTCAGGCCGTGACCGGCCGCGGCCAGGGCGGTCAGGACACGGACGTCGGTGCCGTCGTAGCGCAGGGCGGGACGGAAGCCGGGGCCGCCGTGCGCGGCCCGCAGGGCGGGCAGGGGCAGGCCCGTGTCGGGGGCGTCGATCCAGCGGGCGTCGGCGAGGTCGCCCAGGCGCAGGCCGGTGCGCCGGGCCAGGGGGTGGCCGGCGGGCAGCAGTACGCAGACCGGTTCCTCCAGGACGCCGTACGTGGTCAGCGGGGCCACGTCGGGGAGGCGGAGCGGATCGCTGGGGGCGGCCAGGCCGTCGACGAGGCCCAGGTCGGCGGTGCCCGCGGCGACGGCGGCGGGCACCTCCTCCCGGGCGATGACCCGCAGCGTCACCCCGGCGGGCGGCAGGGCGGCCGCCGCCGCGGGGACGAGGGCGGTCGGCGAGGCGGCCAGCGTCAGGCCGTGCGCGGGCACGGCGGCCATCCGGGCGACGTCCGCGCGGGCGGCGTCCAGGCGCAGCAGCAGCGGGCCCGCGTGTTCCATGAGCCGTTCGCCGGCCGCCGTGGGCGCGACGGGGCGGCGGGTGAGCAGCGGGGCGCCCAGGTCCTGTTCGAGGGCCGCGATGTGCTGGGACACGGCCGACTGGGTGTAGCCGAGTGCGCGAGCGGCCGCGGAGAAGGAGGCGAGGCGGGCCACGGTGACATAGGTGCGCAGGAGGTGCGGGTCCATGGGGTCAGGGTCCCAGGCCGCATCAGCCCCCTGCTTCAGCCCGGCTCCAGCCCCGCCTGTATCAGTGCTGCTTATGGAAGGTGCAGGAATCATCGTTGGACGTGAAGCGCGGGCCGCTCCGAGCATGGGGGCATGACCGACAGCGCAGCTCAGATCGCCAAGGTCGCCCTGGTCGGCGACCGTTCCCCCCACGTCGTCTCGCACACCCGTGTCCCGCTCGTGCTGGACGCCCTCGCCTCCCGGGACCGGCTGGTCCTCGACGCCTACTGGATCCCCTCGCCGGACGCCGGGGACGAGGACGCCCTGCGCGGCTTCGACGCGGTGTGGGTGGTGCCGGGCAGCCCCTACCGGAGCGAGGCGGGCGTGCTGGCCGCGATCCGCACCGCCCGCGAGGAGGGCATCCCCTTCCTCGGCACCTGCGGCGGCTTCCAGCACGCCCTGCTGGAGTTCGCCCGGAACGTCTGCGGGCTGCCGCACGTGGCGCACGCCGAGAACGACCCCGGCGTCGGGGACTTCCTCATCGAGCCCCTGGCCTGCTCCCTCGCGGGGCACGAGGACACCGTCGTGCTGGAGCCGGACTCGCTCGCCCACTCACTGCTGGGGGCGGACCGCACGGTGGAGCGCTACTCCTTGCCAGTACGGGCCGTCCCGCCACCTCGACACGCTGAGCGCCCACGGTCTGCGGTTCTCCGGGCGGGACGCGGCGGGCGCCGTACGGATGGCGGAGCTCCCCGGCCATCCCTTCTTCCTGACCTCCCTCTTCCAGCCGGAGCTGTACGGCGACGGCTCGCGCCCGCACCCGATGATCCGGGGGCTGGCCCGAGCCGCGGCCGAGCACGCCGTACGCCGGTCGGCGGGTCAGCTCGCCGACCGGCGTACGGCGGGTCAGCTCGTGTGAGGCGTCAGCCCACCGGCAGGACGGGCGCGGCCGGCGCCACGGGGGCGACGAACACCGAGCCGACGCCGGACAGCGCCCGGCCGCCGGGAGCGGGGGCTGCGGCGGGCGGCACGGGGGTGGCCGGCGGGCGGTCCGGGAGGAAGCCGTGGGATCGGCGGGCCAGGTAGGCGGACTTGTAGCGGTCCACCTCGCGGTGCCAGTTCAGGATGCCGGACAGCCAGTTGCGCAGGTCGGCCACGTATCCGTCCATCGCCGCACGACCCTCGGCCGACAGGCCGAAGTCGTCGTAGAGGACGGGCAGTTCCTGCGCGACGACGTGCTCGAACTGCTGCATGCGCTGGGTCATCAGGTCGTGGACGACGCCGAGCGCGGCCGGGTAGTCGCAGCCGAAGAAGTTCTGCACGACGAGGATCGCGTTGTGGACCTCGCCCTCGTACTCGATCTCCTTCTGGTACGAGAAGACGTCGTTGATCAGGCAGCCGTAGTCGATGGCGGAGTTCTCCAGGGAGCGGACGGGGCCGCTGCGGTAGATCTCCGGCGGGACGGCGGGGCCGTGGCCCATGCGGCACAGGCTGAGGGTGAGGTCGGAGCCGAAGGTGGCGCGCCGCATCTCCAGGTAGTCGACCGGGTCGGGGACGCGGTGGTGGAGCTGGTTGGCCAGCTCCCACACCCAGCTCTCGGTCATCTTGTCGACGGATTCCTTCAGGGTGCGCCGCTGGTCCGGGGTCATGTCGGCCGTGGTGCGGGCCCAGAGGTCGAGCAGGGAGCGCTCCATGGCGTTGGCGGGGACCCCGGGCGGCTCCTCGCCGTCGAGGGTCATGCACGCGGAGAGCCGGGCCGTGGTCAGGCGGGCGGCGGCCAGGTCGCGGCGGTGGCCGTGGACGAGCGGGTAGTAGTCGTCGCCGTACGTCCCGAACGCCAGCCACGCGGCGCTGAGGTCGAGGGCCTCGGGGGTGGCGTCGGGGTCGAGTCCGGCCGAGCACAGGGCGAGGTCGCAGGAGTCGAGCCTGTCCTCGTCCCAGACGCCCTCCGCCAGGATGCCCATGCGGTGGCTCCACTCGACGAGGCGGTGCCGGGCTCCGTCGAGATGGGGGCTCAGCCGCACCGGGAAGGGCATGTGGAAGTCGGGCAGCCGGGACGGGCCGACCTTCTGGTACGGCACGTGGGTGTGGGCGCGCAGGCGGTCGGCGGCGGCCGAGGCGAGCAGCGCGCCGACGTCGGATGCGGAGGTGCCGGGGCCGCTCGGCGCCTGCCAGAAGGGTGTCGAGGTGGCGTTCTGGTTCATGTAGCGGCTGGAGCGCAGGTGCCACTCGTGGCCGCCGGACTGCCAGTCCTGGAGTCCCTTGGTGTAGGCGGCGATCGCGGCGGTCTCGTCGGGCCGCAGCCCGTTCTCCAGGGCCAGCGCGGGCACTTCGGTGAGAGCCGTGTGCTCGAACTGGTGGAGGCGGGAGGTCAGGATGTCGTTGACGGTGTCGGCGGCCTCCTGGGTGGTGCAGCCGAAGAACGTCTCCAGGACGAGCACCCCGTTGCTGTTCTCGCCCTCGTCCTCGACCTCGCGCTGGTAGGAGAAGAGGTCGTTGCGCAGGTGGACGGCGTCGGAGAAGGTCTCCATCAGCACCCGCAGCGGCCTGGACTCCGCGACGGCGCCGGGGACTTCGGCGGTCGCGTACTCGACGAGGCCGGCCGACCAGGGGGCGCCGCCCACCTTGCGGCGCATCTCGATGTACTCGACGGGGTTGGCGATGCGTCCCTCGTTGATGTTGGCGAGCTCCCACATCGACTCGTTGAGCAGGTGTTCGGTCGCTACGGCGAACCGGCGGCGCCAGTCGGCGGACATCGCCGGCACCGTGCGCGCCCACAGGTCGGCGAGGCCCGCCTCGACCGGGTTCCGCGGCTCGGGCACCGCGGTCGACAGGTCCTGCGGCATGAACAGCGGCAGCCGGTCCAGGTGTGCCTTGCCGGCGGCGCGGTCCGGGGTGCGCTTGAACATGTCGAGGAAGTGGTCGTCGAAGAAGAACACCCACACGTACCAGTCGGTGATCAGCGACAGGGCGGGGCCGTCGCAGTCGGGGTGGGTGTAGGCGCACAGCAAGCCGTAGTCGTGCGCCTCCAGGTCGGCCTGGTCCCAGATCCCCGATCCCTCCAGCATGCCCATCTCGCGCGCCCACGCCGTCGAATGGGCGCGGGCCTCCTCGACGTGCGGGTTCAGCCGCGCGGGGTACGGCATGTAGAAGTGCGGGAGTTCGAACGGCTGAGTCATGGCCGGGCCCTACCCGCGGCCCCCCACGGGCATCCCCGGCACCACACATGATCACACCATCGCGTGAACGTGCCGGGAATGCGTGCGAGACGCGCGCCCCTGGTGGGCGCCCGGGGCGCGCACCAAGTGAGTATCCGGGGCGCGTTCCGAGGCGGGGGCAGCCGGGGCGGCGGGGGCGGTGTCAGGTGCTGACCTGGATCAGCGCGTGGGTGCCGGCCGTGCGCCACCGTCCGTCCTCCGCGGCGTCCAGGGCGGCCTCGGTGTCCTTGGACAGGCCGGTGACCACGTCGGACTTCAGGGTGCGCAGGGCGGCGACCGGGCCGGGGAAGTACGCGGTGACGTCGGCGAAGGGCGTCGTCGCGGGCCAGGGGCGGTCGCCCACGAGCCGGCGGTAGTTGAGGTCGCCCTTCGTGATCGTCAGGGTGGCCGCGGCGAACTCCGCGCGCAGGTCGTCCGGCATCCGGTCGTACGGCAGCGGGGCGGCGGCGAAGGGGTGGGCGCGGACCGTGAGGGTGCCGTCGGTCATCGCCGCCCACAGGCGCCGGCCGTAGGAGGCGGCCTCGCCCGGCGCGGCCGTCAGCCGGCGCAGCGCGTCGACGACGTCGGCCGTCGTGGCGTCGGAGACGTAGTACGGGCAGGGCTTGACGTGCAGGGCCACGCGCGCGACACCGCCGTGGGCGAGGAGGTGGGCGGCGAGGAGCAGGTCGGGGATCAGTTCGCGGCCCGCGTTGTCGGCGACCAGGCACAGGGTCCCGCCGGCGGGCCGCGACGGGGCCAGCAGCGGGCGGAGGGCCTCGCTGTCGTCGGCGACCAGTGCGGGCGCGGCGGCGCGTTCCTCCGCCCCGGTGTCGGACAGCCGGAAGCCGAGGTCGGCGCGGTTGCCCCACAGCGAGCCGTGCAGCAGCGCCCGGCCCCGTTCCTCGGCGGGGCGGGCGGCGAGGCCGTCGAGGGCGGCGAGCTCCTCGTCCGTCTCGGGGGCGTCGAGCTCGGCGAGCTTGGCCGGGCGGAACGGGTCGACGCCCTGCCACGGTCCGGGGCCGAAGTATCCGACGGCGTGCAGGAGCCGCCGGTAGAAGTAGCTCTCCGACCACAGCCACGGCACCTCGAACCAGGAGCGTCCCCCGTATGTGTCGAGCCCCCAGGCCCGCCAGCGGTCCCGGTCGTGGGCGTCGGCGGGGAGTGGTTCGATCACGCCCTCGGTGCAGCTCGCCAGCAGGGCGTCCAGGGCGCGGTGGACATCGGGTCCGTACGGGAGGGCGTCGCGTACCTGCCGGATGATCGCGGGGTGCCGTTCGGCCAGGACACCGTGGGGAAAGGAGCCGGGCTCCTCGCCGGTGAGCACGGGCGGGGCGGGGGTGTCGGGCATGCGGCTCACCGTAGCGGCTCGGCGGGCGGTCCCCGCGGGGGCGTACGGCGTCCGCGGCGCAGGACCCCCGGTCGGCGCCGCGGGGGGCCGCCGGCCCGCCATCAGCTTCCGCTCCCCCGCCCTGGCCCCCGGCTCACACCACCGCCATGACCTCCCGCTCCAGCCGGACCGCGAGGGTCAGGTAGCGGGGGCGGCGCGGTACCGGGACGAGTCCGCGGATCAGGACGTGCCACATCTCGGCCATACGGCGCGGGAGGCGTGCGTTCGGTTCGCGGGAGCGGCCCACCACGCGGGTGCCGACGAAGAAGCAGACCAGGGAGTGCGCGACCGCGTCCACGTCGACGTCCGGGTGGATGTCCGCTTCCCTGACCGCGCCCACCAGCCGTCGGGAGACCAGGTCCAGCCACTCGGCGAAGGGGTGCGGCACGGGCGGCCGGGCCGGCAGGCCTCCGGTGGCGAGCCGCAGGCCGGCGCGGGCCACGGGACCCTCCACCGACAGCCGGGCGATGGCGAAGGTGAGGCGCATCAGGGCTTCGAGGGAGGGGTAGCCCCGGCCGTCGATCTCGCCGGCCACCCTCAGGGAGGCCTGGGACTGCAACTCCATGATGGCGTGGGCGAGGTCCTCCTTGGCCGCGAAGTGGAAGTAGAGGGCTCCTTTGGTGACTTGGGCGTGCTCGACGATGTCACTCAGGCTGGTCGACTCGTAGCCGTGCCGGTCGAACAGGTCGGCCGCCGCCGTGATGATCGTCGCGCGGGTCTGTTCGGCACGTAGCTG
This sequence comes from Streptomyces sp. NPDC003248, assembly GCF_055563235.1. Classification (NCBI taxonomy): domain Bacteria; kingdom Bacillati; phylum Actinomycetota; class Actinomycetes; order Kitasatosporales; family Streptomycetaceae; genus Streptomyces; species Streptomyces sp. NPDC003248. The sequence continues at coordinate 56,326 of NZ_JBVHDT010000010.1, read as the reverse complement.
CCTCGCCATCGACTGGATTCTCCCGGGCCGGTAAAGAACGGGTCATGCCGTTTGTTTCTTGCCCCTGGGACACAATAGCTCACCCTCACGCGGTGGCGACGAGGCATTCGAAGACGGCCGACTCGCCCTGCGTTCCGAGGACTTGCACATCCGTTCCCCGCCCTTCCTTCGCTTCGATCCATACCGGTTCGTCCAGTTCCGCGTACCGGTGGAAGTGCGCGTGGTAGGCGACCGGCGCCCGCACGGGGTCCGTTCTCAGCCGGGCCGCCTGGCGGGCGCCCTCCAGCAGCAGCATTCCGGGGACGTGATCGAGGGGGTGATCGAAGAAAACGGGGTGTGCGGTATCTACTCGCAGCTGCCAGCGGTCGGGCCGGCCGGTGGCGGACAGGACCACGTCCGAGGGCAGGGCGCGCCCGACGACGCCGGCGGGCAGGCCCGCCGGCACGGGTACGGCGGTCACGGCGTCCGGGGTGCGGCCGCCGCGGAGCCTGCGGTAGACCGGCCCGCCGACGCACATGAAGGCGACGTCGGCGGTGGCGACGCGCTCGCCCTCGCGCAGGACGTGCGCGGCGTAGCGGGCGGAGGCGGGGCGGCGGCCGCGGTACTGGACGTCGGTGAAGACGACGTCGACCTGCGGTTCCGCGGGCAGCGCGCCCACCGCCAACTTCCCCGGCACCGTGCGGATTTGGAACTCCTGGAGCACGAACTGGTGGTCCAGGGGCACGCCGTACTCGGCATGGGTGATCAGCGTGCCGCTCTGCCGGACCGTCTCGACGACGAGGAGCGGGTCGTACGCGGACCAGTCGGACGACACGTGCAGTCCGTGCGCCCGGGGCCACTGGGCGGTGACCGAGAAGCGGTCGGCCCCGGTGCGCCGCCAGCCGGTGAGGAACGTCTCGGCGACGGCGGCGCGGTGGACGAGTTGGCGTGGCACGGTTGCCGTCAGGGCGGGGGCGTCGGCAAGCTGCCGCGGTCGAGTCATGTCTCTCCCTACGGTCCCCCGAAGGCCACGGCAGACGGCGAACCGCCCGCTCCGGTGAGCGTTAGAGTACGAGGCGACCGGTTTGTTTTCAATGAGATCAGTCGACGGCATCCTATGATCGGGCTGAAACCGCGCGTGATCGCGGGAAGGTGCCGTCTCGGCGCCGTGAAGGGGCTCTTATGGCGAAACAGGAGCGCGCGATCAGGACGCGCAGGGCGATCCTGGAAGCGGCCGGCGCGGTCTTCGACGAGCACGGCTACACGTCCACCACGATCGCGATGGTCCTGGAGCGCGCCGAAGTCACCAAGGGCGCCCTGTACTTCCACTTCCCGTCGAAGGAGTCCCTCGCCCAGGCGGTGCTCGACGAGCAGGTCCCGTTCGGCGCGGTCCCGCCGCAGCCCTGCAAGTTGCAGGAGATCGTCGACATGACGTTCGTGGTGGGCCAACGACTGCTGAGCAATGCCCTGCTGCGGGGCAGCGTACGGCTGGCGGTGGACCAGGAGACACCGTCCGGCGTCGACCACGGCGAGCCGTTCCGGCAGTGGGCCGAGGCGCTGACGGAGCTGCTGGAGCTGGCCCGGGAACGCGGCGAGCTGCTGCCGACGGTGCGGCCGCGGGAGACGGTGGAACTGCTGGTGGGCGCCTTCACCGGGATCCAGTTGATGTCCCGGGCCCTGACCGACCGCGCCGACCTCGCCGGACGGCTGTCGGTCCTGTGGGCGCACATCCTTCCGAGCATCGCGGTGCCCGGTCTGCTCCCCGGCCTCGACGCCCGGGCCGACCGGGGGGAACGCGTGCTGGCCTCGCTGGAGCGGGCGGCTTCCTGAGGACGTGTCCCGGCTCCCGCGAGGGCTCATGGCGCTCAGAGGGCTCCTCACGGGGCTCACGCGGCTCACGGGGCTCGCGAGGCGGTGAACGCGCCGGGCCGGCGGGCCGTACTGCACGGCAGACCGTTCCCGCGCCGGCCGAGGAGACGTCCCCGATGCCCCGCACGACCGCACGCCGGACCGCCGCCCTGGCGGTCGCCGCCCTGACCCCGCTGCCCGCGGTGCTGTGGGGCGCGGGCCCCGCGCAGGCGCACGGCGCGCCCACCGATCCGGTCAGCCGGGTGTACGCCTGCTCCCCCGACGGCGGCGCGCCGTCCCGGTCCGCGGCCTGCCGGGCCGCCGTCGCGGCCAACGGCGCCCCCTTCACGGCCTGGGACAACCTGCGGATCGCCGACGTCGACGGCCGTGACCGGCGGGCCGTGCCCGACGGGCGGCTGTGCAGCGGCGGCCTGTCCGCCTACCGTGGCCTCGACCTCGCCCGCGCCGACTGGCCGTCGACCCGGCTGACGCCGGGCGGGACGCTGCGGATGACGTACGTCTCGACGATCCCGCACACCGGCACCTTCAAGCTGTATCTGACGACCCAGGGCTACGATCCCACGCAGCCGCTGACCTGGGCCGATCTGCCGGCGCGCCCGTTCGCCGAGGTCAGGGACCCGGCGCTGACGGACGGCGCCTACGGCATCACGGCGCGGCTGCCCTCCGACCGGACGGGGCGTCAGGTGCTGTACACGGTCTGGCAGAACAGCAGCACCCCGGACACGTACTACTCGTGCTCCGACGTGGTCTTCCCGGAGGCGCCGGCGAAGACCTCGCCGTCGGCCGCCGCACCGTCGGCCTCCACGGTGGCCGCGACGCCGGGGCGTCCGGCCGGCAGCCCGTCGGACGCCCCGGCCGCCTCCTCGGCCGTACCCGCCGGCGCCCCGGCGGCGGAGGCCGCCGGGGCGGGTGCGGGACCGTCCGCGCCGCTGCTGGCGGGCGGTGCCGGTGCGGTGCTGCTGCTCACCGGCGGTGCCGCCCTGGTGCTGCGCCTGCGGCGGCGCTGAGTCCGGCCGGACGGCGCCCGGCCCGTTCGCCGGGCGCCGGGTCCGGCCGGACGGTGCTCAGTTGACGGTGACGGCCAGGCCGCCGGTGGTCACCGGGGAGTAGTTGGCCGTGAAGTAGGCGTTGGAGAAGCAGAGCGTCGAGCCGGACAGCTTGGTGAACGGCTGGGCGCTGAAGGCGATGCTGTTGCCGCTCGCCGTGCCCGTCAGGCTGGGTCCCTCGTAGACGCAGCTGACGCTGCCCAGCAGGGTGCTCAGGACGACGGTCGTGCGGATGTTGGAGCCGGCGGGCGGGGTCACGGCGAGGGCTCCGCCGGAGGACACGGCCGCGGTGTACGGCAGGTTGTTGACCGTGATGCTGGTGACGCCGAGCACGCCGACGACGTTCGAGGTGCAGCCGGTGAAGGTCTGCGCGGTGAGCGACTCGGTGGCGGTGCCGGGCGCGGTCGGGTTGGCGGTGACGGTGGCGGAGAAGCTGGACGAGGTGCACGAGACGCCGCTGGTGCCGGTGGCGCTGGAGTAGAAGGTGGCCTTGGTGCCGCTGGCCAGGGACGCGGTCAGGACGCTGCCGACGGCGACGTCGCCGCCGGTGGTGGTGAGCACCGCGCCGGCCGCGGAGGCGGGGGTGGCCGCCGTCAGGGACAGGGCGGTGACGATACCGGCGGCGGCGAGGAGTGAGCGGATGCGCATGCGGGTGCCTCTCTTCTTGTGTGGGGTTGCGTGCGAGAGATGCGATGGCGATGAGGGCGCACAGGTGGGGGGTTCGGCGCACTGGTGAGGGTGGTGGTCCCGGGACGCGTCCCGGCGTCCGCCGGTGCCGGCCCGTGACGCCTTCTCCGTACGTGACGGGCCGACAGCGGAAACGGCGTCGGACGCGGCCGGCAGGGGGGAAGCGGCCGTGGCGGCGCCTTGGAGAGATCGGACTCGGGGCGCGTGCGGCCCGTGCTGGATGCCCGGGCTGATGTACCCGTACTGGCGGGCTGAGTACCCGTACTGGCGGGCGGCCCGGCCGCCGGCGAGCGGCGGCCGGGCCTTGGGTCCGGGAGCGCGGACGGTGTCGCCGCGCGGCGGATCCGGCGCCACGGATCCGGGCTTGAGCCACGAGAGTTGTAAACCTGATGTTTCGTCAGAGTCAAGCAGTTGAACGGAAGTTGGGGAAACGACGGACGCGTGCGACCGGGGCGGTGGCGAGTCGCCCCGCAGGTGACACAGAAGGGACACCGTTTTTCCACATCTCCCTTGACCCCTTGGTGTAACCATCGGTAACTTCCGAACTGGCTACTGCCGCGTAACGTGAAAGCCCGCGTGGCTTCCGGGAGTTGCGAGGAGACGTCCGCGGCAGCCGCTGTCCGCGCCAGGACAACGTGCCACTGATGCCCGACACGCAAGACTTTTGCCACTGGGAGCAGTTATGGCCTCGTCCCCGGACGTCACGTCGTCCGCCGACAACACCCCCGAGAACCCGGACAGCGGTTCCGCAGACAGACACGGCCGGGTCCGGCTGCGCCGGGCCGCCGTGATGGCGGTGCCGGCGGCCGTCGTCGCCGCGACGCTCGCTGTCCTCACCGCCCAGGGAGCGCTGGGCGTGCAGTTCGCGATCTCCGGCATGCCGTTCGTGGTCACCGCCGACAAGCTCGAAGGCGACGGCTTCGCACAGTTCGGCTCGCTGGACCACATGATCGAGAACAGCCCCAACCAGGGCGACACCGGCGGTCAGGTGCTCGTCGTCACCTCGGTGGTGAAGAACGGCAAGCTGACCAACCTCTGCCAGAGCGTCGACCTCGGCGGCATCCAGCTCGTCCTCACCGCCGGCGACAAGGACACCAAGGTCAGCGTGGAGAACCTGGCCATCGACTCCGACGACATCACCGGCAACGCCTCGTTCGACAACATCGAGATCGGCCGCGACGCCAGCACCTTCGACAAGGTCGACACCCGCGGCAACCCGGGCGTCTACGGCCAGCAGGCCGACAAGGTCGTCATCACCGACCTGTACCAGCACAACTACGCCGCCACCGCGGCCGTCTTCAAACTGCCCGACCTGCACATGAGGTTCGGAGGCAAGGGTTGCCCGCTGTGACCCGCTTCCGGTGGTGGAGGGGGCGGCGGCCCTTCGCCGGCGGGCTGCTGCTGGTCCTGGGCGGCGCGGAGATCCTGGTGACCATGAAGGCTCCGCTGCCGGTCATCCTGCACATAGGGATGCAGGGCCTGGCGGGATACCTCCTGCCGACCCTGATGCTGCTGGTCGGGCTGCTGATCCTGTTCAATCCGTCGCAGCGCCTCTTCTACTCGATCATCGGCGTCCTGCTCTCGCTGGGCACCTGGCTCACCTCCAACCTCGGGGGCTTCCTCATCGGCCTGCTCCTCGGGGTCGTGGGCAGTTGTCTGGCCTTCGGCTGGCTCCCCGACCAGGAATCGCGCCGGAGCCGTCGACGGCGCCGCAAGGAGGCACGGGCCGCCGCCAAGGCGCGGACCGGCACGGAGACGCTGCCGCTGCCGCGGGCGGGTCGACCCGCCTGAGCGCGCTGCCGCCGGGGCCGGGTACCGGGGCCGTACGATCCGCCGGCCGGCGATCGTCCCGCCCGGACCCGGCTCCCGGCGGCGCCCGGCGGTCACACCGCCCGGAGCCGGCGCCGGCGCCCGCGCGCATCGGGGGCCCGGAGAGCCGACGGTCCGGTGGTCCGGCGCCCGGCCGGCCCTGACGCTCGCTCACCTCACCTGCGGCGCAGGCCTCCTCACCCGCGGACGTCCTCTCGCATCACAATGCGGCAGCGGCACCTCACCCCTAGTGGTTGTTCACTTGACTACCGGCGGTCACACACGGTTGGCTCCGAGCCAGCGAAGCCTTTCACCGGTGCACCCCCTAGGGCCTGGCTCCGGCGGCGCTCGCGCCCGTCCCCCGCTCCGCCGTGCACATCGAGGTGCAGCCCCCCCCCATGAACACTCCTCTCCCCGCGCGGCTCACCGCCCTGGCCGCGGCCTGCTGTCTGCTCCTGGCCGGCTGCTCCGGCGCGTCGTCCGGGGCACGGGCGGCGGACCGGACCGGCGACCGGATCAGGATCGCCCTGGTCACCCACGGCGGGAAGGGGGACGCCTTCTGGGAACTGGTGCGCAAGGGCGCCGAGGCGGCGGCCGCCAAGGACGGGGTGGAGCTGACCTACGCGAGCGACGCCGACGCCGCCGGACAGGCCGAGCTGGTGCGGGACGCCGTCCGGGACGAGGTCGACGGCATCGCCGTGACCCTCGCCAAGCCGCAGGCGATGAAGAGCCCCGTGGCCGAGGCCGAGGCGGCGGGCATCCCCGTGGTCGGCCTGAACTCCGGGATCGACGCCTGGCGTGCGACGGGCCTGCTGGAGTACTTCGGCCAGGACGAGAGCGTCGCCGGCCGCGCCGTCGGCGACAAGCTCGACGCCCTCGGCGCACGGCACGCCCTGTGCGTGATCCACGAGCGGGGCAACGTCGCCCTGGAGGCGCGCTGCGCCGGCGTGAAGAAGTCCTTCGCCGGCACGACCGAGATGCTCTACGTCGACGGAACCGACATGACCGCGATGACCACCGCCGTGACGGCCCGCCTCCGCCAGGAGCCCGGCGTCGACGAGGTCATCACCAACGGCGCCCAGTTCGCGCTCGCCGCGGTGCGGGCGGCCGGCACGGCGGACAGCGAGGCCCAGGTCGCCACCTTCGACCTCAACGAGGACCTGGTCGACGCCGTACGCGACGGCAGCGTGCAGTTCGCGGTGGACCAGCAGCCGTACCTCCAGGGGTACCTCGCCGTGGACGCGCTCTGGCTGTACCGGACCAACGGCAACGTCAGCGGCGGCGGGGTGGCACCCGTGCTGACCGGCCCGGCCTTCGTCACGAAGACCAACGTCGCCGAGGTCGCGCGCTTCGCCGCCGCCGGAACCCGCTGAACCCGCTGAACCCGCTGACTCCGGGCGCCCGCCCCGCCCGTACCACCGAGATCCGGTCCGCCCGGATCCGCTCCCTGCCCCCGTCGCTCCCCCGCCCCCCGCTTCCCGCCCAAGGACGACCATGCCTCCACGGACAGGTGCCCGGCGCCGCCGCCGTCTCGGCTCCATACGTCTCTCCCTGATCCTCCTGGCGCTGGTGCCCGGCGTCACCCTCACCGCGATGTGGGGTGTGACGACGATCCAGATGTTCTCGGAAGGGCTGCGGCTGCGCGCGCAGACCGAACTGAGCCGGTCGACCGGCGCCATGGGCACCGAGGCGACGCTCGCGCTCCAGCAGGAGCGCAGCCTGTCGGCCGTGTGGCTGGCCGATCCCGACGGTTCCCGGGCCCCGCTGGAGGCCCAGCGCAGGAGGACGGACACGGCGGTCGCCCAACTGGTGAGCCGGGCCGACGACATCCAGCAGGCACCCGCCCGGGTGCGGGACCGGATGTACTCGGTCGTCGCCTCCGTGGGCAGTCTGGAGTACTACCGGGGCCAGGTGGACGATCCCACCGACATCACCGCCGCGCAGGCACTGGACCAGTACACGTCGATCATCGACGACCAGATCCACGCCTTCCAGGAGCTCTCCCAGGTCGACGACGGCGACCTCACCTCGCGGGCCGGACCGCTGGTCGCCCTGGAGCACGCGGCCGAACTGGTCTCCGAGGAGGACCTGTACCTCACCCTGGCCGGGCCGGAGCGGCGGATGGACGAGGAGCAGTGGGCCGCGTTCGCCGAGACGGTGCACGCGCGGCGCTGGATCGTGCGGGACCAGATCGTCCCCCTGCTCACCGGAGACGCCAAGACCCAGACCGAGAAAATTCTGGGGAGCGAGGAGTGGCAGACCCTCGAGGCCGTCGAGGACAAGGTGCTCGCGGCGCGCGCGGAACGGCGCGGGAACGGCGACATCGCCCTGCCGGACGTGCGGAAGGAGTGGCGGGCCGCGCTCATCGACGTGTCCGACCAGTACGCGGAGCTGATCCGGCGGCAGACCACGGCGCTGCTGCGGGACAGCGCCGACGAGGCGAGCGCGCTGCTGGTCACGGCCGCGTCCCTGAGCGCCGGCGGACTCGTCGCGCTGCTGCTGTGCGTCGGCATGTCCTGGCGGATCACCCGGTCGCTGCTGCGGCGGCTGCGCGGCCTGCGCAGGGCCACCCTGAGCCTGGCGCACGAACGCCTCCCGGACGTGGTGGCCCGGCTGGAGCGGGGGGAGACTGTCGACGTGGACTCGGCGACCCCTCCGCTGGACTACGGCGGCGACGAACTCGGGCAGGTGGCGGCGGCGTTCAACACGGCGCAGCGCACCGCCGTGCACACGACGGTCGAACTCGCCGACACCCGGCGCGGTTTCCAGAAGGTCATCCTGGGCATCGCCCGGCAGAGCCAGAACCTGGTCAACCTCCAGCTCAGCAAGCTCGACGCGCTCGAACGCCGGCACCAGGACCCGGAGGTCCTCCAGGGGCTCTACGAACTCGACTCCACGGCCAGCCAGTTGCGCCGCTACGAGGAGAACCTCGTCATCATCAGCGGCGGCCGGCCCGGACGCAGCTGGTCGGAGCCGGTGGCGCTCATCGACATCCTGCGCAGCGCCGTCGGCGAGGTCGCCGAGTACCGGCGGGTGGAGGTGCAGACCGAGGAGGAGGTGTCCGTCGCCCCGCCCGCCGTGGCGGACCTGATCCATCTGCTGGCCGAGCTCATCGACAACGCGACCACCTACTCGGCCGCTCCGAGCCCGGTCGTGGTGCGTGCCGTGCTGGTGGCCCGTGGGCTGGCGATCGAGGTGGAGGACCGCGGTCTGGGCCTGTCCGAGGAGGACTACGCCTCGTTCAACGCCCAGTTGGCGGTGTCCCCGCAGTTCGACGTGGTGGCGCTCGCCGACGACCTGCGGCTGGGCATGTTCGTCATCGCCCGGCTGGCCACCCGGCACGGCATCGCGGTGACCCTGCGCCCTTCCCCGTACGGCGGCACCACCGCGATCGTGCTGGTCCCGCACGACATCGTGGTCCCCGGCTGCCCCGACCCCGAACCCCCGGCGACCGGGGTCTCCCGCGCGGCGACGCCCCCGGCGACCGCCACGGCCCGGCGTCTCCCCGGACCGGACCCGGACGGCCCGGCCACCGCCCACGACTCGCCGGCCGCGCGGAACGGTGCGCGCGGCACGGCGGCGGACACGGTGACGGACAGGGAGGCGGACAGGGAGGCGGACAGGGGGGCGGCCCCGGCCGGGACGGGGCCCGACCGCCCCGGCGGTCTCGCCCCGTTGCCCCGCCGGGTGCCGCAGACCAGCCTCGCCGACGAGTTGCGCGAGGCCCCCGGGCCCCCCGAGGCGGACGGCGGCCCCGACGACGACTTCACCGCGGAGCGCGCCGCCTCCTCCCTCGCCGGGTTCCAGCGCGGCACGCTGCGGGCGCGCGACGACTGCGGCACGCCGCCGTCCGGCCCCGGGGAGACGCACCCCGGCGAGACGCCCGCCGCACCTGCCCCGGGACCGCCGGTCACCGCCACCGGCCCCTCCCCGACACCGCCCGCCGACCGCTGACCGCCGACCGCCGACCGCCGACCGCCGATGAAGGACACCGCGATGACACACCCCGCCCCCGCCACGAACACCCAGCTCGACCAGTTGCTCACCGGTCTGGTGGACCGGGTCGCCGACGTGCACCAGGCCGTCGTGCTCTCCGAGGACGGACTGGTGGTCAGCAAGTCCACCGGGTTCCCCCGCGAGGACGCCGAACGGCTGGCGGCGACCGCGTCCGGCCTGATGAGCCTCAGCAAGGGCGTCAGCATGGACTTCCGCGGCGGTCCGGTGCGCCAGGCGCTCATCGAGATGGCCCACACCTACCTCATCCTCACGTCGGCCGGGCCGGGCGCCCATCTCGTCGTGCTCACCGGTTCGAAGGCGGACGTCGGCGTGGTGGCGTACCAGATGAACATGCTGGTGAAGAAGATCGGTGAGCACCTCAGCGCGGCGCCGCGGACCGGGATCGGTCCCGCCGTGCGCACCAACGGCGGGTGAGGTGAGCGGAGAGGACGCAACGGGCCGGCTCGTCCGGCCCTTCACGCTCACCGGGGGGCGGACCCGGCCCAGCCGCGCCGACTTCACCCTCATCACGACGGTGACCGCGGTCGACCCGCCGCCCGAGCGGGCCACGCGGCCGCAGCCGGAGCACACCCGGATCCTGCGGCTGTGCGCCCGGCCGGTCGCCGTGGCGGAGCTCGCGGCCCGGCTGGACCTGCCGGTGAGCGTGGTCGTCATCATGCTCTGCGACCTGCTGGAGGCGGGTCTGATCACGGCCCGCCCGCCGCGTCCCCTCGGCACCGCCAGGGACCTGGAGCTGTTGCAGAAAGTGAGGGACGGCCTTGGCCGCATCTGACGCCACCACCGGGACGGCCGGAACGCACGGCCCGGTCGCCGCGCCCGACACGGTGAAGATCCTCGTCGCCGGCGGGTTCGGCGTCGGCAAGACCACCCTGGTCGGCTCGGTCAGCGAGATCGCGCCGCTGCGCACGGAGGAGCCGCTGACCGTCGCGGGACTGGACGTCGACGACCTGAAGGGCATCGAGGAGAAGCGGACCACCACCGTGGCCCTCGACTTCGGGCGGATCACCATCGGCGGTGACCTGGTGCTGTACCTCTTCGGCACCCCGGGCCAGCAGCGGTTCTGGTTCATGTGGAACGACCTGGCCGTCGGCGCCCTGGGGGCGGTGGTGCTGATCGACGTGCGCAGGCCGGAGTCCAGCTTCTCCGCGATCGACTTCTTCGAACGCCGCGGCATCCCCTTCGTCGTCGGGGTCAACGGCTTCCACGGCCTGCACCCCTACTCCGCGCAGGAGATCCGGGAGTCGCTGGCGCTGCCCGCGGACGTTCCCGTGCTGCTGTGCGACGCGCGGGAGCGCGACTCGTGCCGGGACGTGCTGATCGCGCTGATCGACCGGGTGATCGCCAGCGTCGCGCCCCCGCCGGGAGCGGTGGGCTGACCGCCGTCAGCGGGCTCCCGCGGCGCGCAGCACGGCGACCGTCTCCGGGTGGGGCTCCCTGCTCGCCCACTCCAGTGGCGTCATCCCCGTGCCCTGGTCCTCGCGCAGGCTCGGATCGGCGCCGTGGGCGAGGAGGGTGCGGACGGTGTCGGTGTGGCCCCAGGCGGCGGCCGCGCACAGGGGTGTTCCCTCCGCACCGGGTCCGGCGCTCTCGGCGTCGGGCGGCGCACCGGCGGCGAGCAGCCGTGCCGCGACCCCGGCGTATCCCTGGACCGACGCCAGGTACAGGGGTGTGGTGCCGTCGGCGTCCCCCGCCGCCGGGTCGGCCCCGGCCCGCAGCAGCGCGTCGACCTCGGCGGCGTCGCCGCACAGGGCCGCCGCCACGAGACGCCGCGTCAGTTTCTTCCGTCTGCGCCTGTTCACGCTCTCCTCCGCCCGTCCCTGTTCACGCGTTCACCTGTGTCCTGTCACAACTCCGCCAGCCGCGGCAGCAGTCCGGCGGCCGCCGTCACGTCCGCGGTCAGCGGGCGGTCGTCCAGTCCGTCGGGCAGGGCGGCGTCCGCCACGGTGAAGGCGGCGACCGGCGGCCGCACCGGGTGCAGCCGCAACGCCCGTACGGCGACCACGAGTTCGCAGGCCAGCACGGTGGCGTAGGCGTCGGCCGCGCGCAGCAGCTGGCGGGCGGCCTGGCCGGCGAAGCCGGCGGCCTCCTCCAGGCCGTGCGAGAGGACGGCGTGCCCCGTGGAGGCGGGGGCCGCGCACGCCCGCAGCTCCGCGAGCGCGGAGTTGGCGGTGTACTCCAGGATCATCGTGCCCGAACTGCTCGCGGGGCCCGCCGCGAGGAACGCGGGCAGACCGGTCAGCCGGGGGTCGCCGAGCGCCGCCAGGCGGGCGGCGGAGAGCTGGGCGGTCTGGAGCAGGGCGAGGCCGGCGGCCTCCACGGCCAGGCCGAGCGGTGCGGCGAAGAAGCCGCCGTGGTGGTAGGCCGCGGTGCCGTCGGGCATCACGACGGGGTTCTCCGAGGCGCAGTTGATCTCCACCTCGACGACCTCGCGCAGCCTCTCCCCGGCGTCCAGCGCACAGCCGTGGACCTGGGGGAACGCCCGGAAGCCGTACGGGTCCTGGATACGGCGGCCCGGTCCGGCCGGGCGGTCGGGCAGCCCCAGCAGCCGCCGTACCTCACCGGCGGCGCGGGCGGCGCCCGGGTAGGGCCGCAGGGCGTGCACGGGTGCGGCGTACGCCTCTGCCGCACCGGAGACCCCGGCGAGGGACAGGGCGGCCACGGCGTGCGTGGCCCGCAGCAGCACGTCGAGCGTGTGCCGGCCGAGCGCGGCCTGCGCCAGCGCCAGGGCGTTGCTGCTGAGGAGGGCGAGGGCGTCTCCGGGGCGCAGGGTGACGGGGGCGGGGAGGCCGTCCCTGCCACCGCTCTCCCCACCGCCGTCAGGTTCGTTCCCGGTGCCCGTGCCCGTGCCCGTGTCCGCCTCCCCGACCGCTTCGCCCGGGGTCCGGCCGGCCGGGTCCGGGCCCCGGCGGTCGGCCGGGCGGCTGTCCAGCCAGTCGTACAGCCCCGCGGTGGGGCGGCCGTCGAGGAGGCCGTCCGCGGCGTCCGCCGGGCCGCCGACCGGGCCGCCGGACCGCCGGCGCTCCGGTCCGCCGTCCAGCCAGGGCCGTTCGCCGATCAGGGTCAGCCCCGTCTGGGCCAGGGCCGTGAGGTCGCCGGTGCCGACGGCGCCGTACTCGTTGACGGCCGGGTGGACGCCCAGGCGCAGCGCCTCGGTGAGCGCGTCGACGAAGGAGGGGTGGATGCCGGAACCGCCGGCCAGGAGCTGGTTGGCGCGGATCGCGAGCATCGCGCGGACCTGTCGGGCGGGGAGGAGGGCGCCCGCGCCGCCGGCGTGGCTGCGCAGGAGCCGCAGGCCGTGCGCCGACTCGTCGTCGGCGTCGACGGTCACCGCGCGGTGGGCGCCGACGCCGGTGCCGCGGCCGTAGAGCCGGCCGGCGGCGGCCAGCCGCTGGGCGGCGTGCCAGGAACGGGCGGCCCGCTCGCGGGCCTCGGGGGCCACCACGGGCACGGCCGCGCCGTCGGCGAGCGCGATCAGCCCGCCGACGGTCAGGGTGCCGCCGTTCAGGACGACCCGGGTGTCCTCCGGTGCGGGAGGGACCCGGGCCGGTCCGGGTGCCGTCGTGTCCAACCTGCGTACGTCAGGCCAGGCCGACGGACTTCAGCCACGCCTTGGCGACGTCCAGCGGGTCCTTGCTCTCCATCTGCACCTGGGAGTCCAGGTCCAGCAGGGTCTTGGTGTCCAGCTTGGCGGAGACCGCGTTCAGCGCGGCGACGCCCTCGTCGGAGAGCCCGCTCTTGTAGACGAGCGGGGTCACGTTCGCGAAGCCGAAGAGGTTCTCCGGGTCCTGGAGGACGACGAACTTCTCCTTGGTGATGGTCGGGTCCGTGGTGAAGAGGTCCGCGGCCTGCACCGTGTTCTTCTTCAGCGCGGCCTGGGTCAGCGGGCCGCCGGCGTCGAGGGCCTTGAAGGACTTGAACGTCAGGCCGTACACCTCCTCCAGGCCGACCATGCCCTGCTGACGGGTCTGGAACTCGGGGGAACCGCCGAGGACCAGCTCGGGGGCGGCGTCCTTGAGGTCGGCGAGGGTCGACTCCGCCGTCAGGCCGTACTCCTCCGCGGTCTCCTGGTTGACGGTGACGGAGTCCTTGTCCTCGGCGGGCGAGGACTCCAGCAGCGTCAGCTTGGGGTCGAGCTTGGCCTTGGCGGCGGCGTTGACCGCCTCCAGCGACGTCTGCTCGGCCTTCGCGTCGAGGTAGGCCAGCAGGGAGCCGTTGTACTCCGGCAGGACGGTGATCGAACCGTTCTTGAGCAGGCCGTAGGTGGTCTCGCGGCTGCCGATGTTCGGCTTGTAGGACACCTTGATGCCCTTGGCCTTGAGGGCCTCGCCGTAGATGTCGGCGAGCAGGATGCTCTCGGCGAAGTTGTTGGAGCCGACGACGACGGTGTTGCCGTCGGCCTTCTCCTCGGCGAGCGGGTCGGACGTGTCGTCGGAGGAGGAACATCCCGCCAGCAGGACCGTCGTCGCGGCCAGCGCGACGGCCGCCGCACCGGGGTGGTTCCTGAGGGACCTGCTGCTGTGGGCGTTGGAAGTCACGGTTCCCGTTCCGGGCTCTGGAGGTCGATGGGCAAGTCTGTGGGGGATGTCGGTGGGGGGAGTCTTCGGGGGGAGTCTGTGGGGAGACGGAGGGGGAGAAGTGGAAGCCGAGCCCCCCGACTCGATCCAATCCACCCTCTTCTCGATCAGTCAAGAGCGTTCGGGTCACCGAATGGCTTCGATTCATGGCCAGTTGTGGCCCAGTCAGGCTGGGCTTCGTAATGGATTCTTGACGTGCGGCCACGCCCCTTCGCACAGAGAAGCGATAGTGTCACGGACGTCGACGCCTGCCACAGCGGCGCGCGCACGCCTTGCACGACCCCATGAAGGAGGCCCGGTGTCCACGAACACGGTGGACGCGCCCGCCGGTTCGGCACCCCCGGCGCCCCCGGCGTCCCCGGCACCCCCGGCCTCCTCGTCCGTCCGCCGAGGCCTGCGGGGTGTCACCGACCGGTGGCCCTTCCAGCGCAAGCTGAACGTCCTGGTCGGCGTTCCGCTGACGGTGATCGCCCTGCTGCTGAGCTACCTCATCGTCGACCTGGGGCAGGAGTCCCAGCGCGCCGAGACCGCCGCCCAACTGGTGCGGGACAGCTCCCAGGTCGCCGAACTGGTCGCCGCGGTGCAGGCCGAACACCAGCAGGCCGTCCTCCTGTCCGTACGGCACGAGGCGTCCTTCGACGGGGGCACGCCCTCCACCTCCGCCTACCGGGTCGCCCAGCTCGACGTCGACACCCAGATCCAGGAGGTGCGCGACACCTTCGGCGACCGGTTGCCGGCCGGTGAGGCGCAGGCCCTGAGGGAGATCGAGGGCCTCGCCGGTCTGCGGAGCACCATCGAGCAGGGCTATCTGCCCGCCGACAACATCGACCCGGCGTACGCGGGAGCCGCCGACGGACTCATCGACGGCCTCGGCCTCGACCGCAACTCCGCGCTCGCCACCACCTTCACCGGCAACCTGCTCGACTCGCTGCTGCGCGCCGACGCCGCGCACGGCGCCTTCGAGACCGGCGTCTTCTCCGCGAACACCCGCGACAGCAACGCCCTCATCGAGTTCACCGGCGCGGTCGGCTCCCAGGAGGTGTACGCCTACCAGGCCGAGCGGTTCGCCCGGTTCGCGAGCGAGGCGCAGACCGACGAGTTCGGCGGCATCGAGCACAACACCGCGATGGCGACCATCAGCCAGAACTACGCCGAGATGGCCGTCGACCCCAGCGCGCTCCAGGTCGGCTCCAAGGCGCAGATCCGCACGGCGCTGCGGGAGGTGCTGGACTCCTACCACCTCTACAACGAGCAGGCCGAGACCCGGCTGAAGGTCACCGGTTCGCTCATCCACCAGATCGCCGACCGCGCCGACGCCGCCGCCTCCGACGCACAGTGGCGGGCGGGCCTGCTGCTGAGCCTGGCGCTGCTCGGCTTCGTCGTCTGGATCGCCTTCGCGGTGCTGGTGCGCCGCTCGGTGATCCGGCCGGTGCGGGCCCTGACCGGCGCCGCGCAGGAGGTCGCCGACGTCGCCGGGCGCGAGCTCGCGCGGGTGGCGGACGACGACACCGAGGAGGGCGGGCCGCCGCGGCTGCGCGAGCTGCCGGTCACCGCCGACGACGAGATCGGCGAGCTCGCCGAGGCCTTCAACAACGTCCAGACCACGGCGGCCGCGCTGCTGGAGCGCCAGGTGCTGAGCCGGCGCAACGTCGCCGAGATGTTCGGCAACGTCGGACGCCGCGTCAGCAACCTGACGTCACGTCAGCTGTCGTTGATCGACGCCGTGGAGCGCGGTGAGACCGACCCGGCGCTGCTCGAACGCCTCTACTCCATCGACCACATCGCGGTCCGGCTGCGCCGCAACGCCGACAGCCTGATGCTGCTGGCCGGCATCCGCGAGACCGTCCTCGACTCCGGCCCGGCCGCGCTCACCAACGTGGTGCGCGCCGCGCTCGGCCAGATCGAGGGCTTCCAGCGGGTACGGCTGCACGCCGGCACCGAGGCCATGGTGGAACCGGACATCATCGGCGACCTGACGCTGATGATCGCCGAACTCCTGGAGAACGCGGTGTCGTTCTCCCCCGAGGGCAGCCCGGTCGAGGTGGGCGTCGACGCCGACGACGACGGGGCGACGGTCACCATCGCCGACCACGGCCTGGGCATGAGCGCCGAGCGCCTCGCCGAGGAGAACGCCCGCCTCGTCCGCCGTGAGCGCCTCGACCTCGTCCCGACGAAGGTGCTCGGCCTGTTCGTGGTCGGCGCCCTGGCCCGCCGTTGGGACATCGACGTCACGCTCTCCCGCACGCCCGGCGGCGGTGTGACGGTGGAGGTGGCGCTCCCGTCCCCGCTGCTGCTCACGCCGAGCGGAGCGGAGGCGGCGCCCGCGGGGGTGCCGGAGGCCGCCGTGTCCGCCACGTCCGCCGTGGAGGCGACGGACGCGCAGGAGCCGTCCGCCTCCCCGTCCACCCCCTCGTCCCCGTCCTCGTCCCCGTCCTCCTCCTCGTCCGCCGGACCGTCCCCGGCGCTCGCGGTGCCGCCCGCGTCGGCGGGCGACCGCGAACCGGGCGCCCTCCCCCGCCGGGTGCCCCGGCGCGAGGCGGCCGCGGCCGAGGAACCGCACCGGACGGCGACCGGCCCCACGGCCGGCCCCGGGCCCCACGCGGAGGAACCGCCGGTCCACGCCCGTACGGGTGCGGAACCGGGCGGGAGCGAGACCCAGGCCCGCCCCAAGACGGACACGGACGCGCCCGAGCCCGCGGCCCAAAGCCACGGCAGCCGGACCACCGCCCTCCGCACGGAGGCCACGGAGGCCACGGAGGCAGCAGAAACCGCGGAGACTCCGGAGACCGCGAGGACTGCGGAGACCGCGGAGACCGCAGAAGCCACCGGGGCTGCCGGAGGCGCGGAGACCGCCAGGGCCGGAGAAGCCGCCCGGGGCGCGGAGCCCACCGGAGCCGGAGAAGCCGCCGAGGCGGCACAAGCCCTCGATGCCACAGAGGTCACCAGGGCCGCGGAGACCGCCAAGGCCGCACAAGCCCTCAGGGCAGCAGAGACCGTCGCCGCCTCCGAGGCGCCCGCCGCCCGGCCGACGGCGGCCTCCCGCGCGGAATCCGCCGGAACCGGACGGCCCTCCGCCCAGGGCCTCGACACCGATGCCGTCGACACCGATGCCGTCGGCGGCGCGCGGCCGCTGCGGCGGCGGGTCCGGGGGGCCACGCTGCGGACGACCGTCGACGCGGCCGCGCAGCAGGCCGCGCGCCGCACCGTGCCCCTCGCCGACGCGGACGCCGTCCGCAGCGCGCTGGAGGAGTTCGAGGCGGCCGTCGAACGCGCCCACCGCGACACCGGCGGCGACACGGGGGAACGTCTCCGTCCCCCCGCCCCGCGCACCACCGAAGAGAACGACCGGGCGGCCGCCCCGAACGACCGGACCGCCTCGAACCACCGGCCCGTCCCGAACGGCCGGAGCGACCAGGCGGACCACCGCCGCACCCCCGGGCACCACCAGAACCACACTCCGGAAGGAGCCGAGCAGTGAGCACGTCGACAGGTGAGACTCCCTCCGGAGCCGCCACTCCGACCGATCTGCGGGCCGCCGCAGCCGACTTCACCTGGCTGCTCAACCGTTTCGCCACCGAGACCGCGGGAGTGGTGGACGCCATCGCGGTGTCCTCCGACGGCCTGCTGATCGCCGTGTCGGAGCTGCGTGAGCACGCCGACTCCGAGCGGCTGGCCGCGATCGTGTCCGGCATCACCAGCCTGGCGGCGGGCGCCTCCGGCAACTACGGCCTGGGCGGTCTGAACAAGGTCATCATCGACCTGGAGGGCGGCCATGTGCTGGTCTCCGCGATCGGCTCCGGCGCCGTGCTCGGCGTGGTCACCGACAAGGAGGCCAAGCTGGGCAACATCGCCTACGAGATGACGGTGTTCGCCAACCGCGCCGGCAGCGCGCTCAGCCCCCAGCTGGTCCTGGAGCTGAAGAACAGCGTCGGCGTCACCAGGTCGCGCTGACCGGCAGTCACCGCGAAGACCGCCGGTCCAGAGAGGAAGCGAAGCACCGATGGCGGACGCCCGCACTCCGCGCGGCGCCGGCGAGGACGGCGCCGTACCCGTCGGCCCCGCCCCCGCCGTCCGGCCCTTCCTGGTCACGGCCGGCCGGGTGGCGGGCGCGGGTGCGGCGTCGTCCGGGCGGACCATGCCCGTCGAGACCCAGCTGGTGGCCACCACCACCGGGCTCGACGCCCTCGGCCTGCTCTCCTTCGAACAGCACGACATCGTCGCCGCCTGCCGGGTGCCGCAGTCGATCGCCGAGATCGCGGCCCGGCTGCGGCTGCACCTGAACGTGGTGCGGGTCCTCGCCGAGGACCTGCGCGCGGCGGGGCAGCTGTCGGTGCACGTGCCCGACTCCGGCGCCATCCACGACGCTTCCGTCCTGCGCAGGCTCATCGATGGCCTCCGCGCCATCCCCGACTCCCGGGGGGTACTCCGTGACTCCGACTGAACCGCTGGTCCGGCACACCGCCGGCCAGGTCTCCGTACGGCCGCCGCTGCCGGTGAAACTGGTGATCGCGGGCGGCTTCGGCGTGGGCAAGACCACCGCCGTCGGCGCGATCTCCGAGATCGAGCCGCTGACCACCGAGGCGGCCATCACCGAGGTCGCGGCGGGCGTCGACGACCTCAGCCACACCCCGCGCAAGACGACCACCACGGTCGCGATGGACTTCGGCTGCATCACCATCGACCCGACCCTGAAGCTGTACCTGTTCGGCACGCCCGGCCAGGAGCGGTTCGGGTTCATGTGGGACGACATCGTGGAGGGCGCGGTCGGCGGACTGGTCATCGTCGACACCCGCCGCCTCGACGACTGCTACGCCGCCGTCGACTACTTCGAGCACAAGGGGATCCCGTTCGCGGTCGCCGTCAACGCCTTCGACGGCCGCGTCGAGCACGCGCTGGAGGAGGTCCGCTGGGCCCTCGACGTCTCCGACGGCGTCCCCGTCCTGGTCTTCGACGCCCGTGAACGCGGCTCGGTCCGGGACGCCCTGCTGGTGGTCCTGGAACAGGCCCTGGCGCGCACGGAGGGGTGAGACGGTCCCGGGGGAGCCCGGAGAAAGCCCGGACGGACCCGCCCGGACGGAGGAGACCGTATCGACACCGCGGGCCGTCCGGGGCCGGTCGCGCAGTTCCCCGCGCCCCTTACGGGGCGCGTCCCCCACACGGCATGCCGGCCAGGCCCCGGAACGGCCGGGCCCGGGGGCCCGATGGGTCTACTGGGCCCCCCTCCGCACCCCCGGCGACACCGCGACCCGCCCGACGGCCCAGAACACCGCGAGCGTGACCAGGGCCAGGCCCGCGACCAGGGTGGCGCCCCCCACGACCTTCTCGTAGTCGCGCTGGTAGAGGCCGTCGACGATGTAGCGGCCGAGGCCGCCGAGGCTGACGTACGCGGCGATGGTGGCCGTGGAGACGATCTGGATGGCGCCGGAGCGCAGGCCGCTGAGGATCAGGGGGAGCGCGGCGGGGAGTTCGACCTGGAAGAGGATCCCGGCCTCGCTCATGCCCATGCCCCGCGCGGCGTCCACCGGGGAGGGGTCGACGGAGCGCATGCCCTCGTAGGTGGTGACCAGGATCGGCGGGACGGCGAGGACGACCAGCGGGGTCATCACGTTCACCAGGCCGAATCCCAGCAGCAGGGTCATGAGCACCAGCAGGCCGAACGTGGGCAGCGCCCGGCCGGCGGTGGCGACCAGGGCGAGGGCGTTGCCGCCGCGCCCGTAGTGGCCGGTGACGAGGCCGACCGGCAGGGCGATCGCGGCGGCGATGGCGAGGGCCTCCAGGGTGTACTGGACGTGCTCCCCCACGCGCGTGGGGATGCCGTCGTAGCCCTGCCAGTGGGAGCCGTCGCCGAAGAAGGCGCTGATGAAGTGGAGCAGGTTCATCGGGCTGCGTCCTCCAGGGCTGCGGCGGCCGGGCCGGGCCGGTCGGCCTTCGGTGTCCTGCCCGTCTTCCGTGGCCGGCCCGCGTTCCGTGGCCGGCCCGCGCGGCGCGGCATCCACGGCGTCAGCAGCAGGCGTACGAGGACCAGCAGGCCGTCGGCGAGGATCGCGAGGAGGGCCATGCTGACCACGGCGTTCACCGCGAGTTCCGGCCGGTTGTAGATGTTGGCGTCGTTGATCAGGTTGCCGAGGGCGCCCTGGTTGCCGATGAGGGCGCCGATGCTGACCAGGCTGATGCCGGAGACGGTCGCCACCCGCAGCCCCGCGATGATCGCGGGCACCGCGATCGGCAACTGGACCTGGACGTAACGGCGTACGGGCCCGAAGCCCATGGCGGTGGCGGCGGCGAGGGTCTCCTGCGGCACCGACCGGACGGCGTCGACGATCGCGGGGACCAGGACGACGAGGCTGTAGACGGTGAGCGGGATCATCACCGTGAGCTCGGTCTGGCCGGTGTAGTCGATGAGGAGGACGAAGAACGCCAGCGAGGGGACGGCGTACAGCACCGTCGTCACCCACAGCACCGGCGGGTAGAGCCGGCGGAAGCGCACGCAGAGCTGGGCCAGCGGCAGCGAGATCACGAGCCCGGCCAGCACCGGCAGCAGGGCCTCGCGCAGATGCAGTCCGACCAGGCCGGCCCAGCTGTGCTGAAGGTCGCTGGGGATGTCGAAGACGCGGTCCCAGTTCATCCGGCGGCCTTCGTGGTCGCGCCGGTCCGGCGGCCCTCCGCGTGGGCGCCGCGGATCGCCTCGGCGATGGCCTGCTGGGAGACGACCCCGGCGGCCCGGCCCTCGGCGTCCACGGCGACGGCCCAGCCGGTGGGCGAGAGCACGGCGCAGTCCAGCGCGGACCGCAGCGAGTCCGTACCGGCCGTGAACGGCCGCCCGTACGGCAGCAGCCGGCCGGCGTCGATGCTCCCGGCGGTCAGGTCGCGCGGCTCGCCCCAGCCGAGGGGCTTGCCGTCGACGCCGGTGACGAGGAGGTAGGGCACGTCGTCCGCGGCCCCCCGGGCGGCGATCTTCTCGGCGCTCGCGTCGATCGCGACGATCGGCGCGGTGAGCAGGTCGAGGCCGGCGGAGGAGAAGAAGGACAGCCGGCGGATACCGCGGTCGGCTCCGAGGAAGTCCTCGACGAACGCGTCGGCCGGGTCGGACAGCAGCTCGGCGGGCGGGGCGTACTGGGCGAGCCGGCCGCCGGTGCGCAGGACGGCGACCATCGTGCCGAGCTTGACGGCCTCGTCGATGTCGTGGGTGACGAAGACGATGGTCTTGCCCAGCTCGTCCTGGATGCGCAGGAGTTCGTCCTGGAGTCCCTTGCGGACGACGGGGTCGACGGCCGAGAACGGCTCGTCCATCAGCAGCACCGGCGGGTCGGCGGCGAGTGCCCGCGCCACGCCGACGCGCTGCTGCTGTCCGCCGGAGAGCTGGTAGGGGTAGCGGCGGGCGAGCGAGGCGTCGAGTCCCACCCGTTCCATCAGCTCCCGCGCCCGGAACCGAGCCTTGTCCTTGCTCCAGCCGAGCAGCCGCGGCACGGTGGCGATGTTGTCGACGATCGTGCGGTGCTGGAAGAGTCCGGCGTTCTGGATGACGTATCCCATGGAGCGGCGCAGGGTGTCGACCGGCTGCTGCTGGATGTCCTGGCCGTCGATCAGGATGCGGCCCGCGCTGGGCTCGACCATCCGGTTGATCATCCGCAGGGTCGTCGTCTTGCCGCATCCGGAGGGCCCGACGAGGACGGTGATCGAACGGTCCGGGATGTCCAGGGAGAGGTGGTCGACCGCCACCGTGCCGTCCGGATACCGCTTGGTGACTGAATCTATCCGTATCAAAACGCCGAATACCCTTCGGGTCTGGCAAGTTCCGCCCGTTCTCGACCGGGTGAGGTCGGGCCGTTGCGGGGAGAGTCTAGACCTCTTGTGTTGCGGGGGTTTTGACGAGCCCGACCGGCCCCCTCTGTGACCCGCCTGTGAGTTCGCTGGTTCTCACCCTCCCCTCAGAGCCGGCTCAGGGATCCCCCAGACGCGGCACCGATCGTCACTGCCATGGGGGTGCGCGGACGCGGGAGGCGTCCGGTTCCCTCGTCCCACCGTCCTGCCCGGCCCGGGCGAACGCCTGTTTGGAGTACGCGCCATGACGACCCTCGCCCCGCCGCCCGCCCCCGCCCGGGAGGACGGTGCCCCGCACCGGGCCGGACCGCCCGCCGCCCGCGGACTCGCGGCCCGTGCGCGCCGGCTGCTCACCGGCGCCCCGGACGACCCGCGGTGGGCCCGCCCCGCCCTGTGGGCGATTCTGGTGCTGGCCACGGCCCTGTACGCCTGGAACCTGTCCTCCGTCACCGGCAACTCCTTCTACAACGCCGCCGTCTACAGCGGCACCCAGAGCTGGAAGGCGTTCTTCTTCGGCGCGTTGGACGCGGGCAGCTTCATCACCGTCGACAAACCCCCCTTCGCGCTGTGGGTGATGGGCCTGTCGGCCCGCGTGTTCGGTTACGGCACCTGGCAGTTGGCGCTGCCCATGGTCGCGGCGGGCGTGGGCTCGGTGGCGCTGCTGCACCGGATGGTGAAGCGGGACTTCGGCCCGGTCGCGGCGACGGTCGCCGCCCTGGCGCTCACCCTCACGCCCATCACGGTGGCCATCACCCGGGACACCAACCCCGACCCCGTCCTGGTCTTCCTCATGCTGCTCGGCGCGGCCGCCCTGCTGAAGGCCGTGCGCACCGGGAAGGCGGCGCCGCTGGTGTGGTCGGGCGTCGCGATCGGCTTCGCGTTCAACACGAAGATGATGCAGGCCTACGTCGTGCTGCCCGCGTTCTTCCTGGTGTACCTGTGGGCGGCGCGGGCCCCGCTGGGCAGGCGGATCCGCAACCTCGCCGCCGGCACGCTCGCCCTGGCCGTCTCCAGCGCCTGGTGGATGGTGGTCGTCGATCTGATCCCGGCGTCGTCCCGCCCCTACATCGGCGGCTCCACCGACAACACGGTCTGGGACCTGGTCGTCGGCTACAACGGCCTCGGCCGGATCTTCGGGGCGAGTTCGTCGGCGGGCTCGCAGGGCAACGGCGCGAGCTTCGGCGGCGAGGCGGGCCTGTACCGGATGTTCAACGAGACGATGGGCGGCCAGATCTCCTGGCTGATCCCGTTCGCCGCGGTCGCCCTGATCGGCGGCCTGGTGCTGCGCGGGCGCGCCCCGCGCACCGACGCCCGGCGGGCGGCCCTGATGCTCTGGGGCGGCTGGTTCGTGCTGCACTACCTGACGTTCTCGCTCGCCGAGGGCACCTTCCACCCGTACTACGTGACCGCCATGGCCCCGGGCATCGCGGCGCTGGCCGGTATCGGGGCGGTGATGCTGTTCCGGGCCTTCCGCGAGGGATCGGCGGCGCGGTGGGGATGGGTGCTGCCGGCGGCGGTCGCGGCGAGCACCGTCTGGGCGGTCGTCCTGCTCCAGCGGGTCTCCGGCTCGGGGACGGCCTACACGGTCGCCGAGGTCGTGGCCGGGGTCGCGGGCGCGGCCGCGGTGATCGGGCTGCTGGTCGGACGGTTCGCCCGGCGGCGGCTGACGGTGGTCGCCGCCCTCGCGGCGGTCGTGGCCCTGCTGGCCGGTCCGGCCGCGTACGCGGTGTCCGCGGCCGCCTCCACCCCGAACGGCACCAACCCGACGGCCGGCCCCACCACCGGTGGCGGCATGGGCGGCATGGGCGGTGGGGCCGGCGGCCGGCAGCCGGGCGGCGAGGCGCCGACGGGCACGGGCAGCGGCACGGGCGACGGGCAGCAGCCGGGTCAGCCCCCGTCGGGCGGTGCCGGTCCGTCCTCCGGCACGGAGGCCGGGTCCACCGGCGAGACCGGCTCCACGGACGAGTCCGGGTCCACCGCCGGGGCCGGATCCCCCGGCGGGAGCACGGGCGGCGGCATGGGCGGCGGCAGCCAGGTGTCGTCCGCGATGATCACGTACCTGAAGGAGCACCAGGACGGCGCCACCTGGCTCGTGGCGGTCGCCACCGACCAGACCGCGGCCTCCGTCATCCTGGAGTCCGGCGAGCCCGTGATCTCCATGGGCGGCTGGTCGGGCACCGACGAGGCCATGACCCTCGCCAAGCTCAAGAGCCTGGTGAAGGCGGGCAAGCTGCACTACGTCGTGGTCGGCGACAGCGGCCAGAACTCCGCGAGCAGCGAGATCACGGCCTGGGTGAAGAAGCACGGCACCGCCGTGAGCGACTACAGCGGGCTGTACCGGCTGGACGCCTCCGACGCCAGCTGAGGACGCGCACACGGAAAAGGGGCGGTACGGCATCCCGTACCGCCCCTTTCAGCGGTGCCGCCGGGCACACACCCGGGCGGCCACGACCGCGCCCCGCCCACCTCGCCACGGCAACCAAGGGCCACCGCCGGCACCCGCGCACCCACACGGCCACCGTCAGCACCCGAGCACCCACAGGGCCACCGCCGGCGCCCCGGCACCGGTGCTCACGCGGCGGCGGTCCCCGCCCCCGCCGCCGGGAACCCCGGCGTCCGCAGGACCCGCCGCCCCGCGTCCACCGCGTAGACCTGGCAGCCCTCCTGCCCGGCCGCCCACTCGACGCCCTCCGCGCCCAGCGCGAAGGCGGCGGTCGCCACCGCGTCCGCCACCGTCAGCGTCGGCGCGACGACCGTGACGCTGAGCAGTCCGGTCGCCGGCGCGCCCGTGCGCCCGTCGAGGATGTGGTCGCCGCGCTCGTAGCGCGCGGAGGTCGCGACCGCGCCGTCCGTCAGCTCCAGTACCGTGCAGAGCCGGTCGGCGGTCTCGGGGTGGCGTACGCCGACCCGCCACGGGCCGCCCGCGACGACCACGTCGCCGCCGGCGTTGAGGCAGAACCGGCGTACTCCGGCCGCGGTCAGCAGCTCCGCCGCCCGCTGCACCGACCAGCCCTTGACGACGGCGCAGGGGTCGAAGCCCCGGCCGGGCAGCCGGGCGTCGAAGGCGCCGCCGGTCGCCGCCCGGTACCGCTCGCACAGGCCGATCACCTCGGCCAGGTCGGCGCTGATCCGGGCGGCCGGCAGCTCGCCCCGGCCGTAGCGGGACACCTCGCTGCCGGGCTTGAACGGGCTGAACCGTTCGTCGACCTCCCGCAGCCGGGCGAAGACGGCGTCCGCCGGGCCGTCGTGGTCCCCCTCGTCGTCGATGCGCAGGGAGACCGGGAAGCCCATGACGTGTTCCACGCGGTGCACGTCAGGCGCCCTTCGCGTCGATCGCGGCCTGGAGGGACTCCCGGTAGCCGTCGCTGGTGACGGTCGCGCCGGACACCGTGTCGACGTCCGCGCTCTGCGCCCGGAGCGTCTCCTCGATCAGCGTCGGCACCGCGGCCGCCGTCTGCGGGTGGTCCGGCTGCTTCAGCATCCGCACCGCGGTGATCGTGTCGCCCTCGAAGGTCACCTCGACCTGCACGTCACCCTTCTCGGTGGCGACGGTGGACCCCGCCACGACCTGGGAGGCGTCGGCCTCCGGGGCGGATGCGGACGGGGACGCCGAGGCCGACGCCGCCTGGGCGTCGATCGCGGCCTGGAGGGACTCCCGGTAGCCGTCGCTGGTGACGGTCGCGCCGGACACCGTGTCGACGTCCGCGCTCTGCGCCTGGAGCGTCTCCTCGATCAGCGTCGGCACCGCGGCCGCCGTCTGCGGGTGGTCCGGCTGCTTCAGCATCCGCACCGCGGTGATCGTGTCACCGTCGAAGGTCACCTCGACCTGCACGTCACCCTTCTCGGTGGCGACGGTCGTGCCCTTGACGACCAGCCCCGAGGAGCCGGACGCGGGGGCCGTGGAGGACGCCGCGGGTGCCGACGCCGGTGCCTCGGCCGCCGACGTGCTCGTGGACGGCTCGTAGCGCCACACCGGGACGAGGCCGGCCACGGACAGGACCAGGACAGGTAGTGCTCGCTTCACGTCGTTCTTCCTCGTCTCCGTCATCCCGCCAGGCTGAAGCGTTCGAAATGGATCTGTTGCCGGGGCACGTCCAGCGCGCGCAGGCTGCCCAGGACCGCGTCCATCATCGGCGGCGGGCCGCACAGGAAGACGTCGCGGTCGGCGATGTCCGGCACCAGCCGGGCCAGCTCGGCCGGCGCCAGCCGGTCGGGGACGGGCGGGCCGGTCACCAGGTGCAGCTCGGCGCCCTTGGCGTGGGCGAGGTCGCGCAGTTCGTCGTAGAGGACCGCGTCCCGGTCGCTGCCCACGCGGTAGACGACGACGGCGTGCCCGTGCAGCTCCTCCAGCAGGGCCCGGATGGGGGTGACGCCGACGCCGCCGGCGATCAGCAGGGCCTCCGGGCGGGTCCGGTGCATCGCGGTGAAGGCGCCGTAGGGGCCCTCGGCGAAGACCCGGGTGCCGGGCTTGAGGTGGCGCAGGCCGGCCGAGCCGTCGCCGGCGGCCTTGGCGGTCAGGCGCAGGGTGCGGCCGTCGGGCGCGGCCGACAGGGAGAACGGGTTCGCCTGCCACCAGCGGTCCCGGGTGAGGAACCGCCACAGGAAGAACTGGCCCGCGCGGGCCGGCAGCAGGTCCAGGTCACGGCCGGTGATGTAGACGGAGACCACGGTGTCGGACTCGGCCACGACCTTCTCGACGCGCAGCCGGTGGCGCCGGTTGCGCCACAGCGGCAGCCCCACCCGGCCCACCAGGACGGACCCCAGGGCGACGGCCCACAGGGCGTACCAGTAGCCGGTCGCGGCGGGCGAGGAGGTGAAGGTGGTGCCGACGGCGACCTGGTGGGTGAAGGCCAGCACCACGGCGACGTACGTGTACAGGTGGATGAAGTGCCAGGTCTCGTAGGCCAGCCGGCGCCGGGCCCAGCGGGCGGAGACGGCGCCGATCACCAGGATCAGCCCCAGCGCGACGACCGCGCGGAACACGCCCTCGACGGTCTCGGCGAGGTCGACGAGCTGGTTCACCGGATCCAGGGAGGACGACCGGGCGTAGCCGAAGGTGATGAACACCACGTGCCCGACCAGCGTCCACAGCAGGCCGAACCCGGTCCAGCGGTGCCAGTTGGTCAGCCGGTCCATGCCGATACGGCGGTCAAGCCAGGGCAGCCGGGCCACCAGCAGCAGCTGGAAGGCCATCAGCAGGGCGGCGTAGAGCCCGGTGAAGCGGCCCAGCACCACCAGGGCGTTGGAGGCGAAGCCCGCCTGTACGGCGAAGAGGGTCACGACGGCCGCGTTCGCGGCCAGCACGGCGTACAGGCCGGTGCGGGCCACGACTTTGGGACGTATCGCCGTGGGGGGTACGGGAGGCGACTGCACGGTCGTCACGGACGGGAACTCCTTGGTCTGCTCCTAGGACGATCTGGTCCTAGGACACAGAGCTTCGCCGCCCGGAGCTGTCGATCACCTGTCGTACAACTTTCAAGTGGGTATCGATCGCCCTCCGCGCCGCACCGGGGTCTGGCGCTCGGGAGCGGGTGGCGCAGTATGTGCGGGTGGAAAAAGTACGACTGCTGGTGGTGGACGACGACCCGCCGATCGCCGATCTCGTGGCGACGGTCGCCCGCTACGAGGGCTGGGAAGCGGTCACCGCGAACTCGGGCGAGGAGGCGCTGCGCCGCGCCGCCGAGTTCCGGCCGGACATCGTGGTGCTCGACCTGATGCTGCCCGACGTCGACGGCTTCGGCGTCCTGGACCGGCTGCGCCGCTCCGGGACGATGGTGCCGGTGGTCTTCCTCACCGCCCGCGACGGGGTCGCCGACCGGGTCGCGGGTCTGACCCGGGGCGGCGACGACTACCTGGTGAAGCCGTTCGCGGTGGAGGAGCTGATGGCCCGGCTGCGCACCGTGCTGCGGCGCAGCGCGGGCCCCGCCTTCCAGCGGTCGGTGCTGCGGGTCGGCGATCTGACCATGGACGAGGACACCCGTGAGGTGCGGCGCGGCGAGAGCCTGCTGACGCTCACCCCGACCGAGTACGAGGTGCTGCGCTACCTGATGCGCAAGTCGCCGACCGTGCTCACCAAGGCGCAGATCCTCGACCACGTGTGGGAGTACGGCTTCGGCGGCCGCTCCAACGTCGTCGAGCTGGTCGTCAGCCGGCTGCGCCGCAAGCTGGACGCGACGGGCGCGCCGATGATCCACACCGTGCGCGGGTTCGGGTACGTCGTCCGGCGGGCGGCGGAGTGATCGGGCGGTTCCGGCAGGCGTACCGCAGGCTCCGGCTCGGCACCCGTCTCGCCCTGGCCCTCGGCGTGCTGTCGCTGGTGGTCTTCGCGGTCGTCGGCACGGCCCTGACGACGTACATGCGCGACTACCTGTCGCAGCAGCTCAACGAGCAGCTCCGGATCGCCCAGCTCGCCCAGTCCAAGAGCATCGCGACCTACGGCACGCTGGAGGGCAAGAAGTACTACCGCTGGTACTACGCCGTGTACGACGTGTCGGACGGCACGCCCGTGCTCCGCGCGCCCGAGGACGCCGCCGACGTGCCCGCGGACGTCGAGGACCTCACCGCGGCGGCCCGCGCGCGGGCCGCCGGAGCGTCGGAGGTGCTGCGCACCGAGTACCTGGACGGCGAGGGCCTGTACCGGCTGCGCGCCTGCGAGGTCGAGCCCGGCGTGATCCTGGTGAGCGGCGCGCCCATGGACGACATCGAGGACACCGTCCAGCACCTGATCACGATCCAGGTCGTCACCTTCGCGCTCGCGCTGCTGACCCTCGTGGTGGTCGGCCGGGCCCTGCTGCGGCGCGGGCTGAAGCCGCTGAGCGACATGGCGCACACCGCGCACGGCATCGCCTCGCACGACCTCACCGAGACGGCGGCCCGGCTGCCGCTGCGCGCCGACCGGGCCGGCGGCGGACCGGAGGTGGAGGAGCTGCGCACCGCGTTCAACACCATGCTGGAGCACATCGACGACTCCCTCGCGGTCCGGGCCCGGGCCGAGCAGCGGCTGCGCCGCTTCGTCGCGGACGCCTCGCACGAACTGCGCACCCCGCTGATGTCGGTGCGCGGCTACGCGGACCTCTTCCAGTACGCGGCCGCCAACGCGCCCGAGGAGCGCGACCGGCACCTGGCGCGGCTGCGCGCGGAGGCCGCCCGCATGGGCGTCCTCCTCGACGACCTGCTGATGCTGGCCCGGCTGGACGCGGCGGAGGTCGACACACCGCTGCGGCGGGAGGACACCGACCTGGTGGAGCTGGTCGAGCAGGCGGCCGACGCCTTCCGGGCGAGCCACCCGAACCATCCGCTGACGGTGGCGCCGGGCCCGTCGGCGGTGCGGCTGTGCCTGGACCCGCAGCGCGTCCGGCAGGTCCTGGACAACCTCCTCACCAACGCGGCCGTGCACACCCCGGCCGGCACCCCGGTCTCCGTCACGGTGTCCGCCACCCGGGACGCGGCGCGGGTCGGCGTCAGCGACGAGGGCCCCGGCATCCCGGCCGGCGACCGGGAGCGGGTCTTCGACCGCTTCTACCGCGTCGACAAGGCCCGCAGCCGCGACCGCGGCGGCAGCGGCCTCGGCCTGGCGGTGGCCCGCGCCCTCGTCGAGGCCCACGGCGGCACCCTCGACCTGGACGACGCCCCGGGCCGCACGGTCTTCGCCCTGACACTGCCCCTGCGACCGCCCGGCGACGGCTGACGCCGACGGCCGTACGACAGCTGACGGCTGACAACTGACGCTTACGGCAGACGGCAGACGGCAGACGGCTGACGGCTGACGGCTGACGGCTGGCAGCGCCGCCGGACCGGATCTCGGGCGGCGCCGACCGGACGGTGCCGGGAGCGGGATGAGCGGCGGGCGCCCCGGGCAGAACTCCCACAGCCCTACGCACCGCACCGCGCCGCATCATCGCACCACCCCACACCGCACCGCAGTCGCCCCTCCGCCCTCGCACCGTCGGCTCCCGGACACCGCACCGTCACGCCGGAGGGGAATCTCCTCCCCCGCCCCTTCCCTGCCCAGGGCCCTATTCCGTCACCCCGGCGTCCGCGGAGGTGACGCGGAAGGACGACGTGCGCCGTGTCCCTGCTGCCGCTCGACGGTCCCGCCTCCCCGCTCCCCCGCGCGGACGACCGCCACCCCGAGGACTCCCCGACCGCCCCTACCACCCCCACCGCCCCCACAACCCTCACGGCCCCCGCGGCCCCCGCGGCCCCCGCGGCCCCCGCGGCCCCCGCCGACCGTGTAGCCGCTTCGCCGGTCCGCCGCGTCCTGATGCTGTTCCCGGTCCTGCTGCTGGGGATCTGGGCGGCGATCGACTGGCGTGCCGTACGCGACGGCACCGCCCGTCTCGCCACCGCCGACCCCTGGTGGCTGCTGGCCGGGCTGGTGTTCACCTGCCTCGGCTGGGTCGCCGCCGCCTGTGTCCGCCAGGGCGCGGTCCCCGACCGGCTGCCCAAGGGCCTGCTGCTGGCCTCCCAAGTCGCCGCGGGCGCCGCGAACCACCTCCTCCCGGCGAGCATCGGCGCGCACGCGGTCACCGTCCGCTTCCTGCTGCGCCAGGGTGTCCCGCTCCCCCGGGCCACCGCCTCGATCGCGCTGTACTCCCTGGTCAGAGCGGTGGCGAAGACGCCCTTACTGCTCGTGTTCGTCCTGGCCGCCCCGGCCGCGGTGCCGCCGTCCGCGCTCCTCCCGCGGGGACGGACGCTGGTCCTGGCGGTCGTGGGCCTGCTCCTCGCCCCCGCGGCGGCCGCGGCGCTCCTGGTCCTGGTCCGCGCCTGGCGCGGCCCCGCCCTGGCGTTCGTCCGCACGGCGCTCACCGACGCCCGTCACCTGCACACCCGCCCGGGCCGGTGCCTGCCCCTGTGGTGCGGGGCGATGGCGGCACCGCTGCTCCAGGCCTGCGTGGTGGCCTCGGTCGGCACGGCGCTCGGCGTCCCGCTGTCGTGGCCGCAACTGGTGTTCGCGTTCCTCGCCGCGAGCACCGCGGCGGGCGCCGTCCCGGCCCCGGGCGGCATCGGCCCGGTCGACGCGGCCCTGGTCCTCACCCTGGCCGGCTACGGCACCCCCCTCGCCCTGGCCACGGCCACGGTCGTCGGCTACCGCGCCCTGACCGTCTGGCTGCCCCTGCTGCCCGGGATGCTGGTGCTGTCGGCGCTGGTCCAGCGGAAGGCCCTGTGAGACGGGCCGACGCGCCCGCCGCCGACCCGGAACGGGCCGGCCGGGAGGAGGGCGACGGGCGGAGCCGGGGCGGGCCGGCTCCGCCCGGGGGTCGGTTCTCGGTGGGCGTCAGTCCTCGGCGGGCGTCAGCCGCAGGGAGACGCTGTTGATGCAGTAGCGCTGGTCCGTGGGGGTCGGGTAGCCCTCGCCCTCGAAGACGTGCCCGAGGTGCGAGCCGCACCGCGCGCACCGCACCTCGGTCCGCCGCATGCCGTGCGAGCGGTCCTCCAGCAGTTCCACCGCGTCGCTGTCCTTCGGGTCGAAGAACGACGGCCAGCCGCAGTGGGACTCGAACTTGGTGTCGGAGGTGAACAGTTCGGCGCCGCAGGCCCGGCAGGAGTAGACGCCCCGCGTCTTGGTGTCGGTGTACTCACCGGTGAAGGCGGGCTCGGTCCCCGCCTGGCGCAGCACGGCGTACTCCGCCGGGGTGAGCTCCGCCCGCCACTGCTCGTCGGGCTTTTCGACGTCGTACGACATGAAGGCCAACCCCTTACTCAGATCACTGTGCGAGACGGTCCAGGATGCGCGGGCCGAGGTCGGTGACGTCGCCCGCGCCCATGGTGAGAACGAGATCACCGGGTCCGGCCATTCCCGCGATCAGGGCGGGCACCTGGTCCTTGTCGTGCACCGGCGTCACGTCGGCGCCGGCCGCGCGGGCCGCGTCGACGATCAGCTCGCTGGTGATGCCCGGGATCGGGTCCTCGCGGGCCGGGTAGATGTCGAGGACGAGGGAGCCGTCCGCGAGGGCCAGCGACCGGCCCATCTCCTGGCCCAGTTCCTGGGTCCGGGAGAAGAGGTGGGGCTGGAAGACGACCAGGATGCGGGCGTCACCGGCCGCCGCGCGCATCGCCTCCAGGTCCGCGGTCATCTCGGTCGGGTGGTGCGCGTAGGAGTCGACGACCTGGACCCCCGCCCGCTCGCCCTTCAGCTGGAGGCGCCGCTTCACCCCCGTGTACGCGGCCAGCGCCGGCGCCAGGTCCCCGGCCGGCACCCCGAGGGCCACACCCGCCGCCAGCGCGGCGACCGCGTTGTGCGCGTAGTGGCGGCCCGGCACGGAGACCGTGAAGGTGAGCTCCCGCCCGCCCAGCAGCACGGTCACCCGGCTCTTCAGCCCCTGCGCCTCGACGGCCAGCACCCGCACGTCGGCGTCCTCCGCCTCGCCGTACGTGACCACCCGCACGCCCTCGCCCCCGACCCGCCGGGTCAGCTCCCGCGCGCCCTCGTGGTCGGCGTTGACCACGAGCGTGCCGCCGGGCACGACCTTCCCGACGAACGTCTCGAAGGACTCGTAGATCTCGTCCATGGACGCGTAGTTGGCGTGGTGGTCCAGCTCCACGTTGAGGACGATCGCGACCTCGGGCGCGTACGTGTGGAAGCTGCGGTCCGATTCGTCCGCCTCGGCGACGAAGATCTCGCCCGCGCCGTGCTCGGCGTTGGAACCGGGCGCGTCCAGGTCGCCGCCGATGGCGTAGGAGGGGTCCAGCCCCAGCTCGCCCAGCGACACCGCCAGCATCGATGTCGTGGTGGTCTTGCCGTGCGTGCCGGCGACGGCGATCGGCCGCAGCCCGTCCATCAGCCGGGCCAGGGCGTCGGAGCGGTGCACCACCGGGACGCCCAGCTCGGCGGCGCGGGCCAGCTCGGGGTTGTCCGCCCGGATCGCCGACGACACCACGACACAGCTGGCGTCGTCGGCCAGGTGGCCGGCGGCGTGCCCGATGTGCACGGTCACGCCCAGCGCCCGCAGCGCCTCGGCCGTCCCCGACTCCTTCGCGTCGCTCCCCGCCACCTTGGCCCCGCGCCGGGCCAGGATCTTCGCGATGCCCGACATGCCGGCACCGCCGATGCCGATGAAGTGCGGTCGGTCCATGGCGGTAGGAAGGCCGGGTGCCATGCGAGTTCTCCCAGAGTGCGGTGCATAGGACGATGAGCGTGCCCAGCCTATTGCGTGACGGGACCACCCCCGAACGACAGGCCCTGCGCCCTGCCGAACGACAGGCCCTGCGCCTTGCCGAACGACAGGCCCTGCGCCTTGCTGTGAACGACAGGCCCTACGCCTTGCTGTGGGAGAACAGCTTGAGTACCGGCACCCCCACCTTGTGCCGCGCCCGGGAGGCCCAGTCCCGGTGGAAGAACTCCTCCACGTAGTGCGGATCGGTCAGCACGATCACCTCGTCCGCCTCCACCTCGTCGACGACCGTCTTGAGCGCGTCCAGCGGATGGTCGTCGACCAGCCGCCCCTGCGCCGTGCTGCCCGCGGCGCGCAACGCGGTCAGGGACACCTCCAGGGCTCTCTGGCCGACGCTCTTGGCCTCCTCCCCCTCGGGTGTCTCCCCCTCGCGCACGGCCTCGTCGAGCTCGCCGAGCGCGATGTCGTCGATGGCCCGCAGCAGCCGGTCGGCCTGGTCGCCGCGTGGCTGGAGGAGCACGTGGAAGGAGACCTGCTCGTCCCCGTGCAAGGTGGTGACGAACTCCACGTCGGCGGACGTCAGGGCCTTCTCGATCATCAAAACGCTTGTGAACACCAGCGCCTCATTCTCCTTAGAGGACCCGCGTGGCCCTCAGTCCTCCGTGGCCGTGACCGGCCCTGCGGAAACCATCCTGCCCCGCGCTCGCACGGGTCCTGCCGTCCTAGTCTGCCCGCCCGAAGCCAACCGGAACGGCATATTCCGCCGAATTCGGGACCAGGGCAGCCGTGCCCGCCTTCCCCGGATCCGCCGGGTCACACCTGCCTTTTTCCGTCACGTGCGACACCGGCGTTCCACCCGCCCTTTCTCCTGTCCCCCCGGTTCCGGGCCATGCCGCTCCAGGGCTCCTCGCTCCAGGACCCGTCGCTTCAGGCCCCGTCGCTTCAGGCCCCGTCGCGTCAGGCCCTGCCGTACCGCCCGTAGAGGAAGCCGTCCTCCTCCAGGAGGGACAGCAGGGTGAACCGGCGCGGGACCGCGACCGACGGACCGCCCGCGATGCGCTGCGCGTCCCCGGCGGTGAGCAGCGGCGAGACCGTCAGGCACAGTTCGTCGAGCACCTCGTCTGCGACCAGCTGGCCCAGCAGCCGCGGACCTCCCTCGGTCAGCAGCCGGGTGTGCCCGAGTCCGGCGAGGACCTGGACGGCCCGCGCGGGCTCGACGCCCGCGCCGTCCCCGGCGAGCAGCACGCGGGCGCCGGCCTTCTCCGCGGCCGCGATCCGGTCGGGGGCGGCCCCGGCGCCGGTGAGGATCAGGGTGGGCACCACCGGCGCGGTGAACAGCGGCAGCGAGAAGTCGAGGTCCAGGCTCGCGGTGACGATCGCGATGGCGGGAACGGGCGCCTGACCGGCCGCCTCCCGCCGCCCGGCGAACTCGGCCCGGACCCGGGCGGGGCGGTACCCCTCCTGGCGAACCGTTTCCGCACCGACGAGCACCACGTCGGCGAGGGCCCGCAGGGTGCCGAAGATCCGCATGTCGGTGGCGTTGGAGATGGGCTGTGAGCGCCCGTCGTGCTGGGCGGCCCCGTCGAGCGTGGAGACCATGTTGGCCCGCAGCCAGGGCGCCGGCTCCCCGGGACCGGGATCCGGGTAGGCGTAGGCGTCGGCGATCTCGTCCAGGCTCCACTCCCGGGAGCCGCGGGCCTCGCGGGCCTCGCGGGCCTCCCGAGCCTCTCGGGTGTCTCGCGCCTCTCGGGCCTCGCGCTCCTCGGCGGTGGCGGGGGACCCGGCGGCCCCACCGCCCTCGTCCGGGCTCTCGGCCACTGTCTGGTCGGTCACAGGGAACAGGCGTCGCATACGAGGCAGTCTGGCACGGCGCTTAGCATGGGGAACCGTGTCGTCCTCCACCCCCGCCCCCGGCCTCGGCCCGATAGCCGACGCGGCCCCGCTGTCCCTGTGCGCGCGTGAGCCGCACGTCCCCGCGGACCGGCTGGTCGCCGAGATGGTGCCGCCGCCGCGGTTCGACTCGGTGCGCTTCAGCACGTACATCCCGGACCCGAACCAGCCCAGCCAGACCGCGGCGGTCGGGGTGCTGGAGGGCTTCGCGGCCGGACTCGGCGGGGCGCACGCCGTCGGCGGCGCCCGACGGGGCTTCCTCGGCTTGGGCCGGGCGAAGGCGCCCAAGACCCCGCCCGGCCCGCGCGGCGTCTACCTGGACGGCGGTTACGGCGTCGGCAAGACCCACCTGCTGGCCTCCCTGTGGCACGCGACCCCGGCGGAGCCCGCGCTCAAGGCGTTCGGCACGTTCGTGGAGCTGACCAACCTGGTCGGCGCCCTCGGGTTCCAGCAGACGGTGAAGACCCTCTCCGGCCACCGCCTGCTGTGCATCGACGAGTTCGAACTGGACGACCCCGGCGACACCGTCCTCGTCTCGACCCTGCTCGGCAAGCTCGTCGAGGCGGGTGTCGCGCTCGCCGCCACCTCCAACACCCTGCCGGGCAAGCTGGGCGAGGGCCGCTTCGCCGCGGCCGACTTCCTGCGCGAGATCCAGGGACTGTCCGCGCACTTCCGCGCCCTGCGCATCGACGGCGAGGACTACCGCCACCGCGGCCTGCCGGAGGCGCCGGCGCCGTACTCCGACGAACAGGTGACGAAGACGGCGTACGCCACGGCGAGCGCTTCCCTCGACGACTTCCCGCAGCTGCTGGACCACCTCGCGCGGGTGCACCCCAGCCGCTACGGCGCCCTCACCGACGGCCTGAAGGCGGTGTGCCTCACCGACGTGCGGCCGATTCCCGACCAGTCGACGGCCCTGCGGCTCGTCGTCCTCGCCGACCGGCTCTACGACCGAGAGGTGCCCGTCCTGGCCTCGGGGCTGCCCTTCGACCGGCTGTTCAGCGAGGAGATGCTGAACGGCGGCTACCGCAAGAAGTACTTCCGGGCCATCTCCCGGCTGACCGCGCTGGCCCGCGACGCCCAGCGGCTGATCGAGTCCTGATAGTCGATCATCCCGGCCGGGTCAAGGATCAGTTCGCGCCATCCATCCCTCGCTTTTGAGGCGCACTTCATCTCGAAACGCCGAGTTAACCCTGCAAACGACTTTGCAGGGTTAACGTGTTTCTTGACCAACCGTTGACCAGCACTTGGTCCGGACTAGAGGTGCGAACTGCTCGGAGGGGGGCGCATGTTCCGAGGTGGGGCGGTCCGGACCGCCGTGTCGCTCCTCGCCGCCGTGCTCCTGGCCCTCCCGCTCTTCGCGCCCGCGCCCTCCTTCGCAGACGCGCACACCGTCCGTCAGGCCAAGGCCAAGACCCAGCCTGGAATCACACCCTCCAGCGCGACACCACGTGACGAGACCGTCACGTCCGGCGCATGCGACCGGTCCGGGGCCCCCTACGACCCCTTGCGCACCCGTGACCGCCACCGGTCGGCCTCCACGGCCGACTCGGCACCTCAGCAGCGCGAGCGCACCCTGCCCGCGCGGGATCACGCGGCCGCCCACCGACCCTGCGGGCCGGCCGCGTCGCACCACCGCCCGTCGAGATCCTCGACGGGCCACTCTCCGGCGGCGCTCCAGGTCTTCCGCTGCTGAGAGAGACGCAGACAGCAGTGCCTTCACCTGTCCTGCCCGTCCGACGCGCCCCCCACGGCGCGCCAGGAGGAATCACCACATATGCAGCCCCTCATCGACAACGCCCGTACGTTCGGACAACGCCCTGAGGAGTTCGCCCGCCTCGCGGAAGGCCAGTCCCCCCAGGTCCTCTTCATCACCTGCTCCGACTCGCGGGTCGTGCCCGCCCTGATCACGGGCGCCCGCCCCGGCGAGCTCTTCGAGCTGCGCACCGCGGGCAACATCGTGCCCCCCTACGGCTCCGAGCGCCCCACCGGCGAGGCGGCCACCATCGAGTACGCCGTGGAGGTCCTCGGCGTCCAGGACGTCGTCGTCTGCGGCCACTCCCACTGCGGTGCCGTGGGCGCGCTGGTGCGCGGCGACGACCTCGACGCCGTACCCGCCGTCCGGGACTGGCTCGCGCACTCCGCGGGCCGGCCGCCCGCCGCCGACCCCGACGACCCGACGGTGATGCGGGCGGTGCAGCACCACGTGCTCGCCCAGCTGCTGCGGCTGCGCTCCTACCCGTGCGTGGAGAAGCGGCTGGCGGACGGTCGGCTGCGGGTGCGCGGCTGGTACTACGAGGTGCACACCGGTGCCGTACGCGAACACCGTGCGGACACCGACGCGTTCGAGGCCCTGTGAGCGCCGCGATGACCTCACGGAACACCTCGCGAATATCCCGGTTCCCGCACCTGAAGGAGGACTTCGCCGCCTCCCTCGTCGTCTTCCTGGTCGCGCTCCCGCTGTGCGTGGGCGTGGCCGTGGCCTCCGGCGTGCCGGCCGAGCTCGGGCTCGTCACCGGCATCGTCGGCGGCATCGTCACCGGCCTGATGCGCGGCAGCAGCCTCCAGGTGTCCGGCCCGGCGGCCGGTCTGACCGTGCTGGTCTTCGAGGCGGTGCGGGAGTTCGGACTGCCCGCCCTCGGCGTGATCGTGCTCGCCACCGGCGTGCTCCAGGTCGGCATGGGCCTCCTCGGGCTGGGCCGCTGGTTCCGGGCCATCTCGGTCTCCGTCGTCGAGGGCATGCTGGCCGGGATCGGGCTGGTACTGATCGCCGGCCAGCTGTACTCGATGGTCGGCGCCAAGGCGCCGGACTCCGGCCCGGAGAAGATCGCCGGGCTGCCCGAGGCGCTCGTCGACGCGTTCGGCACCACCGCCGCGGCGGCCTCGCTCGCGCTCGGCGCCGGCACCATCGCGGTGCTGGTGCTGTGGAAGCGGCTGCCGGCGGCGGTGCGCGCGGTGCCCGGCCCGCTCGCCGCGGTGGGCCTGGCGACCCTGGCCGCGCTGGTGTTCTCGCTGCCCGTGGCCACCGTCGAGGTGCAGGGGCTGCTCGGCTCGGTCCAGCCGCCGTCCCTGGACTCCTTCGGTGAACTGGCGGACGTCGGCCTGCTCGCCACCGTCGTCGCCTTCACCCTGATCGCCTCCGCCGAGTCGCTGTTCAGCGCGGCGGCGGTGGACCGGCTGCACGACGGGCCGCGCACCCAGTACGACCGGGAACTGGTCGCCCAGGGCACCGGCAACGCCGTCTGCGGGGTGCTCGGCGCGCTGCCGATGACCGCGGTGATCGTGCGCAGCTCGGCCAACGTCCAGGCGGGCGCCCGCACCAAGGCGTCCCGCGTCCTGCACGGCGTCTGGCTGCTGCTGTTCGCCGCGTTCCTGCCGGACGTGCTCGCGTACATCCCCCTGCCGGCCCTCGCCGGCATCCTCGTGCACGCCGGTGCCAAGCTCGTGCCGGTGCGGGCGATTGCGGGGCTGTGGCGCGAGCACCGGGGCGAGGCGCTGATCCTGGCCGTCACGGCGGTGTCGATCGTCGTGGTCAGCATGTTCGAGGGCGTCCTGATCGGTCTCGCGCTCGCCGTGGTGAAGACGGCGTGGGAGGCCTCGCACATCAGGCTGGACGTCGTCGACCAGGGCACCGGGCCCGTCCGGGCGTCCCTGTCGGGGAACGCGACCTTCCTGCGGCTGCCGAAGATCCTCGACAGCCTGGAGTCCCTGCCGCAGGACCGCCCGGTCGAACTGGACCTGTCCGGCCTGCACCACCTCGACCACGCCTGCCGCACGGCACTGGAGACGTGGGCCGAGCGGCACAGCGCCGTCGGCATCGAGCCGGTGAAGCTGACGATGGCCGCCTAGCGGGCACGCGGTCCGCCTCGGGGTACGCGGTCCGCCTCGGGGCGGGCCGTCCGCTTCGGGGGCGGGCCGTCCGCCCGGCGGTGGGCGGTCCGCCCGGCGGTGGGCCGTCCGCTTCGGGGGCGGGCCGTCCGCCCGGCGGTGGGCCGTCCGTCTCGGGGCGGGTTCCGGGCGATGGCCCGGGACCCGCCCGCGGACATATCGTTACAGGAGCAGGCATTCCGGTCCTCTCAGGGAGGGGGGTCGTCATGCTCCAGGAACTGCTGCCGGCTGTCGCGGCGGTGGCCACCGGGGGGTTCGTGTACTTCGTGGCGGGCGCCCGCGTGGTGAAGCAGTACGAGCGCGGGGTGGTCTTCCGGCTCGGCCGGGTCGCCGGCTCCGTCCGCATGCCGGGGTTCACGATGGTGATCCCCGCCGTCGACCGGCTGCGCAAGGTGAACATGCAGATCGTGACGATGCCGGTGCCCGCCCAGGAGGGCATCACCCGCGACAACGTGACCGTGCGGGTGGACGCGGTGGTCTACTTCAAGGTCGTGGACCCGTCGGCGGCGGTCGTCAACGTCGAGGACTACCGTTTCGCCGTCTCCCAGATGGCGCAGACCTCGCTGCGGTCCATCATCGGCAAGAGCGAGCTCGACGACCTGCTGTCGAACCGGGAGAAGCTGAACCAGGGCCTGGAGCTGATGATCGACAGTCCGGCCGTGGGCTGGGGCGTGCAGATCGACCGGGTGGAGATCAAGGACGTGTCCCTGCCGGACACGATGAAGCGTTCGATGGCCCGGCAGGCCGAGGCCGACCGTGAGCGGCGGGCCCGGATCATCAACGCGGACGCCGAGCTCCAGGCGTCGAAGAAGCTGGCGGAGGCGGCCGAGCAGATGTCCGAGCAGCCGGCCGCGCTCCAGCTGCGGTTGCTCCAGACGGTGGTGGCGGTGGCCGCGGAGAAGAACTCCACGCTGGTCCTGCCCTTCCCCGTGGAACTGCTGCGCTTCCTGGAGAAGGCCCAGCAGCAGCCGCCCCCGCCGCAGGCCGACGCCCGGTGACGCGCGTTCCGTGCGTGGTTCCCGGGGCGCGCGACGGGTGATAGACACGGCGGGTCAGTGTTCCTGTCCGCCAGCAGGAAGGTCACCGCCCCATGCCGGAATTCCGCGTGCCGGAAACCCGTAGCGCCACGACCCGCCGTCAGATCCTCGCCCGCACCGGTGCCCTCGGAGCGGGCATCGTCTTCTCCGGAGCCCTGCCGGAACTCTTCGCGGACACCGCCGCCGCGGAGAACCTCGGCCACACCGGCTACGGCACCCTCGTCCCCGACCCGGACGGCCTGCTCGACCTGCCGGAGGGCTTCCGCTACCGGGTCCTCTCCCGGGAGGGCGACCCGCTGCGCTCCGGCGAGGGCCCGGTCCCCTCCCACCACGACGGCATGACGGCCCTGCCCGGTCCGCGCGGCCGGGTCCACCTGGTCCGCAACCACGAGAACCGCCCCACCGCGCCGCTCGCCGTCCCCACCGTCGAGGGCCTCACCTACGACCCGGCCGGCAAGGGCGGCTGCACGGCCCTGACGCTGGACAGCCGGGGCGAGGTGCTGTCGGAGCGGGTCGCGATCGCCGGGACGGCCGTGAACTGCGCGGGCGGGCCCACACCCTGGAACACCTGGCTGACCTGCGAGGAGACGGAGGACCGGGCCGGCACCAACGGCTACGCCAAGGACCACGGCTTCATCTTCGAGGTCGACCCGTCCGACCCGCACCGCACCGGCGCCGTGCCGCTCACCGCGATGGGCCGCTTCCAGCACGAGGCGATCGCGGTCGACCCGCGGCGCGGGGTGGTCTACGAGACGGAGGACGCGTTCGAGAAGCCCTTCGGCCTCTTCTACCGCTTCCTGCCCGAGAAGCCGCTGGGCGGCACGGGCTCGCTGCGCGCCGGCGGCCGGCTCCAGGCGATGCGCGTGCCGGGCGTGGCGGACCTGTCGTCGATCCAGGAGACGGGCGCCGCCTTCGACGGCATCGAGTGGGTCGACGTACCGGACCCGCTGGCCGCCGGGACCGCCATCCGCTTCCAGGACTTCGGCCCGGGGGGCATCACGCACGCGCAGAAGCTGGAGGGCTGCTACTGGAGCGGGCGGAGCGTGTACTTCGTGTCGTCGTTCGCGCGCGGCGCGGACGGCTCGGCGGCCGACCACTACGGCCAGATCTGGCGGTACGACCCGGAGCGGCGCCGGCTGACCCTGGTGATCGTCTTCGGGCCGGCCACGGACGTGCGGCTGCCCGGCGAGTCCCCCGACAACATCTGCCTCGCGCCCGGCGGCGGCCTGATGGTCTGCGAGGACGGCAACGGCGCGCAGCACGTCTTCGGCGTGACCCGGCACGGCGAGGTGTACGCGATGGCCAGAGGCCGGCAGAACATCGGGACCGCCGAGGAGCCGGAGTGGGGCGAGTTCGCCGGCGTCACCTTCTCCCCCGACGGCCGGACGATGTACGTCAACTGCTACACGCCGGGGACGACGTTCGCGGTGACGGGGCCCTGGCGCCGGTAGGGCAGTGGACCGGGCGGGTGACTGGATGACCGGCGCGCACATATTTACACACAATTAGGGTTCTTCCCTTATAGCGTCACAGGGTGATCGCTCCTGTACGCCGTCTCGCCGCCCTCTGCGTCCTGGGTGCCGCACTCGCCGGCTGCGGCACCGGCCAGGCGCCCCGGCCCGGCCGCCCGGCCCCCGCCCCGCCCTCCTCGGCACCGGCCGGGCCGCCCACGCTCGCCCCGGGTCCGGGCGGCCCGGCCTCCGTCTTCTCGCACGCCCCGCGCACCCACGGCAGGTCCGTCGCCCTCACCTTCGACGCCGACATGACCGCCGGCCAGGGCCCGCGGGCGGCCGCCGGCGAGCGGTTCGACAACCCGGGGCTGATCGCGGCGCTCCGGACGCTGGAGGTGCCGGCCACCGTCTTCATGACGGGCCGGTGGGCCGAGGAGTACCCGGACCAGGCGCGCGCCATCGGCCGCGACCCGCTGTTCGAGGTCGCCAACCACTCCTACAGCCACTACGCCTTCACCGACGACTGCTACGGCCTGCCGACCGTGCCGGAGGACCGGATGCGGGCCGACGTGGAACGGGCGTACACGGCCTTCCGCCGGGCCGGGATCCCCGACGCGCGGCCCTACTTCCGCTTCCCCGGCGGCTGCTACGACCGGCGCGCCCTGCGGGCGGTGAGCGGCACCGGCGTGACGGCCGTGCAGTGGGACGTGGTGGGCGGGGACGCCTTCGCGACGGACGCGGACGCGGTCGCCCGACAGGTCCTGGAGGGGGTGCGGCCGGGCTCGGTGGTCGTCCTGCACTGCACGCGCAGCGCCGCCCCGACCACCGAGCGGGCGGTGCGCGCGATCGTGCCCGAGCTACGCCGACGCGGCTACCGGTTCGTACGGGTGTCCGAGCTGATCGGGACCGCGCAGGGCGGGCGGTGAACGGGCCCGTGGTGGACGGCCCGTGCTCTCGTACGCTGGAGTCATGAGCGACGACGACGGCGACACCGCCTACTGCCTGATCGACGCGGCCCGTCCGCCCCGGGCCGACGGGCCGCCGTACGCCGAGTGCGTGCTGTGCCGCGAGCCGACGGAGTACCCGGAGTCGTACAAGGGGATCACGCTGTGCCCCGTCTGCGAGTGGCAGGAGGCACAGCGCACGGCCTGCTCGGGCTGAGCGGGCTGAGCGGGCTGAGCGGGCGGCTCGGGGCGGCCCGCGAGGGTCTTCAGGAACGGTCGAGTACCCTGCGCCCGTGAGTGAGAGTCCCTTCCAGGCCGAGCCGAACCCGCGCGACGAGGCCCCCCAGTTCGTGCTGCCCCTCGTCGTCCGTCTGGAGCGGGCCGAGCCCCCCGCCCGCACCGACGCGCTGGAGACCGCCGCCCGGGCGGTGCTCGTGCTGCTGAGCGACGAGCGCTCCACCGGCGACGGGGAGTGGGCGGGGGCCGTACGGGACTGGCAGGACGCCCGGATCCGGAAGGTCGTGCGGCGGGCCCGGGGAGCCGAGTGGCGGCGGGCCGGGGCGCTGCCCGGTATCACGGTGACCGGGAAGGCGGCCGAGGTGCGGGTGTTCCCGCCGGTGCCGCTGGACGGATGGCCGAAGGAGCTGGCGAAGCTCCAGGTGTCGGGGACCGAGCTCGACGATCCGCAGGCCCCGGCGGAGGCGGATCCGGGACTGCCGGTGCTCTGGATGAGCCCCGAGGTGCAGATGTCGGCGGGCAAGGCGATGGCGCAGGCCGGACACGGCGCGCAGCTCGCCTGGTGGGAGCTGTCGCCGCAGGAGCGGGCGGCCTGGCGCGCGGCGGGGTTCGCGCTCGCGGTGCGCACCGCGCGCCCGGAGCGGTGGCGGGAGCTGACGGCGAGCGGGCTGCCGGTGGTGCGGGACGCCGGGTTCACCGAGATCGCACCCGGGAGCTGCACGGTGGTCGCCGACCATCCCGCCCTCCGCCGGCCGTAGAGCCGTACGTCCGCGCCGTGGAACCTCAAATGTTGCTCTGAAGGAGGGCGGCGGGCGGTTCGGGCCGGGGTGAGGGGGCGATATCCCCGTCACCACGGAGGGGGACCGGACGGAGGAGGGGACCATGGCACGGCTCGGAACGGGGGCACGGCTCGGAACGGGAATCGGCTGGCGGCCGGAGATCGCGGACGCGGTGGAGCGGA
Source organism: Streptomyces sp. NPDC003248 (assembly GCF_055563235.1). NCBI lineage: Bacteria > Bacillati > Actinomycetota > Actinomycetes > Kitasatosporales > Streptomycetaceae > Streptomyces > Streptomyces sp. NPDC003248. The sequence goes on along the minus strand of NZ_JBVHDT010000010.1, from coordinate 13,002 downwards.
TGCCGGGCATCGACTGGGTCGAGGCCGTCGCCGAGAACATCTGCCCCGGCCACCTCCCCGCCTCCCTGCTGCGGCTGCGCGAGCGCGGGGTCACGGTCGTCCCGCACGGCGTCTCGCTCGGCCTCGGCGGCGCGGACCGGCCCGACGAGGGACGGCTGACGGCGCTCGCCGAGCGGGCGGAGGCACTGGGCTCCCCGCTGGTCACCGAGCACATCGCGTTCGTACGGGCGGGCGGCCCGCCGACCGCCTCCGCGCCGCTGGAGGCCGGGCACCTGCTGCCGGTGCCCCGCACCCGGGACAGCCTCGACGTGCTGTGCGAGAACGTGCGCATCGCGCAGCGGGCGCTGCCGGTGCCGCTCGCCGTCGAGAACATCGCCGCGCTGCTCGCCTGGCCCGGCGAGGAGATGACGGAGGGCCAGTTCCTGTACGACCTGGCCGACCGCACCGGCGTGCGCCTGCTCATCGACGTCGCCAACCTCCACACCAACCACGTCAACCGCGGCGAGGACCCGGCCGAGGCGCTCGCCGACCTGCCGCTGGAGGCCATCGCCTACGTCCATGTCGCGGGCGGCTTCGAGCGGGACGGCGTCTGGCACGACAGCCACGCCCACCCGGTGTCCCGCCCGGTCCTCGACATCCTGACCGACCTCACCTCGCGGGTGGCGCCGCCCGGCGTGCTGCTGGAGCGCGACGAGAACTTCCCCGAACCGGCGGAACTGGAACGGGAACTGGCGTCGATCCGGGCGGCCGTGGCCGAGGGCGCCCGGACCCGGACCGCTCCCCGGGCCGCCGGGACCACGACCGCGGGCGGCGGGACCGCGACCGTCGGCGGCCGGACCGCGCATGGTGTCGGCGGGATCGCGACCGTCGTCGGCGGGACCACGTCCGTTGCCGCCGGGACCGCACCCGTTGCCGCCGGGACCACATCCGTTGCCGCCGGGACCGCACCCGTCGTCGGCGGGACCGCACCCGTTGCCGCCGGGAGCACGCCCGCGGGAGAACACGCCGTCGCCGCCGTGCCGGACACGACCCGCCGGCGGCTCGGTCTCGCGCAGACCGCCCTGCTCTCCGCCCTGGTCGCCGGGACGCCGGCCCCCGAGGGCTTCGACCGGGTGCGGATCGGCGTCCAGGCGCGGGCCCTGGCCGCCAAGCGGGCCGACGTGGTGGCCAAGGTGGCGCCGGAGCTGCCGCTGATCCTCGGCGGCGGATACCGGGCCGCGTTCATGGCGTACGCCCAGGGCCGCCCGATGCGCGGCGGGTACCGGCGGGACGCGCTGGACTTCGCGGAGCAGATGCTGCTGGACGGGCCGCCGATGGCGGGCCGGGCCCGGCGGGAGCTGCGCGGGTGGTGGCTGGACCGGTCGGGACCGGCGCCGCGGCCGCGGTCGCGGTGGGCGCGGAGGGGACGGTCGCTGATCCGGCGGTGAGGCGTCCGGGCGGCGGCGCCCGCACCGCGGCGGCACCGCGCCCGCATCTCGTGGGCGCCGCGCCGGCACCGCGCCGCACCGCGTCCGCATCAGGGGCGCGTACCGCGTCCGCATCACGCGGGCTCCGCCCGGTCGCCTGGTCCGCTCGCGCGTTGCGGCGGGCGCCCCGGCGGGACGAACGGAAACGGAACGTCACAGACCGACAACGCTCGGTCCGGATCGTGAACAAGGCATGGCGCTCCCTGTGCGTCTGGCATAGAAACGCGGCATGTTCTGGGTCCTTCTCCTCCTCGTGGCCTGGGCCGTCGCCGGCGCGGCGTGCACCCGGCTGTGCCTGGCCGCCGTACGGGCGGCGGCCGTCGACGTGGACGCGGGTCAGGACCATGACCTGACGCTCTACGAGGCCGCGTTCCTCTCCGGGGGCCCGAGCCGGGTCGCCGACCTCACCCTGGTCTCCATGGCGCGGCAGCGGCGGCTGCTGCTCGCCCACACCGGCTGGGCGACCGTCGTGGACCCGCGCGGGCGCGACGAGATGGAGCGGTCGGTCATCGGGGCCATCGGGCCGGAGGGGCAGTCCCCCATCGCGCCGGTGCGGTCCGCGGCCGCCGCGGCGGACGCGGTGCGCGGCCTCGCCGACCGGCTGGTCGGCGCCGGCCTCGCCGTGCCCGACGGTCTGCGCACGACGGTCGCGGCCGGAGTGCGGCAGGTGCGGGCCGCCGCCGGGGCCGTGCTCGCACTGGGTGCCGCGGCGCTGCTGACGCCCGTCCCCCCGGACATGCCGCGCACCCTGGTCGCACTCTGGTTCGCGCTGCCCCTGGCGCTCACCCTGAGCTGTCTGGCCATAGCCCGGGTCGAGGTGCACCCGTACTCCCGCTGGGCCTCCCCGGCCGGCCGGCGCCTGCTGGGCGCGCTGGCACGGCACGCGGACGGCGCCGGTACGGGCGACGCCGCGGGTGACGACCGCACCTACCTGACCTGCGTCGCCGTCCGCGGGATCCGGGCGGTCGGCGAGCCGGACCTGCGGGCGGCCTTCGGCCACCGCGAGCCGTACGGGCGGACGCAGGCCCCGGGCCGGTAGCCGGACTCCTGGACCGGCCGACTCCCGGACCGGCAGCCGGACTCCCGGGGCAGGGAACCGGACTCCCGGGGCAGGGAACCGGACTCCCCGGACCAGTAATCGGACTCCCGGGACGGTAGCCGGACTCCGGGACCGGTAGCCGGACTCCCGCCGGTCGCCCGGAGGGCCGGGGTCCGCGGCCCGGACTCCTGCCGGACGCCCGGAGGCCCGGGTCCGTGCCCCGGACTCCCGCCGGCCGCCCCGGAGGGCTGAGGCCCATGGCCCGTTACCCCGTCGGCCGCCCGAGAACCGAGGCCCGTGGCCGGCTTCGCCCCGCAGGCCCGCAGGCCCGCACGCCCCACATGCGCACGCCCCGCATGCGCACGCCCCGTATGCCCCGCCTGCCCCGTGCGCCCGGAGGGCCCGGGTGGGAACGGGGCGCATCCGGGTGCCGAGGGGCGCACACGGGGCATTGGCGCCGACACCCCCGGCCGGTGCTTGCCTTCCCCAACCGACGCACCAAACATCCCTTTTGTCGCCGCCGCGCATCGAAGGGACACGCGATGAGAGCTGCCGCCCTCTACCCGGCCGCCGGAGCCCTGCTCCTGACCACCCTCTCCGCCGCTCCCGCGGGCGGTGCCCCGAGTGACGTCGCCGGCTCCGGCGTCGCGCTCGCCGCCGCGCGCGCCGCGCAGGAGGGCATCGTCTTCGGGAAGTGCTCCGGCACGCCCGAGGCCCCGATCGGCGTGCAGTGCGGCACGGTCACGGTCCCGCTCGACTACGCGCAGCCGAACGGCAAGCGGATCCAGCTGACCGTCAGCCGTGTGCGGGCCACCCAGCGCGACCCGCGCAACGCCAAGCGCCGGGTGCCCCGGCAGGGCGCGCTGGTCTTCAACCCGGGCGGACCGGGCGCCTCCGGCCTGCACTTCCCGATGGCCGGAACGCTGCCGGCGTGGAAGCGCGTCGGGGCCGCGTACGACCTCGTCGGCTACGAGCCGCGCGGGGTCGGCCGCTCGGCGCCGCTGACCTGCCAGGAGCCCCGGCACTTCGTCAAGGCCCCTTCCCCGTCGCCGACGCACCCGTCGGAGTCCTACAAGCAGGAGCGCATCGCGCAGGCGAAGGCCTACGCGCGCGGCTGCGCCGAGCGGGCGGGCGGCGCCCTGCGCCACTACACCTCCCTCAACAACGCGCGTGACCTGGACGTCCTGCGGGCCGCGCTCGGCGAGGAGCAGCTGACCTTCATGGGCGCGTCGTACGGCACCTACTTCGGGGCGCTGTACGCCACGCTGTTCCCGGGGCACGTGCGGCGGATGGTGTTCGACGCGGCCGTGAACCCGGACCCCGCGCAGGTCTGGTACCGCAACAACCTCGCCCAGTCGGTGGCGTTCGAGAGCCGCTGGACGGACTTCCGGGAGTGGGTCGCGCGCCACGACGACGTGTACGAACTGGGCGACACCCCGCAGCGGGTGCTGCGCAGCTACGAGCGGGCGCGGGCGAGGCTGGCCGCGGAGCCGGCCGGCGGGACGGTCGGGCCGGGGCAGTTGCAGGCCGCCTTCCTCCAGGCCGGGTACTACGACGACCACTGGCCGTCCCGCGCCCACGCCCTGTCGGCCTACCTGAACGGCGACCCGAAGCCGCTCGTCGCACTGGCCGCGCCGGTGCGGGAGGCCGCCGCCGCGGCGGAGAACTCCAGCGCCGTCTACACGGCCGTGGAGTGCAACGACGCGCCCTGGCCGACGGACTTCCGGGTGTGGGACCAGGACAACACGCGGATCGCGCGCGTGGCGCCGTTCGAGACCTGGGACAACGTGTGGGCGAACCTGCCGTGCGCGTACTGGCAGGCGCCCCGGCAGCAGCCGCTGGACGTGCGGACCGGGCCGGGTGAGCTGCCGCCGACGCTGATCCTGGCCGCCGAGCGGGACGCCGCCGCGCCCTACGAGGGGGCCCTGGAGATGCAGCGGCGTCTGTCGGGCTCGGTGCTGGTGACGGAGCGGGACGCCGGCACGCACGGCATCGCCGGCGGTCCGAACCGCTGCGTCAACGGCCATGTGGAGGCGTACCTGCTGGAAGGGCGGCTGCCCGCGCGGCGCGCGGCCTGCGCGGCGCGCCCGGAGCCGACGCCGGCGGACCACCCCGCGCGGGAGGCGGCCCGGGCGAAGAGCTGACCGGTTCTCCCGGCCGGGCCTCCCCGGCCGGAAGAACCGGTCCCGCGGGGCCGGGCGGAGAACCGGTTACGAGGGGCAGGGCGAAGAACTGGTCACGAGGCGCCGGGCGGAGAGTCGCTCCTAAGGGCCCGGGCGAAGAACCGGTCGCGAGGGCCGGGCGGGAAGCCCGGCCCCGAACCCGGCCGGGAAGCCCGGTCCCGGGCCCGACGGAGCACTCGGTCCCCGAAGGCCCGGTCGGTCCTGTACCGGCCGGGCCTCGGTGTGTGTCAGGCGTCGGTGTGTGTCAGGCGAGGCCGGCGACCAGGTCGGCCACCGACTTGCGGCGTCCCGTGTAGAACGGGACCTCCTCGCGGACGTGGCGGCGGGCCTCGGAGGCGCGCAGGTGGCGCATGAGGTCGACGATGCGGTACAGCTCGTCCGCCTCGAACGCCAGGATCCACTCGTAGTCGCCGAGCGAGAACGAGGCGACCGTGTTGGCGCGGACGTCCGGGTAGCCGCGGGCCATCTTGCCGTGGTCGGCGAGCATGCGGCGGCGGTCCTCGTCCGGCAGCAGGTACCAGTCGTAGGAGCGCACGAACGGGTAGACGCTGACGTAGTCGCGGGGCGTCTCGTCGGCGAGGAACGCCGGGATGTGCGAGCGGTTGAACTCGGCGGGGCGGTGCAGCGCCATGTTCGACCACACCGGCTCCAGCGCGCGGCCCAGCCGGGTCCGGCGGAAGAGGTTGTACGCCTCCTGGAGCTGGTCGCTGGTCTCGGCGTGCCACCAGATCATGAGGTCGGCGTCGGCGCGCAGACCGGACACGTCGTAGGTGCCGCGGACCGTGACGTCCTTGGCGGCGAGCTGGTCGAACAGCTCCTGGACCTCGTCGGCGTAGCCGGAGCGGTCCTCGGGCAGCGCGTCCTTCAGCCGGAAGACGGACCACAGCGTGTAGCGGATGACCTCGTTGAGGTCCTTGGCCAGCTTGCCCTTGTTCGGGATCCTGCCGGGCTCGGTGGTGGGGGCGTCGTCACTCATGGCACTCATTCTCCCGCTCCGCCGTGCAGGCTCGGCACCGGGTGGGCGGTGAGGTCCTGCACACCGCGCGGGTCGCCGCCGATCCGGTCGGCCGCCGCCCGGGCGCTCGCGATGCAGGCGGGGACGCCGACCCCGTCGTACGCGGCGCCGCAGACGGCGAGGCCGGGGAGTTCGGCGACGTGTTCCCTGATGCGGGCCACGCGCGCGTGGTGGCCGACCGGGTACTGGGGCAGGCCGTCGGTCCAGCGGGTGACGCGGGTCTCCAGGGGCGTGGCGGTGAGACCGGTGGCCGCCGCGAGGTCCTGCCGGGAGACGGCGACGAGGCCGTCGTCGTCCCGCCGGAGGACCTCCGTCTCGCCGTACCGCCCGACGGAGGTGCGCACCACGAGCACGTCCGGGTCCTCGTCGGCGATCCAGCCCCACTTCTGGGAGGCGAACGTCGACGCCTTGATGGTGCGGCCGTCGACGGGCGGGACGAGGAAGCCGCTGCCGTCGGGCAGGGCGGCCTCGGAGCGGCGGTAGGCGAGGGTGATCAGGGCCATGGACGCGTACTCGACGGCGCGCAGTTCGGCGGCGGCGCCGGGGGACTCGGTGGCCAGCAGGGCCGCCGCGGCGGACGCGGGCACGGCGACGACCACGGCGTCGGCGTGCAGCACCCGGTCCCCGGCGACCACCCGCCAGGCCGGACCCGGCCCGGCCGCCCGCGCGCCGCCGGCCGGGCCCTCCGGCGCGGTGGCCCTGCGCAGCTCCGTCACCGGCGCGCCGGTCACGATCTCGCCGCCCCGCGCGCGGACCGACTCCGCGACCGCGAGCGGCAGCCGGCCCACACCGCCCGCGATGCCCAGGAACACCGGGCCGGTCCGCGGGTTCGCGGCGGCCTTCTCCTGGATCTCGCGGACGGCCCCGGTGAGCGAGGTGTGCGTGCGCGCCGCCTCGAACAGCTGGGGGACGGCCGAGCGCATCGAGATGCGGTAGGCGTCACCGGCGTAGACCCCGCCGAGCAGCGGCTCGACCAGGCGGTCGACGACCTCGCGGCCCAGCCGCGCCGCCACGTACTCGCCGACCGCCACGTCCTCGCCGACCTCGGTGCGCGGCAGGTCGGCGTCCCGCTCGATGCGGGCGAGACCCTCGGCGGAGAGCACGCCGTCCAGGGCGGCGGCGGTGCCCGGTACGCCCATGACGTGCCCCTTGGGCATGGGGCGCAGGGCGCCCCGGGTCCAGATCGAGGCCGTGGCGGTGGCCGGCGGCTGGAGGTGGCCGGCGAGACCCGCCTCGCGCGCGAGGGCGACCGCCTCGGGGCGGCGGGCCAGCAGGGACTCGGCGCCGAGGTCGACCCGGACGCCGGCGATCTCGCCGGGCAGCAGCTTGCCGCCGACCCGGTCGGACGCCTCCAGCACGGTCACGCGCGCACCCCGCTCCAGCAGCCGGTGGGCGGCGGCCAGACCGGCGATCCCGGCTCCGATGACGACGACGTGCTGCCCCGCAGCCGTACCCGTTGCGCTCATGCCCCCACTCTCTCAGACCCCACCGGCACGCCGGCCGCGCCCCGGTGGCCTTCCCGCGTCCCGACCGTGACCTCATCGGGACCGTCTCCCCCCAACGTCCGGCGCCGCTGCGGCGTCGAAGAGACGTCAGCGGTTCCACGACCCTCGGGGGGTACGCCCAGATGCGCATTCGACGTTCCGTACGGCCGGTCCACACCCTGGCCGGGATCCTGCTCGCCGCCGCGGTCGCGCTCACCGGGTGCAGCGCCGCGGACGACACGGGGGCCGCGAGCTCCGCGGCCGACAAGGCGGCCGCCGGGGACGCCGGCGCCGCCGAGGCGGCCGGGGAGGGCGCGGGCGACGCCGAGCCCGCCGCGGCACCGACCCTGCCCGTGGCGCACGTGATCCGCACCGCGTCCCTGACCGTGCAGGTCGGGGACGTGTCCGAGGCCCTCGGCGAGGCCCGCACCGCCACCGAGAACGCCGGCGGCTACATCGGTGACGAGACCACCACCCGCGACGAGGAGGGCGCCGAGCACACCCGGGTCGTCCTGCGCGTGCCGGTCGAACGGTACGACGACGTCCTCACCGGCCTCCAGGGCACGGGCCGGCTGCTGGAGCGCACGGCGAAGGCGCAGGACGTCACCGACCAGGTCGTCGACGTCGACAGCCGCATCGCCTCGCAGCGCGCCAGCGTCGCCCGGATCCGGGAGCTGATGAACCGGGCCACCGAGCTGAGCGACGTCGTGACCCTGGAGGGCGAGCTGAGCAGCCGCCAGGCCGACCTGGAGGCGCTGCTCGCCCGGCAGGCGTCGCTGAAGGACCGCACCGGCATGGCCACCATCACGCTGACCCTCGCCGAGAAGCCGGTGGTGCGGGAGGCGAAGGACGACGACCCCGGGTTCCTGGACGCCCTCGCGGGCGGCTGGGACGCGTTCGTGACGGTGCTGCGCTGGATCGCCCTCGCGTTCGGCGCGGTGCTGCCGTTCGCCGCGGTGGCCCTGGTGGTCGTGCTGGTGTGGCTGCGGCTGCGGCGGGGCCGGCGCCGGACGCTGCCGGACGGCCCCGGGCGGGACTGAGGTACCGCCCGCCGTAGCGTGTCCGCATGAGCATGAGCGAGAGCGCGCGCCGGGGCGGGCAGGGGCGGGAACGGCTGGTGGTGATCGGCGGGGACGCCGCGGGCATGTCCGCGGCGTCCCAGGCCCGCCGGCTGAAGGGCCCGGAGGAGCTGGAGATCGTGGCCTTCGAACGCGGCCACTTCACGTCCTACTCCGCCTGCGGCATCCCGTACTGGGTGGGCGGCGACGTCCACGACCGGGACGACCTGGTCGCGCGCACCCCGGAGGAGCACCGGGCGCGCGGGATCCAGGTGCGCCTGCGCACGGAGGTCACCGAGATCGACCCGGCCCGGCAGGCGGTACGCGCGCGTGACGTCGATTCCGGCGCCGAGTCCTGGACCGCGTACGACAAGCTCGTCATCGCGACCGGTGCCCGGCCGGTCCGGCCGGACCTGCCGGGCGCCGGCGCGGAGGGCGTGCACGGGGTGCAGACGCTGGACGACGGGCAGGAGCTGCTCGGCACGCTCACGCGCGCGCGGGGCAGGCGCGCGGTGGTGGTCGGCGCGGGGTACATCGGCGTGGAGATGGCCGAGGCGCTCATCAAGCGCGGCTTCCGGGTGACGGTGGTCAACCGGGGCAGCGCGCCGATGTCGACGCTCGACCCCGACATGGGCCGGCTGGTCCGCGAGGCCATGGAGGACCTGGGCGTCACCATGGTCGACGACGCCGAGGTCACCGAGGTGGCGACCGGCGCGGACGGCCGGGTGCGGGCGGTCGTCACCGAGGACGCCGAGTACCCGGCGGACGTGGTGGTCCTCGGCATCGGCGTCCGTCCCGAGACCGCGCTCGCCGAGGCCGCCGGACTCCCCCTGGGCGCGCACGGCGGTCTGCTCACCGACCGGGCGATGCGGGTGCGCGGACAGGAGAACGTCTGGGCGGGCGGCGACTGCGTCGAGGTCCTCGACCTCGTCTCCGGCCAGCAGCGCCACATCCCCCTCGGCACCCACGCCAACAAGCACGGCCAGGTCATCGGCACCAACGTCGGCGGCGGCTACGCCACCTTCCCCGGTGTCGTCGGCACGGCCGTCAGCAAGGTCTGCGACCTGGAGATCGCCCGCACGGGACTGCGCGAGAAGGACGCGCGCCGGGCGGGCCTGCGGTACGAGACGGTCGTCGTCGAGTCCACGAGCCGCGCCGGCTACTACCCCGGCGCCTCCCCCATGACGGTCAAGATGCTCGCCGAGCACCGCACGGGCCGCCTCCTCGGCGTCCAGATCGTCGGCCGGGAGGGCGCGGGCAAGCGCGTCGACATCGCCGCGGTCGCCCTCACCGCGGGGATGACGGTGGAGCAGATGACGGCCCTGGACCTCGGCTACGCCCCACCGTTCAGCCCGGTGTGGGACCCGGTGCTGGTGGCGGCGAGAAAGGCGGCGGCGAAGGTGCGGTCCTCGTAGCCGCGCGGCAGGGCAGTGCCCCTGAAGGGCGCGGGGAACTGCGCGACCGGCGACCGACCACCCGTGCGACGTGGACACCGGGGAGCCGGCCGCGGGCGGCGGCGTGCACCGGTTCGCCGGACGGATCGGGGGCAGAAGTCCCTTGTGGTCATCCCCGTCCATGACGTGAACCCCGCGCGCCGTACCCCGGTGGTGACGTACGCGCTGATCGCCGCGAACGTCTTCGTGTTCCTCTTCATGCCCGGCCTGTCCGGCTCGGTGGCCGGCGACAGCACCCTGGCGCAGACGTGCCATCTGCACGCGTTCCTGGAGCACTACGCGGCCGTGCCCTACGAGCTGATGCACGATCGGCTGCCCCGGCTCGTCCCCACCGGCGAGGTGCGCGACGGCGGCTGCGCGCTGGGTCCGCCCGGGTACGACAAGTCCCCGGTGCTGAGCGTCTTCACCGCGCTGTTCCTGCACGGCGGCTGGCTGCACCTGCTGGGCAACATGCTGTTCCTGATGATCTTCGGCAACAACATCGAGGACCGCATGGGGCACGTCCGCTTCGCGCTGTTCTACGTCGCCTGCGGCTACGCGGCGTCGTACGGCTTCGCCCTGGTGAACGCCGACTCGACGGACCCGCTGATCGGCGCGTCGGGGGCGATCGCGGGGGTGCTGGGCGCCTATCTGGTGCTGTACCCGAAGGTCCGGGTGTGGGTCCTGGTGCCGTTCCTGGTCTTCCTGCCGCTGAGACTGCCGGCCTGGCTGGTGCTGGGCTTCTGGTTCGCGCTCCAGGCCGTGTACTCCTCCGGCGAGGGCGTCTTCGAGGCGGGCACCGTCGCCTACGCGGCGCACGTGGTGGGCTTCCTCGCGGGCATGCTGCTCGCCTGGCCGCTCAAGGCGGGCACGCCCCCGCCGCCGGAGCCGCGCGCGCTCCTGTTCGGCAGGCGGGCCCGGCAGGGCTGGTGACCCGACCCGGCGCGGCTGGAGACCCGACCCGGCAGGGCTCGCGGCCCGACCCGGCGCGGCTGGAGACCCGACCCGGCAGGGCTCGTGACCCGACCCGGCAGGGCTCGTGACCCGACCCGGCAGGGCTCGCGGCCCGACCCGGCAGGGCTCGCGGCCCGACCCGGCAGGGCTCGCGGCCCGACCCGGCGCGGCTGGTGACCAGTCCCGGCAGGGCTGGTGGCCCGTCCCCGGCCGGCGAGGGCATGTGGGGGATCCCCCAATGCTGGTCGTGGCCTTTCAACGGCACAGTCGATCTGCCGACGACCGGAAGGGACCGGCTCCCCGCGCCTCCGGTGTCGCCCTGACCACGCCGTGACCGAAAGGCTGCCCCCCATGATCGTTCGTCAGCGGCTCCGGACCGAAGCGTCCCGGGGCGCGGCCCATGCGTGAGACACCGGTTCCGGACCCCGCCCCGGACCCGGACCCGGACACGAGGGCGGACACGGGCGCGGTGCGGTTCTCCGTCCTCGGTCCGCTCTCGGTCCGGTCCGGGGGCGGAGCGCTCCCCCTCGGTCCCCTCAAGCAGCGGCTCGTCCTCGCCATGCTGCTGTGCCGGCCCAACACCTATGTGTCCGTCGACCGGTTGACCTACGCCGTGTGGGGCGACGAACCGCCCAGGACGGCCCGGAAGAACCTCCAGGTCTACGTCTGCGCCCTGCGCAGAATCCTGGCCTGTGCCGGGGACCGGCTGGTGCACGGGCCGGGGGGCTATCTGCTCCGGGTGGCCGAGCCCGAACTGGACGCCCTCAGGTTCCAGTCCCTCGCCCGGGCGGGCCGCCGGGCGGCCGCGGACGGCTCCCCGCAGACCGCCGCCGGGTTGTTCGACCAGGCCAGACGGCTGTGGACGGGACCCCCGCTGCCCGAACTGGGCTGCTCCGAGCTCGTGCGGGTCCACGCCGACCAACTGGCCGGCCGCTATCTCGCGGTCAGTGAGGACTGGGCCGAGGCCGCGCTGGAGTCGGGGCAGTCCTGGGAGGTCGCCGAGGTGACGGGCGAACTCCTGGCGCAGCACCCGTTGCGGGAACGGCTGCGCGCGGCCCTCATGACGGCCCTGCACCGCTCGGGACGCCGTGCGGAGGCGCTGGCCGTGTACGAGGAGCTGCGGCAGCACCTGTCGCGGGAGCTGGGGCTGGCCCCGAGCCCGGCCCTGACGGCGCTGTACGGGTCGCTCCTGTCCGACGACGGAGGGGACCGGGGAGCGGTCCGCCCCGAGCGGGCGGGACCGCGCCGCGGCCCCGTCGTCCCCACGGTGCTTCCCCCCGACGTCCCCGACTTCACCGGTCGCGAAGAGCAGCTCGGGGACCTGCTGGCGGCCGCCGCGGACGGCGGCGTGGTCGCCCTCGTCTCCGGGCCGGCCGGGGCCGGGAAGACGGCACTCGCGGTGCACGCCGCCCACCGCTCGGCCGACCGCTGTCCCGACGGGCGGATCCACCTCCGGCTCCGGGAACCGGACGGCTCCCGCCGGTCGCCGGAGTCCTTGGCCGCGGAACTCCTGCGGTACACGGGTCGCGCCGGGGGCCCGCCGGGGCACGCCGAACAGGCCGCCGCCCTGTGGCGCGCCTGGCTGGCTCCGCGCAAGGTCCTGCTGGTGCTGGACGACGCACCCGACGAGGCGAGCGTCCGTCCGTTGCTGCCGGGCACGGGGGCGAGCACGTTCGTCGTCACCGCCCGGACCCGGCTCGCCGGGCTCGCCGGGACCCGTCGGGTGGACGTACCGCCGTACTCGGTGGAGGAGGCCCTGGAGCTGCTGGGGCACATCACCGGCCCCGAGCGGCTGCGCGGTGATCCGGCGGCGGCCGAGCGCATCGTCCGGGCCTGCGGCACGCTGCCGCTGGCCGTCCGGGTCGCCGGTCTCAAGCTCACCGTCCTGCGGCACATGCCGTTGGCGGAGTACGCGGACCGGCTGGCCGACCAGCGGAGCGTGCTGGACGAACTCGCGGTCGGGGACCTCGCCGTGAGAGCGCTGGTCGCCGAGGAGTGGCGGCGCCTGGACGACACCCACCGTGCCGCGCTGCTCCGGCTCGCGGCGCCGGACGCGCCGGTCTTCACCGTCGAGCGCGCGGCCGCCGTGCTCGGCTGCGCCCCGGACGCCGCGCTGCGCCGGGTCGAGGGGCTGATCGAGGCGGGACTGGTCCTGTCGCCGACGAGCGAGGTGACCGCGCACGCGGCGGTCTACGCGCTGCCCCACTTCACCCGGCTGCTGGCCCGGGAGCAGGCCCGGGCCCTGTGTGCGGACGGGCAGGTGTGACGGACGACCGGCGGGGCGGGCGCCCCCCGGGGGGCGGGCGGCGGGGGGTGCGGGCCCCGCCGGCCGGGGGGTGGCGCCCCGGCGGCGGTCCGGGGGGGGCGCGC